>NZ_LR134406.1:1360939-2041409 GCF_900637725.1 Arachnia propionica | reverse complement strand
ACATCGCCCTGGCCTACGCGGGTTCCTGGATCCTGTGGCTGCCCGCCCTGTTGGGGCGGAAAAACCTGGGGCTGTTGCCCTACGAGCTCCCCGTGGCGACGAGCGTCGTGTTGAATCAACTCGCCCTGTTCGCCGGGCCTTTCCTGGCGTCCTTGGTGATGACCCGGTTGACGACCGGGTCGCTGAAGAACTGGACGGCCTCCCTGCTGCGTTGGCGGGTGCCGCTGGTGGCCTATCTGCTGGCCCTGGTGGCGATCCCAGCGGCCGTGATTGCGGTCCTGGCAATTCTGCCGGGCGAAACGGCGGGTGGGCCCGAACTCGCAGGCCCTGCCCTGGTCATCGCCCCTCTGGTGATGGGGGTGGCGTACCTGATCGGCGGGCCGCTTCAGGAGGAGGTGGGGTGGCGGGGATTCGCGCTGCCCAGACTGCAGGAACGCACCTCACCGCTTCCGGCCGCCGTGATCCTCGGGATCGTCTGGGGAGGCTGGCACCTGCCCCTGTTCCTGATCGCGGAATGGGAGACGACCCCGCACCGGGACGTGGGTGACCTGTTTGCCTTCCTCGCGTTCACGGTTGCGGCGTCGATCGTCCTGTCCTGGATCACCAACACGGCGCGCGGATCCGTTCTCCTCGCGATCCTCGCCCACAATGCGATCAACTGGGCGTTGAGCGTGTGGGAGAAGGCGACTGGCCAGAAGGTGACGAGCCTGTGGCCGGCGGTGCTGGGGCTGGCCGTTCTGGCGGTGATCGCCGTCGCCGTGACCCGGGGCCGGCTGGGGCACCGGAGTGCTCAGTGATCCCAGAGAGCGGAAACGGGCACGCTCCAGAAACCGGGCCCCATCCTCACGGTCCTGGGATGCATGTTCAAGACGATGCCCCCGCGGAAACGGTCGCCGATCCGGTCCCTGAGTTTCTTCAGGTGCGTGAAGTGTTCCGATCTCGGTGTCTGGGTGGCCTTGACCTCCAATCCCCAGACGCGCCCGTCCGCTGAGTAAACCGGAGTTCTCTCCGGGCGACGCAGGTCAGTGGAACCGGTCAGTAGGAAACCTCCGGGGTGGCGGTCCCGGATGCGCATGGGAACGATATTACGCGCGACATTGTGGTTCTGCACCCGACTCGTTGTGGTTCTGCACCTGAATCGTTGTGGTTCTGCAGGTCAGGCGGAGCGGGCCGGGTGGGTCGCCAACAGCTCGGCCAGGCTCATCGAGTCGCGGCCTGCCAGACCCTTCAGTTGGGTCTGGCAACTGAAACCGTCGGCCAGGACTATGGCCTCCGGGTTGGCCGTCACCGCGGGCCCGAGGTCGTGTTCGAAGACCTTCACGCTCACCTCGTGGTGGCCGATCTCGACGCCGAAGTTCCCGGCCAGCCCGCAGCAGCCACCCACCTGCACCAGTTCCGCTCCCGTCGCCTTCAACAGGGCACGGTCAGTCTGCCATCCGATCACGGAGGCGTGGTGGCAGTGGGGCTGGGCGACGATGGTGTGCCCGGACAGGTCCGGGGGCAGGAAGTCGGGATCCTTGGCCAGGAACTCCGCCAGGGTCAGGACCTTCCCTTTCAACGCCTTCACGTTGGTGTCCCCGGGCAGCAGTTCGGGCGCGTCGGAGCGCCACACGCTGGTGCAGCTCGGCTCCACACCGACGATCGGAATGCCCTGTTCGACGAACGGCGCCAGCACGGCGGCGGCGTGCCTGAGCTGGCGGCGGGCGCCGTCGAGCTGGCCCGTTGAGATCCAGGTCAGGCCGCAGCAGGCCTTTTCATTCAGCGCCCGGGGTGCGTAGCCGAGACGGGCCAGGACCTGCACCACCGCGGCGAAGGAGTTCGACTCGAAGCAGTCGCTGAACGAATCCACCCAGATCAGGACGGGGCCCTTGCCCCCACCCTCCGGCAGTGTGGTGCGGCGGCGGGCGGAACGCGACGCGAAACGCGGGATCTGCCGCCGCCCGTCGACCCCGGCGGCCCACTTCATCAGGCTCCCCAACCCGGGGGCGGCCCCGACGACGTTGATGAGCGGCCCGATGCCGGGGAGTTTCGTGATGAGACGTCCCCAGCGCGGCAGCCAACCCAAGGAGTAGTGGTTCCGGGGCCGCAACCGTCCCTTGAGACGCTCATGGGTGACGCGCGACTTGTAGGCGGCCATGTCGATTCCCGTGGGGCAGTCGCGGGAGCAGCCCTTGCAGGACAGGCACAGGTCGAGGGCCTCGGCCACCTCACGCGAACGCCAGCCCCCCGTGATGAGGGAACCGTTGACCATCTCCTGCAACGCCCTGGCCCGGCCCCGCGTGGAATCCTTCTCGTCGCGGGTGGCCTGATAGCTCGGGCACATCACCCCGCCGGAGGCTGTGGTGTCGGACAGGCACTTGCCGACCCCTGAGCACTGGTGCACCCGGGCCACGAACTCGGGATCCTCCAGGTTCAGGGGGGAAACGGTTGCCGCCACCATCCGGAGATTGGAGTCGGTGGGTTCGGGATCGACCAGCACACCCGGATTGAGCAGGTTCTCGGGGTCGAACAGGTGCTTGACCGCGCCGAACAGCTTCAGTGCCTCGGGGGAGTACATCCGTGGCAGCAGCTCCGAACGGGCGCGCCCGTCGCCGTGCTCGCCGGACATCGAACCGCCGTGGGAGGCCACCATCTCGGCGGCCTCCAGCATGAAGGCGCGATACCGGGCCCGGCCGTCGGGAGCCTCGAAGGGGAAGTCGATGCGTGCGTGGACACAGCCGTCGCCGAAGTGTCCGTAGGGCAGCGAGTGCAGGCCGTGCCGGGCCAGGAGGGCCTCGAAGTCGCGCAGGTAATCGCCCAGGTGCTCCGGGGGCACGGCCGCGTCCTCCCAGCTCCCGTAGGCGGGTTTGTCCAGCGACACCCCGGCCAGCCCTGCCCCGTCGGCCCGCAGTTTCCACAGCGATGCGGCCTGCTCCTGATCCTCGACGATCCACCCGGCCCGGGTGTCGGCCTCGGCGAGGAGCGCCTCGGCGCGGTCGCGGACCTCCGCAGGATCCTCCCCGGCCAGTTCGACGAACATCCAGCCCTCGCCCGCGGGCAGCCGG
Organism: Arachnia propionica; assembly: GCF_900637725.1. Classification (GTDB taxonomy): domain Bacteria; phylum Actinomycetota; class Actinomycetes; order Propionibacteriales; family Propionibacteriaceae; genus Arachnia; species Arachnia propionica. The sequence goes on along the minus strand of NZ_LR134406.1, from coordinate 2,038,365 downwards.
CCGACGGAATCGGCACCCCGTTTGCGGATCACCACGTCAACGATGCGCCGGTCCAGCCCCTCGCAGGCGGTGGGGCGGAACTTCAGCAGCCGGGAGATGTCGTCCCCGGCACGATCCATCGACGGGTAGCCGAGCGCCACCATGAGGCGATGCGAGGGGTCGGGCGTCAGACGCACCGTGGCCCGGGTGATGATCCCCAGGGTTCCCTCGGTGCCCGCGAAGAACTTCGCCACGTCGAATTTCTTCTCCGGTAGCAGGTGCTCCATCGAATACCCGGAGACCTGCCGGGAGAAACGACCGAACTCGGTTCGGATCACACCCAGGTGGGCCATCACCAGCGAACGCAGCTCGGGGAAGTCATCGCGGCCCAGAACCCGCAGCTGGCCGTGGCCGTCGATGATCTCCAGTTCCACCACGTTGTCGGACATGCGACCGTAGCCGAGGGCCCGCGGCCCGCAGGCGTTGTTCCCGATCATCCCGCCGACGGTGCAGCGCGACGAGGTGGACGGGTCCGGGCCGAGCCTCAGACCATGGGGAGCGGCCGCCCGCTGGAGGGTTTCCTGCACCACCCCCGGGTCGATCACGGCGGTGCGGGTTCGTTCGTCGACGACGTGGATGCGGTTCAGGTGCTTGGCGACGTCTATCACGAGGCCCGCTCCGACCGCGTTGCCCGCGCACGAGGTGCCCGCACCGCGCACGGTGACGGGAAGACGGCACTCCAGGGCCGCCCGCACGAGCGCGATCAGTTGGTCGCGGTTCTCGGGGCGGGCAACCACCAAGGGGGGTACCCGGTAGAGGGATGCGTCGGAGGAGTAGATGCCGCGGGTGAGGGCTGAATCGTCCAGCAGGTGTGTCAGGTCGCCGAGTCGGTCACGAAGCAGCTCGACTGGGTTCACGGATGCTCATCGTAGTCCGGTACCGCCAGGATGGCGTCGCAGGCGCGGCCCAAGGCCTTCAGGTCCCCGGGCTCAATGGCGTCTATCAGGATCCGGCGTACCGCCGCCACGTGTCCGGGGGCGACTTGCGTTAGGAAACTCATGCCCTCCGTCGTCAACGAGGCCAGTACCCCCCGCCCGTCGTCGGCGCAGTTGGTGCGTTCCGCATGTCCCCTGGCCTCAAGGCGTTTAACGGTGTGTGTCAAGCGGGAACGGGACTGGCTGACCGCGTGGGCGAGCTCGCTCATCCGTAACTGTTGGCCTGGGGCCTCCGAGAGCGTAACCAGTATCTCGTATTCCGCCAGGTCCAAACCGGCCAACCGGAGGTCCGTGTCAAGATAACTCTGTATGCGATGAGTGGCGCGCAGCCAAGCGCGCCAGATCCGCTGCTGATCGTCGTCCAGCCATTCAACCTTGGTCACAGTTCGCAATCCTAACCATGGGGGTGGTTCTTCCGGGGCCAGTTGTGTAAAGAGCTCCACGATTCAGTTAGGCTCGCAACGCCATGTCTCTTAGGAGTGTTGATGAGTCTTCAGGAAGAACTGCTCAGCTTCGCCAACTCGGTCGGCGATATGTTCCGGCGTCGAGTGGCCGAGACCCCCGACGGCCTGGCCTTCCTCGACCCTGACCGGGCGCCGGAGGGCCCGAACCAGTGGACCCGGTACACGTGGGCGGAATCGCGGCTGCTGGTGGACCAGCTCGCGGCCGGGCTACTGGCCCGGGGACTGTCCCGCGAACAGCGGGTGGGGATAATCTCCACCACCAGGCTCGAGTGGATCCTGCTCGATCTGGCCGTGGCCTGCGCGGCGGGCGCCACCACGACGGTCTACCCGAACACGGCGGCGGGGGACGTGGAGTTCATCCTGGATGACTCGGGAACCTGCATCGTGGTGGTAGAGGACGCGACCCAGCTCGCGAAGGTGGAGGCCAGCCCCACCCTGAGGGCCGCCGTTCACACCATCGTCGTCATCGATGCCGCCCACGTGGAGTTGAACGACCGGGTCATCTCCTACACGCAGCTGCAGCTTCTCGGCGCGGAACAGTTGAAACAGAATCCCGGGATCGTCGACGAGGCCATCGCATCCACCGACCACGACACCCTCTCCACTCTCATCTACACCTCCGGCACGACGGGGCAGCCGAAGGGGGTGCGGCTCAACCACGCCTCCTGGATCTACGAGGGTTCGGGAACCAAGTACTGGAAGATCATCGACGACTCCGACCTGCAATACCTGTGGCTGCCGCTCAGTCACGTTTTCGGGAAGGCGCTGATCGCCTGCCAGATCGCCTACGGGTTCGCCTCCGCCGTGGACGGGCGGATCGACCGGATCGTCGACGGCCTGGGTGAGGTCAAACCGACGTTCATGTGCGGCGCCCCCCGCATCTTCGAGAAGGTGCGGGCCGCCGTCATGACCGCCAACACGGGTCTGAAGGACCGGATCTCCCGCTGGGCCTTCGCCGTGGGGCGCGACTCCCGCGGCTACCGGCTCTCCGGGCTTCCGATGCCCGGTTCCCTGGCGTTGAAGTACCGGGTGGCCGACGCTTTGGTGTTCTCCAAGCTCAAGGCGAAGCTCGGGGGGCGGATGAAATTCATGATCTCCGGTTCGGCGAAGCTCTCCGCCCAGGTGCAGGAGTGGTTCTACTCGGCGGGCCTGCTGATCGTCGAGGGTTACGGTTCCACGGAAACCTCCGCCATCGCCTTCCTGAACGTTCCCGCCGAGCCGCGTTTCGGATCGGTGGGCAAGGTGATGCCCGGGATCGAGACGAAACTCGCCGAGGACGGGGAGGTGCTGCTGCGCGGACCCATCATCACCCCCGGATATCACAACCTGCCCGACATCACGGCGGAGGTGTTCAGCGACGGCTGGTACCACACCGGTGACCTGGGTGAGTTCGACGCCGAGGGCAACCTGACCATCACCGACCGCAAGAAAGACCTGTTCAAGACCTCGGGCGGCAAATACGTCGCCCCGCAGAAGGTCGAGGGTGCGATCACCGCGAACATTCCCTACATCTCGCAGGCCATCGCGGTGGGGGACGGACGCAAGTACTGCTCCGCGCTGCTGGTGCTCGACCCGGCACTGCTCCGGACCTGGGCGGAGAAACGCCAGCTCGGGCACCTGAGCTACGCCGAACTCAGCCAGCGCCCCGAGATCCGTGCCTCGATCGAGAAACAAATGGCGAAGGCCAATGCGCGTCTCGAACGCTGGGAGACCGTGAAGCGTTTCGCGATCCTCGATCACGAACTCACGGTCGACAACGACGGGGTCACCCCCAACATGAAGATCCGCCGCGCGGCGGTGACGAAACGCTACGGCGACATCGTCGACTCCCTCTACGACGCGGAGGAGTGACGTGTTCCGCACCACGATCGCGCTGCGCTGGTCCGATCTTGATGCCCAAGGGCACGTCAACAACGCCGTCATCGCCGACTACCTCCAGGAGGCGCGGACCGCGTTCTTCAGGGCGGGGCCGTGCTCCGGGCTGCTGGACTCCGGGGTCGTGGTGGTCGGTCACCGGATCAGCTACCTGGCGCCGATCACCTACTCGGACGCCGGGATCGGCGCGGAGGTGGCGATTACCCGGCTGGGCGGTGCTCGGTTCGACGTGGCCTACGCACTCTTCCAGGACGCGACGCCGGTGGCCCGGGCCCGAACGGTGCTGTGCCCGTTCGACTTCGAGACCCAACAACCGACCCGCCTCGCCCTTACCGACAGGGAATGGCTGGCCGAGCACCGGGCGGAGGTGGAGCCCATGCGCCACATCGACGTCCCGGATCTCGGTCGGAACGGGTCGGTGACGCCCTGCCCGGTGCGCTGGTCGGATCTGGATTCCTACGGGCACGTCAACAACGTCAAGGTCCTCGACTACCTGATGCAGGCGCGGATAGCCGCAACCACCTCGTGGAGCCCCGCCATGGTGCGTTCCGGAACCCGGAAGGCCCCGCTGAACTGGCTGATCGCCCGCCAGGACGTCGACTACATCAACCAGATCACCCACCGGATGGACCCCTACGCGGTGCGCACCGCTCCCGCGGCGCTCGGCCACACCTCCGTGACTCTCGCGGCCGAGATCTTCAACCCCGACGACGGCACCACCTTCGCCCGTGGTCGCACCATCCTGGTCGCCGCGGACGGGGAGGGGAAGCCCGTAGCGCTGCCCGAGGAGGTGCGAAAGGACCTGACGAAGCGGCTGATCGATTGATACCGCCCTTGCGGGTTGTCCCGCGCCGGGACCACGCCCGGTGGCTCGACGGGCCGGCCCGCTCACAGCTCCTGGACCAGGGCGACGGAGGGGATCAGGGCGGGCGCCAGCGCCTCGAGGGTGGCCGCGCGGGGTGATGTGCGGGGCCACACCAGCGCGATGTCCCGGCTGGGCGCGGGAGGGGCGATCCGGCGCAACGCCAGGCCGGGGGCCGGCGGGACGGGGGGTAGGACCGTCATGGCCGGCAGCAGGCTGAGGCCGCTGCCGGAAGCAATCATGTGGCGCATGGTCTCGAGGCTCGTGGCGCGGTAGTCCTTCCGCAGCCGAACCCGGTGTTCGGAGGCCCACCGCTGCACCTGGCCGCCCAGGCAGTGTCCCTCGCCCAGGACCAGCAGTTCGTGCTCGGCCACGCGGGCCGGCGGGATGGGAGGGCTTTCCCGGAGACTCCCGCCAGTCCCATCCATCAGTGGATGTCCGGCGGGGGTTGCCAGGACGAACTCTTCACGGAAGAGGGGACGCACCTCCAGGTGGGGGTCATCGGCGGGTATGGCGATCAGCGCAGCGTCCAGCCCTCCCGAGCGCAGCATCGTCACCAGCTGTTGGGTCTTCTCCTCGGTCAGCAGCAACTGAAGATTCGGGAACCGCTTCCCGGCGTGGGGCAGGACGTGAGGCAGTAGGTACGGACCGAGGGTGGGGAAGACCCCCAGCCGCAGCTGGGTGGTGGCGCCCGTCGCGTCCCGAGCGATCACCCGTATCGCCTCGGCCTCGGCCAGTACCGCCCGCGCCCGTCCCACCACCCGCTGACCGATCGGGGTCAGCACCGGGCGGGACGCGGCACGGTCGATCAGGACGACTCCGAGTTCCTCATCGAGTTTGCGGAGCTGGACTGACAGGGTCGGCTGCGAGACCCCACAGGCGGCGGCCGCCGAGCGGAAACTCCGCTGGTCGGCCACCGCCACGAGGTATTCCAGATCCCTCAGGTTCATGCCCGGAGGGTAGCAGCGGCGGGGGTGTCCGCCTCCTCCCGCGAACGGATCAGGTGGTCGAAAGCGGACAGTGCCGCAGTGGCCCCGGAACCCAGCGAGATGACGATCTGCTTGTAGGGGGTGTTGGCGCAGTCACCGGCGGCGAATACCCCGGGCAGGGAGGTGGCGCCGCGCTGATCGACGACGATCTCGCCCGCACGGTTGCGTTCGATCACGCCGTCCAGCCAGCCGGTGTCGGGCAGGAGCCCGATCTGGACGAAGACCCCCTCCAGATCCAGGCGCCGCACCTGCCCGGAGGTGCGGTCCTCGACATCCAGGCCGATCACCTGGGAGCCGTCACCGACGACCTCCACCACCCGCGTCGAGGTCAGGACGTCGACGTTGGGCAGGGAGCGCAGCGTGTTCACCAGCACGGCATCGGCCTTGAGGACATCGAGGAACTCCACCACCGTCACGTGCGAGGCGACCTGCGCCAGGTCGATGGCGGCCTCGATGCCCGAGTTGCCGCCACCGATCACCGCAACCGGCCTGTCCTTGAACAGGGGGCCGTCGCAGTGCGGGCAGAAGGTCACACCCTTGTTCCGGTACTCCTCTTCGCCGGGGACGCCCATGGTCCGGTAGTGGGCGCCCGTCGCCAGGACGACGCTGCGGGCACGCAGCGTTCCGCCGCCCTCGATGTCGACTGCGATCAATCCGTCCTCGCCCGCCGGGTGCAGCGCCGAGGCCTTCACCCCCGTGGTGATGTCCACGTCGTGGGAGCGGACGTGCTCCTCCAGGGCGGCCCCGAGCCGCGGACCCTCGGTGTGGGGCACCGAGATGAAGTTCTCGATGGCCATGGTGTCGAGGACCTGCCCGCCGAATCGCGCGGCGACCAGGCCGGTGCGCAGCGCCTTGCGGGCGGAGTAGATGGCTGCCGTCGCCCCCGCGGGGCCGCCCCCGACGACCAGGACCTCGAACGGGTCCTTCGCGTCAAGGGCCTCGGCGATGCGCGCGCCGGCCCCGGAATCGAGGCGGGCGACGAAGTCCGCGACATCCATGCGACCCTGGCCGAACAGCTGCCCGTCCTTGTAGATAGCGGGAACCGCCTTGATGCCGAGCGCCTCCACCTCGTCCTTGAAGGCGCCGCCCTCGACCGCCACGTGACGGATCCTCGGGTTGAGGACGCTCATGGTGTTGAGGGCCTGAACCACGGTCGGGCAGTTCTGGCACGTCAGGGACATGTAGGTGACGAATTCTCCCCCTTCGAGCCGGCGCACCGCCTCGGCGGTCTCCTCGTCCAGGCGAGGGGCGTGGCCGCCGACCTGGACCAGGGCGAGCACCAGTGAGGAGAACTCGTGTCCCATGGGCAGTCCCGCGAACCGGACCTCGATCTCGGTGCCGGCGCGCCGGATCGCGAAGGAGGGGGTGCGGGGGTTGGATTCCTCGACGACGCTCACGAGGGGGCTGAGGGCCGCGATCTCGCCGAGGAGTTCACGCATCTTGGCGGAGGCGGGGGAGTCGTCGAGCGAGGCGGCGAGTTCGAGCGGGAGCGAGACGAGCTCCAGGTACTTCTTGAGCTGTGCGGTGGCGTTGGCGTCCAGCACTGTGTGGTTTCTCCTTACTGCTGTTTCAGATCTTGCCGACCAGGTCGAAGGACGGGGTGAGGGTTTCCTCGCCCTCCTCCCACTTGGCGGGGCAGACCTCGCCGGGGTGGTTGCGGACGTACTGGGCGGCCTTGACCTTGCGGAGCAGCTCGGTGGCGTTGCGGCCCACGCCCTCGGGGGTGGTCTCGATGTACTGGATGATGCCGTCGGGGTCGATGAGGTAGGTGGAGCGGTCGGCCAGGCCGGAGTCGGGGCGGGCGTTGTCGAAGTTGTTGGTGATCACGCCGTTGACGTCACCGAGCATCGCGAACTCAAGGGTGCCGATCTCGGGGGAGGTCTCGTGCCACGCCTTGTGGACGAAGTGGGAGTCGCGGCTCACCGAGTAGACCTCGACGCCCAGGGACTGGAGCTCGGCGTAGATGCCCTGGAGGTCGGCCAGTTCGGTCGGGCACACGAAGGTGAAGTCGGCGGGGTAGAAGAAGACGATGTTCCACTTGCCCTGGAAGTCATCGCTGGAGACATCCACGAAGGCACCGGAGCGGTAGGCGGTCGTGGCGAAGGGTTTGATCGGGGTGTTGATCAAGGACATGGCGGTCACCTTTCGTCGGTCAATCAGGGTGATAGGGACTATATATCAAAAAACCTAGATGTGCATGATTTGATCTATCGGCGTGGTGTTGGGGTGCCCTCCACCACGAGCCCCTGCGGATGGAGCCCGGCCCCGGCCTTCCTGAGCTCGGACGCAAGGGGATGCGCCGTGGCCCGGGCGCCGTCGATCTCCTCGATGCGAAACCGCGCCATCCGGCCCTGGGCCACCGCCTCGCCCAGGGCGCGGATCACCCGGGCGGCCGCGGCGGCAGGGGAACCGGAGGGGAACAGGGTCAGCGATCGCCCGCCGCGCCCCAGGTGGGCCAGGCAGCTCCCGTCGGCGATCACCACCACTGCCCCGGCCAGGCGTGAGGGCCGGGCGGTGTCGTGGGCCGGCCAGGGCAGCACCCGGCCGAAGGGATTCGCGGGATCGACCGCTGCCAGCACCCTCACCGCGGAGGCGTCGGGTTCGCGGAAGGACCGCAGCGCATCGATGGTCCCAGGGGCGGCGAACTGGGCCGCGCCCAGCCCCGCCACCAACACCCCGCGCCGCAACAGGCCGCTGTCCTCGAGCTCCCGCAGCAGCCCGTAGGCGGCCGCGAAACCCCCGGGTGTTCCCTCCACGATCCCCCGGGCCACGACGCCGTACCGCTCCAACCAACCGGTTGCCCGTGCCAGCCGCACCTCGGTGGGTGTCGCGGAACCGTCGGTGACGGCGTACCAGCGGCCGGGCAAAGCCCGGGAAACGGGACTGACGGGACGCGCGGGGCGAGGGCGCCTGGCCCTGAAACGGGAGCTGCTGCGCGGGGCGCGGCGGGGCGAGGTCCCGGTCAGCAACGCGCGGATCGGGGCCATCGAGGCGGGTGCCACCAGCCCCGCCGCGGCGGCCCGCCACAGGAGTTCCGCGTTCCCGGGCGCCACCAGGCCGTCACCGAGCCCGGCCGCGAAGGCGGAAACCTCCTCGTCCGCTGCCTCGGAGGGCGGCGGCACCAGATCCAGGTCGTCGGCCGCCACCAGGGTCAGCGACGGATCCGGTCCGGAGCCGCGGAGCCGGATCAGCGCCTCACCCTCCGCCAGCAGCTGGTCCAGGTGGGAGGGCTGGTATCCGGAGATCCGTGCCGGGAGCACGTGCGATTCCCACACGCTGGCCGGTAGCACCACCCCTGCCAGCTGCTGCAGGGCCAGGAGCACCTCGTCGGGGGAGGAGGGGCGCGGCTCCGTGATACCGTGCCGATCCAGCAGGAAACGGGCGTAGGCCTCGGCGGGCACCGGCTCCACGGCGGCCCGGGCAGCGGCCAGGCAGCGTCCCCGCAGCCGGTCCAGGACCCCCGGATCGCAGTACTCGGTCTCGGCCACGTCCTCGGTGAACCTGCCCCTGACCAGGCGGCCCGCATCGGCCTCCGACTCCAGGAGGTGGCCGGCCACGGCCCGGCCAAGCCCTAACGAAACCGCGAGGGCCGCGGCCGTGAAGGGCGTGTGGGTGCGGGCGAAACGGGCGGTGAGCTGGGTCAGGGGATCGCGGCCGCCGGGTTCGGCGCTCACCTCGCCGGGCACCGCCACCCCCAGGGCGTCGTGCAGCAACGCGAGATCCGGTTCGGCGGCCAGGCGTTCCTCACCGGCGATGACCACGGGCACCAGGCCGGACGGCGGCGGATCGGGCAGGGGAAGCTCGCTTCGAAGTTCCAGTTCCGTGGGGGACAGGGGCCCCAGGCGGCGGGGCAGATCCACCAGTTCTGCGGCATTCCGGGCCCGGTAACCGTCGGCGGTGTGCTGCAGCTCCGCCCGGAAACGCTCGACGACGACGGGGTCCAGCAGCTCCCGCAGGTCCAGTGTTCCGAGCACCGAGGCCAGCAGGGCCGGGTCGAGGGCCAGCGACTGGGCCCGCTTCTCCGCGATCGGCAGGTCCCCCTCGTACATGAATCTGCCCGCGTAGCCGTAGAGCATGCTGGCCGCGAACGGGCTGGGGGAGGGCGTGACCACCTCGACTAGCCGCACCGTCCCCGAACGGATCCGCGAGAGCAACCCGGTCAGCCCGGGCAGGTCCCACCGGTCGTTCAGGCATTCCCGCACCGCCTCCAGGGTGATGGGGAAGTTCGGGTGCTGGCGTGCCACCTGGAGCAGCTGGGCGGCCCGGTGACGCTGCTGCCACAGCGGCATCCGGCGGCCGTGGCGGCGAGGCAGCAGCAGGGCGCGGGATGCGCACTCCCGGAACCGGGCCGCGAACAGCGAGGTGCCGCCCACCTGGTCCGCGACGAGACGCTCCACCTTCTCCGGGGCGATCCGCACCAGGTCCACGACCAGGGCGGGCAGTTCCCCGTCGGGAAGCCGCAGGATGAAACCGTCGTCAGTGGCCACGGGCTGGGAATCGACCCCGGAACGCTGCTCCACGAGGGCGGCCACCGCCACGCTCCAGGGTGCCAGTACCGCTCGTCCCAGTGGGCTGTGCACCACGATCCGCCAGTCACCCAGCTCGTCGCGGAACCTTTCCACCACGACGGTTCGCTCGTCCGGTATCATCCCGGTGGCCTCGCGCTGCTCCGCGACGAGGGCCACCAGCTCCCTCAGGGTGTTCTCGTCGATCCAGGGGAGATCGAGGCCGTCGGGGTCCTCGGTGACCCGGCGCAGCAACTCCCCGATGCGATGACCCAGTTCCGCGGGGCGGGACAGATCCTCACCGATCCAGAAGGGCAGTTTCCCGAGCCGCCCGGGCGCGGGGGTGACCAGCACCTGGTCGCGTGTGATTCCGACCACCGTCCACGAGGAGGCGCCGAGCGTGAAGGTCTCACCCACCCGGGTCTCGTGGACCATTTCCTCGTCGAGTTCCCCGACCCGGCGTCCGGGGCCGTCACCGTCGGCCAGGAACACCCCGTAGAGACCCCGGTCCGGGATGGTGCCGCCCGATGTGACGGCGAGCCGCCCGGCCCCGGGTAGGGCGAACAACCGGTCGCCGCGCCGCTCCAGGCGGGCCCGCAGCTCCGAGAAATCGGCGCTGGGATAGGTGCCGAGCAGCAACCGCAGGACCGCGTCGAAGGCGTCGTCCTTCAGGCCGGAGTAGGGATGGGAACGCCGAACCGCCGCCAGCCAGGTCTCGATCTCCAGTCCCGCATCCCCCGCGGCGGCGGCAGCGGCTACGGTCTGCTGGGCCAGGACGTCGAGCGCCAGCACAGGGATGCGCAGCTCCTCGATCCGGCCCGCGATCATGTCGGATACGGTCACGACCGCGGCCGCCAGCTCCCCGCGGTGCAGGGTGTGGAGGCGTCCCCGGGAGGTCGCACCCACCCGGTGCCCGGCCCGGCCGAAACGCTGCAGCGCACTCGAAGTGGACAAGGGGGCGCTGATCTGGATCACCTGGTCGACGGCGCCCATGTCGATGCCCAGCTCCAAGGAGCTCGTGGCCACGACGGCCCGCAGCCGCCCCGCCTTGAGCGCGTCCTCGATCTCGGCCCGGACTTGTTTGCTGACCGAACCGTGGTGGGCGCGAGCCAGGTCCTCACCGCCGCCGGCATCCAGCCACAGCTCGTTGAGGCGAGCCGTCAGCTTCTCCGCCGCCCGGCGGGAGTTCGCGAACACCAGCGTGGACCGGGCCCTCAGGATCGAATCCAGGATCTCCTTCTCCACGTGGGGCCAGGGATCGTTCAGCGGGGGAGTGTCGACCCGGACGTCCCAGCTTTTCCCGGTCCCGGGAGCCACCACGACCACGTCCCGGTCGCCCCCGAGGAAGGCCGCCACCTTTTCGACGGGACGCACGGTGGCGGACAGGGCCACACGCCGCACGTCGCGCCCAGCCAGCAGGTCCAGGCGCTCCAGGCTGAGGGCCAGGTGGGTGCCGCGTTTGGAACCGGCGACGGCGTGGATCTCGTCGATTATCACCGTCTCGACGTCGCGGAGGGATTCCCGGGCCGAGGACGTGAGCATCAGATACAGCGACTCGGGTGTGGTGATCAACACATCCGGTGGCCTGCGCCGCATTCGGTCGCGGTCGCGGGCCGGGGTGTCGCCTGAGCGCACGCCGACGGTGACCTCGGAAACCCTGCGGCCCTGCCGCCCGGCCTCCTCGCGGATTCCGGCCAGCGGGACGCGCAGGTTGCGTTCCACATCCACCCCGAGCGCCTTCAGCGGGGAGAGGTAGACCACCCTCGTGCCCCGGGGACGGTCACTGGGTTGCAGCAGGGAATCGAGGGCGTGCAGGAAGGCCGCCAGAGTCTTCCCGGAGCCGGTCGGCGCCACCACCAGGACGTGACCCCCGTCGGCGATGGCTCGCCACGCCCCTTCCTGCACGGGCGTCGGCGCCCCGAAGGTGTTCACGAACCAGTCCCGGCTCGGGGCGGAGAAACGGCTCATCGGCATGCCGGAAGTCTGCCACCTGGTCCCGACAGACCACGGAACCTACCCCGAAGCTGGTTGGGTCGGCCTGGGATGTGGAAGTTGGTTTCGACTCGGACCGCTCGTTCCTCGCGGCCCGGCTCAACCAGCTTCAGAAGAGAGGGGTGCCCCGTGCCGGCTCAACCAGCTTCGTGGGGGTGGAAGTTGGTTGAGCCGGCCTGCTCGCTCTGCGAGCCGGCCGTGTCGAAACCAGCTCGCGCTCGTCCGAGGACTTGTGGTCAGTCGGCGGCGACCTCCGCGCCGTCGGTCGACCAGTTGATGTGGAAGGCCCCCTCGTCGTCGATGCGGCGATAGGTGTGCGCACCGAAGTAGTCGCGCAGTCCTTGTGTGAGTGCCGCGTTGAGGCGCGGGGCGCGGGCCTGGTCGTAGTGGGCCAGCGCCGCCGAGAAACCGGGTACCGGTACCCCGGCCCGCACGGCCTCGGCCACGACGGTGCGCCAGCCTTCCTGGGCCTCAGTGAGGCCCGCCACGATGGAGGGGGCCTCCAGCAGGGTGACGAGATTGCCGGCTGCGTATTCGGAACGGATCCGCTCCAGCAGGCGGGCGCGGATGATGCAGCCGGCTCGCCAGATCCGCGCCACCTCCGCGATGTCGATGCTCCAGCCGTACTCGGCGGCTGCCATGCGGATCTCGTCCAGGCCCTGCGCGTAGGCCACCACTTTACTGGCCCACAACGCCTGGCGAACCTGCTCGACGAAGACGTCGCGATCAGCCACCCGGATGCCCCGATCCGGTCCGTGGAGGGCCGCCCGGGCGGCGGTGCGCAGCTCGGGGGACGAGGAAATGGCGCGGGCGAACACGGATTCGGCGATGGTGTTGACCGGGGTGCCCAGGTCGAGCGCCGACTGGACCGTCCAGGTGCCCGTTCCCTTCATGCCCGCGGCGTCCCGGATCACGTCCACCAGCGGAACACCGGTGCGGGGATCGGTCTTGCGCAGCACCTCGGCGGTGATCTCAATGAGGTAGGAATCCAGGTCCCCGGTGTTCCAGGTGGCAAAAATGTCCGCCATCTCGGCGTGGCCGAGGCCCAGGGCCTTCAGCAGTTCGTAGGCCTCGCCGATGAACTGCATGTCGGCGTACTCGATGCCGTTGTGGACCATCTTCACGAAATGCCCGGCGCCGTCGGTGCCGATGTAGGTGCAACAGGGTTCACCATTCACGTCGGCGGCGATCCGCTCCAGGATCGGGCCGAGCGCCTCGTAGGACTCCGGGGATCCGCCGGGCATGATCGAGGGTCCCTCCAGGGCTCCGACCTCCCCTCCGGAGATCCCAGCCCCCACGAAGTGCAATCCGAGGTCGCGGAGGCGCTGCTCGCGGCGGCGGGTGTCCTGGAAGAACGAGTTGCCGCCGTCGACGACGATGTCCCCCTTCTCGAGGAGCGGCACGAGGGCGTCGATGGTGGCGTCGGTCGGGCCACCGGCCTTGACCATGAGAATGACGCGGCGGGGACGTTCCAGGGAGGCGACGAAATCCGTCAACTCGTGGAAGGGTGCGAAATCTCCCTCTGAGCCGTGGAGCGCGATGACCTCGTCGGTGCGGGCGGTCGTCCGATTGTAGAGGGCCACTCGGAATCCCCTGCGGGCGAGGTTCCGGGCCAGGTTCGACCCCATCACCGCCATTCCGATCACCCCGACTTGGGCCAGCTGCTCGCTCATGTGACTCCTTAACTGTTCAACGGACCCTCGGGCCTGCACAGCCAGCTTAGGCCCTGTTGCGAAAAGTGCTGTCCGAGCGAGGACTCGCCGGACGGGATGAGACGGCGACCCTCCATCGTGTTCCTGTGCCGGACCATGCCGTACACCAGTCATGATGGGGGCTGGTGTTTCAGTCCGTGACCCCGTGGTCACGGACCGGGCCTCGGGTTATGTACATTGATTATGCGCAGGAGGAAAAGCCCCGTGTCCTGTCGGCAGGCCGCCCGGTCTACCGCGGAGCCGGGGCCCGTCTCCTGTCAGAGGCCGACGTAGAGGGAATAAAAATTCAATGCAGAGCAAGTGCTTGATGGCCGTCACGGGCCTGTTGTCAGCGACAGCCATCGTTCTTTCCGCATGCGGAACCGCGGCCGGTAGCGGCGGGTCCGAATCCGCCCACTCGGGCGACAACGTGATCAGGATCGAATATGTGCACCGGCTTCCCGACGGGCCGGGCATGATCCCAGTGGTCGACATGGTCGAGAAATGGAATGCCGCGCATCCGAACATCCAGGTCACCGCCACCAAGTTCACCGGCAAGTCGTCGGAACTGATGACCAAGCTGAAGACCGACGTGGCGAACAAGAGCGCCCCCTGCCTGGCCCAGGTCGGCTACGGAGAGGCCCCCGAGATGTTCGTTGGGAACCTGCTCGAAGACGTCTCCGGTGAGGCCTCCAAGTACAAGGACAACTACAACGACGCCGCCTATTCCCGGATGTCGGTCGGCGGCAAGATGGTGGGCCTGCCCCAGGACACCGGGCCCTTGGTCTACCTGTACAACGAGGCCGAGTTCAACGCCCTGGGCATCGAGGTTCCCAAGACCTTCGACGAACTCCTGGAGGCCGCCAAGAAGGCCGCCGCCCAGGGCAAGTACATCCTCGACTTCGAACCCGACGAGGTCGGCTACTGGCTCTCCGCACAGGCCGCCGCCGCCGGTGCCGTGTGGTACTCGACGGTCGACAACAAGTGGAGGATCAACACCACCGACGAGAAAACGCAGGTGGTGGCCAAGTTCTGGCAGGACGCCCTGGACGCCCAGGCCGCGCTCACCCACAAACGCGCGGACGACTCCTACGAACAGGCCCTGACGAACGGTTCCCTGATCGGCAACATCGCTCCCGCCTGGGAGATCGGCTACGCCCTCGACAAGCTGGACGGCACCCCCTACGAGGGACAGTGGCGCGTCGCGAAACTGCCCACCTTCGGGGGAGCCCGGATGACCGGTCCCGACGGGGGTTCCGGGGTGGCCGTCATGAAGGGTTGCCAGCACAAAACCGAGGCCATGGAGTTCAACAACTGGTTGAACACCCAGGTGGCCGACCTGGCCTCCCAGGGTCTCCTGCCCGCCGCCAAGGGCACGGTCACCACCCCAGAGAAAACCCTGCGCCAGTTCGGCAACCAGGATGTCTACCAGGTGCTGGCCGAGGCCAACGGCGAGTTGTCCACGGAATGGGGTTACATTCCCGGCTTCTCCACCGTCGTCCAGAAGATGAAGGCGAAGGCCGACGAGGTGGTGGCTGGCGGTGCGAAGGTGACCGACATCTTCACCGTCACCGAGAGCACCTCGAAGGAGACCCTCAAGGAATCCGGGCTGCCGGTGGCCGACGACTGAGCGACACCCGCTCCTCCCGGCCGTGCCAGGACCCTGCTGTGGGCAATTCCTGAACGGGCTCAGGACCGGTGGTCTCGGGGAGCACGAGGTGCGGGGATCCAGCGGATGGTGAGAAACCCCAGAACCCCACAGATCGCGGCTGCCACCGTTGCCACGATGTGGAAGCCAGCCAGGAAAGCCTCCCGCGCCTGGACGAAGGCGCCCGAATCAATTCCGGAGTTGTCGATGACTTCACCGAGACCGGTCTCTGGCCCCGGATAAATGATGCGGAACACGATCGTCAGTACCGATCCCAGCAATGCGATGCCGAGCGCATTGCCGATCTCATTGCTGGTTTCGGCGATGGCCCCGGCCGCGCCGGCCCGTGATTCCGGGACGGCCCCGACGGCGGTGTCGGCCACGAGACTGAACGAGATGCCGAATCCGATCCCGGAAACCGCGGTCGATGCGATGTAGAACACCGTACCGGTGCCCGTGAAAGCGAGCATGAGCATCCCCAGAGCCATGGAGAAATGGCAGACGATCAACGCCATCCGCGCCCCCACGTGTTCCACCAGGAGAGGGGTGAAAACGCTGAACAGAATCAGAACCATGGCTCCAGGAATGGCCAGCAGAGCAGAGTCCAGCACCGGAAGGCCCAGGAAGGACTGTAGATAGGTCATGCTCAGGTACGCCGCGGAGGACCACACGAAGAGGGAGAAAAAGCCGGTGAGGATCGCCACACTGAACACGGGCTCCCTGAACAGGCTGACATCGAGCAGCGGGCGTTCCAGGCTCCTCTGACGGAGGATGAACGCCACCAGGAGCATGAACCCGAGGATGGTCAGCAGGCCACTGCGCAACTCGACACCGTATGTGGTGATGCGTTTGATGCCATGGATCGTCAACAAGAGCCCCGTCGCGGAGAGCAGCATGCTGAACAGGTCGGTTCTTCCGGGCCGGGCGCCGTGAACCTCTCGGAGAAGCAGGGGAGCCAGACACAGGAACAGGCCGATCACCGGAATGTTGATCAGGAATACCGACCCCCACCAGAAATGGGCAAGCAAGAGGCCGCCCATGATCGGGCCGATCACGAATCCCGCTGCAAAAGTCGCTGCGAAAATCGCAATTGCGCGCCCGTTGCGACGGGTTCACGAACAACTCACTGATCACGGCAAGGCACGATGGCAGAAGTGTCGCGCCGCCCAAACCCATCAACGCCCGGGATACGATCAGGACCCCGGGGGTGGAGGAGAACGCCGCGCACACGGACCCGATGCCGAAAACGGCTGCCCCGGTGAGAAGAAATTTCTTCCTGCCGAACCTGTCCCCGA
This sequence comes from Arachnia propionica, assembly GCF_900637725.1. Classification (GTDB taxonomy): domain Bacteria; phylum Actinomycetota; class Actinomycetes; order Propionibacteriales; family Propionibacteriaceae; genus Arachnia; species Arachnia propionica. The sequence goes on along the minus strand of NZ_LR134406.1, from coordinate 2,022,070 downwards.
GATTGCCAAAGGTGATGAGCAGCGAACCGACGATGAACCCGTAGATGTCGAGGATCCAGAGGGCTTGATCAGTGCTCGGCCGGATCGCTTCGTTGATGCTCGGGATCGCCAGGAAAAGTATGGAACCATCCATGGCGACCACGAGCACGGGGCCAAGAGTTGCGACCAGACCCAGCCAGGACCTGGCCGAGGCACGTTCGGCCGTGTTCTTCCGGAAATCCATGCGCACCACGCTGCACTCCCCGCGGGAGAGCGACAAGAACACAGTCTTGGGTATCCCGGAGCGGGATACCCACGAATCTGGGGCCGGGATCCGGAAAGAGCTACCCTGAATCCGTGATGGGTGAGACTTTGGGCAGCTTCCTGAGGACCCGTCGGGACAGAACCGATCCCGGTTCGATCGGGTTGGATCCCGCTGGATCCGACCGCCGGGTACCGGGACTGCGTCGCGACGAACTCGCCCGCCTCGCGGGAGTCAGCGTGAGCTACTACACGCGCATCGAACAGGATCAGGTGGGGACCGCATCCGGGCAGGTGCTCGAGGCACTGGCCTCGGTCATGCGTCTGGACACCGCGGAGCGGATCCATCTGTACAACCTGGCCGGCGCTCCAACATCATCCCCAATGAGCCGTGAACTCCCGGAAGTGCCTCACCCCAGAGTGCTGGCGCTCTTCGAGTCACTTAACGAGGCCATTCCGGCCGTGGTGCTGGGACGCCGCGGAGACATCCTGGCCTGGAACCGCTCCGGGCACGAACTTCTTTTCGGGCATCTGCCCTTCGGAGCCCCGTCCGAGGCCCATCGGCGTCCCTCGGTCCCCTACTTGTTCTTCGTGGATCCGGCGAGCCGCGACCTCTATCGCAACTGGGAGGATCTCGCCCGTGTACACGTCGCCTATCTTCGGCTCACATCGGGAAGGTATCCACGTGATGCCAGATTGGCGGAACTCATCGGGAAACTCTTGGTGAAAAGCACCAGATTCGCCGGGCTCTGGGCAGAAGGAGACGTCGCTGACTGCACGGTGGGAAACATGCTCCTCGCGCACCCGGGGCTGGGACATGTCGACATCGACTACCAGGTATGGCAACAACCCGAGTCGCCCGATCACCGTCTCGAGGTCTACACCCCCAATGACCGTTCGTCCCGGGAAGCGCTCGACCTGCTCAAGAACGGGCGGTTCCCTCCCCGGACCGTGGGGACCTGTGAACGGGCCACACCCTGAACCACTACCGGGATCCCTCAGCGCTTGTGGGTGACCCTGCCGTTCCACAGGGTCATTTCCACCGGGTCGGGGAGATCCCGGCCGTGGTACGGGTTGTTGTGGCTGATGGAGGCGGAATCGTTCCGGTCCACCGTTGCCCGCCGCTGCGGGTCGATCAGCACCAGGTTCGCGGGCTCACCCGGGGTCAGGGGACGCCCCTGTCCAGTCGCCTTCCCGATCCGGGCCGGGGCGTGGCTCATCCGCTCGGCCACCTGCGGCCAGGTCAGGCGGCCCGGCGCGACCATGGTCTCCATCACCACCGCCAAGGCCTGCTCCAGCCCCAGCATCCCGGGCCGGGCGTCGACGAAGGCGTGGTCCTTGTCCTGCGGCGCGTGGGGTGCGTGGTCCGTGGCCACCGCGTCAATGGTGCCGTCGGCCAGCGCGGCCCGCACCGCCTCGACGTGCTCGTCGGTGCGCAGCGGGGGATTGACCTTGAAGGTGGTGTCGTATCCCACGACCTCCGGGGTGGTCAGGTACAGGTGGTGGGGAGTGGCCTCGGCGGTCACCCGGATGCCCCGTTCCTTGGCCCAGCGCAGCACGTCCACGCCCTCCGCCGTCGAGACGTGGCACACGTGCAGGCGGGAACCGGTGGCCTCCGCCAGAGCGACATCGCGGGCGATTATCACCGATTCCGCCACCGGAGGCCAGCCCGGGAGCCCCAGCCGGCCCGAGATCTCACCCTCGTGGCAGCACGCATCGGGTCCGGCGAGGGTCGCATCCTGGGCGTGCTGTGCCAGCACCCCGTCGAACGGTTTGACCCATTCGAAGGCGCGCCTCATCAGGCTGGCGTCCATCACGCAGTGCCCGTCGTCGGAGAACACCGAGACCCGGGCCCGTGAACGGTGCATCAGCCCCAGCTCCGCCAGTTCCCTGCCCGCCAGGTTCTTCGTGATGGCGCCGATCGGGAACACCTGGCAGTTGTTGGCGACGGCTCCCAGCGCCAGCACGTGCTCGGCGTTCTCCGCGGTGTCCGTGACCGGCTGGGTGTTCGCCATCGCGAAGACAGCGGTGAAGCCGCCACGGGCAGCCGCGCGGGAACCCGACTCCACGGTTTCGGCGTCCTCGCGTCCCGGTTCACGCAGGTGGGTGTGGATGTCCACCAGACCGGGCAGCGCGATCAACCCGTCCGCGTCGATGGTGGTCGCACCCAGGGGGCGTTGATCGACGAGGCGGCCCGATTCGACGAACAGGTCCGTTCGCGACCCGTCGGGCAGGGTCACTCCGGTGATGGCGAGTTTCGACATTGATTTCCTCCCGTCAGTCGGCCAGCAGGTGGTGCAGCACGCTCATGCGGACCGCGACCCCCGAGGAGACCTGATCGAGCACGATGGAACGTGGGTCGTCGGCGGCGGTGGAACTGATCTCCAGGCCCCGGTTCATGGGCCCGGGATGCGCGATCACCGCAGTGGGGCGCAGCCTGGTCAGCCGGGAGGCCGTCAGCCCGTAGGCCGCCACGTACTCCCGTTCCGAGGGAAAGAAACCGCCATGCATGCGTTCCCGCTGCACCCGCAGCATCATGGCGACGTCGACATCCGAGATCACCTCGTCCAGGTCGGGGGTGACCTGCACCCCCCAGGTCTCCACCCCGGGAGGCAGCAGCGTGTGCGGGGCGACCAGCACCACCCGCGCCCCCAACCTGCTCAGCAGCGCGACGTTCGAACGGACGACCCTGGAGTGCAGCAGATCCCCGGTGATGGAGACCAGTTTGCCTTCCAGGGTTCCCAGCTTGGTGCGGGTGAAGTGGGTCAGCATCGCGTGGGCGTCCAGGAGGGCCTGGGTCGGGTGTTCGTGGGTGCCGTCCCCGGCGTTGACCATGCAGGCCCGTACCCACCCCGCGGCCTGGGCCACCGATCCGGAACCCGGGTGGCGCATCACGATGGCATCCACCCCCATGGCGTCCAGGGTCATGAGGGTGTCGCGCATCGATTCGCCCTTCGAGACGCTCGACCCGCGGGCCGAGACGTTGATGGCGTCGGCGGAGAGCCACTTGGCGGCGAGCTCGAAGGAACTGCGGGTGCGGGTGGAGTCCTCGAAGAAGAGGTTCACCACGGTGCGGCCCTTCAGGTAGGGCAGCTTCTTGACCCGGGCCTCCTGCAGCTGATGCATCCGCCCGGCCAAGTGAAGGATCGAATGGATCTCGTCGGTGCTGAGATCGGTGATGCTGAGCAGATGCTTCATGGCCGGGCTCCTCCGGGGCGGATCAGTGGCGGCTGCGTTCCTGGACCCGCAGGTTTCTTTCGGCCTCGTCGAGACGCTCGCTCAACAGGCGCCGCACCTGGTCCGTGGGTTCGCCCTCCTCGAGGTAACGGCGGAATCGCCCGACCACATCGGCGGTCGCCAAGGTTTCGGGGAACAACCACCTGAGTACCGCCCCGATGGCTGCGTAGCCGCGCGTGTCCCAGCCGTCCTCGCGTTTCGAGATGGTCTCGGCCAGTTTCGCGTAGGCATCCACGTAGGGGGCCAGCACGTCCTCCTGGCCGTAGTTGACGAACCCCATGGCGATGCTGCGGTGGGTCTCGTTCGGGACGTCCGGATCCGCGGTGGCCAGCCGCCACGCCTCGGCCTTGGCCTCTGGGGTGGGCAGGCTCGAGCGGGCACCGGCGGCGTGTTCAGCACCGGTGTTGGTGTTGTCCCGCTCCAGTTCGGCGGCGATCTCCTTCTCGCCGAAGACGCCGCGGCGGGCCAGGGCGGCGACTATGAGCCAGCGCACCTCCGTGTCCACGGTGAGGTCTGTGGGAACCTCCTCGTCGTGCAGCCAGCCGCGGATCAGTTCGCACGCGCTCTCGCTGCGGGCAACCCCGATCAGGGTCTTGGCGATGATGAGCTGCGCGTCGGAACCGGGTTCGGCGTCCTTCAGCAGCCCCGCCAGGCCGGTGACGAGCTTCATGTTCGCGGCCTCACGCAGCTCGGGGGCCATGAAACGTCCCGAACAGACGGCGGCCTGCGCCAGCACCGTGGTGACGGCGGCCATGTCCTTCTCCGAACCGACGCCCTGGAGGGCCAGGGAGACCAGCTCCTGCGGGGCGATCTCGGCGTCGCGAACCGAGTCCCAGAACAGCGACCAGGTGACGGCGCGGGCCAGCGGGTCGGTCAACCTGTCGATCCCGGCCACCAGCGCGTTGCGGGACATCTCGTCGAGGCGGATCTTCGCGAAGGTGAGGTCCCCGTCGTTCAGCAGGACCACGTCGCGGCGGGCCCGTCCGACCAGAGCGGGCACCTCGGTGCGCTCACCGGAGACATCGGTCTCCACGTAGTCGACGCGCTCCAGGCCGTTGTCGGTGTTGGCGTAGATGCCGATTCCGAGTCGGTGGGTGCGCAGCGTCGGCCAGGCCTCGGGCGCGGTCTGGACGACCGCGAACCGCGTGAAGGTGCCGGTTTCGTCAACTTCGAACTCGGCCCGCAGGGTGTTGACCCCCGCGCTTTCCAGCCACTGCCCGGTGAACCAGGACAGGTCGCGCCCCGATGCGGCCTCCAGCTCGGTGAGCAGGTCGGCCAGGGTGGTGTTGCCGTGGGCGTGTTTGCGGAAGTAGTTCCCGACCCCCTTGGTGAAGGCCTCGATACCGACGAAGGAAACCAGCAGCTTCAACACGGAGGCACCCTTGGCGTAGGTGATGCCGTCGAAGTTCTGCTCCACCTTCTCCAGGTCGCTCATGTCCGCGGCTATGGGGTGGGTGGTGGACAGCTGGTCCTGCAGGTAGGCCCAGGCCTTGCGTTCGTTCGAGAACGAGGCCCACGGATTGGCCCCCGTGCCGTGCTTCCTGGCGATCTCGTCGGCCGCGAAGTGCGAGGCCCACTCGGCGAACGACTCGTTGAGCCAAAGGTCGTCCCACCACTGCATCGTCACCAGGTCGCCGAACCACATGTGGGCCAACTCGTGGAGGATGGTGTTGTCGCGGGCCTCCATTTCGCGGGCGGTGACGCGGGAACGGAACAGGTACTGGTCACGGAAGGTGACACAGCCCGCGTTCTCCATGGCACCGAAATTGAATTCAGGCACGAAGATCTGGTCGTAGGAATCAAAAGCGTAGGGCACCCCGAAGGCCGACTCGAACACCTCGAAACCACGCTGCGTGGTCTCGAGGATCCGGTCGGCGTCGAGGAACTCGGCGACCGAGACGCGGCAGGCCACGGATGCGGGCAGCACCCCGGCCGCGGAGTTGATCTGGCCCTTGACCACGTGGTACTCGCCGGCCACCAAAGCGGTGATGTAGGTCGATATCACGGGGGTGGGGGCGTGCTCGAAACGCGCTGTCCCCTCCCCGGCCGGCTGGCCCTCGACGGAGCGGGAGTTGGTGAACACACTCCAGTGCGCGGGCGCCAGGACGGTCAGCTGGAAGGTCGCCTTCTGGTCGGGCTGTTCGAAGGTGGCGTACATGCGCCGGGCATCCGCGGTCTCGAACTGGGAATACAGGTAGATCTTGCCGTCGGTGTCGACGAAACGGTGCAGCCCCTCACCGGTGCGGGAGTAGCGGCACACGGCGTCGACGACGATCGTGTGGTTGCCCTCCGGAAGATCCTTCAACGGCAGTCGGTAGCCGTCGAACCCATCGATGGGCAGGGGGGCACCGTCGAGGGTGGCGGAACGGATCTCGTCGGCGATCACGTCCAGATGGGTGGAGCCACCCTTCGAGGCGAAATCGAGTTCGGTGTGAGAGGCGAAGGTGCGCTCGGGATCGGCGACACCGTTGCCGGTCACGTCAACCGTCACCCGGTAGGCCCCTGCCTTGACGACGCCGGAGCGGAGGACGGCTTCTTCGCGAGTGATATTGGCGGTTGCCATGGACACCTTCAATCATCGTTGCTGTTCTGCCAAGCTCAAGCACTTTATCGCATCAATCCCCAGGTGGGGATTGTGACAGCATGGGGTCATGACGATTTCCCCCGAAACAGAATACCGCTGGCAGGAACTCAACCAGCTTCTCCTGGCCGCCAGTGACGCCTACTACGGGGGAGTCGAGCCCATCATCTCCGACGCCGAGTACGACGAACGGCTCAAGGAGCTCGCGGGTCTGGAGGAACGCCATCCCGAGCTGCGACGCCCGGACTCCGCCACAACGCGGGTTGCCTACGCGCGCGTCACCGAGTTCACCCCCGTCACCCACCGGCAGCGGATGCTGAGCCTAGACAATGTCTTCGACGAGACCGAACTGGCCGCCTGGCTGGCCCGGGTGCCCGCCGAGCACTACCTGTGCGAACTGAAGATCGACGGGCTGGCGGTGAACCTCACCTATCTCGACGGGCGCCTCGCGCAGGCTGCCACCCGGGGGGACGGAAGGGTGGGGGAGGACATCACCGGAAACGTCGCCACCATCCACGGCATCCCGCACCGGCTGCGAGGAAGCAACATTCCCGCCGTGCTGGAGGTGCGAGGCGAGGTGTTCTTCCCCAAACAGGCCTTCGCGGAGCTGAACGAGGCCCTGGAGGAGGCCGGGCAGCACCGGTTCGCCAACCCCCGCAACGCCGCCGCCGGGTCGCTCAGGCAGAAAGACCCCAGGATCACCGCCACCAGGCCCCTGCGGATGATCGTCCACGGCGTCGGAACCCACGACGGCCTCTCCCTGACCCGCCAGAGCCAGGCCTACGAGGTGCTGGGCTCCTACGGGCTGCCGGTATCGGCCCACACCCGGGTGGTCGACTCGGCCGCCGCGGCCCGGGCCTACGTCATCCATCACGGCGAGCACCGCCACGACGCCGAACACGAGATCGACGGGGTCGTGGTCAAGGTCGACGACCTGGCCGCCCAGCGCCGGCTGGGATCCACATCCCGGGCGCCGCGCTGGGCGATCGCCTACAAGTACCCGCCCGAGGAGGTTCACACCCGGCTCCTCGACATCCGTGTCGGGGTTGGGCGCACCGGGCGCGTCACCCCGTTCGGGGCGATGGAACCGGTGCTGGTCGCGGGATCCAAGGTCGCCATGGCCACTCTCCACAACGCCCACGAGGTGGCGCGCAAGGGGGTGCGGATCGGGGACACGGTGGTGCTCCGCAAGGCCGGTGACGTGATTCCCGAGATCGTCGCCCCCGTCGTCTCGCTGCGCGACGGCAACGAACGCGAATTCGTGATGGCCACCCACTGCCCGGCCTGCGGAACCGCTCTGGCGCAGCAGAAGGAGGGCGACAAGGACCTGCGCTGCCCGAACGCCCGCAGCTGTCCCAGTCAGCTCAGGGAACGCCTCTACTCGTTGGCCGCCCGCGGGGCCTTCGACATCGAGGCGCTGGGCGAGGTGGGCGCCCGCGACCTCCTGGAATCCGGCTTGCTGACCGACGAGTCGGGTCTGTTCGCGCTCACCGAGGAGAACCTGGCCCGCAGCTCCATCTACGCCACCCGGCGGGGAATCACCGCCAACGGGCTGAAACTGCTGGAAAACCTGGCTGCCGCCAAGCAGCAACCGCTGTGGCGGGTGCTGGTGGCGTTGTCCATCCGCCACGTCGGCCCCACCGCGGCCCGCGCGCTCGCGTCCCGTTTCGGGAGCATGTCCGCGATCCGTGCCGCCTCCGTCGATGAACTGGCCGACACCGAGGGCGTGGGCCCGGTGATCGCCCAGTCGTTGAAGCTGTGGTTCGAGGTGGACTGGCACGCCGACATCGTCGAGGCCTGGACCGCCGCCGGGGTCCGGATGGCCGATGAGCTCCCCGGACCGGGCAACGACGACCGGCCCTCCGCCACCCTCGAGGGGTTGACCGTGGTCGTCACGGGAAGCCTCGAGGGATTCACCCGCGACGGGGCCAAGGAAGCCATCGTCTCCCGGGGCGGCAAGGCCGCCGGGTCGGTGAGCCGGAAAACCAACTACGTGGTGGTGGGGGAGAACGCCGGCAGCAAGGCCACCAAGGCGGAGGAACTGGGGCTGCCCATCCTCGACGAGGCGGGATTTCTGATCCTCCTGGAGAAAGGACCCGCGGGGCTCAGCGACGGCGGCGACGCGGCAACATCTGTGCCCGGATCGCCCGGTGACGAGTGACCAGTCCGCTGATGCCGTCGCGCCCCAGTTCCCGTGGCGTGCCCCGATTGTTCATGGGAACAGTCTAGGAACGCACTAGGGTGGGGCGGCATGGATCCCCACTCCACAGCTTGGGTCACGGAGGTCAGTGACGAGGCCATCCGAGCTTCCTGGGGTGATGCCACGTTCCTGCGGGGACGTTCCTACGAGGCCGCCGGGCACGTCCTGAAGTACTCCACGGACCGCACCGGCTCCATCGAAGCGGTGGTCAAGGGCAGCGGAAGAAAGGTCTACCGGACGTTCCTCCACCACGACCACCGAGGGATCAACAGCGCCTGTTCGTGCCCGATGAGGATGGGATGCAAACACGCCGTGGCGGTGCTGCTTGCCGCGCGGGAATCGGCGATGGAGACCGTTTCCCCGGCGTCCTCCTGGGAGAACGCGCTGGCCGGGCTGCTGCCCGAAACCGAGACCGGGGGGAGGCCCGTCGAACTCGGCCTGGAGTTCCGGATCGACGGTCCACTGGAGCAGCCGAACGGACTGGTGTTGCGTCCCCTGCGGCTCGGGAAACAGGGCTGGATCAAATCCCAGGCCGGCTGGTTGGACATCGTCACGAATTACCGGGGGGTGAACTACGAACCCGCGCAACGCGAGGTCCTGTTGCAGATGGCGAGGCTCACAGGGCGCCACCAGTACACCTACAGCACCCCGGCCTCGGTTTCCCTGTCCGACCTCGGCCCACTGGGCTGGTCGCTCCTGAGTCAGGGCGTGGACGCCGGAATCCAGCTGATAGCGGGCCAGGGATTCCAGGACGTGGAGGTCGGATTCGAACCGGTCAGGATCTGGCTGGACGTCGATCTCCGAGACGACGGGTCGCGACAGCTCGCGATGTCCGGGGACCTGGGGCCGGTGCCCCCGGGTAGTCGGCGATTCCTGATCGGGGAACCGGCCCACGGGGTGGGGGAGCTGGGACCGGGCGGCCGGTTGCGTCTGCGCCCACTGGCCGGGACGGTACCCGACGCGATCCGCGGGTTGTTCAACCGGAACCTGACGGTCACGATCCCGACCCAGGACGCAGGGCGGTTCCAGCTGATGTATCTCCCGGCGCTGGTGCAGAGAGGACTCGTCCCACCGGGCACGTGGGACCCGGAAGACCTCCCACACCCGGAACTGACCCTCGGTCTGATCCACGAACCCGGCCACCGGATGCTGCTCGAATGGGGTTTCAGGTATGTAGCGGGGGAAACCACCGTCGATGTCGCGTTTCATCCCCGGGCGGGGGAGTCCTTCCGGGACCAGGAGGCCGAGCAAATCCTCGAGGAGGTTGCGCTCCGGTTGGTCGGGGACTACCCAAACCTGCGGGAACCGCACTGGCAACGACTGAATCCGAATGCGACGGTGATCCGGGCCGATGCGGCACGGTTCGTCACCGAGACCCTGCCCCTCCTGGAGGGGGAGGGAATCATCGTCACCCACCACGGCGAAACCCCCGAGTACTCGCGCGCCACCGAGGCCCCGGTGATTTCGGTCGGCGCGGAGGACACCGGCGACAACGACTGGTTCAACCTCCACGTCCGGGTCACCGTCGCCGGCCGCGACGTGCCCTTCGAACAGCTCTTCCGGGCGCTCGCCGCGGGCGATGAGGCGATGCTGCTGGACGACGGGACATGGTTCCCGCTGGACCGCTCCGAACTCGACCGGCTGCGGCAGCTCCTCGCGGAGGCCCGGGAACTCGTGGACCCCGGTCCGGGCAGGCAACTGCGGATCAGCGCCTACCAGGCAGGCCTTTGGGAGGAACTCGCGGAACTGGGGGTCGTGGAGGAACAGTCACGGCGCTGGCGGGAACGCGTACAGACCCTGCTGAACCTCGGTTCCGACGAGACGAGGATCACGGTCCCGGACGGGCTGGACGCAATGCTGCGGCCCTACCAGGAGCAGGGACTCACCTGGCTCGCCGCGCTCTGGGACGCGGACCTCGGCGGCGTGCTCGCCGACGACATGGGGCTCGGGAAAACCCTTCAGAGCCTGGCCCTGCTGGAACGCGCCCGGGAACTCGGCCAACTCGACGACGCGCCGGTGCTCGTCGTGGCCCCCGCCAGCGTCGTCGGCACCTGGGCGGAGGAAGCCGCCCGGTTCGCGCCGGGCCTGAGGGTCGCCGTCATCCGGGCCACCCGGGCCCGGCGGGGCACGGAACTGGCCGAGGAGATCCGCGGCGCGCACCTGGTGGTCACCTCCTACACCCTTCTGCGCATGGAGGACGAGGCATACCTGGAACAGAAATGGCGTGGCCTGGTGCTGGACGAGGCCCAGTTCGTCAAGAACCACCGCTCCCGCACCTATCAGGTGGCGCGCCGCATCGGGGCCCCGTTCACCCTGGCCATCACCGGCACCCCGCTGGAGAACTCCCTCGGCGACCTGTGGTCGATGTTCTCGCTCGCCGCGCCGGGGCTGTTCCCGCGTCTGGAGGGTTTCACCGAGAACTACCGCAAACCGGTGGAGAAAAACGGCGAGACCGATGTCCTGGGGCGGCTGCGCGCCCGGATCCGGCCGTTCATGCTGCGCCGCACCAAACGCGAGGTGGTGAAGGAACTGCCCGAGAAGGTGGAACAGATCACGCGGCTGGAACTCACCCCGGCGCACCGGCGCCGCTACGACCAGCACCTGACCCGGGAACGCACCCGGGTTCTCGGGATGCTCGAGGACATGGACCGGAACCGGGTGGCGATCTTCCGGGCCCTGACGAAACTGCGACAACTCGCCCTGGATCCCCGCCTGGTGGACACCGATCTGCCTCCCATCCCGTCGGCGAAGATCACCGCCCTGCTGGGACAGATCCAGGAACTGGCCGAGGAGGGGCACCGTGCGCTGGTGTTCTCCTCATTCACCGGGTTCCTGAAGCTGGTGCGCGGGACACTGGAAGCGGAGGGCATCGAATACGTCTACCTCGACGGGCGCACCCGCGACCGGCCCGCCCGCATCGCGCGGTTCCGGGAAGGCGGCGCCCCGGTGTTCCTGATCTCCCTGAAGGCCGGTGGGTTCGGACTCACCCTCACCGAGGCCGACTACGTCTTCGTGCTGGACCCGTGGTGGAATCCAGCCGCCGAGAACCAGGCCGTCGACCGGGCACACCGCATCGGCCAGACCCGGGCGGTCAACGTCTACCGCATGGTCTCGGCGGACACCATTGAGGAGAAGGTCGTGGCCCTGCAGCAGCGCAAACGCGACCTGTTCGCATCCGTCGTCGACACGGGGGAGTTCCGCAGCGCAGCCATCACCGCCACCGACATCCGGGGTCTGCTGGAATAGGGCAATGCCCGAAGGACACGTCATCCACCGCCTCGCCAACACCTTCCAGGAAGACTTCGCCGATCATGAGGTGCGGGTCAGCTCCCCGCAGGGAAGGTTCGCCGGAGAGGCCGCCGCCCTTGACGGCCACATCCTCACCGGCGCCGAGGCCGTCGGGAAACACCTGTTCATCAACTTCGACGTTCCCGGTGCCAACCGCATCCACATCCACCTGGGGCTGATCGGGAAACTCGGTTTCGCCCCGGTCGCCGAGCCCGTCGGGCAGGTGCGGTTGCGGATCGTGGCCGACGACCGGGCCGCCGACCTGCGCGGCCCGCAGTGGTGCCGGCTGATCACCGAGGACCAGTACCAGAAGGTTCTCGCGGACTCCGGCCCTGACCCGTTGCGCGGCGACGCCGACCCCGCCCGCGGGTGGGCGCGGATCCGCAGATCGGGCAAGTCCATCGCCTCTCTGCTGCTGGATCAACGGGTTGCCGCAGGGGTGGGCAACATTTTCCGCGCCGAGGTGTTGTTCCGCCACGGCATCGACCCCACCACCCCGGGCCGGGAGATCGACGAGGCCACCTGGAAAGTGCTGTGGGAGGACCTGGTGGGTTTGATGGCGGTGGCGCTGGAACGCGGCCGCATCGACACCGTCGCCGATGAACACGGGCCCGAGGCCCAGGAACGCCCTCCCAGGGTGGACGCCCACGGCGGCGAGGTCTACGTGTACCGGCGTGCCGGGCAGCCCTGCCTGGTGTGCGGAACCGAGGTGTGCACCACCGTGCTGGAGGGACGAAACCTCTACTGGTGCTCAAGGTGCCAGCGATCTCATCGCGCTTCCGACTAATCTGTTCGGCATGCATTTCAGCGCCTTCGACGCCTACCTCTTCGACCTGGACGGGGTCATAACTCCAACCGCTGAAGTCCACATGAAGGCCTGGGGCGAGATGTTCAACGCCTTCCTGGCCGGTTTCCCCGGCCAGAAACCGTGGACCGATGCCGACTACTTCGCTCATGTGGACGGAAAACCCCGATACGACGGTGTCCGCGACTTCCTCGCCTCCCGTGGCATCGAGCTGCCCGAGGGCGATCCCTCGGATGCCGCGACCGAGCAGAGCATCTGCGGCCTGGGGAATCGCAAGAACGAGACCTTCAACGAGATCATCCGCCGCGACGGCGTCGCTCCCTATCCCGGATCCGGGGCGCTCATCGATACGCTCCGGGCACGAGGCGCGAAACTGGCCGTGGTTTCCTCCTCGCGCAACGCCGTGCCGGTTCTGCGCGCCGCGGGACTGGAGGCGGCCTTCCCCGTGATCGTCGACGGGAACGTTGCTAAGGAACAGGGCCTGGCCGGCAAACCCGCCCCCGACACCTTCGAATGCGCGGCCAAGCAACTGGGGGTGGAGCCGTCCCGGGCCGTCGTGGTCGAGGACGCCCTGTCCGGGGTGGCCGCCGGTGCCGCCGGTGGGTTCGGGCTCGTCGTCGGGGTGGACCGGGGGGTCGGTCCCGAAGCCCTGCGCCGGGCCGGCGCGGGTCTGGTGGTCGCGGACCTCGGGGAGCTGGTGGCCTGATGCGCTGGATCTCCTCCGACCCGCTGAACCGTTTCCGTTTCCCCGTCGACGACTGGCGTTTTGTCGAGGTGGAACCCGGACTCGACGACCTGGGCGTCACCGAGACCCTGTTCTCCATCGGCAACGGCTACCTGGGGATGCGCGGCAACCCCGAGGAGGGACGCAAGTCCTACTCGCACGGCACCTTCATCAACGGTTTCCACGAGACCTGGACCATCAAGCACGCCGAGGAGGCCTTCGGGTTCGCGAGCACAGGGCAGACCATCGTGAACGTGCCCGACGCGAAACTCATCAAGATCTACGTCGACGACGAACCACTCACCCTCGGACAGTCGGACCTGGACCACTACGAACGCGCCCTCGACTTCCGCGCGGGATGTCTGACCCGTGACCTGGTGTGGCGCACCCCGGCCGGCAAGCGGGTGAAACTGAGTTCCCGCCGCATGGTCAGCTTCACCGATCGGCACCTGGCGCTTTTCGAGATCGAACTGACCATGCTGGAGGGCGATGCGCCGATCGTGCTCAGCTCCCAGGTGGTCAACCGGCAGGACGGGTTCGACGACTACCGCCAGCCGAGGAACGAGGAGAGCTTCGACCCGCGGCGCGCGGGCAAGTTCGACGGCCGGGTGCTGCAACCGCGCGGCCAGTGGCACGACGACCAGCGGATGGCGCTCGGCTACGAGACCACCGACTCCCACATGACGCTGTGCGTGGCCGCAGAGCACACCCTCGACACCGCGAACCCCTACGAGGTGATCTCCCGGATCGAGGAGGACCAGGCCAAGCAGGTCTACCGCATCGAGGCGCGCGAAGGGGTGCCGATCGTCATCCGCAAGGCGGTGGCCTACCACACCTCGCGCGGGGTGCCCGTCACGGAACTGTTCGACCGCTGCCGCCGCACCCTCGACCGGGTGAGCGAGCGGGGTTTCGACTCGTTCTTCGAGGGGCAGCGCGCCTGGCTCGATGACTTCTGGGCCAATTCGGACGTCGAGGTGGGCGGCCAGCCGGCCATCCAGCAGGCCGTTCGCTGGTGCCTGTTCCAGCTGGCCCAGGCGACGGCCCGTTCCGACCAGCTCGGCATCCCCGCCAAGGGGGTGACCGGTTCCGGATACGAGGGGCACTACTTCTGGGACACCGAGATCTACCTAGTTCCCTTCCTGACCTACACGGCCCCCAGGGTCGCCCGTAACGCCCTGCGCTACCGGGTCGGTCTGTTGCCGAAGGCCAGGGAACGAGCCCAGATGCTCAGCCAGGAGGGTGCGCTGTTCCCGTGGCGCACCATCAACGGTGAGGAGGCGTCCGCCTACTACGCTGCGGGAACCGCGCAGTACCACATCGACGCCGACATCGCGCATGCCTTTGCCAAGTACCGCGAGATCACCGGGGACGTGGACTTCCTGTACCGCGACGGAGCCGCGGTGCTGGTGGAGACCGCGCGGATGTGGGCTGACCTGGGTTTCTGGCGGACCGAAGCCGACGGGTCGCAGCGATTCCACATCCACGGCGTCACCGGGCCCGACGAGTACACGGCCGTGGTGAACAACAACATGTTCACCAACGTGATGGCGCGCGCCAACCTGAAGCTCGCCGCCGACCTGGTGCAGGAGCTCGAGGAGGCCGATCCGCTCTGCTGGGACCGGTTGGTGCAGACCCTGGACGTGGCCCCGGAGGAGGTGGAGGAGTGGCGGGCCTGTGCCAAGGGCATGGTCATCCCCTTCGACGAAACCTTCGGGATCCATCCGCAGGACGAGAAGTTCCTGTCCAGCGAGCTGTGGGACCTGGAGAACACCCCGGCCGACAAATTCCCGCTGCTGCTGCACTTCCATCCCCTGGTGATCTACCGGTTCCAAGTGCTCAAGCAGGCCGACGTGGTGTTGGCGCTGTTCCTGCAGGGCGACCAGTTCACCGAGGAGCAGAAACGCGCCGACTTCGAGTACTACGACCCGATCACCACGGGGGACTCCACCTTGTCCGGGGTGGTGCAGTCGGTGATTGCCGCCGAGGTCGGCTACCAGGACATGGCGATGCAGTACTTCCTGACGGGACTCTACGTGGACCTGGCGGATCTGCACGCCAACTCCCGCGACGGCGTGCACATCGCATCCACCGGTGGGGTGTGGAACGCGTTGGTGTTCGGTTTCGGCGGGCTGCGTGACTACCACGGTGACATCAGTTTCGATCCGCGGCTGCCGAGAGAATGGGAGTACCTGCGTTTCCCCCTCCAGGTTCGCGAATCTCGGCTGCGGGTGCTGCTGGAACGAGAGGCCATCTCCTTCGAGGTGGAGGCCGGCGGGCCGTTGGAGGTCAACGTGCGCGGGCAGCGGCTCGTCATCCAACCCGGCGTGCCAACCCGGGTCCCCCTGGAACACCAGGGTGAGGAGCTGCCGTCGTTGACGGGACGCCACCCCGTCACGGGTGGGCGTCGCTTCGATGGTTCCGTCATCACCGCGAATGTGCCAGAAGCCCCCCACGACCAGGATCTGGTGGTGGTCGACTGAACCCGGAACGGATTCTCGTCATTCCCACCGGGGCCGGCAAGGTCCGGGTGGAGGTTCCCGAGGGATGCGTGAGGGTTCCCACCGAGGAACCCGGGCACTGGGTGTTCAAATCCCGCGACGTCCTGGCCGAGGTGCGTTTCCGGTCCGGGGAACGCGAGGCCTTGGAGTTCACCCTCCAGGGCATCGGGGAATCCGTGGTCGAGACGCAGGGTTTCCGGTTCGTCGTCGAGGGCTGCGTGGTCGGCTGGCTGGCCGGGGCGACGGGCCGGATGTTGTTGGACGGCGCCGCCTGGGTGATGCTCAGCGGCTGGTGCGGTGAGGGCGGAGCCGGCCCCGAGGGACGCGTCGCCCTGGTTCTCGGGGAGAGCACCGGGCTGGCCCCGGGGCGGCGGGCGTGGTCGCGCTGGCGGCTGTACCCTGAACACGAGATCCCACCCCTGCCCGCCTGGCTGCCCCCGGAACGCTACCTCCCGGAGGGTGAGGCCGTTGAGGTTCCGGACCTGGACGTCGCATGCACGGGAAACGGCCTCGGTTTCGAGACTGTCGACGAGGGCAGCCTGGTGCGCGGCCCCGTCGGCCGTCACGAGCTCACGATCCACGGTTCCAACGGTGTCAGCCACCTGGAGATCGGCTGGTACCTGCCCATGGAGCAGCTGGTCTTGAAGGCCCTGGGACGGGTAGGCAACCGCCCCGACCTGGAGGCATGGTTGCTCAGCTGGCTGCTCGCCCAACCGGGCCTGGGGGAGCGGGAACAACTGCTGGACCGGCTCGATCTGGCCCTGGGGTGCTGCCTGGAAACCCCGGGCCTGTGGGGCGTGTTGGCCGGTTTGCGCGCCGCCCAGATCACCGACCTACCGATCCGGGGCGAGGTGGAGGCAGCCGCCAGCGGGTTCAGCGTGGAGGAGGCACTGACCGCGGAGGGATTGATCGGCGGCGCCGCACTGACCGCGCATCCCAGTTCCGCCCGGATCGATTTCACTGCCCGGGACGTGACGCTGACCCGGTTCCGGCTCGACGGGAAACCCGAATCCCCGGCCCAGCAGGAACTCGAACACGGGCTGCGGGGCGCCGGGGCCAGGCTGCGTTGCGCCCTGTCCACCGATCCCGATCCCGAGGCCGTCGCGTGGCTGTTGTTGGGATCCCCGCTAGGCTGAATGGACATGGACACCTCGCGAGATGCCGACCAACCCCCGCGCACGCTGGGACAGGTCGTGGGAGCGACTCTGGTTCTGCTGCTCGCCACGGTGGTTTTCATCATGGCGATCTCCGGCAGCTTCCGGAACTACCTGCAGGAGTGGCTGGGTCCTTGGCTGTTGGCATCGGCGGTCGCCATGGGTGCGTTGTCGCTGTGGACCCTGCTGGACGCCACCGACAAGCTCGCCGGGTTGAAACGCGACACCCACGGACACGGTTCCCCGAAGGTCGCGGCGCTGCTGTTGCTGCCCGCCCTGCTGTTCGCGGTCTCGGCCCCCGCCTCGCTGGGGGCGGACGCGGCCGGCAGCACTGCGGCGAAACCCAAGTCGACCGCATCCGACACGATCGAGTTTCCCCCGCTGCCGACGGACTCCGTCACCGAGATGTCCGTGCAGGATTTCGAGGACCGCTACGCCTTCGGGGATCCGAAACTGCTCGTCGGACGGCCCGTGCGGCTGCTCGGTTTCGTCGCCAAACAGTCAACCCTCCCGGAGGGGCAGTGGAGCGTGAACCGGTTCCGCATCTACTGCTGCGTCGCCGACGCATCCCTGTTCACCGTCCCCGTCGAGGGAGTCGCGAAACCCGAGGGGGACGACGTCTGGGTCGAGGTGGAGGGGGTCATCAACCTCGACGCCAGCAAGGAACATCCCGTGCTGACCGCGTCCAAGGTCAAGGTGATCCAGCAACCGGAGGACCCCTACCTGTGAGAAGCACATTCGTCAGGGTCTGGGCGCTGCCGTTCGCCGGTGTCGCCGTCGTCATCGCCCTTGTCTGGGCGACCACCATCCGCGGCCCGCTCCTGCGCCTGGAGGGGGGCGCGGCCACCTGGGGCACACTCACCATGGGTATCGTCGTTCAGGCCCTGCCCTTCCTGGTGCTCGGGGTGCTGGTGTCGGGGCTCATCGCCGCTTTCGTCCCGAAGGACCTGCTGTCCAGGATCACCCCGAGATCCCCGCTGCTCGCGGTGCCCGCCGCGAGCGTCGCGGGCATGGTGCTGCCGGGTTGTGAATGCGCGTCGGTGCCGGTGTCGCAGTCGTTGATGCGCAGGGGACTTCCCCAGGGCGCCGCCCTCGCTTTCCTGCTTGCGGCGCCGGCCGTCAACCCGGTGGTGCTCGTCGCCACGGCCGTTGCCTTCGCCAGCAGCAACCCGATGATGGTCTGGGCTCGGTTGATCGCGTCCCTGGTGGCGGTGATCGCGGTGTGCTGGCTGTGGGTCGGGGTCGGCAAGGCCGAATGGATGAAACCCCAGGAAGGACACGACCACGGCCACCAGTCCAAGGCGGCGGTCTTCCGCGAGACCGCGATGCACGACCTGCTGCAGGCGGGCGGTTTCCTGGTGGTCGGGGCCGCCGTGGCGGCGCTCATGAAAGCGGCGGTGCCCGCCGGTTTTCTGGCCTTCCTGACCGAGAACCTGTGGTTCGGGATCGTGGTCATGGCGTTGTTGGCGGTGCTGCTGTCGCTGTGTTCCGAGGCCGACGCCTTCGTCGCTGCCTCCCTGCCCGGGGTTTCCCCGACCGCTCAGCTGGTGTTCCTCGTGGTCGGGCCGATGGTGGACGTGAAACTGTTCGCCATGCAGTCCGGGGCCTTCGGGGCGAAGTTCGCCACCCGTTTCATGCCGCTGACGCTGTTCGTGTGCATCTGGTCGGCGGCCGTGGTGGGTGCCGTGATGTTCGGAACCTTCTGACGGGTCGTCGAGCCGGCAGGGTTTTCCTGGAAACTGATTGACTCGGCCCGCGGGGAGCTTCATGCGTCCCCCACGGGCGCGATCCCGGTGATCAGGCCGATGCCTCCTTCACCCAGGCGATGAAGTTGGCGGCGCCGTCGCCGGTGCGTTCGGTCATCGTGTGGCCCTGCCCCCACACCGTCGCGAAGTCCACCTTCGTGTTCCCGAGTGCCTGGAGGGCCAGTGCCAGGTTGATCTCGACGGTGCTGGCCGCATCCCCCTGGGTGATGCCGGTCCGGATGCGCCAGTTCGGGGCCACCCGTGAACTGCCCTGACCGCCCTGCGAATCAAGCAGGTAGTAGAGGGGTTCGTACATCTGCTCGCGGGAGACCGCATCGCCCCCGACCTCGTCGGTGGTGGCGAAATCGCTGTCCCACGTGGAGGCCACATAATCACCGGAGCCGGTCAGCGACGAGTAGGTGGACTCGTTGGCTGCCAGCACATCGCGGGACAGCTTCGAGAAGTGAAGCCCCTGGGTGCTTTTGCCCATCACGATGTTCTCGGTGGCGCTGCGATCCGGTGCGTCGAAAGCACCGACGTCCTTGCTGGGACTCTTCTGGCTGGTGACGAAACCTTGCAGGCCGGTGATGGTCGCGGTGTTGCTGGCCGAATCGTAGGTGACCCACGGGGTTTCGCCGTTCAGGTACGCGATGTACTCCTCCACCGTGTTGTAGGTGGTCGACGAACCGGACGATTCGCTGCCCGGGGGCTGACCACCGCCCGAACCGGGACCGCCGCCCGGGGGCTGACCCCCACCCGGGTTCTGTCCCCCGGGGGCCTCGCCGGAGGGGGGAGTACCGCCCCCATCGGAGGGGCCGCTACCTCCGCCGTCGGGTTCCATGCCCGCCATCTGACGGGAACTGGGTGTGTAGGGGAAGGTGGTGTCGGTCAGGAAGTTGTTCAGGGAAGTGGTGATCTCGGCCACCACGTGGTCGTAGTAGCTGCCCGCCAGGTACACGCCTTCGCCGCTTTGTTCCAGCTTCAGCGCGGTGCCCTTCGAGTCGGTCAGGCCGAGCCCGTTGACGGTCTCCGCGAACGCCGTTGCCAGGTCCTTGCCGTAGGCGGCGGTCCAGGTGCCCTCGGCGCGTGTCCCGCTGCTGGCGAACTGACCCATGTTCCACTCGTAGGCGGCGTTGCCGATGTTCAGGCTGGTGATGGGACACCATGCCATCACGCCCGCGATCGCATCGCTGATGGTGGTGCCGTCACTGGAGGTCATGGCCGCGCCGAGGTATTCTAGGTATCTGGTGTAGAGCGGCGAGTCACCGGAGGCGCCCATCACGGAGCTCTGCGCGCCGCCGCCGCTGTGCCCGAACATGAACATCTTGTCCATCGCGCCCGGCAACGAGGCCGAGTTGTAGCGCAGGTAGCGCACCGCAGCCTTGAGATCGGTGACCCCCCAGGGGGCGTTGCCGGTGTAGGAGTCGGAGTTCGAGTCCTTGCCGCGCAGGCCCGCATGAACGTAGATGAAACCGGCTGCCATGTAGTCCGAGATCGAATCGTAGGAGTACTGGGTGGGTGGTTTCTGGGAGGCGTAGCCGGGGGTGTTGACCGGCAGCACGATGGGTGCGGTGGCTGGGGTGAACCCGTTGACGCTGCCCGAGGTGTTGATTGCCACCTTGTGGGTGCCGTCGCCGTTGTCGGCGCCGGTGAAATATGCGCCCGGCACGTAGATCCCGAGGGTTTCGTAATCCGGTGCGGCCGGGGAGGCGACGTAGCTCAGGCCGAGCTGGTAGTAGACATCGTTGTCGGCGTCGTGACTCCATTTGGCGTTGTTCAGGGCCAGGGTTCCCGCCGCTGCGGTTCCCGATCCACCGGAGGATGCGGTTCCATTGCTGGAGGTGCCGCTGCTGCAGGCGGCCAGCCCGAAGCCACTGAAAAGAGTTAAGGCGATGGCCGATCTGAACAGGGAACGACGACTGAGATCCATACTGACTCCTGGGATTTGTGCTGTCGGAATCACAGTCAACAAGTTGAGCCTGTGTGTCTCCTGTCCGGTTTCTGTAGAGCCGCCCAGAGTTTCTCTCAGAAACCTTCCAGCGGTTCCTGGAGGGAATTGCCCGGGATCTCCCGGTTCCCGTCGTATTCCTGCAGCCGGGCCCGTGCCCTGCTTGACATGCGATGTTCGAGACCGGCATCCCGAAGGGCCTCCACCCAGCTTCCGCAGCGAAGCTGGATCACTGCCGGTTGCGCGTCCTGGCGCTCGCGATGACGTTCGTAGAAGGCAACCGTGATGGGTCCGGTGGTTCGTTCCGCTACCCGGATCAGAGACGCCAAGGATTCGGCTCGGCTGGAGATTCTTCGTGGTTCCTGATCCGGAACAATTCCGAGAATGTTCTCGGCCCATTCCCAGGAACCATCCCTTCGAGTCGCGTAGCGCAGGAGTTCGCGAATGCGTTCGTGAATCTGCGACCAGCTTCCCAGGCGAATTCTCACTGCGGCCCCGGATGGCAGGCCGGTGCGGCGGGCGTAATCGTTGTAGCTGCCGAATGAATAGGAGGGAAGGTCATCCCGATAGAACTGAAGTACCGATGCCCACATGGTTTCGTCGCTGATCTGGGGTCGGGGCCCGCCGCGATCCTGGACGTGCTCGCCGAGTCCTGCCAGCAGCAACGCGTTGTTCCAGCCCCCGAAACGATTCATGGGGGTCTGTTTCCCCGGGTATCCATGGGCGATGGCCCACGCGGTGTAGTCGTCGCTGGTGTGGGTCGTCGTCTGGGCGCCCCAGGTGGCCAACGCTGTCAGCAGGGCATCATCAGACGTGCGATCGGTATCGCCCGAATAAGGCCGGGCCTCGTGGACGGCCAAGCGGTGTTTCAGGGCCGCCCGGACCGTCGACTCGTCGGTTTCATGCCACTCGGCCAGTTCAGCGACGGTCAACTCCGGATGGGCCAGGGACGTCTCGTGGATGTGACGGGCGAGAGTCTGGCGGCGGTGCATGGCCCGTTCGCGTTGTTCCTCCCGGAGTTTCTTGGTTGAAACGCCGCGTTCTTTGGCGATCTGTCGAATGCGTTCGCGGCTGACCCCGAACAGATCACCCAGCTCCTGCAAGGTCAGGCCGGCTCCCAGGCCGGAAAGAACCAGATCCGAACGGTGACGGGAGCGTTCCGCCGCGGGCAAGGCCTCGAAGCACGAACGCCATTCGTCGGGTTCCAGGGCCTCGGTGTGCTGCATCGACCTGCCTCGTGTTCAAACTCTTTCCCGGTCCTTCGGGGGCCTTCGATCGGCTGAGCGGTGAAACAGCCCCTTCCGAGACCCTCGAACATACTGATGATATAGCATTCCTCGGGGAGCCATCAAAGCCTAGGGCTCGGTGAATCGGGTCGACGCCGATCCGTCATGATTTCTTGAGGTTTGTACACAGCCCTCCCCAAGCGTGCGCTGACCAAGGGCTTCGCTGGCCGACGAGCTGTCTGAGGATAAGCCTTCTTGTTGTGCGGTTCTGAAATCGGCAAAACCATTCATCGTGTCCTTGGGTAATGCCGTGATGATTCCTGTCGTGGCATGAGTCACGACGGAATCATTGCGTTTCCTGATGGTTGTTGATCAATTCATGTTTTTGTCTTGTAGCCCGCAATCCCAATTGTATTCTCCGTCGCGGCTGGAACGGAATTCAAGTCGTCAAGACGTGATGGGCTCCAAGCCGTTTCTTTGGATCGGATTTCGCTCCGGGTGGGGTTCACGGGCCCGGGTGGTATGCTGTGTTCACGGACAATGACATGTGTCGAGGTGAAGCCATGGAATATCCTCCTGTACGCTTGGTTCAAAGTCGGAAACGCGCAATTCTTTTGATTCTCTGCTGTCTGGTCCTCGTGGCAGGCTCCCTGCTCGTGATTTTCTACGGATCGTCGGAAAGCCGGTCGGCGGGGTTCTTGGGCATCGGATTCTTCGGAGTGCTGGGCCTGCCCGTGTGTCTCTACATGCTGGCGCGTCCCATGTACCTGCTGCTGGACGAGGACGGATTCGAGATGCCTCTGGCGGGAAAGAGAACCCACCGCTCACGATGGGCCGACGTCGCCGGATTCGAGCTGGCCAGCTTGTCGGGGAATCCCGTGGTGGCAATCACGTACCGGCCGGACGCGGCAGAGGGGTCGGTCGGCCGGGAGATCGCAGAAAAGGTCTTCGGTACCGGGGGTGTGATCAACGCCGGTTACGGCGGGCTGAAGGCGGAGCAGCTGTGCGGGCTGCTGGAATCCTACCGCGCCCACTACAGCGGCAAGAGGTGAGAAACAGCCCCGCCCGACCTGCCGCGTGCAGAGTGGAGCGCTGGGTATAAACTCCCCGGTACAACAAGAATCGCCGAGAAAGGCAACAGGGGGGAGAGATGACCGGCGTGAAAACCGCTTGGTACAAAACATGGTTGACGACTGCCTTGGTGGCCAGTCTGGTGGGACTGGGTGTATCCGGCTGCGACCTCGGGCGCAAAGGCGCGGAATCAAATCGTGCGAAGACGACGGCAACCGCCACCCGGGCACCCGCCGACAACAAAACGACTGAGGCCGCATCCGAGAAGAAAACCGAAGTTGTGGAGACAACTGCAACATCGGATCCTGCCCCCAGCTCTGAGCGGGCGGAGAAGTCGGAGAAGAAGACCAAGTCGAAGGAAACCAAGTCAAGTTCTCCGGGAAAGAGCAAGGTGCACTACAAGAACTGTGAGGAGGTCAAAGAAGCCGGAGTCGCTCCACTTCACAAGGGCGATCCCGGGTACAGTTCAAAACTGGATCGTGATGGCGATGGGGTTGCCTGCGAAAAGTAGGGCAGGTGGGGGTGCCCCTCGGGGCACCCCCGACTCTCATCCAGCCGATTTCGTCACCAGGATTTCCCTGCGGCGGGCCTTGAGGCGGTGCATCACGTCGTTTCCGCCAGTGCCGAAGTGGTCGTGCAGCCTGCGGTATTCGCGGTACAGGTCGTCGTAGGCCGCGACGTTCTCCGGGATCGGGGCGAAGACGGTCTCCGGGGTGGCTTCGCGATGCGCCATGGCCGGTGCGGCCTCCCGCACATCGGCGTACTCGCCTGCCGCGACCGCTGCGTAGATCGCCGATCCGTGGGCTCCCGAAGCCACCGAGGGGCAGATCGCCAACGGCAGGTTGGTCACGTCCGCGTAGATCTGCATGAGCAGCGGGTTCTTCACCAGCCCGCCCGCTACCACCAGATCATTCACCTCGATGCCCGCTTCCCGGAATGCCTCGATGATCACCCGGGTGCCGAAGGCCGTCGACTCCAGCAGCGCCCGGTACTGGTCCTCTGGGGTGGTGGTCAGCGTCGTGCCGAGCATGAGTCCCGTCAGCTCCGTGTCGTCCAGGATCGAGCGGTTCCCGGAGTGCCAGTCGAGCGCCAGCAAACCGTGCTCGCCCGCCTGTTGTCTCGCGGCGAGTTCGGTGAGGTACTCGTGCACCCCGACCCCCCGGGCCGCGGCCGCCTCGACGTGCGACGGCGGGACACAGTTGTCGACGAACCAGCCGAAGATGTCGCCCGTCCCGGCCTGCCCGGCCTCGTAACCCCACAGGCCCTTGACGATCCCGTCTGGCACGATGCCACCGATCCCCGGGACCTCACCGAAGCTCTCCGAGGTCATCATGTGGCACGTCGAGGTGCCCATGATCAAGGTGAGCTGCCCGGGTTCGCAGGCGTTCGCGGCGGGCACCGTCGCGTGGGCGTCGATGTTCGCCGCCGCGACGGCAATGCCCTCCGGCAGACCCGTCAATGCCGCGGCCTCCGCCGTCAACGAGCCGACCCGCTCGCCAGGACGCGCCACCGGGTGCGGCACCAGTTCCAGCAGGCGGGAGAATCCCGGGGCCATCGCGTCGAGGACCTTCGCGGACGGGTACGAACCGTCGACGAAGTTGCCCTTGTAGCCCGCAAGCGACATGGAGGCCGTCATCTTGCCCGTGAGGAGCTGGACTATCCAGTCTCCCGCCTCGACGAAGTGACTGGCCGCGTCCCAGACCTCCCGGTCCTCCTCGAACAGTGCAAGGGCTTTTGCCAGCTGCCAGTCCGCCGAGACCTCGCCGCCGTAACGGGCGAGGGTTTCCGGGGCCAGCTCGGCCAGGACCTCGTTCACGACCTTCCCCTGCCGCTGGGATGCGTGGTGTTTCCACAGCTTCACGTAGGCATGGGGGCGTTTCTCGAACTCCGGTCGTTCGCACAGCGGCCGGTAGGCCTCGTCGGTGGGGAAGACCGTGCAGGAGGTGAAGTCGACGGCCAGGCCGACGACATCCGTGGTCTCCACCCCGGAAGCCTCCAGGGCCTCCGGAACCACCTTGCCCAGAACCTCCACGTAGTCTGCCGGCACCTGCAGTGCCCAGTCGGGGGGAAGCGGCTGGCCTGCGAGTTCGCGGTCGATCACTCCGTGTGGGTAGGTGTGCTCGGCGCTTGCAAGGATCTTTCCGTCGGCAACGGACACCACGACTGCCCGTCCCGAAAGAGTGCCGAAGTCGATTCCTACAACTGTCCTGCTCATGGCCTCTCCTCTGTGTTTCCTGCTCAGTGTCCCGGGGCCTGGCGACCCCAGAAGCCATCGGGTGCGAACAATTCCTCCACCAGCTCACCCAGGAGATTGGTCTCCAGTGCGAGATCGAGAACGGTGTAGCGTTTGCGGATCATCTGAGCGCGGACATAGGTCTCGCGGAACCGGTCCCAGCCCAGCCCGATGTCCTGCGGATGGGCCGGGGCACCCACCGCCCTAAGCATCCCCTGCAGCTCGGCGGCGGGCAGCAGCTGTTCCCGAAGCCTCACCGACAGCTCCGGCCACACCGCCACCAGCAACTCCAGGCGGACCCGCAACCGTTCGGGCGGAAGCCATTTGGCGAGCGCCTGCACGACGGTTTCCTCGACCAGCCGGGGATCGGGATGCAGCTCACGAACCCCGGCTTCCAACCCTTCCCGGGTGGGCCAGGCCGTGACGGCCGCGTCGATGTCCAAACCGGTGAGGTCCCGCGCCAGCAGCCGCTCGTAGAGGGCCGCGATCGCCACCGTGCCGATGCCGACCTTGAAGCCGTGGGACAGGCGCCTGGGGGTGATGTCCACACCGTGTCCCTCCATCTCCCACAGATGGCTGAACTGGTGCTCCGCCCCGGAAGCGGGGCGGCTCGACTGGTGGGCCTGCATGGCCAGCCCGCTCATCAGGAGCCCCTCCACCAGCTCACCCGTCGCCGAGACGTCACCGACGGCGAGTTCTGCAGGCCGCGAGACAGCACCGCGCAGCGGACCCTGGACGAGTTCCCACACCCCCTGATCGATGGCCTCGATCCCCAGCACGTCGGAGAGGATCCAGTCGGCCCCGGCCGGGATCTTGCCCAGCAGGTCGCCGTAGCCGGATGCCGTCATCACCTGCGGTGCGGCGGACATCACGGTCAGGTCGGCGACGCAGCCACACGGGGCCGGGCAGCTCAGCGTCTGCTTGAACCCGTCCAGGGCGATCGAGGAACCGAAAGCGGTGTAGCCGTCCATGGAGGCCGCCGTACCGACCACCATGTAGGGTCTGCCGAGTTCCCCGGAGGCCCGTTTCGTGATGTCGTTGAGCGTGCCGGAGCCAACGGCCACGGCGATCGCATCCACCGGTGCCAGGGCATCCCTCAGGGCCTCGCAGTTCTCGTATTTCGCGTATAGCTCGGGTTCCCCCGGGAAGATGTGCGGATCCGCGAGCTCCACTCCGGCTGCTGCCAGGCTTTCGGAGACCCGTTTCCCGGCCAGCGCGAAAGTGCGTTCGTCCGCGACCACGACCGCCCGTGTCGTCCCGAAAAGCTCCGTGAAGACCTCTCCGGTTCGCTCCACGGCTCCCTCGCCGATCACCACGGCCCTGGTATCAGTGGCGTTGCGCAACGCCCGGGTGATGAGATCCGTCATGTCAACCCCGTTTCGCGTTCTCGCGATCCACCATGTCGTGGATCATGGGCTGGAGCTGCGGGTAGGTGTTGGCGTAGGCGTCGACGAAGTACTGGTACTCCTCGTGCCGCCGCTGATTGGGTTCCAGCAGGTCGATCTCGTGGACCATCTCCCTCGCCGCGGTCCCGAGATCGGGGTGGAGGCCCGCGCCGACCGCCGCCAGCATGCAGGAACCCAGCACCACGGCGTCGCCGACCTCGGTCAGGGCGATCGGCACGCCGGTGACGTCGGCGTGCATCTGCATCCAGTCGCGGCTCTTGGTGGCGCCACCCGCGGCGACGATCTTCTTCACCTCGAAACCCGCCGCCGACATGGCCCGCAGGTTGTGTGCGGTGCCGTAGCACACCGACTCCTGGATGGCGCGGTAGATGTGGGCGGGGCCGTGGTGCAGGGACAGACCCCAGATCACCCCGCGGGCCTTCGAGTCAGTGTACGGGGTGCGGTTGCCTTGGAAATACTCGTTGATGATGAGGCCTTCGGAGCCGGGTGGCAGGTCCTTCGACTGCTTGTTGAGAATGTCGTAGACGTTGAGTCCGGTGACCTCTGCCGCCTGGATCAGGTCGCGGGCGAAGTTGTCCTTGAACCATTTCAGGACCGAACCGGTGGAGACCTGACCGCCCTCGACGGTGTACTGACCCTTGACCACACCGTCGGTGTAGGCGCCGAAGAATCCTTTGCCGTGGATCGGTTTGTCGGTCTGTCCCGTCAGGACGTGGGAGGAACCGGTGATCAACGCCATCACCCCCGGGTCGACGACACCCAGCCCGATCTGCCCGGCCCAGGCGTCGGCCGGTCCCTGGGCGACGGGAGTGCCGGGGTGCAGGCCGAGGAGCTGCGCCGCGATCACCGACAGCTCACCGACCGGGGTGCCGAGATCGACCACCTTCTCCGGGATCTTGTCGAAGACATCGCCGCATCCGATGGTTTCGTAGAAGTCGACGGGCCAGCCGCCGTGGTCGCGGTTGTAGTACATGCGCAGCGCGGCCGAGTTGATGTTGGTGGTCCACTCGCCGGTCAGCTTGTAGGTCACCCAGTCGGGGGCGTCGACCAGCCGGAAGGCCGCGTCGTAGGTTTCGCGCTCGTTCTCCCGCAACCAGGCGGCCTTGAACGGGTACCACTCGGCGGTGGCCGGGGCGGTGCCGCGACCGTTGTAGAGACGCGCCACCGAATCCGACTTCTCCGCGCGAGCGGCCTGCTCGGTGGCGCGCACGTCCATCCACATGATGGCGGGGCGGAGGGCCTCGCCGCGTTTGTCCATGGCAACGACGGTCATGGTGGTGGCGTCGTAGGAGATGCCCTTGATGGCGGCGGGGGAGATACCAGAGGCGGCGATCACCTTGCGACACGAGGCCTGCAACGCCTCCCACCACTCCTCCGGATCCTGTTCGGCCCAGCCGGGGTGGGGGTGGGTGGTGCGGTACGTGGTGGCGGCGAAGGAGACAGGCCGGCCGGCCAGGTCGAAGATGGCGGCCCGGACGCTCTCGGTGCCGAAGTCGATGCCGAGGAGGTAGGTGTTGTCGGTCATCAGTGGTCCTTCCAGTTTGTTTCGGTCCAACCGAGCTCGTCCCACAGGCGCTGGGGGATTAGTCGGTCGACACGGTCGAGTACATAGGTGGGTTGGTGGTTCTCGTCGAGGGCTGCGACGTCGTCGGGGGTCGTTTCGCCCGTGAGCACCAGGCAGGAGGCCATGCCGGTGTCGAGGGCCATCTGGATGTCGGTGTGGAGGCGGTCACCGACCATGACGCAGGCGGCGGGATCCACGTCGAGACCTTGGAGAGCCTCCTCCAGCATGATGTGAGAGGGTTTGCCCAGGTTAGCCACCGATTTCACGCCCGTGCAGGCCTCGATGGCTGCGGTGATCGCGGCGCAGTCCGGTTCCCCGCGGCCGCCCGGGAACGGGCAGAACCGGTCCGGGTTGGTCTGGATGAGAATGGCGCGCCGGTGGAACCAGATCGCGTCGAAGGCGATCTGGAGCTTGGAGTAGTCGAAGGTGCGGTCGTAGGAGGCGATGACGATGTCGATGCGTTCGGGGTCGTCGCTCAACCGGAATCCGGCCTCGGTAAGGGCCCGTTTCAACGGTTCCTCACCCACCACGAACAGCGTGGCATCCGGATGGTGTTCTTGGAGCCAGCGGGTGGTGGTGACCACCGTGTTCGCGATGTCCGAGATGTCGGTGGGTAGCCCTAGCCGGGCCAGTTTTTCGACGTACTGCCGCGGATCCTTCGTCGGGTTGTTCGACAGGAAACGCACCGGGATTCCGCGGCGACGCAGTTCCCCGATCAACCGGGCCGCACCGGGCAGCAGGTGATCACCCAGATAGATGGTTCCGTCCAGGTCGAAGACATAGGCCTGGTGCAGCTCGGTCGGGAGCATCGGGAATTCCTCCTAGAACAGTGGCGCGGCGATGTTGGCCAGGGAGACGATGATGGTGTTGGCGATCCAGATGGCTGCCGCCGGGGGATCGAAGTGCGTGTTGCCCCTGTTGTAGAACAGGCGCGCCTGGAACTCCGCCAGCCAGGCCGCCAACATGCCGACCACCACCGAGACCAGGAGAGCGACGATGGCCATCATCATGAGCTGACCCTTGGCGTTCTCGCCCAGCATCCCGTAGGAGGCGTGACCTGGGTCGAACAACGAGGCCAGCGAGATCTTGTTGGAGCTCAGTTTGTCCCAGAAATCCTTCCCGGACAGCCCTTCGACCAGGTTGTCGGCGAGAACCGGGAGGAAGGCCACCGCCGCCAGGCCGGCGCTGATTGTGATGTGATGGGTCACCGGCATCTGCGCGCCGAGGATCAGGAACATGACGCAGACCGCGGAGATCGCGAAGGTGAAGGTCTGCGCGTTGCCGGTGGCGGCCAGGCCGGGGAAGGCCAGCGCGATGAACAGCGTCGCACCACCGGCCAGGAGACCGAACATGGCGCCGAGCGAGAGGTACTGGCCCGCCTTCTCCTGGTAACGCAGCCAAGCGGCGTCCTCGGTGGGGGCGATCTTGCCGAAAAAGGACGGGGAGTCGTTGTACTTCTCCGGGGTGAGGAACGATCCCTTCGCGACGAGGCGCGCCACCACGGCCGACAGCACGACGGTCAGGGCGACGGAGTCGGTGTGGGTGCCGAACCACGGGATCTTGGTGATGAGGTTCTGGACGACGTATCCGAAGACCCCGAAAGCGGCACCCACCCAGAGCACGTCGGGTTTACCCAGGCGTGCCAGGGGACTGGTGGCGTCCTTGCTGTCGGCGTATCCGCGGCGACCTGCGTATGCTGCCGCGCCGACCCCGCCCGCGAAGGCGACGTGGGGGCCGACGAACGGTCCGAAGGCCAGGTAGGTGAAACCTGCCGTCGAGTCGGTTCCAAGGTAGATGCCGAACGAGGTCAGCACCGTGATGCCGGTGATGGCGAAGGCGAAGTTGCCACCGATCGCGGCGCCGAAGAAGCCGCCTGCGATGGCGACCACGAGGCCGAGAAGGTAGCTGGCAGTTGCAGGATCGAACATCATTGTTCCTCGCGGTTCGTGGGGTCAGTGGGGATCGGGTTCGTAGGAACGGATGGCGGCCACCTTGGGGCCGGAGGGAGACTCGGGATCGAAGGTGTATCCGAGCCATTCGCGCACCAGTCGACGGGCCAGTTGGAGACCGATCACGCGCTCACCCAGGGTCAGGATCTGGGCGTCGTTGGACAGCACTAGGCGCTCCACGGAGAAGCTGTCGTGGGCCACCGAGGCGCGGATGCCGGGAACCTTGTTGGCAGAGATGGCCATACCCATCCCAGTTCCGCACACCAGTAGGGCCCGGTCGGCCTCACCGGCGGCGACTTTCCGCGCCGCCTCCACCGCAACGTGCGGGTAGTCGATGTCCTCGCCTGGACGGACGCCCACGTCGATGACCTCCGCCACGCGCGCGTCGGCTTCCAGGTCGGCCTTCAGGATCTCCTTGTAGTTCACTCCGGCGATGTCGGCGCCGACAACTATGGTCAGTCCCATATCTCCTCAACTTCCTTGTTCCGGGGATGACCTGAAGAGTAACAGCGATGTTGTGAAAAACACCATAGTTCCTGGTGAAAAATGGCATCGTTCCTAGTCAGCGCGGTGTGTCGCGTTGTTGTTAGGAGCGTTGGGTCACTCGGAGACGATGACCTCGACCCCGTGCCCGGCGAGCTCGTCGCGGATCTCCCGGGGGGTTGCGGCGTCCACCACGACGGCATCGAAGTCGGTGATCTCGGCGAAGGTGTAGAGCGCTTTGCGTGCGAACTTGGTGTGGTCCAGCAGCAGGTATCGATTCGTGGAGGAGGCGATCATGGCCTGCTTGACCTGGACCGCGTTCTCGTAGGGGTGCTGGCAGCGTTTCCCTACGATCCCGGAGGCCGACATGACGCAGTGATCGGCCTGCCAGGCCCGTAGGTTCGCTGCGGCGGTCGGGCCCATCATCGCGTGGGCCCAGGGTTCGTACTCGCCACCCGCCATCAGCAGGCGCACGCCGTCCATCTGCTTCGCCTCGTTGGCCACCAGCAGGGAGGTGGTGATCACGGTCAGGGGGTGGACGTCCCGCAGGGCGCGTAGCACCCACATGGCGGAGGTCGAGTCGTCCAGCATCACGGAGCTTCCCTGGGCGATCCGGGGGGCCAGCGCCTCGGCCATGGCCTGTTTGATCCGCGGGCTCTGCTGGAGGCGGAACTCGGCGTCGGCCTCGCTCAGGCTGGTTGCCACCGCACGTACCAGGCCCCGGTCGAGGTGGACGATGCCCGCCTGTTCGAGGTTCGCCACGTCCCGGTAGATGGTCATGGCTGAGACGCCGACGGCCCGCGCCAGGTTCTCGACCCGGACGCTGCCCCGGGCGATGACGTGCTCGGCGATCACCTGGCGGCGATCCTGAGGGGCCTGCGGGATGGATGGCCGTCGAGAGTGGGTGTCGGACTGGTGCGTCGAGTTCATTTTCCGAACCGGGTAGGGGATAACCCTCCTGAGTTTAGAGGCCGCGTCAAGCGGGAGGCCGCCATTGCGGCCGTTCCGGGAAGGGCTGGGCGGTCAGTCGGTGGTGACGCGTCGCGAGGCGCGCAACCGGACGGCGATGAACCACGCCAGGGCGACCACGCAGGCGGCGATGACCACTTTCGAAAAAATCCCCACGTAGTCCTCGACCACGCTCCAGTTCGCCCCCAGCGCGTATCCGGCGCTCACCAGGATGGTGTTCCAGATCGCGGCCCCGGCCATGGTCAGAAGAGTGAACCGCAGCGGGTTCATGCGGGTCACCCCAGCGGGGATGGAAATCAGCGACCGGAAAACCGGCACCATACGTCCCGTGAAGACGGTCCAACCTCCCCGGCGGTGGAAGAACGCCTCGGTGCGGTCGATGTCAGAGGTCTTGACCAAAGGAACCCTGGCCAGGATCCGGCGGGTTCGGTCCGGTCCCAGCCAGGCACCCACCCCGTACAGGGCCCATGCACCAGCGACGGAACCGAAGGTGCACCACAGGATCGCTGTGAGAATGGTCATACTCGAGGTGCCGGTGCCGGCTGAGAAACCGGCCAGGGGAAGGATCACCTCGGAGGGCAGGGGAGGGAAGAGGTTCTCGAGGGCGATCAGGAAAGCAGCACCCGGGCCGCCCAGGGTGGTCATGATCCCCACGGCCCAGGCCGCGATTCCTGTGAGCGATTCCGCTGTGGTGGTCTCCAGCAGCACGCTGGCTCCTCTCGTGATGGGCTTGCAGCCTGTTCGCGGTGAAGTTCTCCGCCGCCGACAAAGCGAACCGGATCCGGCTCAGGAAACACTGGGGGCTGCCTGTGAAACACGTGTGCCTCGCCTCGGACGAGGCCGCCCTCCATTACACCACTATCCCTGGAGGGCTTCGTGGTGTGCAGAACCCTCCATGAGACCAGGTAGGCCACGTTCACCGACCTCGAAGTACTCCTCGCCAAGGAAGGGGCTGTTCTCCATGTGCTGGCGGTCAATGCTGTAGCCGCGGGTGGCGAAGTCACGCAGCCACGCTGGATCGCCTACCGGTGGAACTGGATGGCATGCACCGAGTCGACGCGGTAGCCCACCGGTATGATGACGTCGAGGTTGTAGTGGTCGATTCTACGAGTCACTTGACGTGAGCCCTCGGAACGAACTATCCGGAATTTCCGTATGGTTGCCCCAGCCTGGTGGAACTGTAGACGGTCCTAAGGTGCTTGCTGATGACGCGCACATCGACGTCGAACAGCTCGGTCATTAGTCGCTGCGCCGACCAGATTGCCTCATCCTCATGGCGTGTCTCGAAACTGGCGCCACCCTCTTGGGGTGTGAAAGATGAGAAAGTCATCCGTCGAGTTGCAGATGTAAGGGAACAACAGAGGAGACTTACTCACAGGCGGCGTATCCGCCGACAAAACCCCTAGTCAGGGCCGGTTTGAGAGGGGCTGTGAATAAGCCTCTATGCCCCAAATGTGCAGAATCGTACTGCATCGACCAACGTATGAGCTCCGATTGCAGAGCTCAGATCACGTTTTCGTTGCATGATGGCAAATGGCAATCCAAATAACAGAGCCAACACCACGACACTGCTCAGCGTGAAAGTTGTTGCGTCAAAATGTATCAAGACGTGTGGCAGTATCATGATGACATAGCACAAAAAATTATCGAATTTTGATAACGCTCCATCCTTGATGCAGTAAACGCTCACTGCAAAGAAAAAGAAGCGAAAAATAACCTCTTCTGACACGCCGGCTTTGATTGCGCGCAGGAACCACTCGGGTTCGATCGAAAAATTAAATTCTATAGCGGATTTCGCCAAGAGGACGTTGGTAACTGCCAGCACCGCTCCCGCTATCAACATGATGCCGACTGTCTTTATCATCTCTTTTATGTTGGTGGCCTTGAATAGGACGATCTTGTTTTTGCTTTTCTTGAAGACGCTGGCGCCTCCAATGTATGAAACAATGGAGCATGCCCCCATGACAACTTGAGACGGCATGACCAAACAACCCAAGGCAATCCCTGTGAGAATATCGTACTTCGATGTATTTTTATTCTTTATGATGAAGACGATCGCCAGTAGCAATACAACCGCAAACCATAATACTTTCAGTCTCTCTGGGTTGAGTAAAGTTATAAGCCAGAGAGATATAAATAGTATGTTGATGCTCAGCAGTTTCAGCGTTTGATGCTGAGTAGATTTCGATTGCATACTATGACATTCCTCAGTCAGTTTTCGCTACCGCAATCAATATAGTAGCAATGCAGGGGGTCGGCGAAGTTGATGGGTGGGGGAGCGGGGGTGGTTTGACAGGGGGTTGGTGTGTCGTTGAGATGGGGGAGCGGGCCCCGCAGAGGGCGATGAGTGATGCCTAATCAACCCAGTCCCGGGGAGCCTGCGCTGATTTCATCTACCCACCACCACCCCGCCCTGTCACACCAGCCTGTGGCCCGTGTCCTCCAGAACATGACGTATCCCAGGGACAGACGCGGGATACGTCACTGTCTGCCTCTCGGTCTTGTCCTTGGCGGTGGCGGGGTGTCGGAGCCTGATGGCGATCTAGGGGCATACCACTGATTTGAACTTCTCTGACCTGGCCGAACTGGGTCTGGAGAAAGAGCAGAAGCTGCCGTCGGAGTCCACGATCCGCAGGGCGCTTCAGAGCCTGGACCCGGATGGCCTCAATGCTCGCCTGGTGTTCTGGATGTACAGGTGTACTGACACCATCGAGAGAAGAACGGTGATCGTGGTTGATGGCAAAACCATGCGTGGCGCTCGCACTGACCGGCGGACAGCTCTGGAGCACGCCACGGGCGCGATCCTGGTACGGCGGTAGGTGACTGACAGGTCCATTGAGATCCCGGCCCTGCCCGAGTTGCTCAAGTCGTTTGCCCCGGACGGAGTAGTGGTCACCGCCGAGCCGCGGGAGATCGTGACCCGACTCCACCAGGCGGCCCGCCGCGTTGGGGGTGGGTCACTGAGGTCACGTAGCGACGCGGGATCGGCCGAAGAGGCCGAAACGATGGTTGACAGGGCCGTGTCCGTCGAGGTGGCTGTTGGTTCGGGTGATGTGTCTCTCACCCCTGTTACATCGGCGAAAACGCCCCCGGAGCGGAGCTCCGAGGGCGCGTGTTCGAACAAGATGAGTGTGGTCGGGACGACAGGACTCGAACCTGCGATCTCCTGCTCCCAAAGCAGGCGCGCTAGCCACTACGCTACGTCCCGGGTGTCCCGCGGAGGGGACCCGCGCAGTCTACTGCAAGCCCTCGCAGGTGCCCAACGGGAACCCCTCAGGTCTTCTCGGTTCCGTAAGCGCCACCCAGCAGGGAGCTGACGACGCTTATGACGATGCTTCCCCACAGTGCCGGCCAGAACCCGTCGATGAAGAAACCGATGCCGAACTTCTGCGCCACCCAGGCGGTCAGCAGCAGCATGGCGGCGTTGATCACCAGCAGGAACAGACCGAAGGTGATCAGCACGAGGCAGAAGGACAGCACCTGGGTGAACGGTTTGACGACGGCGTTCACCACCCCCATGATGGCCGCCACCCCGAGCAGGATCAGGACATACTGCTGATCGGACTCGGCAACCACCCGGATACCCGGGATGAGCCAGACGGCGGCTGCAGTGGCGATCGCTCCCACCACGAGTCTCAGAAGGGTTCTCATACCTCCACGGTACCTGCTGATCCGTGATGACTGGGCTCCCGGATGTGCGAGAGAGTGACAGCTACGGCGTCTCCCGGTACAGGGACAGGCAATCGGCGGTCATTGAAGGAAGGAACTCGGTGATCGAGTACTTAGCGGCATCGCTGATGGTGAACGGGTCTGTTCTGATGGTCTCTTCCATTTCCTTTCGGGTGCCTGTTGCAAGGATGATGCCCCCGTTCCGGGGTTCCTTGCGCCCGCTTGCTAGAAAACGACCGGCGGAGTAGTTCTTGGCGAGATACTCCTTGTGTGCCTGAAGGTTGGCCTCGACGGGAGCGAGTCCGCGATGGTAGGTCAGTTCCAAGATGAAAAGACGTGCCATGGAGTCGGATGGTAGCACTGAACCGTTCGGCTCGGTGAGGTGGAGAACCCCGCGGGGCCTTGGAGCGGATGACGGGAATCGAACCCGCGTAGCCAGTTTGGAAGACTGGGGCTCTACCATTGAGCTACATCCGCGAAGCGTCGGAGAGTCTAGCAGCTTCCTCAACGAATCCCCAGCTCGGAGGTGTGAGGAGCCGGGGATCAAGCGCCGTTCGTGTTCTCGTTGAGCCGGCGCGCGTGCTTCACACCGAACACGACACCCGCTGCGACCATGGGCAGCGCGACGTAGGCGAACAACTGCGCTTTGCTTCCGGGAAATACCAGGCCGAGCAGGAAGCTGCCGAACTGGACGAGCCAGGCGAGCACGGTGAGGCAGGCCCAGGCCGTCACCCGACGTTCTTGCCTGAAGAAGTTCCGCAGGAACCGGTCCCCCGCACCCCTGTGGATGGCCCTGAGGCGCGGATAGGTCTTGAACGTGATGAACACCAGCAGCAGAAGGGAGATGATGAACCCGGGAATCGGGCTCTCTGCGCTGAGCAGAGCAGCCAGGAAGCCACCCACGAACAGCGTCCACGTCGCCGTCCATATGATCTGCAACATCAAGCCGTGCAACGCCATGATCGAACTCTTGTTGCTCGGCGCCTCGGCGAGCACCTGCACCAGTCCGGAGCTTCCCTTCTCAAAGTTTCCCTGGTTCTGGGCCAGAATCGCGAGGTTGTGTTTGGCGTCCACGTGGCTGGGTTCCAGCTCCAGCACTTTTCGGTAGGCCCGTTCCGCTTCCTCCGGGTTCGTCTCGAACAGTGCGAAGCCGAGGGCCATGTAGCCGCTCGTATCATCCGGTCCCAGCTCCACGGCCTTTTCCGCCTCGTAGCGGGCCATGGTGAACCACATCAGCTCCGAGTAGGTGTAGGAGAGCCGCGCGTGGCTGTACGGATCCTGTGGGTCCAGGCGGATCGCTTCCTGCAGCAGCTTCAAGGCCTCGGGGTATTTCTTCTGGCCGTGCAAGGCGATGGCCAGCAGTCTCAGGGAGAAAACGTCCTCCGGTTCCAAGGCCAGCGCCGACCGGGCGTGGGATTCGGCCTGCTCCAGGTCATTTCCCGCGATGTGGGCCTTGGATATGTGGAAGTGCACCAGCGCCTGGTCCTCCTCGCCCTCACCCAGCATGGGGTACAGCAGTGCCAGTGCCTGTTCGTGACGGCCCAGGGTGATCAGCTCATCGGCGCGCCTCAACTGCTGCTGGGAGTCGGTCACAGCAGGCGCTTCTTCCTCATGTAGGCGGTGAGGTCGGCGTATTCACCGTTCGGATCGGCGTAGGTGACGACATTGCGGGCCGTCTCGAACCAGGCCTTGGCGGAGGGCTGGACCTGTTTGAGGGCCATGGTGAAATCCTTCATGCCGATCATGCGCGGCCTGCCGGAACGGACGGAGTCGATCATCGCCAGTTCGGCTGCGCTCTCGCACAGATGGCTCAGGTCGGCTCCCGTGAATCCGTCCGTGTCCCGGGCCAGCCTGGCCAGGTTGATGCCCTCGACGGGGCGGCGAACCAGATCGTGTTTCAGGATGGCCAATCTGGCGGGCTCGTCGGGCGGCAGCACCAAGACGGTGCGGTCCAGGCGCCCCGGTCTGCGCAGGGCGGAATCCACGTCCCACGGCGCGTTCGTCGCCGCGAGCGTGAACAATCCCTCGTTGTTGGTGTTGACACCGTCGAGTTCCTGCAGAAGCTGGTTGATCACGTTGCGCATGCCGCTGAAGCGTGTGAGCGTGCGTTTCGCCCCTATGGCGTCCAGCTCGTCGAGGAACAGAACCACGGGAG
Organism: Arachnia propionica; assembly: GCF_900637725.1. GTDB lineage: Bacteria > Actinomycetota > Actinomycetes > Propionibacteriales > Propionibacteriaceae > Arachnia > Arachnia propionica. Next base: position 1,984,925 of record NZ_LR134406.1, on the reverse strand, counting down.
CGGCGCGCCTTGCCGCCTGGAACAGGTCATGCAGTTTGCCCTCCGACTGTCCCAGGAACATGTCGAGAACGTCCGAGAGGGTCACGTTCATGAATGAGGCCCCCATCTCTCCCGCCACGGCGCGGGCGATGAAGGTCTTGCCGCACCCCGGGGGCCCGTACAGCAGCAGGCCTCCCCGCAGGCTCTTGCCGAAGAGTTTCCGCAGCTCCGGGTTGCGCATGGGCGCCAGGAAGGAGACCTCCAGGCGTTCCTTGACGTGTTCCATGCCGCCGACGTCGGCGAGGGTAAGGGTTGTTCTCTCAACTTCCCAGACGTCCTCGGGGCGCGCCCCGTCGTCCTCGTGGACCCGTTCCAGTTCCGGTTCCCCGGAGTCGGAATCCGCCACGAAACGCGGCGCCGGGCCGTCCTCGAACTGCTGCTCCGCCCGTGACCAGCTGAAACCCGTCTGTTTCGGTTCCGTTTCCGTTGCCGGTGTCTCTGTCTCCTGGCTCGGTTCCGCGGGATGCCCCGTTTCCGTGTCCTGGTCCGGTTCCGCCGGGATGGCCTGATCCTCTTGGCCCGGGGTGGGTGGCGATGCCGGGGCCGCGGGGGTTTCCTGGGGGCGGTCGATCGGCTCCGGTGCGGATGGCATCGATGCCACAGGCGCTTCCTGGGTGGGGGAGGGTGTCGCAGGGGTGGGGAAGGCCTGGCCGAGCAGCGCATGGGCCTGCTGATTCGAGGGGTCCTGCTGCAAAGCGACGGCGCAGTGCTGGACGGCCTCCGAGCCCCGGCCATCGGCTATGAGAAGCTCTGCCACGTGGAGGCGTAACGGAACGTCATCAGGCCGGTCGGACAGGACCTGCAGCAACGAGTCGATGAGGGGATTCGGCATGGAGCAATCGTAGAGGCTGGCCCTGACGATCCGGCAGGTGCGCACGTCACGGTTGGTCGGCCCGGACGCCCTTGGTTAAACTTGCGGCGACCATTTCAAGTTCAGGAGTCGTTTCGTGCCCAGCACCGTAGAGAAGCTGAGCCCCACGAGGGTCAAGCTAACCGTAGAGATCCCCTTCGCTGATCTCAAGCCCCATCTCGACAAGGCGTACAAGGAGATCGCAGAGCAGGTCAGCATCCCCGGATTCCGCAAGGGCAAGGTGCCTGCCGTCGTCATCGACCAGCGTTTCGGCCGGGGAGTGGTCCTCCAGGAGGCCATCAACGAGGCCATCCAGCCCGCGTACGAGGCGGCCATGGTTGAGGCCAAGGCGGTTCCGCTCGCCCAGCCCGAGATCGAAATCACCAAACTGGAGGACGGTGAACTCGTCGAGTTCACAGCCGAGGTCGACATCCGACCCGAGTTCGACCTTCCAGACTTCACCGCAATCGAGACCACGGTCGACGCCCTGCCGTCGCTCGACGACGAAGTGGAGGAGCGCATCGCGCTGCTCCGCAAGAGGTTCGCCACCACCACGGAACTCGACCGCGAGGCCCAGGAGGGTGACGTCCTCACCGTCGACCTGACCGCTTCCCAGAATGGAGAGGAGCTGCCGGAGGCGTCCGCCACCGGCGTCACCCTCACCGTCGGCGAGGAATCCGGGATGCTCGACGGACTCGACGAGGCCGTTCGCGGTCTCAAGGCGGGGGAGTCGAAGACCTTCGCGTCCACCCTGATCGGCGGTCCCTTCCGCGGCCAGGAGGCCGACATCACGGTCACCGTCACGCAGGTGGCCGAGGAGGAACTGCCCGCGCTGGACGACGAGTTCGCCCAGCTGATCTCCGAGTTCGACACCGTCGAGGAGATGCGCGAGGACCTGTCCAAGGCGGTCCTGGCCCAGGCCAAGGCCGAGCAGGTAGCCGAGGCTCGGGACAAGATCCTGGAGGCCGCCCTCGCGCAGGTCGATTTCGAGGTGCCAGTTGACGTGCTTGCCCGCGAGCTCGAGGCCCGCCGCAATCAGATCTCCGATCAGCTGGCGCGGGCCGGGCTGACCGTCGAAACCTACCTGGAGCAGGCCGAGGACGAGGACGCGGAGGACGCCGACGCGTTCTGGGCACAGGTGGACGAGCGTTCCACCCAGGCGCTGCGCGCCCAGTTGCTCCTCGACAAGTACGTCGACGACAACGAGGTTCCCGTCTCCCAGCAGGAGTTCACCGAGCTGATCCTCCGCAGGGCCACCGAGCAGCGCACCACGCCGCAGGAAGTGGTCAACCACATGATGGAACACAACCACATGTTCGAGTGGCAGCAGGAGATCCGTCGCGGCAAGGCGCTCGCCGCCATCTGTGAGGCCGCGAAGGTGACCGACTCCGAGGGGGAACCCGTCGAGATGACCCCGCAGGCCCCCGAAGCCGACGAGGAAACCGAAACCCCCGAAACCGAGGAAGCCGAAGCCCAGGAGGCCTCCGGAACCGAGGAAACCGGGTCTGAGGAGACCCCCGAGGCCGAGAAGTCGGAGTGATTTGGTGGGGGCCACCGAGAAGCCCGGAACGGGCAGGTTTCCCCTGTTTGTGATGGCCGTTGGGGTCTTGGGTGCCATCGCACTCACCCTCGGCCTGTTCAGGGAGTTCAGTTCGGTACTGGCCCCCACTTTCCTCGCCATCAACCTGGTGATCACCGCCTACCCGGTGTACCGGTGGCTCGAGAAACACCGCGTGCCCCGCGCGTTGGCGGCCCTGATCACCGGTGTGATGCTGCTGCTGGTACTGGTGCTCGCCACCGGGAGCATCGTGTGGGCGGGCACCTCCATGGTGGCCTCGCTCACCTCCTACGGAACTCAGTTCACTCAGCTCTACAAGCAGCTGATCGCGTGGCTGGGCACGCTGGGTTTCGACGAGGCAGCGCTGCTGGAGCAACTCAAGTCGGTGTCGCCGTCCAATGTGCTCGATCTCGTGGGCAACGTCGTCAGCCAGGCGTCGAGCGCAACGGGCACCATGACCGTGATACTGATCTGCCTGGCCTTCCTGGTGGCCGATCTACCCTCGATGGCCAAACGACTGGCCATCACCGAAAAGCTGCATCCCAGTTTCACGAGCTCCCTGGAGGGGTTCGCCCTGGGCATCCGCCGGTACTGGCTGGTTACCAGCCTTTTCGGTCTCATAGTCGCAGTCCTGGACGGCATCGTCCTCGTGATCGTGGGGGTGTCGCTCCCACTGGTGTGGGTGGTGCTGAGTTTCATCACCAACTACATTCCCAACGTCGGTTTCTTCATCGGGTTGATCCCGCCCATGCTGCTGGCTCTCCTGGAGAAGGGCCCCACCGAGGCGTTGATCGTGGTCATCGCCTACTGCGTCCTGAACTTCGTGATCCAGTCGGTGATCCAGCCGAAGTTCACCGGCGACGCCGTGGGCATCACCCCGGTGGTCTCTTTCGTGTCGCTGCTGCTGTGGACCGCGGTCTTCGGTGCCCTCGGCGCCCTCCTGGCCCTGCCGTTGACGCTCATGGTGAAATCCCTGCTGCTCGACAACGACCCGAGAGCCCGTTGGGTTGGCGCCCTGATCTCCTCGAGCCCCGATTCCGTGGACACCAGCGATTGCGAGGAATCCGTGACGGACGGCGATCCCGAGAAGACCGACGATTCCGGAGAGACCGATGATCGCGACGATTCCGGGGTGGACGTCGCTACTGAGTGATACGGGCGGGCCATCCTTGGAAAATCGCCCGGAGTCGGTACGTTGTATGGCGTGACCGACAAGCGAAACGACATCTCAATGGCGGCCCCGCAGGCTCCGGGTCTGGGAATGACGGACAACGTCTACTCCTCCCTGCTGGCCAACCGCATCATCTTTCTGGGATCCGAGGTGCGTGACGAGAACGCGAACGCAATCTGCGCCCAGATGCTGCTGTTGAACGCCGAGGACCCGAACTCCGACATCTACCTCTACATCAACAGCCCCGGCGGGTCCGTCGACTCCGGCATGGCCATCTTCGACACCATGCAGTGGATCAGCAACGACGTCGCCACGGTGGCGATGGGGCTCGCGGCCTCCATGGGACAGTTCCTGCTGTCAGCGGGCACCCCCGGTAAGCGCTACGCCCTGCCGCACAGCCGCATCATGATGCACCAGCCCTCCGGTGGGTTGGGTGGCACCGCCTCCGACATCCGGATCCAGGCGGAACAGTCGCTGCACATCAAGAAGACCATGGCCCAGCTCATCGCGCAGCACACCGGCCAGAGCGTGGAGCAGATCGAGGCCGACTCGGATCGGGATCGCTGGTTCACGGCTGAGCAGGCTCTCGAATACGGCTTCATCGACCACGTCTACGAGCGTGCGTCCCAGATCAACTCGGAGGCTCCCAACAAGTGACCAGCAACTACTACATTCCCCAGTGGGAGGAACGCACCAGCTACGGCATGCGTCGCGTCGATCCCTACACGAAGCTGTTCGAGGACCGGATCATCTTCCTCGGCACCCCGATCAGCGACGACATCGCCAACGCGGTGATGGCCCAGCTGCTGTGTCTCCAGTCGATGGACGCGGAACGGCAGATCTCCATCTACATCAACTCTCCCGGCGGCTCGTTCACGGCCCTCACCGCCATCTACGACACCATGCGCTACATCAAGCCGGACATCCAGACCGTCTGCCTCGGGCAGGCCGCCTCCGCCGCCGCGCTGCTGCTCGCTGCGGGCACCAAGGGCAAGCGTCTGGCGCTCCCCAATAGCCGCATCCTCATCCACCAGCCCGCCACGGAGGGCGGCTACGGGCAGAGCTCCGACCTGGAGATCCAGGCCAAGGAGATCATGCGCATCCGCGAGCTGATGGAGAACATGCTCGCCGCCGACACCGGGCAGGCGGTCACGAAGGTTAGCCGCGACATCGAGCGCGACAAGTACCTGACCGCCCAAGAAGCCGTTGAATATGGAATCGTCGACGACATCCTGACCTCCCTCAAGGACGTCGGGGCCTGAATCTTGGGACTCGTCAGGGTGTTGCGTCACGGAATGACACCCTGACGAGTAAGGTTGTGGCCAGTCGTTAATTGACGGACAGAGTGGAGTTATCGGTGCCACGGATCGGTGAGACCAGCGAGGTCTTCAAGTGCAACTTCTGCACCAAGTCGCAGAAACAGGTCAAGCGCCTCATCGCGGGTGACGGTGTCTACATCTGCGATGAGTGCATCGGACTGTGCAACGAAATCATCGAGGAGGAATTTCCCAGGGTCGAAACCTTCGGGCTGCAGGAAGAACTCCCCAAGCCCAAGGAGATCCGTGATTTCCTCGACCAGTACGTGATCGGACAGGACGCGGCCAAGAAGGCGCTCGCAGTCGCCGTCTACAACCACTACAAGCGCATCACGTCCGAGCAGACCCGCATCGGTCGTTCGCGTCAGGGTGAAGAACCCGTCGAGGTGGGAAAGTCGAACATCCTGCTGATCGGGCCCACCGGCTGCGGGAAGACCTATCTCGCCCAGACCTTGGCGAAGATGCTCAACGTGCCCTTCGCAATGGCCGATGCGACGGCCCTCACCGAGGCCGGGTACGTGGGTGAGGATGTCGAAAACATCCTCCTGAAGCTCATCCAGGCGGCCGACTTCGACATCAAGAAGGCCGAGACCGGGATCATCTACATAGATGAAATCGACAAGGTCGCGCGCAAATCCGAGAATCCATCGATAACCCGCGATGTTTCCGGTGAGGGAGTGCAACAGGCGCTGCTTAAAATCCTCGAGGGAACCGTCGCCTCGGTTCCACCTCAGGGCGGGCGCAAGCATCCGCACCAGGATTTCCTCCAGATCGACACCACCAAGGTGTTGTTCATCGTCGGCGGGGCCTTCGCTGGTCTCGATGAAATCATCAATTCCCGTATCGGGAAGCGGCCTCTCGGATTCAGCGTCGACACCTCGGCCCGGAAGGAAGTGACCGATCCGTTCTCCGAGGTCCGTCCCGAGGACCTGCACAAGTTTGGTCTGATCCCGGAGTTCATCGGGCGTCTCCCCATGATCTCGACGGTATCGCCGCTGGACCGTGAGGCCCTGAACCGGATCCTCGTCGAGCCCCGCAACGCTCTGACCAAGCAGTTCGCCCGCCTCTTCGAACTCGACGGGGTGCAGCTGGACTTCACCGACGAAGCCATCGACGCCATCGCGGAACTCGCCCTGGAACGTGGCACCGGGGCCCGTGGCCTGCGGGCGATCCTCGAGGAGCTGCTGCTCGACGTGATGTTCGAGGTGCCCTCCGCGGAGGACGTCGCACAGGTCGTCGTGACCCGCGAGGCCGTTCTCGGAAAAGCGCAACCTGAGTTGGTGGCCTCCTCCCGTGTGGCTAGGCGCCGGGACTTGTCGGCCTGACATCTCCCGGCGCTTCTTCGGGTAGGTTTGGCGCCATGGTTTCTGGCTATCTGCGCTACCCACACGTCAATGAGGACCAGGTGGTCTTTGTCGCCGACGACGATCTGTGGTTGACGACTATTTCGGGAGGTCGGGCACATCGCCTGACCTCCGAACACGTTCCGGTGCGCAGCCCCCGGTTTTCACCCTCGGGCAGACGGGTGGGGTTCGTGTCCGGCCGCCCGGGCAACCAGGATCTTCACGTTCTCGACCTGGATGGCGGCAGGAGCCGCCTCACATGGTTGAGCGCTTTCCGCATGCAGGTGTGCGGCTGGTTGGACGAGGACCACGTGCTGGTGGCCTCCATGCACAACGAGGCCCTGCGGGCGCTTTCCTGGCTGTATTCGGTTTCCCTGGACGGTGAACTGGAACGGCTGCCGTGGGGACCCGCCTCGGCCGCGGACCGGAACCCGGAAGGCCGGGTGGTGCTGGCCTCCCCGAATTTCCGCGGCCCGGAACAGTGGAAGCGTTACCGGGGTGGCATGGTCAACCGGGTCTGGGTGTCCAATTCCCGGCGGGAGGAGTGGACGCGGCTGCTCCCCGGGGAGACCGCGAGCCTGGCCGGTCCCTGCTGGGTCGGGGAGCGCATCGTCTTCACCTCAGATCTCGGCGCGCGGCTCCCGGAGAATCCGGGGGAGCAGGCCCAGGTGTGGAGCGTGAAACCGGACGGCAGCGACTTGCGGGCCCACACCGCGCACACGTTCACCGATGGGTATTGCCGGGATGCCACCACGGACGGCAGGCGGGTGGTCTTCCATGCCCGCGGGAAACTTCACGTCCTCGACTCCCTGGACGCCGAACCGCGGGAGATCCCGGTCGACCTCGCGCTGGGCGAACCGCTTCCCATCACCGTTGAGGCGCTGGACAGGTTGGACTCCGTGATACCGGATCACGGCGGTGACGGTTCCCTCGTGGAGTGGAGAGGACAGGCGTGGTTTCTGACCCACCGCTCCGGTCCGGCCCGTGCCCTGAGTGCCCTGCCCGGTGTGCGGATCCGGGAGGCCATTCCGCTCGGGAACACAGGAAAGGGTGTCTGGGCCACCGACGCGGAGGGCGAGGACTGCCTGGAGATCGCGTCCCTCGACGGTCAGGACGATCCCCTCCGGATCGGACACGGCCAGTTGGGTCGGGTGCTCGCTCTGACGGCGAACCCGGAGGGTTCCGAGGTGGCCGTGGCCTCCCACGACGGCGCGGTGCTCGTGGCGAACGTCGCCGGGAACACGGTCAGGAAGGTGGGTAGTTCGCGGCAGGGGGAGGCGACGGGCCTGGTCTTCAGCCCCAGCGGGCGTTACCTGGTGTGGCGGGAGGCGCTCGGGAACGAGGGCGCGCTGGGACGGCTGGTCGGCCACGATCTCGCAGAGAACCGGCCCTTCGAACTGACCCGCGGACAGTTCAACGACTTCTCTCCCACGTTCAGCCTCGACGGCCGTTACCTGTACTTCCTGTCGAGCCGGACCATCGATCCTGCCTACGACGAGATCAATTTCGATCTCGGTTTCACCAATACCGTGCGGCCCTACGTGATTCCCCTGAGCGCGGAGGATCCCGTCCCGTTCGGGCCCTCAGCCGACGGCTGGGCCATCAGCGAGACCAGAAAACCAGAGGATGAGAAACCGGACAAGGACGCCGCGAAACCGGAAGCGGACGTCGTCCTGGACATCGATGGCACAGAGGACCGGATGGTTCCGCTGCCCGTGCCGGCAGGCCGCTACGACGGGCTCTGTGCCACCGCCGAGGGGGTTCTGTGGCGACGCCTCGCTTCGTACACCGGTGTGCTCGGTTCCGGGCAACTGCCGGGCCAGGAGACGAAGGACAGCATCGAGGCCTACGACGTCACCAAACGCAAACTGACCGTGGTGGTCGACGCCTGCGACGACGCCGCGGTCAGCGGGGACGGCAGGCAACTGGTGGTCCGCAACGGCGACGACCTGTGGGTGCAACCGGCCGATGCGCGGGCCGAGGACGAGGACCGCATCGCAGTGAACCTGAACCGGCTGCGTCGGCAGCTGTTGCCGCGCGACGAGTGGCGGCAGATGTTCGACGAGAACGCCCGGCTGATGCGCGACCACTACTGGCGTGAGGACATGAACGGAATCGACTGGGATGCGGTGTGCGCGGGCTACCGGCCGCTGCTGGAACGGATCACCACCCATGACGACCTGGTCGACGTGCTCGCGGAGACGAATGCGGAACTCAACACCTCTCACGCCTACGTCACGCCCACCGGCGGGCACGGGGATGCGAAGGTGGCCTGGTTGGGCGCGGATCTGGGCCGCAACGAGAAGGGTGAGGTCGTAATCAACCGCATCCTCGACGGCGAATCCTCCGACCCCAAGGCCCGTTCCCCGCTGCGCGCGGCGGGTGTGGCCGCCCGGGCGGGGGACGTGATCGTGGCCGTCGACGGAAAACCCACCGCAGGAGTTCCCGACATCAATGCGCTGCTGTTGGGAGCGGCGGGTGGCACCGTCGAACTGACCCTGGCCCGGGGAGATTCGAAACGAAGAGTGGCGGTGGTGCCCGTGGCCAGCGAGGCCGGGTTGCGCTACCACGAATGGGTGGCCTCCCGGGTGGAGCGGGTCAGGGAACGCTCACGGGGACGGGTCGGCTACGTGCACGTCCCGAACATGATGGCCGAGGGCTGGGCCGAGTTCCACCGGCTCATCGAGCAGGCCTCCCGCTGCGAGGCGGTGGTGGTGGACGTGCGATGCAACGGCGGCGGACACACGTCGTCGCTGGTGCTGGAACGGTTGACGCGGACCGTCGTCGGCTGGGGCTACGCCCGGCACATGGATTTCCCGGAACCGTATCCGGGACAGGGCATGCGCGGCCCGGTGGTGTTCATCACCAATCCCTACGCGGGATCCGACGGCGACATCATCACCGCCGCCGCCCAGAACCTTGGGCTCGGTCCCGTGGTGGGGGAGCGCAGCTGGGGCGGTGTGATCGGGACCGACGGGCGATTCGAACTGGTTGACGGCACCGGTGTGACCCAGCCCCGTTACGCCTTCGCCTTCCACCGGCACGGTTTCGGGGTGGAGAACCACGGAACCGACCCCGACATCGAGGTTCCCCTGGGGCCGTCCGACTGGGAGAACGGCGAGGACCTGCAACTCGACGTCGCGGTCGACGAGGCTCTGGCCCGCCTGGAGGAGAAACCCGCGATGGCGCCTCCGGAGCTGCCGCCGGCGGCCTTCACCGGTTGAATCGGAAACCCGAAGGGGGTCATCGCCGGTGAAGCAGCGATGACCCCCTTCCGGGTTGATTTCAGGCGGCGGGGGGTTCCTCCAGTTCCGCCTCGACGATCAGGGGCCCCTCGGCGATCTTCCACACCACCTCGCCCGTGATGTGACCGACGGCACGAAGATCCGCCTCGATGGCCTTCAGGCGTTCCAGGGCGGCGTGATCACCCAGGAAGACGGCCTTCCGGACCGGGGTTTTCATGGACACCTTCGCGTTCGACTTGGCGCCGCGGATCATGATCAGCACCGATGCGACGTTGGCCAGCAGCTGCCGGTCGCCGTCGATCGCCAGTTCCCCGGCGGTGGGCCAGGGGGAACGGTGGATGGATGAACCGTGGGTCCAGGACCAGGTTTCTTCCGTCACGAACGGCAGGAATGGGGCGAACAACCGCAGCTGCACGTCGAGGGCAATGGCCAGGGCCGACTGCGCAGAGGCCTGCGCCTCAGGACCCTGGGAACCGTAGGCGCGTTCCTTGACCAGCTCCAGGTAGTCATCGCAGAAGGACCAGAAGAAGGTTTCCGCGGCCTCGAGGGCCTGGGTGTAGTCGAAGGCGTCGAACGTCTCCGTACAGGCGGTGACAACATCCGACAGAGACGCCAGCAGCGCCCTGTCGACCGGGTTGGTGACGGCGGCGGGATCCCCGGGTTCGGGGGCCAGGCCGAGAACGAACTTGCCCGCGTTCAGGATCTTCATGGCCAGCCGGCGCCCCACCTTCATCTGCGACTGGTCGAACGGCGAATCCATGCCGGGACGGGCCATGGCGGCGCGCCAGCGGACCGCGTCGGAGCCGAAACGCTCCAGGATGTCGGAGGGAACCACCACGTTGCCCTTGGACTTGGACATCTTCTTGCGGTCCGGGTCGGTGACGAAACCCGAGATGGTGGTGCGCCGCCACGGCAGCGAGTGGTTCTCGAAATTAGCGCGCACGATCCGGGAGAACAACCAGGTGCGAATGATGTCGTGGCCCTGGGGGGCGATGTCCATCGGGAAGGTGAGGTTGAACAGTTCCTCGTCACGCTCCCACCCGGAGGCGATCTGCGGGGTCAGCGAAGAGGTCGCCCAGGTGTCCATCACATCGGGGTCGGCGATGAACCCGCCCGGAATCCCGCGCTGTGACTCCTCGTAGCCGGGCGGGCACGCGGTGACGGGGTCGACGGGCAGGCTGGCCTCGTCGGCGACGATCATCTGGTCGTAGAGCGGTTCACCGTCGGCGTCGAGCGGATACCAGACCGGGAAGGGCACCCCGAAGAACCGCTGCCGGGAGATCAACCAGTCGCCGTTCAGACCACCCACCCAGTTGTCGTAGCGGTGGCGCATGTGCTCCGGGGTCCAGGCCAGTTCCGAGCCGCGCTTCAACAGGTCGGCCTTCAGCTGTTCGTCGCGGCCACCGTTGGACAGGTACCACTGGCGGGTGGCGACGATTTCCAGCGGTTTGTCGCCCTTCTCGTAGAAGTTGACGGGCCGGGAGATGGGTTTCGGTTCCCCGTCGAGATCCCCGGAGGTGCGCAGCAACTCCACGACGGCGGCCCGGGCGGAGAAGACCGTTTTGCCGGCCAAGTCGGCCCAGGGCTCGGTGTTGGTGAGCCACTCGGGGATCTCCCGCTGGAGACGGCCGTCGCGGCCGATGATGGTGCGGGTTGGCAGATCGAGTTCCCGCCACCACTGCACGTCGGTGAGGTCACCGAAGGTGCAGCACATCGCGATGCCGGCGCCCTTGTCGGGTTCGGCGGCGGTGTGCGCCAGGACCGGGATTTCCACCCCGAAGACCGGGGACGTGACGGTGGTCCCGAACAGATGCTGGTAGCGCTCGTCATCGGGATGGGCGATCAGGGCGCAGACGCTGGGCAGCAGCTCGGGGCGGGTGGTTTCGATGAACACCGGCCCGTCGGCGCCGTGGAAGGCGACGCGGTGATAGGCGCCCGGGTGCTCCCGGGACTCCAGTTCCGCCTGCGCCACCGCCGTCTGGAACGTGACGTCCCACATGGTGGGGGCGAAACTCAGGTAGGTCTCGCCGCGGGCGAGATTGCGCACGAAGGCCCGCTGGGCCACGGCCTGCGTGGCCGGGGAGATCGTGGTGTAGAGGGTGTCCCAGTCGATGGACAATCCGAGATACCGCCACAGATCCTCGAAGACCTTCTCGTCGATGGCGGTCAGTTTCTCGCACAGCTCGATGAAGTTGCGGCGCGAGATGGGCATTTGACGTTTCGGATCCGGCTTGGCCGGGGGAGTGAAATCCTCGTCGTAGGGAAGCGACGGGTCGCAGCGCACACCATAGTAGTTCTGGACGCGACGTTCGGTGGGCAGACCGTTGTCGTCCCAGCCCATCGGGTAGAACACCTCCTTGCCGCGCATCCGCTGGTAGCGGGCGATGGTGTCGGTGTGGGTGTAGCTGAAGACGTGGCCCACGTGCAGCGATCCGGAGACCGTCGGCGGTGGGGTGTCGATGGAGAACACCTGCTCACGGGATGCCGGGCGCCGGAACGCGTAGGTGCCGTCCTCACGCCATACCTGTCCCCATTTGCTCTCGAGACCCTCGAGAGCGGGTTTGGTGGGCAGTCCGGAGTTGTAGGCAGGGTTAGTCATGGTAGGGAATCGTAGTTGTGCGCGGCGGATGAGGTAAAAGTCGCACCCCGTGACGTGTCCGGGACACCGGGAGACCTCGGCGGCCCGGACACATCAGGTCGCTGATCAGTTGGAACCCGAAGCGGCGGACTGGATGGCGGTCAGCACAGTTTGCGGATCGTTTGAGGGGAGGTTCCCGAGATTGATCTTCTTGCCATTGACGACGTACGTGGGCGTGCCGCCGATCCCGGCCTTGCCCATGGCTTCGTGGGAATTCTTCGCGAAGTCGGCATAGGCCTTGGTGTCATAGAGTTTCTGGAAGGTTGCCAAGTCGTCTCCCGTGATCCCTGCCTTGGCCGCGAAATCGACCCGGAGCTGCTGGTCGGTGTAACCGACACCCTCGCGGGGCTGGTTCTCGTAGATCACCTTGTGGTATTCGCGGTATTTGCCGACCGCGTCGGCGGCCGCCGCCGCCATGGCAGCACGTTGGGACGACTTCTTGTTCGGAGTTTGCTCGATCTGGTCATCAAGGAAGTACGCGGTGCGGACCTCGAGGGTGATCTTGCCCTCATCGATGAGCTGAAGCATGGCGTTGCCATACTGGGTTTCGTAGTCCTTGCAGATGGGGCATTGGCTGTCCTCGTAGACCACCACGTTCGGTACGTCGCCCGCGGGCTGGGTGTTCTTGCTCTTGATGGCGATGCCGTGTCCCTCGGTGGCGTTCGGAGGGGTGAGCTGTTCGGCAGCAGGGGCCTTGCTACTGATCGCGTTTGCGACGACGACGATTATGAGTACCACCACCACGAGGGCCAGCACGCCCAGACCGACGCCGAGCATCCTGGCGTTGCGTTTGCGGCGTGCTTCCAGTTCCTGCTGCTGCCTGAGCGCGACGCGTTTGCTCAGATTCGAATTGTTGGCCATGAGGTAAAAATTCACTCCTCGGTTTCCGCCGTTTCGGCTATGTCGTCGTGGCTCTCCTCGCTGAAACGAATGGGTGAGCCGAAAAGTGCCTGATCCAGGCTGAAAAGGGAACGTGGCCGTACGACCAGCCAGCCGCACAGCGCGGTCATCGCCAGATTTTCGGCCAGTTTCTGAGGATACTTGGTGCTCTCCGGGGTCACCTCGCCACCATGTCCGAAGCAACCGCAGTCGATGCTGATCCCCTGGGCCCAGACCCAGACGATGCCGCCCATGAAGGCGATCAGCAGCAACGCCGTGACCAGTGCCGCCCAGCGGGTGAGCAGCCCCACGATGAGCAGGACCCCGACTGCGATCTCGACCACCGGAAGGACGTACGCCAGCATCCGGGACAGATCCCAGCTGACCAGCTGATAGGCGCGAATATCGAAAGCGAAGCCATCCACATTCCCGATTTTCACGATGCCCGCATAGAGGAAGACGGCACCGGGTATCAGACGGGCCACCAATCCCACCCAGTCCGGCCAATGTCGCACGGAGGGCTCGGGGTATCTGCTCATCACGCAGAACATAGTAGCCGCGTCACTAGGATGTCCTCATCATGGAACACGCTGCCCTCGTAGCCGAACTCACATCCCGCTGGCCCGAACACCGCGTCGGCCCGGCCCTGAGCCGCATCTCCGCCCTGATGGATCTGCTGGGGAATCCCGAACGGGCCACCCCCGTGATCCAGGTGGCGGGAACCAACGGCAAGGGCTCGACCTGCATCATGATCGACGCGTTGCTGCGCGCCGCGGGGTTGCGCACGGGAAGGTTTTCCAGCCCTCATCTCAGTGACGCCCGGGAGAGGATCTCCATTGACGGGGAACCGATCTCCGAGGAGAGGTTCGCCGAGGTCTGGGGCGAGATCGAACCTTTTGTCCGAATGGTGGACGAACGGAAACTGGATGGGATCGACATGACCTTCTTCGAGGTCATCACCGGCATGGCATACGCTGCCTTCGCCGACGCCCCCGTGGATGTCGCCGTGGTCGAGGTTGGGCTCGGCGGCAGCTGGGACGCCACGTCCGTCGCCACCCCGCAGGTTTCGGTCGTGTCCCCCATCGGCCTCGACCACACCCACATCCTCGGGGACTCGCTGGAAAAGGTGACATCCGAGAAGGCAGGCATCATCAAACCAGGCGCGACGGCGGTGCTGGCCGGGCAGGAACCCGCGGCGGCCCGGGTGCTGCTGGCCCGTGCAGTCGAGGTCGGTGCCGTGGTCAAGGCGGAGGGCCCGGACTTCGGGCTGCTGGAACGCCACCCCGCGGTGGGTGGGCAGGTGATCCGGATCCAGTCCGAGGGCGGGCCGGTGGGGGACCTCTTCCTTCCCCTGCACGGAGCCCACATGGCCCGTAACGCCGCGCTCTCCGTGGCCGCCGTCGAGGCCTTCCTGGGCGGGCAGCCCCTCGAACCCGGGATCATCGAGGAGGGGCTCGCCTCGGTGGTGGCCCCGGCCAGACTCGAACTGGTGCGCACCTCACCGGCGATCGTCGTCGACACCGCCCACAACCCGCAGGCCGCGCGGGTCACCATCGAGGCGTGCCGGGAGGCGTTCGCCTTCCAGCCGCTGATCGGTGTGGTCGGAATGATGGCCGACAAGGACACCGTCGGGGTGCTGGAGATCTTCGCCTCCGCCATGGACCAGGTGGTGGTGACCCGCGCCCGGGGCACCTCACGTTCCCTGCCCGTCGACGAGCTGGCACGCACGGCGGAAGAGATCTGGCCCGCCGGGAAGGTGCAGAAAGCCCCGGGCGTGGCGGACGCGCTGGAACTGGCGACGCTGCTGGCCGATGCCGCAGGGCCGGCCGCTGGGGTGCTGGTGGCGGGATCACTGATCGTCGCGGGCGAGGCCCGGGACCTGCTCGCCCGGGAGCAGGAAACCAATTCGTGACCCGTGCGCGGCAGGACCCGGGGAAGGGGTTCCGCCGCTACTGGCGCAGCGCCTCGAAACGGGTACGGGCCTCGCGTTCCCAGGCCTCGGCGATCAGCTTGTGCCCCAGATCGGTGGGGTGGACGCCGTCCTCGGCCATTTCCTCGTTCTCGTACTCCGACGAGTACTCGCGGATCATCAAACCCAGATCGACGACAGCGCAGCCGTACTCCGCGGCCAGGCGGTGCACCAGGTCCTGCCGCGGCCGCAGGTCCGAGAACCAGCCCTCCTGGTCAGGGGTGACGGGAGCCACGAACGGCACCATCAGCACGGAGGGTGTCTCGTCGAGGCTTTCGATCAGGCGCCGGTAGGCGGCCTCGAAATCCCCGAGCGGCGAGGCCGCCTCCCCGGTGACCGCCTGCCAGGTGTCGTTGATGCCGATGAAAATGCTCACCAGGTCAGGGTTCTCGGCCAGCACGTCGCCCTCGAAGCGCGCCTCCAGGTCCGCCATGCGGTCGCCGCTGACACCCGCGTTGACCACCCGCGCGAAGGTGAGGGGTCCCTCCGCCAGCTTGGCCACGTAACCGGTGCCCAAGGAGCCGCTCGCCCGATCCTTCCCTGTGTCCGTGATGGAGTCTCCGGCGAACACGACGGTGGGGGGTTTCGCGTTCATTTCAGCTCCTTCGGAAACGGTGTCGCGACAGGATTCCACTATGCCATCGTGACCCCGGAACCACCACAAAAACTCCCGCGGACAGGCCGTGGCGTGTCTCCTCGCGGCGGTCCGGAGGGGTCAGCGCTTCCACTCCTTGGCGAAGACGGTCGAGGGGTCGTCGTGGAAAACCCGGAAATCTGCCAGCAGCGGATGCTCCGGGTGGTCGCCGTGCGCTGGGTAGGGAACGTAGGCGTGTTCGCGGTCGCCGTGGCCGTAGTTCGCCCAGGTCAGCATCCACGCGATACGGCTGGCGTTCTGGTCGGCCTTCAACGCTCCCAGTACCGAGGTGAACCAGTGCGGATCCGGTTCGGTGCCCTCGTACGGCCCGAACTCGGTCCAGGCGGGAACCTTCCCGCGCTCGTCGGCCAGCCCGGCCACCATCGCCAGGTCGGCGGTGACGGATCTGAGCCATTCCTGGCCACCCCCGGTCTCGTCGTAGGAGTCGTACCCGAGGATGTCCACGTGATCGTCCCCCGGGTATCCGGCCAGGTAGGTTCCCGGGTCGGCGTTCAGCGGGGAGTTGGGGGAGTAGGCGTAGAGCAGGTTGTGCAGGCCCCGCTCGTCGCGCAGGTAGTCGACGGTGAACCGGAACAGCTCCACATACTGTTGATCGGTGGCGTGCCCCGCACCCCACCAGAACCAGTCGCCGTTTCGTTCGTGCCAGGGACGCAGGATCACCGGGATCAGGGTGCCGTCCGGGCGTCTGGCCCCGGCGACGGCGTCGGCAACCCGGTCCAGCCGGGCGGTCAGGTCGGAATGCCTGGCGCCGCCCGGCAGGACCGCGGCGACCGCATCCCCCGAGGTGTCGTAGAAATCTCCGCCGGTGACGGGATTCGGCAGGTGCATGGTCAGCGTGTTGATCCCACCCAGTGCATCGGCCTGTTTGAACATGCGGGTGAGGACCTCGGCGTTCGCCTCCGGGGTGGCGTCGGGATCGCCGGGGGCCTCGTCTCCGTCGAGGACGAGACTGTCCCAGCCGAAAACCGCGGGGTGGTCGCCGACGGCTGCGAGGGTGTCGGAGGTGTTGCCGTCGCCGGTGTCGAAGGTGAAGCCCATGGACAGGTCGTGCTGGTGTCCGAAAAGGATCCCCTTGCCTTCCTGTGCGTGAAGCCTCAGCAGGAGGTTCCGGGTCTCGGGGGTTGCGTCGGGATCCACCGGGGAAACGGAAGGGACGCTGGGGCTCGGCTCGGGAACGCCGGTGGAGCAACTCGCCGCTGCGAGGCAGACGAACAGGAGTGATGTCAGCAGGCGGAGCGGGGTTTTCATCGCCGCCCAATTTTAGGTGGGGCGGGTTGGGATCCCATGGTGTGCACAAGTTGTGGAACAATGATCACCAGGTCAAGCACCGCCGGTGCTGCCGAGAGGCCGCCCGGGGCTGGACACCGCGACGATGAACTCGACCGCGGAGGCCCCGATGCTTTTCCGGTTGACCTTGAGTCTTGAGAGGCGTGGCGAGCCACGCTGGAGCTGGCGCCAATGCGCCCGAAGGAGTCGTACATGACCGAAACCAATCAAGAATCCGCTGCCCCCGAGCTGCCCGCGCGTCCCCGAGTCCATCAACTCGCCAAGCATCTCGGGATCACCAGCAAGGAGCTGCTGGCCGAACTCGCGCAGCTCGGACACGAGTTGCGCAGCGCTTCCTCCGTGGTGGTGGCCGACGTGGTGACCGCTGTGCTCGAGGCCCGTGCACCGCAACCCGAGGAGGAAATCCTGGAAGAGGATGCCTCCGGGACGGAAACCCCCTCCGAACCCGAAACCCGGTCCGAGACGATCACGGAACCACAGCCGGAACCCGCCCCGAGGCAACGACGCCGCCGCGCCGCCTCCCGCCCCGCCGGTCCGCCCGTCGATGTGGACATCCCCGTGGAAACGCCCGTGACCACCGCCGCCACCCCGGAACCCACCGAGGCCACCGAACCGGAACCGGCCCGGGAACCGGCCCCCAGGCAGCGGCACCGCCGCGCCACTCGGGCCGCGGGCGGGCCGGATCACCCACAGACCACCCCGGCCGAGACCCCCGAAGCCGAAACCCGAACTGAACCGGAACCCGCAGGGGAGGAACCGGCACCCGAACCCGCGCCCAGGCAGCGGCGGCGCCGCGCCACCCGGGCCGCCGGGGCAGCCAAGACGGAGAAAACCGAACCGACCGAGCAGGCCGACACCGACGGGCAGGACGGGCAGGAGACCGCGGAGGACGGCATCGCGGCCGCGTTGCGCATCGCTGAGGAGGCCGCCAAGGCCCGTCGCGCCACGATGAAGGACCCGTTCGCCATTACCGCCGAGGGCCGCACCGAATCGTTGGCGAAACTGGCCAGCGCCATCGCCGAGGACTCCGCGGATGCTGCCGAAACCGAGTCCGGCTCCGAGGAGAGCCCGGAGGAGACAGCAGAGGCGAGTCCCGAGGCCGAGGAGGAACGTCCCGGCAGGCGTCGCCGCCGCCGCGGCGGCAGGCGTCGCCGCCGTGGTTCCAACGCCGAGGAGACGACCGGTGAGGACACCGACGACGAATCATCGGATGGGGAATCCGGCGGCGACGACTCGGCCGAGAAGAACGAGACCTCCGGGCAGGAGGAAACCGCCGAGGGGGATGGTGAATCCGACGAGGAGACCGGGACCCGTCGTCGCCGTCGTCGTCGCCGTCGCTCCAGCGGCTCCGAATCGAAGGGCAGCACCGGGGACGAGGTGACCGGGATCGAGGGCTCCACCCGCATGGAGGCCAAACGGCAGCGCCGCAAGGAGAACCGTGCCGCGGGTCGTCGACGCGCCCCGATCCTCTCCGAGGCCGAGTTCTTGGCGCGCCGCGAATCCGTGGACCGGAAACTCGTGATCCGCCAGCGGGAGGACTACACCCAGCTCGCCGTGGTCGAGGACGGGATCCTCGTCGAGCACTACGTGGATCGCGCATCCGCCACGTCCCTGATCGGCAACGTCTACCTGGGGCGCGTGCAGAACGTGCTTCCCAGCATGGAGGCGGCGTTCATCGACATCGGGCGGGGGCGCAACGCCGTGCTCTACGCGGGCGAGGTGGACTGGGACTCCTACGGGGTCACCGCCGAGGACCGCAAGGTGGAGAAGGTGTTCAAATCCGGGCAGACGGTGCTCGTGCAGGTCACCAAGGACCCCATCGGGGCCAAGGGCGCGCGCCTCACCGGGCACATCTCCCTGCCCGGCCGCTACATCGTGTACTCACCGGGCGGGCACCTGTCCGGGATCTCCCGCAAACTTCCGGACGTGGAACGCACCCGGTTGAGGCGGATCCTCGGTGAACTGATCGGCGACAACGAATCCGTGATCGTGCGCACCGCAGCCGAGGGAGTGGCCGCCGAGGAGCTGGTGCGCGACGTCAACCGGCTCAAGGCCCAGTGGGAGGTCATCGAGAAGAAGGTGAAGGCGGGCAAGGCCCCCGAGGCCCTCTACTCCGAACCCGACCTGACGTTGCGCATCGTCCGCGACCTGTTCACCGAGGATTTCGCGAAGCTGACCGTCCAGGGCGACGACGCCCACGAGGCGATCTCGGCCTACGTCGGGCACGTCGCCCCCCACCTGACGGATCGCATCGAACGGTTCGAACCGGGCGAGGACGGCCGCGACCTGTTCGCGCAGTACCGTATCGACGAGCAGATCGCCAAGGCCCTCGACCGCAAGGTCTTCCTGCCCTCCGGAGGGTCGCTGGTGATCGACCGCACCGAGGCGATGACCGTCATCGACGTCAACACGGGCCGGTTCACGGGTTCCGGCGGCAACCTCGAGGCCACCGTCACCAGCAACAACCTGGAGGCGGCCGAGGAGATCGTCAGGCAGCTGAGGTTGCGCGACCTCGGTGGCATCGTCGTCATCGACTTCATCGACATGGTGCTGCCCAGCAACCGTGAACTGCTGCTGCGGCGCCTCGTCGAGTGCCTGGGCCGCGACCGCACCAGGCACCAGGTGGCGGAGGTCACCAGCCTGGGGCTGGTGCAGCTGACCCGCAAACGCATTGGAACCGGACTGGCGGAGGCGTTCACGGAGGAGTGCGATCACTGCCACGGCTCCGGCTATCTGCGTTTCGACAACCCCGTCGACTCGCAGGCCCCGGCCGATGGCGGCGAACGCAGGTCCGGACGTCGCCGCAGGAAGAACGGTTAACAGTTCTCCCGAAGCCGGTTGAGCCGACCTGCGATGTCCCCCTCCTGAAGCCGGTTGAGCCGGGTTGCGACGAAGGAGCGGCCCGTGTCGAAACCATCTTGTGCGTGCCCGGGACCTGTGGTCGGATCTGTTTCTTGGCTGCCGGGTGGTTTCGACTCAGCCGTTCGCTGGCGCTCACGTGCTGGCTCAACCAGCTTTGTTCTTTCTGAAGTTGGTTGAGCCGGGTTGCGACGAAGGAGCGGCCCGTGTCGAAACCATCTTGTGCATGTCCGGGGGCCTGTGGTCGCCTGCGGGAACTTCGGGTTAAGACTCGCAGCCAAGTTGGTTTGACCCGGCGAGGCGGTGACCGTAAAGTTGTCCCTCGGTTGTCAGGCCGCGCCCTTCTGCGTGGCTGGACGACGTCTCCTGTTGGGCCCCACGGGCATCGCGGGAGAATCCCAAGGCATTAGAAGAAGAAGGTAGGTCAGGCGTGTACGCGATCGTGCGCAGTGGCGGACGCCAGCACAAGGTGGCTGTTGGCGACATCCTCGACATCGACCTGGTGTCCGAAGGGGTCGGCGAAACCATCAACCTGCAGCCGCTGCTGCTGGTCGATGGCGGCACCGTGACCTCCGACGCCGAGGCCCTCGGCAAGGTTTCCGTGACCGCCGAGGTGCTGGCGGAGACCAAGGGCCCCAAGATCCGGATCCTGAAGTACAAGAACAAGACCGGCTACAAGAAGCGCCAGGGGCACCGTCAGCGGTACACCCAGGTCAAGATCACCGACATCAAGAACTGAGGCAGGAGCAGAGATGGCACACAAGAAGGGCGCGTCCTCGACGCGAAACGGTCGTGATTCCAATGCCCAGCGCCTCGGTGTGAAGCGTTTCGGCGGGCAGGTCGTCGGTGCGGGCGAGATCATCGTCCGCCAGCACGGCACCCACTTCCACCCCGGCGACAACGTGGGTCGTGGTGGCGACGACACCCTCTTCGCGCTGGCCGCCGGCAAGGTGAACTTCGGTGTCAAGCGTGGCCGCCGCGTCGTCAACGTGGCCCCGGTCGAGGCCTGAGTCAACAGCGGACATTCAGGCGACGGGTCCTCCTCCTCGTGAGGCGGGCCCGTCGCTCTTCGGTTTCCGAAGCGCTTTGAGATACTTCTAGCCGTGGCAATTCCTTCATTCGTGGATCGCGTGAAACTGACCGTGCAGGCAGGCAACGGCGGTCACGGCTGCGCCTCGGTGCACCGCGAGAAGTTCAAGCCCCTCGGCGGACCCGACGGCGGCAACGGTGGCGACGGGGGATCCGTGATCCTCCGAGTGGTCGACAATCTCAATTCGCTGGTGGAATACCACCGCCAGTCGGTGCGCCGGGCCACGAACGGGCAGCCCGGCCGCGGCGACCACCAGCACGGCGCCAAGGGTGAGGACGTGGTCCTGGCGGTACCTGCCGGGACGGTCGTCTCCGATGCGACCACGGGTGAGCACCTGGCCGATCTCACCGGATCCGGTGAGGAATACGTCGCGGCCGTCGGCGGCAAGGGTGGGCTCGGCAACGAGGCGCTCGCGACCGCCGCCCGCAAGGCGCCCGGTTTCGCGCTTCTCGGTGAGGATGGCGAGTCCCGGCTGATCCAGCTCGAACTGAAGGTGCTGGCCGACATCGGCCTGGTCGGGTTCCCGTCGGCGGGAAAATCGTCGCTGATCGCCGCGATTTCCAGGGCCCGGCCGAAGATCGCCGATTACCCCTTCACCACCTTGGTGCCGAACCTGGGTGTCGTGGTGGCGGGAGATCTCACCTACACCGTCGCCGACGTTCCAGGTCTCATCGAGGGGGCTTCGCTCGGGAAGGGCCTGGGATTCGATTTCTTGCGACACATCGAACGCTGCCAGGCCATCGTGCACGTCATCGACCTGGGCACCTGGGAACCGGGCCGCGAACCCGTCGCCGACCTGGACGTGATAGAGGGCGAGCTGGCGGCTCATGGCGGTTTGGAGGATCGCGAACGCCTGGTGGCGTTGAACAAACTGGACCTGCCCGACGCACCCGACCTTGCGGAACTCGCCCGGCCCGAACTGGAGAAACGCGGCTACCAGGTCTTCGAGGTGAGCACCAAGACCGGCGAGGGGTTGAACGCGTTGAAGTTCGCCATGGCCCGGATCGTCGAGACCCACCGCGCCGCCAAGGCGACGGAGGAGCCGCCGAAGAAGGTCCTGCGACCCAAACCGGTGGGACGTATCGCCGCCGACGACTCCTTCACGATCGTGAAGAAGGGCGACGGGGAGGGCGGTTTCCTGTGGCGGGTGCGCGGGGCGAAACCGGAACGCTGGATCCGCCAGACCGACTTCAACAACGCCGAGGCGGTCGGTTACCTTGCGGACCGGTTGAACCGGCTCGGGGTGGAGGAGAAACTCCTGGAACTCGGGGCCCGGGAGGGTGACGCGGTGGCCATCGGAGGCGACGACGCGGTGGTGTTCGATTTCGCCCCGCAGGTCGAGACCGGGGCCGAGATCCTTTCCCGGCGGGGTGAGGATCCCCGGCTGGAGAGCGAACGGCCCGCCGTGGCCCGGCGGCGCCGGATCGATGCCGAGTATCACGCCCGGAAGGCCGGCGAGGTCGCCGATGAGGACTGAGATCACCGGGGCGAAACGCTTGGTGGTGAAGATCGGGTCGTCGTCGCTGACCGATCGGGAGGGGCACCTGGATCCGGCGCGCATCGAGACGCTCGCAGCGGAACTGGCCTCCCTACAGGCGCGCGACAAACGTCTGGTGCTGGTGACCTCCGGGGCCATCGCGGCGGCGCTGGGACCGTTGGGGCTCCCGGCGCGACCCAGGGACCTCGAGACCCAGCAGGCGGCGGCCGCGGTCGGCCAGGGCATCCTGATCCGGCGTTACGCGGAGGCTTTCGCGGCCCACCACCAGATGGTGGCGCAGGTGCTGCTGACCGCCGGTGACCTGCAGGACGGGCGCAGCTACCGGAACGCCCTGAACACGATTTCGCGGTTGTTCAGGCTGGGGGTGATCCCCGTGATCAACGAGAACGACACCGTCGCGACCGGGGAGATCCGGTTCGGCGACAACGACCGCCTGGCGGCGTTGACCGCCCACCTGGTGCGGGCCGATGCGCTGGTGATCCTGAGCGACGTGGACGGCCTCTACACCGCACACCCGGCTGAACCCGGGGCACGGTTGATACCCCGGGTCCGTGACTTCACGGAGCTGGTGGCCGACACCTCCCGGGTGGGTTCCCGTGTCGGGACCGGCGGGATGCGCACCAAGGTGGAGGCCGCCCGGATCGCGACCTCGGGTGGGGTTTCTGTGGTGCTGGCCCACGCCGACCAGCTCTTGGCGGCCCTGGAGGGGGAGGAGGTGGGCACCCTGTTCGAGGCCGCCGGGCGGCGACGACCCCGCAGGCTGCTGTGGCTGGCCCACGCCGCCGAGGTGAGCGGGGAGCTGCGGATCGACGCCGGTGCCGCCCGGGCCGTAGGGAAGGGGCACGCATCGCTGCTGGCGGTGGGGATCGACGATGTTACGGGTGATTTCGAGGCGGGCGATCCCGTTGACATCACCGGGCCCGGCGGAACACTGCTGGCACGTGGATTGGTGGACTGCTCCGCGACGGAACTGCGGCGGCGGATGGGCCTCGGAGGTCTGGCCGTGCACCGCGATCTGATGATCGGAATCCACTGATCCACTGATCCCCTGATTCACCAGTCGATTGGTTTGCTGGCCTTAATACCGGTTTGCTGGGCTTGTTGATGTTTGCTGGCCTCACAGCGCAGGCAAACATGAATAGGCCCAGCGAAACGGAAACAAGGCCAGCAAACCGATGGGTGGAACAGGGCACGGATGCCGTATGTGCCTCCTATACTCCCGTCATGGAGTTCCGATCCCAAGCCCTGGCGGCCCGTGAGGCGAGCCGGCAACTGGCCACCCTGACCCGGGATGAGAAGGACCGTGCCCTGCACGCGATGGCCGACGCCGTGGCGGCCGTCGAGAAGAAGCTGCTGGCGGCCAATGCCGTCGACGTCGATGCGGCGCGGCGATCAGGGACGCCCGAGGCTGTGATCGACCGGCTGCGTCTGGATGGCGACCGGGTGCGGGGAATGGTCGACGGGCTGCGCGACGTGGAGGCGCTGCCCGACCCGGTGGGTGACCTGGTGCGGGGCTGGCGGCTCGGCAATGGTGTCGAGGTGCGGCAGGTGCGGGTGCCCTTCGGGGTGGTGGGGATCATCTACGAGAACCGCCCGAACGTCACGGCGGACGCGGCCGGGTTGTGCCTCAAGTCAGGCAACGCGGCCCTGCTGCGCGGCTCCAGTTCGGCCATCGAGTCGAACCGGGTTTGCGTCGAGGCCCTGCGTGAAGGGCTGAGGAACGCCGGGGTGAGTGCCGACGCCGTCGCCCTGGTGGAGGGGGGACGCGGGGTCACGGGAGAGATGATGGCCGCCCGGGGCCTGGTGGATGTGCTGATCCCGCGAGGCGGGGCCGGGTTGATCAACGCCGTGGTCGAGGGGGCGAAGGTGCCGGTGATCGAGACCGGCACCGGGAACTGTCACCTCTACGTGGACGCCTCTGCCGACATCGGCAAGGCCGTCGCCGTGCTGCTGAACGCGAAAACCCAGCGACCCAGCGTCTGCAATGCCGTCGAGACGCTGCTGGTGCACCGCGACATCGCCGGCGCCTTCCTTCCTGTCGCGCTCGATGCGCTTCGCGACGCCGGCGTGACGGTTCACGGAACCCCCGATGTGGTGGCGTTCGCCGACGACGTGGTCCCTGCCGGTGAGGACGAGTTCGATGCGGAATACCTGTCGCTGGACCTGGCGGTCAGGATCGTCGCGGACATCGACGAGGCAATCACCCACATCCGCCGCCACACCACCGGTCATTCCGAGACCGTCATCACCGAGTCCCGGGCCGCGGCCGACCGGTTCGTCACCGAGATCGACGCCGCGGCGGTGCTCGTGAATGCCTCCAGCAGGTTCGTCGACGGGGGTCAGTTCGGTTTCGGCGCCGAGATCGGAATCTCCACCCAGAAACTGCATGCGCGGGGTCCGATGGGCCTGGCGGAACTGACCTCGACGAAATACATCGTGAACGGCGACGGCCAGGTGAGGGTCTGAGCCCGCAGGATTCGGCGGCCCGGGAAAATGAGTGGCCACCGCCCGCGCTGGTTGAGCGGATAACATTTCCCGCATGGTTTTGCTGGAAACACCGACCGGGGCCGACGTCTCCGTGCTGGCCCTCGTGATCATGGGGGTGATCCTGGTGCTCGGTGCGCTGGGATGGTGGCTGGGGGTCGGCAGCGGAAAAGGAACGGGGGAGCGATGAGCACCACGGAATTGGCGGTGGCCCGGCAGGGACGGGAACGGCATTACCGGCTCGGGGTGATGGGCGGTACCTTCGACCCGATCCATCACGGGCACCTCGTTGCCGCCAGTGAGGTGGCCGCGAAGTTCTCCCTCGACGAGGTGGTCTTCGTGCCCACGGGTGTGCCCTGGCAGAAAACCCACCGGAACGTGACCCAGGCGGAGGACCGGTACCTGATGACCGTGATCGCCACCGCTTCGAACCCCCGGTTCTCCGTGAGCCGCGTGGACATCGACCGGCCCGGTAACACCTACACCGTCGACACCCTGAGGGATCTTCGTGCGGAGCGCGGCGACGACGTGGATCTGTTCTTCATCACCGGCGCGGATGCGGTGCGGCAGATCCTCACGTGGCGCGGTGCGGAGCAGCTGTTCGATCTGGCGCACTTCGTCGGGGTGACCCGTCCGGGAGTTCCCATGACGGAGGACGACCTGGCGCATCTGCCATCGGATAAGGTGACGCTGCTGGAGGTCCCGGCCCTGGCTATTTCCTCCACCGACTGCCGTACACGTGTGCAGCGTGCCGAGCCGATCTGGTACCTGGTGCCGGATGGCATCGTGCAGTACATCGTGAAACGCGGTCTCTACCCGCATCCTGAGACAGGAGTTCCAGTTGACAACATCTGAGTCCGTGATCACACACGTGACCATTGCCGCGGAGGCGGCAGCCGGGAAACTCGGCACCAACATCGTCGCCTTCGACGTCAGCCAGCAGCTGACCATCACCGACGTGTTCCTGATCATCAGCGCCAGGAACGAACGCCAGGTCGGGGCGGTTGTCGACGCCGTGGAGGAGCAGCTCATCAAACAGGCCCAGCTGAAACCGGTGCGCCGCGAGGGTGACCGGGAGAACCGCTGGGTGCTGCTGGACTACATCGATTTCGTGGTGCACGTGCAGCGCACCGAGGAACGCAGCCTCTACAACCTGGAACGGTTGTGGAAGGACTGTCCACAGATCCCACTCGACGTGCACGAGGTGCCGGTACCACAGGACGACGAAGAGCAGTGACGCACACAAAACTTGTGTTCCTGCGGCACGGTCGCACGGAATGGAACGAGCTCGGAAAACTGCAGGGACAGGCGGATGTCGAACTCGACGAGGTGGGGGAGAGGCAGGCCGGGGAGGCGGCCCAGTTCTTCGCGGACTGGGACTTCGAGGCCTGCTACACATCCGACCTGAAACGGGCCCTCCGCACCGCCCACATGGTCGCGGAACCCCACAGACTCGACGTGGTGCCGGATGCCCGGCTGCGGGAGATCAACGTCGGCAGCTGGAGCGGCATGACCACCGCCGAGGTGATCCGCGTGTTCCCCGGCTTCATCGACTTCTACACTCACGGGGTCGATTTCCAACGCTCGGCGACGGGCGAAACCCTGGCCGAGATGACCGCCCGGGCTCTGGAGTCGGTGCGGGAGATCGCGGAAAGACACAAGGGACAGCAGGTGCTGATCGTCACCCACGGCCTACTGCTGTCCAAGGTGGTCAGCGCCTTCATGGGTATCGACGACATCCTCAGCATCCCGGGCAACATCACCTACTCGCTGGTGATCGGGGGAGAAAAACCCAGACTCGCCACCTACAACACCCCGGCGAGACAGCTCCCCTGACCCGCGGCTTGCACACCGCCCGCGGCTCCGGTAAGTTCAAGGAGTCGCGAGACACGGGGCTATGGCGCAGTTGGTAGCGCGCTTCCATGGCATGGAAGAGGCCAGGGGTTCGAATCCCCTTAGCTCCACGGGCGGTTTGAAAATTGATGGTCTGATCAAAGTGCAGTGGCTGGCTCGTGATCCTTTTTGTTGGAAGTTCTGTTGATTGAACTTGTGTTTGTTGGTCCATCTTGATAACATATCGTAAGGCTTATTTTTTGCTATCTTTAAAGGCGCTCTGATTAGGGGATTCGCCGACCGATATATCGCCTGCGAATAATCCTCTCTATGTAAGGGCTGGGAAAATCTTCATGGTAGACAAAAACATAATACGTTCAGCTTTTTTGCAAAAACAGAATAGTCTAATTGCAGACTTAGGGATAGCGCCTGCTTCTATTCGACACGGGGGTGCTATTGGTGAAGCCTCAGAAGCGAAATGGGCTGCTGTCCTTAAAGAGTTTCTCCCCAGCCGATATGGTGTTACAAAGGGATTCGCGATAGATTCTTCTGGAGAAATAAGCGATCAGATTGACTTGCTTATCTATGATTCGCAGTATACTCCTTTACTCGTTCGCCTCAGTGATAGCGACCTGCTCGTTCCTGTTGAGGCTGTATATGCGGTATTTGAGGTTAAGCAAGAAGCTAATAAGCGTTTCATGGATTATGCCGGAAGAAAGATTGCAAGTGTTCGCTGTCTTCATCGCACGTCCATCACAATCCCTCATGCTGGAGGTGTATTCGCTCCTAAGAAACCTATACATATTCTCGGAGGTCTGCTCACCACGAGGAGTGGCTGGGTTGATTTAGATGGTAAAGTGGCCGTGGAATCCATCACGCGTCTTACTGGCGATTTTCGGATCGATATCGGGTGTGCGCTAGGTGCCCGGTCGTTCAACAATCCCTATGGCGACTCATCCAAGCTGGAATATAGCGATTCCAATACCGCTCTCTTGTTTTTCCTTTTTAAGCTTTTCAGCCGCCTCCAAGGACTCGGAACCGTGGCAGCTATGGATATTGGTGAATATGTGAATTTCATTTCGCGGGAAAATGGTTTTGCGGGGAAAACTTATGATCCGGAGTGCGATCAGGAATAATCGCCAATAAAAGTCAATAGCTATAGAAAATTATTGGTGAAGTTCGTGACCCCGCATCTCTGGGGATTTTGTTGCTTAGCGTGTGATTTTTTACTTTATTTCATGGAGACTTATTCACAGGCGACCCATCCATCGACAAACCTCCTAGTCGAAACGCACTTAAGGATAGTTGTGAATAATACTCATGGTCTAATTCAAGGTTTTTTCGGCTATTGATTCTGTGTTATTCTAGAGACGTAAAGACAGTCTTCCTCCAAAAGGGGAAGGTCGCATCGACCTGCCCAGCCGCTACCCGCTACTATTCGGGGGTGTGCGCTGGTCACCCCGATGATGGATTCCCCGCGCACGATCGTCGGCGGGAGGAATCGGAGGGAGGCGTCCTGTGACCGGGGCAGAGACCACATCCGGTCTGGCCACCCTGCGCCCGGGGCAGCGACTCCGCGGCCTGGTTCCGGGGCAGACGGTCACCGTGATCGCCGTCGAGGTCATGGATCCGACGCTGGTGGAGGTCTTCTACCGGGACGAGTCCGGGACCAGTGGCGGTCGTATGGTCACGGAGGCCGACGCGGCTGATCTCGAACCGGTGGATGATCTCGAATCCGCCCCGGCGTTCGACGGCGACCCGGACGAGTTCCGGCTCGCGGCGGAGGCGTTGCGCATCAAGTACGCCGCCCTGTATGACCCGATGGTCGCGGTCAACAGCTCGGATGTGGACCCGCTGCCGCATCAGATTCGCGCCGTGTACGAGGAACTGCTTCCGCGTCTCCCGCTGCGGTTCCTGCTGGCCGACGACCCGGGCGCCGGGAAAACGATCATGGCCGGCCTTTACATCAAGGAACTGATCCTGCGTTCCGATTGCGAACGGGCGATCGTCGTCGCTCCCGGCGGGTTGGTGGAGCAGTGGCGCGAGGAACTTGCCACCAAGTTCGACTTGCGCTTCGAGGTTTTCAACCGTCAGATGATCGACGACGCCCACGGCCGCAACGTCTTCGCCGACCACAACCGGCTGATTGCGCGAATGGATCAGATCTCCCGCAACGAAGACCTGATGGAACAGCTTTCCGAGGTGAACTGGGACGTCGCCGTGGTCGACGAGGCACACCGCATGTCCGCCCACTATTCATCCTGGGCGGGCGAGGTGTCCGAGACGAAACGTTTCAAGCTGGGCAGGCTGCTCTCGGAAACCGCACACAACCTTCTGCTGATGACCGCCACCCCGCACGCGGGAAAAGAAGAGGATTTCCAGCTGTTCATGTCGCTGCTGGACCGGGACCGTTTCGAGGGCCAGTACCGTCAGGGGGTGCACCGCACCGACACGAAAGGCCTCATGCGCCGCATGGTCAAGGAGGACCTGCTCACCTTCGAGGGCAAACCGTTGTTCCCGGAACGCCGCGCCTACACGGTGGCCTACGAACTGAGCCCGGCCGAACGGGAACTCTACGATCTCGTTACCGACTATGTGCGCACGGAAATGGGACGCGCCGAATGCATCTCCCAGGCGGGCGACAGGAAACGCGGAAACAACGTCGGATTCGCCCTGACCGTTCTGCAACGCCGCCTCGCCTCCAGCCCGGAAGCGATTCTGCGGTCGCTGGAACGCCGCCAACGCCGACTCGAAGACAGGCTCCGCGAACTCACCCGCATCCAGGAAACGGCGAGCCCAGCAGAGAAGGAACAATCCGCCGCCCGGTTCGACGCGAAACTCCCGTCCCTGTCGATCCACGACTACGAAGACATGGATCTGGAAACAACCGATTCGGAACGTTTCCAATTCGAAACCCAGGTGGAGTACGTGGTGGATCGCGCAACCGCCGCGCAGACCATCCCGGAGCTGCGCGCCGAGATCGCGATCCTTGAGGATCTCATTCGCGTCGCATACAAGGTCCGGCGTCTGGACGACGACAAGAAATGGGTGCAGCTGCGCACCATTCTCGACGAACAACTACTGGCCGGCGACGGCACCGGGGCGGCGAGGAAAATCATCATCTTCACCGAGCACCGGGACACCCTCGACTACTTGGATCAAAGAATCAGCGCCCAGCTCGGCCGCTCCGACGCGGTGGTCAGGATCCACGGCGGCACCAGCCGCGAGGAACGAATGGCGGCGCGCGAGAAATTCACCCACAACCCCGACACGGTGGTGCTGCTCGCCACGGACGCCGCGGGGGAGGGGCTCAACCTGCAGCGCGCCCACCTGATGGTCAACTACGACCTTCCGTGGAACCCGAACCGGATAGAGCAGCGCTTCGGACGCATCCACCGCATCGGTCAGCGCGAGGTCTGTCACCTGTGGAACATGGTGGCCAAGGACACCCGCGAAGGCGATGTTTTCACACGGTTGCTCTCGAAGATCGAACAGATGTCGGTGGCATACAACGGAAACCTGTTCAACGTGCTCGGTGACGACGACGCCTTCCAGGAACGGTCCCTGCGCGACCTGCTGATCGAGGCCATCCGGTACGGGGACCGCCCCGAGGTGAAGGCCAAACTGGATCGCATCATCGACGCGGGGGTCAGGGACGGGCTGGACGAGATGCTCGCGGAGAAGGCGCTGCATCCCGAGATGTTCAGCGCACTCGATCTCGACGAGGTACGGGCCAGAATGGAGAAGGCCCGCGAACGCCGCCTCCAGCCCGGCTACATCGCCGCCTTCTTCCTGTCCGCGTTCGAACGCCTGGGCGGGCAGGTCCGCAAACGGGAAAAGGGACGCTACGAAATCACCCGCGTCCCCACCCGGGTCATCGACATCGCGCGCCGCCTGAACCGCTGGGCCCCCGTCGCCGACCAGTACGAACGCATCACCTTCGAACTGCACCTCACCCACCCCGAGGGCCAGCCGCCCGCCACCCTCATCGCCCCGGGCCAGCCACTGCTCCACGCCGTGATCGAGGCGACAATCGAGGACCTGGGGTCGGCACTGCGGCACGGTACCGTCCTGGTCGACAGGCGCAGCCAACAGGCGGAGGTCCCGGCGTTGATGTACACCGTCGAGCAGCGCATCACGAACTCCGCGCCCGGCATCGACACCGTCTCACACCACTTCGACTACCCGATCCTGGAACCGGACGGAACGGTCACGGTCTCCGCGGCACCTCCCTACCTGGATTACGACGCACCCCAGCCGGGAGAGGCCGCCGCCATCGCCTCGATCCTGAATGACGAATGGGTGAGGGGAAACCACGAGAAGACCGTGCGCGCCAACTCCTACCGCAGCGGCATGCAACCCCGCATGGAGGAAATCCGTGCCCGGCTCGAAATCGAGGTGGCCCGCACCTGCAAACAGGTCAGGGAGCGGCTGCTTGCGGAGATCAACCACTGGGATCGCGAATACAACCGCCTGGAGGATCTCGAACGCGCAGGCACCATCGGCAGGGTACGGGCCGAAACCGCCCACGCCAAGGCCCGTCAACTGGAGAAACGCCTCGAACGCAGACGCCACGAACTCGCGCTCCACACCAAACTCGTCGCCGTTCCCGGGGTGATTCGCAGCGCCGCGCTGATCGTGCCGAGCCACCTCATCGCGGCGGAATCCGGACAGGAAGCGCCGGCCAGGACCCGGGCCACGGAAGAAGTGGAACGCCGGGCGGTGGAAGCGGTGCTGGCCGCGGAACGGGCCATCGGCAGGAATCCGGTGGAGATGCCCCGCAACAATCCCGGCTACGACATCCGTTCCACCGATGACGAGGGCCGGATCCACTACATCGAGGTCAAGGGCAGGATCGAAGGTGCCGACACGTTCGCCATCACGACAAACGAGGTCACCTTCGCCCAGACCCAGGGCGAGAGACACCGCTTGGCGCTCGTCCAGGTCTCACCCGACGGCCACGAACACGACGAACTGCGCTACGTCACCGACGCCTTCGCGCACCTCGAACCATCCACCACCACACGCTCCTACAACGAGGAATGGCGCGACTACTGGAATAGGGGAGGACCGCCACGATGATCGGCCCGAACCATTCCAGCCAACCCACAGAAACCGAAGGAAAGTCCGTGGCGAACACGCCGAAGAAGAAACTCATCGAGACCTCCCTGCCGCTGGAGGCCATCAATGCCGCATCGGCTCGCGAGAAGTCGATCCGTCACGGACACCCCTCAACCCTGCACCTGTACTGGTCACGCAAACCACTCGCGACCGCCCGCGCCGTGCTGTTCGCGCAACTCGTCGACGATCCCGCCTCGCGACCGGAGGAGTTCCCGACCGTCGAGGAACAGGACGCCGAACGCGCCCGCCTGCACGCCCTCATGGAAGAGCTGGTGGTGTGGGAGAACAGCAACGACGAACCGCTGCTGCGCCGGGCACGCGAGGAGATTCGCAAGAGCAACGACGGCGAACTTCCCGCGGTGCTCGACCCCTTTGCGGGCGGCGGATCCATTCCCCTGGAGGCGCAGCGCCTGGGTTTGGAGGCCCACGCCAGCGACCTCAACCCCTTGGCAGTGCTCATCAACAAGGCACTCATAGAGATACCGCCCAAATTCGCGGGGCAGGAACCCGTGCACCCGGGAGGTAATGAACAAAGCATCTACCAACGCGCCGAAGGACTCGCGGAAGACGTCCGCTACTACGGCAAATGGATGCGTGACGAGGCATTCCGGCGCATCGGACACCTGTATCCCAAGGTCAAGGCCCCCGACGGCACCGAACACACTGTGATCGCCTGGAAATGGGTCCGCACCGTGAAAAGCCCCAACCCAGCCAACCCCATCGAGGTCCCCTTGGTGAACTCGTGGTGGCTGAGCAAGAAAAAAGGTAAGGAAGCCTGGGTACGTGCCACCGTGCAGGACGGGCGGGTGCGCTACGAGGTGGTGCACGATGCGAACGGACCACGTAAATCTGACGACGGAACCGTAAACCGAGGTAAGGGCGTTGCCATAGGAGACGGCACGGTAATCTCAAATGACCATATCCGGAGCGAAGCGGCCGCTGGGCGCATGGGGTCGCATCTGATGGCAGTCGTAGCTGATTCCGGGAGAGGACGTTTGTATCTTTCCCCAAATCAAACGCAAATCGATGCCGCGCGAGTGACGCCCCCTGACAGGGTTCCGGAGAGTGAGCTTCCTTACGATCCCCGTGCCATAACAGCTCCAAACTATGGACTTAAACGCTGGGCCGATCTCTTTACGAATCGACAACTCGTCGCCATGACCACACTGAGTGATCTCGTCGTCGAGGTGCGGGAACAGGTGGTGGTGGATGCTTTGATTGCGGGCGTTCCGGAGGGAGATCGTCTTGAGGCGAACGACTCCGGGGCACAGGCTTATGCCGATGCAGTTGCTACGTATCTCGCGTTGGGGGTGAGTCGTACTGCTGATTATTGCAATGCTCTTTGCACATGGCATACAACTGGAGAGAAGATTACGCACCTATTCACGCGACAAGCCATACCCATGACTTGGGAGATCACCGAAACAAATGTATTTTCCAATTCTTCAGGAAATTTCATGGGGCAGCTTACTTGGGTGATCAAGGCGCTAGCGGCTGCTTCTGCGAGCGTGTCGGGTAGAGTGGATCAGGCCAGTGCGGAAACGGTGGCATATAACGAGTTTGTTATTTCCACCGATCCGCCTTACTATGACAACATCAGCTATTCTAATCTGTCTGACTTCTTCTATGCTTGGCTTCGTCGCTGTCTGCAGGGAATCTATCCGCAAATTGTTGGAACGATGTTGACCCCCAAGGTGGATGAGCTCGTCGCCAATCCCTACCGTCATGATGGTAAGGACGGTGCAAAACGTTTCTTTGTTGATGGTTTCAATTCAGTTTTTCGTCGTATCCGTCAGGGAAGGGTCAATTCGGCGGTGCCCATGACGGTGTACTACGCCTACAAACAGCAGGATGCTGAGGCTGAGGGTACTTCATCAACCGGTTGGCACACTCTTCTCAACGGGCTCATTGAAGCAGGATGGGAGATCACTGCCACTTGGCCGGTGCGGAGTGAGCTTGCCAATCGACCTAGATCACAGGCCAGCAATGCCCTCGCTTCTTCCATAGTGTTGGCCTGCCGTCCGCGACCTGTGGATGCTGATTCCATCACCCGTCGGTTGTTCGTCGCTCGGCTCAAGTCCGAGTTGCCGGAGGCCCTGCGGACGCTCATGCAGGGGGCCATCGCCCCTGTGGATCTGGCCCAGGCGGCCATTGGTCCCGGTATTTCGGTGTTCTCCCGGTATGCGCGGGTGCGTGAGGCCGACGGGTCCGACATGTCGGTGAGGGACGCTCTGCTGCTCATCAACGCCACTCTCGACGAGGTGCTGGGGGAGCAGGAATCGGACTTCGACCCCGATACGCGGTTCGCCGTGAAGTGGTACCGCAGCTACGGCTGGGGCACCGAGAGCTCCGGTTTGGCGGATCAGCTGGCCCGTTCCACCGACACATCCATCGGTGCCCTGGAACGCGGCGGTATTTTCGAGGCCAGGGGCGGCAGGGCGCGGCTGCTCTCGCCCGAGAACCTCAGCGCCGGCTGGGTGCCACAAACCGATGACCGGCTCAGCATCTGGGAGGCCACGGTTCGTCTGGCCGCGGCGATGGCCGATGGTGGGGTGGAGAAGGTCGCCCAGTTGCTGCCAGGGTTGCAGGAGGTGCGGGTGGATCTGGACGCGGTGAAGGAACTCGGCTTCCTGCTCTTCCACGAGGCCGAGAAGAAAAAGGACGCCAAGGACGCGCTCCTGTTCAACAGCCTCGTCAGCGCATGGGGCGACGTGAACGAACAAGCCAGGAAACTCGCATCGGTGCCCCGCTCCACCCAGGAAGCATTCGACTTCGGAGACTAGGACTGACCCGTGACCACGCGCAACCACCCAGAACCGGCCCCGGGGCCCGAGACCTCCGTAGGAGCGGATCTCACCCCCAACCACCAAGCGGCGCTGTCCGGGGAGGGTTCCCTGCTGGAACGGGTCTCTTCTCTCATCGAACAGACCCGCGCCGCCGTCGCCACACAGGCCAATGCGGCCCTGACCTTGATGCATTGGCACATCGGGCGGATGATCGACACGGAGATCCTGTGTGAAACTCGCGCTGACTACGCCAAAGAGATTGTTGCTTCACTGGAGCCACAATTGACTCGGAGGTTCGGCCGAGGTTTCACCAGAGCGAACCTGTACCGCATGATCCAGTTCTCTCAGGTCTTCTCTGACGAGGAGATTGTCGTATCACTGTCGCGACAATTGAGCTGGAGCCACATCCTGGCCCTCCTGCCGGTCCGGTCCCCGGAAGCGCGGGCCTACTACATCGACCAGGCCGTCAACGCGCGACTGAGCGTCCGGGCGTTGCGGGAACTCATCGGGCGTCACGGCTACGAACGCAAGGAGATCGCCAACGCCCAGGCGCTGGGCGGGTCGATGATCCCGGCGGACAGTTTCCGCGATCCCTACTTCTTGGAGTTCCTGGGTTTGCATGACTCCTGGGCGGAACGGGACCTGGAGGAAGCGATCATCCGGGAGATGGAGGCGTTCCTCCTGGAGGTCGGCAACGGCTGGGCATTCGTCTCCCGGCAGCAACGGATGACCGTCGACAACGACGACTTCTACCTCGACCTGCTGTTCTTCAGCCGCCCGCTGAGGCGGTTGATCGCCGTCGAACTGAAGATCGGGAAGTTCAAACCGAGTTACAAGGGCCAGATGGACTTCTACCTCAAATGGCTCGACCGGTACGAAAGGCAGCCCGGCGAGGAGGCACCCATCGGCCTCATCCTGTGCACCGAGGCGAGCCGGGAACAGGTGGAGCTGCTGGAGATGCACAAGGACGGCATAGTCGTGGCCGAGTACTGGACCACGCTGCCGCCCAAGGAGAAACTTGAGACACGCATCCAGGAGATCTACCGGGACGCCCGGGAACGGATCGCCCGACACCAGATCACCCCGGCAACCGAGGACCGAGATGACTGACCACACCCGACACGCAGGCACCACGTCGTAGGAGACACCGATGGCAGTGAACAACCGGGACCGAATCAGCAAGGCCTTCGACCTGCTCTCCGAAGGTCTCCAGGATGTGGTGGACGAGGTGATGACCAAGGTCTACGGATCGTCGCAGTGGCCGACGATGTGGGCCGACGAGGACGCGCGACGCCGGGGGGGTGCCCCGAAGATCCTCGCGAAACACGATGTCCAGGTGCAGCTGCGCGCGATCACCGAACGCGGTTACGAGTTCAGGGACGTGCTGTCCCGGGCGCAGCAGAGTTTCGCCTCGGAGCTGCGGGAGACCCGCAACCAGTGGGCCCACAACGCGCCGTTCAGTTCCGACGACACCGATCGCGCCCTCGACACAATCGTGCGGCTCCTCCAGGCGGTGGGATCCGCCGATTCCGCGGCCGATGTGCGCAAGATGCGCTCCGATCTGCGGCGCACCGTCTACGAGGACCAGACCCGCCAGCAGGTGAAGAGGACGAGAAAGGCATCGCTCAAGCCGGGCGGCGGACTGAAGCCGTGGCGCGAGGTGATCCATCCGCACGACGACGTGGCGCGCGGCGAGTTCACCGCCTCGGAGTTTGCCGCCGACCTGCACCTGGTGCACACCGGTCAGGCCACCAGCCCCGAGTACGGCGACCCGGGGGAGTTCTTCACCCGCACCTACCTCACCGAGGGCCTACGGGACCTGCTCAGCCGGGCCCTGCGTCGCATGAGCGGCGACGGCAATGCCAGCCCCGTGGTGAACCTCCAGACCAACTTCGGCGGCGGCAAAACCCACTCGATGCTTGCCCTCTACCACCTGTTCAGCGGCATCCCCGCGCAGGACATGCCCCAGGAGATCCAAGACCTCGTCGCCGGGAACGGAAACCCTCGGCTCGAGAAGCTCGGGGTGCGGCGAGTGGCCCTGGTGGGAACCTACCTGCAGGCCGGCTCCACGCACACCAAACCGGACGGCACGAAGATCCACACCCTGTGGGGGGAGCTCGCTTGGCAGCTGGGCGGGCGGGAGGCCTACGAGATGGTCGCGGATGCGGATCGTTCCGGGACCAATCCCGGATCGGCCCTGCGAACGCTGATCCAGAAGTACGCGCCGGCGCTGATCCTGATCGATGAATGGGTGGCCTACGCCAGGCAGCTCGTCACGGACAAGGAGTTGCCGTCGGGTTCCTTCGAGACGCAGTTCACCTTCGCCCAGTCGCTGACCGAGATCGTCCGCTCCGTGCCGGGGGCGATGCTGGTGGTCTCCATTCCGGCTTCGGACACAGGCGCGGCCGGCGCCGGCAGCGATATCGAGGTCGGTGGCGCGAATGGTCAGCTCGCGTTGGAGCGTCTCCAGAACGTGATTCGCCGGGTGGCCGATCAGTGGAGGCCGTCCAGCAAGAACGAGTCGTTCGAGATAGTCCGCCGCCGCCTGTTCCAGCCCGCGGATGCCGAGGCGCTCAGGACGATTGCCGCGGTGGCGCGCAATTTCGTGGGCTTTTACCAGAGCGATGCGGCGCTTTTCCCGCGCGATGCAGCGAAGGTCAGTGACGAGTACGAGAAACGAATCCGCGTCTCCTATCCGCTTCACCCAGAGTTGCTGGATCGGCTCTACGAGGACTGGTCCACGCTGGAACGATTCCAACGCACCCGTGGCGTGCTGAAACTCGTGTCGTCGATAGTCCACGAGCTGTGGAAGTCCGAGGACACTTCACCGCTCATCCTTCCCGGTAATGTGCCGCTGGACGCAACGACGGTGAACACCGATCTGACCCAGTATCTGGAGGATCAGTGGAAACCGATCATTGATTCCGACATCGACGGGCCCAGTTCCACGGCCCAGCGCATCGACCTGGAGCGTCCGAGCCTGGGGCAGCGGTTCGTCACCCAGCGGCTGGCGCGCACGATCTTCATGGGTGCGGCTCCGCGCGTCCGGAGCACCCACAGGGGATTGGACAAGCAGTACCTATGGCTCGGTACCGCGATTCCCGGCGACACGCTGGGCAATTTCGGTAGTGCCCTCGAACTACTGGCCCAGCGGTCCACCTATTTCTACGAGGAGCAGGGGCATTACTGGTTCGACACGCAGCCGTCGGTGACCAAGACGGCCAATGACTACGCCGAGCGGCTCCGCGAGGATCCCGAGAAGGTGTGGAACGAGATCACTCGCCGGCTGCGCGCGGAGGAAAGGTCCCGCGACGTGTTCGACCGGGTTCACATCGCCCCGGAATCGAGTGCCGACATTCCTGATCTGGAGGATGTGCGTCTGGTCATAGCTCATCCCCGGTATTCCTGGCGCAAACAGGAGAGCCGGGAATCCGAAGCATACCGGTGGGTTCATGACGCCGTCGGGGCCAAGGGCGCCAGCCAGCGCATTCACCGCAACACGGTGGTGTTCCTGCTGGCGGACAGGAACCAGCTGGAGGGGCTGGAGGCCGCGACTCGCACCTATCTCGGGTGGAAACAGGTTCAGGCAACCAGCGAATCCCTCAACCTGTCGGTCCAGCAGCGGAAACAGGCCGACGAGCAGGTGGGCAATTTCGACCGGGTGGTCGCGGATCGCATTCGAGGCACCTTCATTTGGACGGTCTACCCCGTGCAACCCGAACCGACGCAACCCTTCGAACTGATGGCGGAGAAGGTGCCCGATTCCGGCGGCAGGTCATTGGCGGAGCGGGTGTCTCACAAGATGCGGCGTGATGATCTTCTCGTCACCGAGTTCGGAGCGGCAATCCTCGGGTCCACCTTGCGGGAAGAACTCGGCACCAGGTGGCGTGAAACCGGTGAGATCAGCGTCGGTGAATTGTGGGGATATTTCACCCGCTACATCTACATGCATCGGCTCGTGAAACGCGAGGTGCTGGACGCTGCCATCGAGCGTGCGCTCACCGCCATCCTGGTGGAGAACGAACGCTTCGGAATCGCGGCGGGCAAGGATCCAGAAACCGGACGCTACCGGGGGCTTGTGCTGCCACCCGACCCGAATGCGACGATCCAGGTTACCGACAGCACCCTGCTGGTGGACCCTGCCCGCGCTCAGGAACAACTCGATGCAGACCGCGCCGCCCGGGAAACCGCACCCCCGGCTGCAGCCGACAGCCAATCGGAGGGGGGACACGTCGATGTGGTCCGGGTTGCACCGGGCATTGGGGAAGCCGACAGGGCCGGGGTGGATGAAGTGGTCAAGACCGTGGCCGCGCGTTTCTTCGGCTCGGTGAAGATCGACCCCGAACTCTACTCCCGCGACATTGGAAACATCACCCGGGAGATCATCGACCGCCTGGCAGGGGCAGGGGCCCGCCTGGAGATCACCATCGACATTCAAGCGGTGAAAACCGAAGGATTCAACGACACCGAAATCCGAACCATCAGCGAAAACGCCCGAGTCCTCAAATTCGATCCCAGCTCCGGCTTCGAGAAAAGCTGACGTGGGAATGAGGGGAAACATGAAAGGGCAGTGTTGTGGTGGCTGAACCTCGAACCGTATATCTTCTTGACGCCGGAGTGTCGGGGCGTCGTGCGATGCGGGGCTTCAATAGGTGGGGTGCATGTTGAGCGAAGCAAGCGGTCCGCAGCCCAAGGGTTGGCATGACGATCCGATCAAAGCAGTGGATCAAGATAGATTCAATCGCGCCCCTGTTGCGGAACGAATCGCGAAATTGATTCACCTAAATCATTCGGTCGATTCGAGTATAGTATACGGACTCGAAGGCCCGTGGGGATGTGGAAAATCGTCTGCTATCGCATTGATTTCAATATTCTTGAAACGACTGCAGAGATCGAAGCAAGAATGGAGAGTCGTGTCATTTACTCCTTGGGCGACGGCGGGGATCGACGGAATGCTTTCGGAGTTCTTTGCGGTCTTGTCTAGTGCCGTTCCAGATATCCCAAAGAAGAATAGGAAGAGATTTCGAAAGTTGCTTGCTGAGTACATGTGGGTTGTTCGATCAGCAGGGTCTTTTATCCCAATGGTTGGCGGAGTGATTGGCTCGATCACTAGGGCTATTGAAGATAAATTGCAAAAGCAAAAACCGTGGAAAGTATTATTCGAAGAGCTCTCCGACGGGTTGCGCGAATTGAATTCCCCGATACTCATTACTGTAGATGATATTGATCGACTACAGGTCGATGAACTGCTTGTTCTTCTAAAACTTGTGCGACTTCTCGGGAGATTTCCCGGAGTCGACTTT
The DNA here is from genome assembly GCF_900637725.1 of Arachnia propionica. Classification (GTDB taxonomy): domain Bacteria; phylum Actinomycetota; class Actinomycetes; order Propionibacteriales; family Propionibacteriaceae; genus Arachnia; species Arachnia propionica. Next base: position 1,945,001 of record NZ_LR134406.1, on the reverse strand, counting down.
CTGCTCGCGTATGACGAACAGACCTTGGTGGATGTTCTCCGGTCATCCGGTCGGGAAGACCTGTCTCAGGCGCGGGCGCGCGCCTTTATGGAAAAGATTGTTCAGTATCCACTCACACTTCCTCCTCTGCTGGGCGGGCAGATTGTAAAACTTATATCTGATGGATTGACTGAACTGTTATTGGATAAAATGGGAAGAGGCTTCGAATATCGCCGCATTAGTAATATCATCTTGAAAACAATGCCGTCGCAGCTCAGTACTCCGCGTGCTATCGAAAGGTTTTTCGCTCAGCTACGTGAAGAATTTATTATCCATGTCTCGGGGGAGATTGATGATACGGATCTAGTGCTTGCCGTGTTTCTGAGGGTCAAATTTCCTGACGTATTTTCTCAACTTCAAGATTGGAAGACTAGACTCACGGCAGCTGGTGGGTGTCAAATAGTTTCTACCTCATCGAAGAAGGGGGAAGTTGATTGGAATCCCCTCGTGCAATCTTTGGAGTGTGAGCGAGACAAGAAGGATGCGTTGATTTTGCTTGAGGCTATCTTTCCTGCTGTCGGCGGGACGATTAATCGACCTTTCAAGTCCCCGCGATTTGCAAACCCTGAATATTTTGACCGCTACCTGGCTCAGGGGGTGCCGGCGGGAGATATTCCTGACGAGACTGTAAGGCGCGCGCTTAGTAAAGCTGTAGAAAATGATCTAAGTGAACTAAAGAGGTTATTTGATGAGCCTGATGAGGCGCGATTAAATCTTATTTTGAGCAAGATCAATGCTCACTACCCGGATGTAGTCGAGCGGTCAAAACGTGATGGTCCTAGAGGACCGTTGAAACCTATTCTGCTGGAGATGGCAATGGAGTGGCTGGAGTCAATTCCATATGCCCCTTGGGTGGTGCAAGCGCCATATCTTGCACTTCTAAGATGGGCCAGTGCACTTCTTCATTTATTGCTGGAGGAAGATCCTGATGTGAACTTGGACCACGAGCTAGGAGCCTGCAAGCTCCCTGATCGAAGGTTGGAGGTAATATCGCTTGCTGCGGAGCGAGTTGAAGGCTTGGAAGTCGAAACGATCTCCGCGCTTAAAGCTACGCTTGACCGTGAATGTCGACGGTTGGTGCCAGAGATTCTTGCTAATTTGTGCGAACGTGACAACGCCTGCCCAGATATCCGTATGGCGCTTCTGTTGAAGCAAGTTCTCGCCTCGCTGGAGCGGGACAAACTAATTGAGTGTGTCCGTAGAGGATTGAAGAACAGTGAGTTCACGCCCCAAGATGTCGCAGCTCGCCTGGTGGGTCTTTCCTATTATGAGTCCAGCGGGTTTGGGGCAGTGTCGTTCGATGGCAATTTGTTTACTCAGCTCACGGATATACCGGCTCGCAGTATTGACTACACGCCCCATAGCCCTTTGCCTAGTAATGATTGGGTGTATCGCAGAGAGTTTGCTGCTCCTCTCATTGAAGAATCAGGTGCAAGCACAGTAGAGCAAAAAGAATGAGGCTTATTCACAGCCGTCCTCAAGCGTGGTCTGACTAAGGGTTTCGCTGGCCTAGGTGCCTTCTGTGTGTAAGTCTCCTCGTATTTGTCTTGCTGGTAGTCTGATGAATCAGACCCGCTCCCTACCAAGGGGGCCGCAAACCATCAAGACCACGACCGCCGAAGGGATACCGAATGACCATTGCCATCGTCCAGGGGGAGGAGGCGGACCTGCCGGAGGTGGCTGGTCTGTTCGCTGCGGCTTTCCACGACGACCCGGTGATCGCGGTGATGATCCCGGGGGAGCGGAACCGGTTGCAGCGTCTGACGAAGGTGTTCCTGTCCGAGTTGCGGACCGGGGCGATGGCGGGAGGGGCCGTTGATTTGGCCCGCCGGGAGGACGACGGCCGCCTGGTCGGCGCCGCGGCTTGGGAATCGCCCGACCGCAAGACATCCAGCTGGGCGAAGGTGCGTGAGCTGCCGCGGGTGGTCTCGGCGGTGGGGTTGCGTCACCTGCCGCAGACCCTGAGGACTCTCGATGTCTTTGCCAAGAGCCGTCCCGATCACGCCCACTGGTACCTCGTCGACATCGTCGTCGGTGAGGAGGCGCGTGGCCTCGGTATCGGGTCGCGGCTGCTGAACCACCGCCTCGAGGTGGTCGACGAGGCCGGTCTGCCCGCATACCTGGAAGCCACCACCCTGGGAAGTCAGCGACTCTACGAGCGCTTCGGCTTCACCGCCAAGGAGTGGCTGCACATGACCGAGTCCGACTATCCCGTGACCATGTATCGCGAGATCCCCGAAGGCTGACCGCTCTGCGGCCTGGTTTCGACTCGACCTACTCGCTGATGCTCGCGGGTCGGCTCAACGAACTTCCTTTTCCCGAAGCTGGTTGAGCCGGGTCGCGAGGAACGAGCGGCCCGTGTCGAAACCACCACTGACATCCGGTGGCCAGAACTTGACTTCAGTCCCCAGGCATGCGCAAGGGGTTTCGACTCGATCTGCTCGCTGACGCTCGCAGGTCGGCTCAACCAGTTTTGGGGAGGTGGGGTCAGCGGTATTTGTCGTGCAGGTACTCCAACAGCCGCGGATCGTGATGGGTCATGCCCGCGTTCGGTTTGTGCTCGTCCAAGGCGGCGATGTCCGACATCTCGGCCTTGGTCAGTTCGAAGTCGAAGACATCCAGGTTTTCCCGCAGCCGGGCTTCGTGGGTGCTCTTGACCACCAAGGAGATCCCGCGTTGCACCAGCCATCGTAGCATCACCTGAGCCACCGACTTCCCGTGCCGCTCCGCGATCTTCCGCAGCACCGGGGAGCCGTGGATCTCCGATTTCCCTTGGGCCAGCGGCGCCCACGCCTGGAGGACGGTGCCGTGCTGCCGGGCGAGCTCGTGGAGGTCCCCTCGCTGATGGAGGGGATGCACCTCGCACTGGTTGACCGCGGGCGTGACGTCGTTGTGGACGACGAAGTCAAAATAGCGATCCGGCATGAAGTTCGACACCCCAATCGCGCGGACGACCCCCTGCCCGTACAGCTCTTCGAGGGCCCGCCACGCCCCGTAGCAATCGTTGAAGGGCTGGTGCAGCAGGTACAGGTCCACGTGATCCAGCCCCAACCTGCTCAGCGACTTCTCGAAGGCCCGCAACGTGGCGTCGCGGCCGAAGTCGCGATACCAGACCTTGGTGGTGACGAACAGCTCGTCGCGCGGCAGCCCGGAGGCCGCGATCACCTCACCGACCGCCTCCTCATTGCCGTACAGGGCGGCCGTGTCGATCAGCCGATACCCGGCATCAAGAGCCACCGGCAGCGCGGCGCGCACCTCATCCCCGGTCATCCGGAACACACCCATGCCCACCATGGGCATCTCCACACCATTGTTGAGGGTGATCGCCTGCATCACGCACCTTCCTGTCGTGGAACCGTCCCACCACCTTAGATGCACGTGGTGAGCTGGCTCGTGGCCGGGAGCTGGCTACCGGGTGCCGGGAGTGGTTTCGACTCAGCCGTTCGCTGACGCTCACGTGCTGGCTCAACCAGCTTTGAGGGGGTGACTCGGGCTGCTCGTTTCTCGCAGTCCGGCTCAATCGGCTTTGGGGGGAAGGAAGTTGGTTGAGCCGATCCTCACGAGCGTCAGCGAGTGGGTCGTGTCGAAACCTCTTGCGCGTATCTGGGGGCTGGGGTCGGGTTCTGGCTACCGGGTGCCGGGAGTGGTTTCGACTCAGCCGTTCGCTGACGCTCACGTGCTGGCTCAATCAGCTTCAAGGAGGCGACTCGGGCCGCTCGTTTCTCGCGGTTCAGCTCAACCAGCTTGCTGAGGATCTGCTTGAATGTTGTAGGAACGTGTAGCATCACGACTGACGCCAGTTGCTGGCGGCGGAGGGGGCCTGGAAATCGAGTTCTAGGAGGAATCGATGAACTTTGTCCGACCTTCTCGTCGCGCTCTCCTCGGTGCTGGTGGGCTGGTCCTGTTGGCAGGCTGTGCGGTTGAGTCGCGACCCGGCCCGTCATCCCCGGCCGCCGTGTCCCCAACTGATGCGACCACCGGCAATCCCTTCGACGTCCTCTACGACCCCGGGTTCCGGCTGAGCCCGCTGTCGGCCGATCCGATCAACACCATCGCCCGGCCGGAACGCTCCACCGGGCTGTCCGACGCCCTGATCGACCCCACCTACGGAACCCGCCTGTACCGCGCGACCGCCGTCACCGAAGGGGAAGGCGGCCGTATGCGGCACGAGTACTCCAGACGCCAGGCCTTCAACGCCGACGCCAGCCGTTATCTCGCCCAGGACGGCAAGGGGTTCTGGCACCTCTACGACGCCACCACCTTTGGGTATCTGCGTAAGCTCCCGGACCTGGTCGGCGACTGCGAACCCCTCTGGCACCCCGGTGAGCCCTCCCGGCTCTACTTCACCGAACGCAACGGCGGCATGGTCTGGTGCCTGCTCGACGTGGAGGCTGGAACCAAAGAACAGGCCTTCGATTTCGCAGGCCAGACCCCCTGGCCCGGGGCCACGTCCTTCTGGACCAAGGGGGAGGGCACCCTAAGCTCCGACGGCAAGGTCCTGGGACTCATGGCCACCTCTTACGACGCGGCCGCCCAGCGCAACACCTGTCACGGGCTCCTCGCCCTCGACCTCGAGAACAAAACCGTGATCGGCACCCTGGATGCCTCGGCCTTCCCCGTCCCGGGGGCCTTCCCGGACCACGTCTCAACGGCGCCGAGCGGCACATACGTGGTGCCGTCCTGGCTGGCCGGGGAGGGCGGAACCGTCGCCTACAGCACCAACTTCACACAGTCACGCCAACTTCTCGACGGTTCGGAACACTCCGATCTCGCCCTCGGCCCGGACCGCAGGGACCTCCTGGTGGTCGCCGACTACGGGAAGGGGCAGATCGCGTCCATCGATGTCGCTACCGGCGAGCGCAACGACCTGCACACCCTCTACCCGATTGATGGCGAGGCCTACGCGGTGCACATCAGCGGGCAGGCCTTCGGTGCCCCCGGGTGGGCGGTCATCTCCACCTACGGCGACAGCGCCGGCCACAACTCCCAGACACCTGCTCCCACCATCCGGGCCGAGTACCGGAAGGTGTGGCTGCTGGAACTCACCCCCGGCGGAAGGGCACTCAACGTCGCCCACATCCGCGCCGACTGGGACCATGTCGACGGCGACACCTACTTCCTCGAACCTCAAGCCAGCGCCTCTCGCGACCTCAGCCGCATCATCTTCGCCACCAACTTCGGCGGGGGAGAGATCAACAGCTACGTCATAGGGCTGCCGTCGGTTTTCGCCTGACCAGGCCGTCCAGATAGGTCTCGACCACGCCGGCCGGGTCGATGGGGGCCGCGTCCACGGCCCGGTACATCAGGACCGCGTCGACCAGGGCGACGAACTCCGGTGCTTTCTCCTCCGGATCAGCCACGCCGAGGGCGCGCAGCAGCTCGACGGCCTTCTCATCGAAACTGCGACGCACCGGGGCGTCGACGGTGAGCTCTCGGCGCAGCTCGTCATCGTCGCGGACCTCGAACATCAGGGCGAACCGTGCCGCCTGCGCATCGCCGTTCAGGATGAGTCGTTCGGCCAGCCTGCCCACCAGGTCGGTGGCCTGCCGGACCGTCAGCTTCCCGGGCACCTCGATGTCGGTCAGGTCGGCCTGCGATTCCGCGGAGAGCTGTTCCATCACCAGACGGATCAGGTCGCGGCGGGAACGCGCGTAATACGAGGTCGAGCCGTTGGGGAGCCCGGCCTCGGTATCCACCGCGCGGTGGGTCAGGCGGTGGGTGCCGCCGCGCGCTATCAGGGCGATCCCCGCATTCGCGATCCGTTGTCGTCGGTCCATCCGCCCTCCCGTGTATCCTCTACGATCATATAGTCTCTACGGTCGTAGAGGGATGGGAGATGTGCATGCATGCGGTGATAGTCGGGGGAGGGGCCTCGGGGGTCGCGATCCAGCGCGCCTGCGAGGCCGAGGGGATCCGGGCGCGACAGGTCTCGCGCTCCACTGGGTTCGACGTGACGGCGGAATCGTTGCCGCCGCTCGAGGCCGATGTGGTGATCGAGGCGACGAACATCGTCGCCACCGGGCGCAAATCCTGCGTTGAGTTCTTCGAACGGTCTGCGCGATCGGTTGCGCACGCAGCGGCCCAGGCGGGAGCTCGCCACATCCTCTTGTCGATCGTCAACACCGACCGGCCGGAGGTTCAGGGATACGGGTACTTCGCGGGCAAGAAGGCCCAGGAGGAGACGGCCAGGCGGTTCAGCCCGGCCTTGACGATCGTGCGCACCACCCAGTGGTTCGAGTTCGGCGCCCAAGTCCTGCAACGCAACCGGCTGGGTCCGCTGGGGTTCGTGCCCGGGATGCGCATCAAGCCGATCGCTCTCGAGGCGGCGGCCCGGGTGCTGGCCGAGACGGCGTCGGGGAAACGCGGCGGGGATCTCGTCGAGGTGTCCGGCCCAGAGGAGATGACCCTCTGGGAACTGGTGCGGAGAACCCCTGGACCTGGGGGAATCCTTCCGACTCCTGTGTTCCTGCCCACCGGCTTCGGGCGCGCATTCCGGCGGGGAGCCCTGCTCCCGGATCCCGGGGTGGAGGAGGTCGGACCGGGGCTGGAGGACTGGGCGAATCGCGCGGATCCATCCTGACGGCAAATCCTCCCTCACGGATCGATAGGCTGGGCCCGACGATTAACCAGCCGTAGTCGTTATTCAGTGAGGATGGACGAGTTGAAGATCAGTCTTGGCACGAAGAACTCCGTGGTGGATGTAGCCCGCTCGCAAGCCGTGGCCGCCACCCTACGGGAAATGGGACACGACGTGGATGTGGTGCACATCCCCGCCGCAGGTGACTCCGAGACGGTGGGGCAGCTGCGTCTCGGCCTGATGCGTGGTGATTTCGACATGGTGGTGCATCGCATGCACCGCATCCCCAAACAACAGATGCCGGGTCTGACTTTCGCGGCCGTCCTGAAACGCAGTGATCAGCGCGACGCACTGGTGGCCCGCGACGGCCTGACCCTGGAACAGCTTCCCGAGGGATCGGTGATAGCCACGCGCTCCAGCCTGCGTCGCTCGCAGTTGCTGAGCATCAACCCCGGACTCACGTTCGTCAAACGCACCCCCGGACAGCTCCTCGAGTTCCTGGAGAAGGTGCGCACCGGCGAGATCGACGGCCTGGTGGCCGGAGCCGCCGACTTCGAGGCCGTGGGGCGCCTCGATCTCGTCACCGAATACCTGGACGGCATCCTCCCGGATGCCGGACTGGGGGCCACCGGTCTCGAGTGCCGCAGCGAGGACAAAGAACTCATCGGCATCCTTCAGGAACTTGATCATCCCGACACCCGTGTCTGCGTCATGGCCGAGCGGGCAGCCTACGCCGCCCTCGACGTCAGCGAAGCGGTCTCGGTGGCCGCGAAGGCCAAGCGGGACGGGGTGCTGTCGCTGATCGTCGCGGTCCTGCCGAAGGACGGCTCCAAGGGACTGATGGTGCAGATGGGCATGCCCACCTCCGAGTACCACGCCGTGCGCACCGCCCGTCGCGCAGCCGCCTATCTGCGTTCCAAAGGGGCCGAGGAACTCGGACGCAACCAGTCACAGAACGAAACCGAACCCGAGGCGGAGAGCGGCCACCGGGTCACCGAACTCACCAAGGCGAGGATCCTCGTTCCCCGCGAGGAAGGACGGATCGCCCGCGGGTTGCGTGAACACGGCCTGGACGTCACCTCCGTGACGCTGCAGCGCCGCGAGGTGCTGGCGGTCAGCTCCACCCTGGAGGGCGCCGACTGGGTGGCGTTCACCTCGGTGCGCGCCGTCGAGAGCATCCGGGAACTCGGCTGGAGGCTCCCCAAGGAGGCGAAGATCGCCGCCGTCGGCGTAGGAACGGCGGATGCGCTGCGCGAGATGGGCTACCACGTCGACCTGGTGCCCGAGGGAGCGGCCGGTGTTCCCGCGCTCCTCGAGATCTGGCCCCGGGGCGACGGAACGGGAACGGTCCTGGTGCCCGGATCGGCCCTGCTCGCGCCGGGATTCATCTCCGGGCTCCACGCGAAGGGCTGGAAGGCCCAGCTGATTCCCGTCTACACCATGCAGCTGTTGCGGGAGGCGCCCACCGACATCCGCGAGATGTGGGAGGAGGGCGCATTCGACGCGGTGATCGTCACCTCAGGTTCGAATGCGATAGCCGTGGGGCGTCTCCTCGGCTGGCATCCCGAGGTGCTGGTGTTCGCCGTCGGCGACTCCGCCACCAAGGTGCTGGAACGGGCCGGGATCAAGGTGGCCGCAACCACCGAGAACTACTCCGCGACCGAGGTCCTGAGGCTCCTCCGCGAGGTCATCGAGGGCTAGGGGACGGAACCGAGGCCACGTGGGGTGGGGCATCTCGAATGCCCCACCCCACGCGACTCGTCGACCCGATCGGCTTCGGGGAATGCCGGACCTCTCAGTTCCGGGGCTGGCGGGAGACCCACTCCTCGAGGGTGACGCGGGGACCGGTGAAGAACGGGATCTCCTTGCGCACGTGCAGCCGGGCCTCGGCCCCACGCTGGTGCCGCATCGCGTCGGTGAGGCGGTGCAGCTCGTCGGCCTCGAAGGCCAGCAGCCACTCGTAGTCGTTCAGCGCGAAGGCCGAGGTGGTGGAACCCGGCACGTCGGGGTACTCGCGGCCCATTCGGCCGTGGGCGGCCAGCATCTTGGAGCGGCGCTCCTCGTCCATGTAGTACCACTCGTAGCTGCGCACGAACGGGTAGACGCACGCCCACGGGCGGGGGGCGACACCGGAGAAACAGGCCGGGGTGTGGCCGCGGTTGAACTCGGCGGGCCGGTGCACACCGATGCAGGACCACACCGGCTCCAGGTCCCGGCCCAGCCCGGAGCCGCGCAGCGCGTGGTAGGCCGCCTGCAGCGGGTGCGGGTCGTTGGCCAGGGTCCACAGCATCAGGTCAGCGTCGGCGCGGAAACCACCGATGTCGTACCAGCCGCGGATGCTCACTCCGGTGTCGAGAACCGCCTTCTCCGCGGCCGCGGTGTCGGGATCGCGCAGCGGACCCGCGGTGCGGAACACCGAATACATCACGTAGTGCGGGGTGGCGTTGACCTCCTCGGCCGGAATCAGATGGTCGCGGGGATCAGTGTGCGTGTGATGCGGATGGGACATGGGTTTGCTCCTTCTGCGGATGGGGGAGGCAGCAACTCGCCGGCTCCGTGAGGCAGGGATGGTCGGGTGGGGCGAGTTCGCCCCGCGCCACGGCGGCCTGCTCGAGAAGAAGATCGGCCAGGGTGGCGATGAAGTCCGGGTGGATGCCGGCGGTGGCGGCGCGTTCGTAGTCGAAACCGGCCGCTGCCGCCGATTCGCGGGCCTGGGTGTCCAGGTCGTAGGCAACCTCCATGTGGTCGCTGATGAAACCGATCGGGGCGGCGACCACGCCGGCGACGCCCGTCAGTTCGGCCAGGCGGTCGTTGACATCGGGTTCGAGCCAGGAAACGTGCGGGCTGCCCGAACGGGAACAGTAGACCAGCTCCCAGTCGAGACGCTCACCCAGGTAGGCCTCGGCGGCCTCGGCCACCCGGGAGGCAACCCTGATGTGCTGGGCGTCGTATCGGGCAGCAGGGGTGCCGTCGGCGGAAGCGGTGTTCATGGCGACGGGAATGGAATGGGTGACGAACAACACCTTCATCACCCCGTCGCCGATCCGGGACCGCAGCGCCTGTACGGATGCGACCAGGGCGTCCACGTTGGCCGAAATGAAACCGTCGCGCTCCGAATAGGGGCCGACCTTGTCGATGATCACGCCGGATACCTGTTCCATGACGGCGGCCAGGTCCTCCCGGTACTGACGGCAGGCGGAATAGCAGGAATACGCGGCGGTGGTCAACGCCACCACCCTGTCGTGACGGTCACGGTGCAGGGCGGAGACGGTCTCGGCGAAGAAAGGGGTCCAGTTGCGGTTCCCGATCACGACGGGACGGGGACAGCCTCGTCTTTTCAACTCCGCCACGAGGGCGTCGCGGAGCGCCTCGTTCTGCTCGTTGATGGGGGAGCGACCACCGAAGAGATGGTAATGCTGGGAGACCTCCAACAGGCGTTCGTCCGGCACCCCCCGTCCCGCAGTGGCGTTGCGCATGAAGGGCAACACGTCCTCCGGTTGGCGCGGACCCCCGTAGGAGGCCAGCAGCACGGCCGAATACGGGCTCAGGGCGTCACTCATCTGATCTCCGTGGGTTCGGTGGCGAGGTCGGCGAAACTGAGCCCCGTCACCGGGCAGCGACGATGGCTCTGAACGTCGAAATCGGGTTGGATATCGATGCCGTAGAGCTCCTCCATGGCCGCCAGGTAGTCGGCGATTCTGCCCTCGGCCGCGGCGTCGCGTGCTCGTATCGAGGGAGTGTGAAGCAGCTTCGTGGTCAGATGCCGCAGCGCCAGAGCACAGTCCTCGACGGTCAGCGCGCGGCCCTGCGGGAGCCGCGCCACCTCCTCGTCGACGATCCGCAGCATCGCGGCCCGCAGCGAGGCGACCGCGGGGTCCGCGGCGCGGGAGGCCAGGCGATCGGAGATCTCGTGCACCCCTTCGGCGACGATCCGTTCGGCGTGGGCAGAGTCGGCGGCCCAGGTGGGGGAGATGGCGGCCTGGATCGCGGTCAGGTCGAGGAGGGTGATCCCCGGGAGAGAGGCCACGGCCGGATCCACGTCCGGCTGCAATGACAGGTCGAGCAGCACGGTGGGGGTGGCGTCCTTGAGGTTGGCGGTGGTCACCACGGGAGTGGCCGAGCCGCGGCAGGTGACCACCAGCGTGGCCCTGCCCAGGGCCGAATCTAGGTCCAGAGCGGGGGTGATGGCGTGCCGCTCGGCGAATCCGATCGCCCTCCCGGACGAGGAGTGGACGAAGATGGTTCCGGCCCCGCGTTGCCGCAGTGCCGCGACGACGGCGCCCGCGTAGGAACCGGTGCCCACCAGCAACACCCGCTGGTTCCCCCAGTCCGTGATTCCGGTCATGTCGAGGCCGACGCTGACCACCGAACGCCCAGACTCCTGCAGCCGGGTCTCGGCGCTCACCCGCCGGGAGGTGTGCAGGGCGGCGTTGATGACGCTGGTCAGGGTGCCGGATGCGTCACCGGAGGCCTGTGCGGCCTTCAGGGCGCGGCGCAGCTGCCCTGTGATCTCCCGCTCACCGACCACCATCGACTCCAGCCCGGAGGCGACCCGGAACAGGTGGGTGAGGGCGTCCTCGCCCTCGTACACGACCCAGTCGGGCTGGGAATCGAGCTCGCGGGCCAGCCTCAGGCGCAGGTGGGCTTCGGGTACCTTCGGGGAGTCGATCATGAACTCGAGCCGGTTGCAGGTCGCCAGGGTGACCAGGCCCTCGACACCGGCGGTGCTCCTCAATGAAGCGGACAGAGTGTCCGTATGTTGAGATACGCGCTGGACCTCGGTCAGACCGTGGAGGTCATGCGTTACGGACAAGATGCGAAGGCTCACAGTGGTTCCAGTGAACCAGATTTCTGGCGATAGGGCAGAATTCGGCCATGATGAGAAGCGATCAGCCTGCCCTTCTGGCCGCCCTCGAGGGTCGTCGGCCGGAACGTCTGCCCGTGTGGTTCATGCGTCAGGCTGGGCGATCACTACCAGAGTACCGCAATGCGAGACAGGGCGTCGCGATGCTGGATGCCTGCCTCAACCCCGAACTGGCCGCCGAGATAACCTGCCAGCCGGTGCGCCGCCACGGTGTGGACGCGGCCGTGTTCTTCTCCGACATCATGATCCCCCTGGCGCTCGCGGGCGTCGAGGTGACGATCACCGCCGGGGTGGGACCGGTTTTCGAACAACCGGTGAACAGCGTCACGGAGGTGAACAGGCTGGTGGAGCGCCGGATCCTCGATGCATCGGCCGTGGAGAAAGCGGTGGCGCTGGCCGTCGCGGAACTCGGCGAGGACACGCCGGTGATCGGATTCGCGGGCGCCCCCTTCACCCTGGCCGCCTACCTGGTGGAGGGTCGCGGCTCCCGCGACCACCTGGGGGCGCGGGCCTTCATGCACGCCGAGCCCGCGGCGTGGGACCGGCTGCTCAGCTGGTGCGCCGACCTGTCGGGTGAGTTCCTGCGCATCCAGGTGGCGGCCGGGGCGCGGGCGGTGCAGCTGTTCGACTCCTGGGTCGGGACGCTCTGCCTGGCCGACTACACCACCCGGGTCGCCCCCTACTCGCGGCGGGCGTTGGAGAGCGTTTCCGTGCCCCGCATCCATTTCGGCACCGGAACCGGACACCTGCTGGAGGCCATGGCCGAATGCGGATCCGAGGCGATCGGGATAGACCACCGCATCCCCCTGGACGAGGCCGCGCGCCGCCTGCCCGGAAAAGTGCTCCAGGGCAACATCGATCCCGCGAGACTGGCCGCGGGCTGGGAGAACCTCGCCGCCCACACCAGGGATGTCGTCGAGCGAGGCCGATCCGCTCCCGCCCACGTGGTCAACCTCGGGCACGGCGTACCACCCGAGACCGATCCCGCGGTGCTGACCGACCTCGTCGCCCTGGTGCACGAGCTGTGAGGGCCGTGATCGTCGGGGCCGGGGTGGCCGGGCTGGCGGCCGCCCACCGGCTGGCCCGCGCGGGCGCCGAGGTTGTCGTCCTGGAGGCCTCGGAACGGATCGGCGGGATGGTGGCGCCGCTGACGATAGCCGGGAAGGTGATCGACGGCGGGGCCGAGGCCTACGCCCGCCGCTTGGGAGTCGCGGACGAACTGTGCGCGACCCTCGGGCTGGAGGTCGCCGCCCCCACGGGGGGACCGCACATCCGCTGGTCCGCCACGCGGTCCTGGCCCGGCGCCGACGGAGTACTGGGCATTCCCGCCGGCCCGGACGATCCGGCCCTGACTTCCGCCCTGGACGGCACGGACCTGGCAACGGCACTGGCCGAACCCGGACTCGGTGACGAGATCGGGGCCGGCGCAGCCACCGTCGGCGAACTGGTGACCGCGCGCCTCGGCCGGGCCGTAACCGACCGGCTGGTGGCCCCCGTGACCCGGACCGTCTACCGGATGGAACCCGACCAGATGCCGCTGGCGCAGTTCGCACCCGGCCTCAGGGGACCCGGATCCCTGTACGCGAAGGTAGCGGCGGCCCGCGGCAGCCGCTCCGCCGTCGCCCAACCCATCGGGGGTTTGATCCGCCTCGTCGAGGCCCTGGCCTCCGACATCCGGGGCAACGGCGGAAAGATCCGGCTCGGTGCCCGTGTCACCGGGATCGGACGCGACGCGACGGTCACCGCAGCAGGCGGTGACCGGCTGGAGGCCGACCGCGCGATCCTGGCCTGTCCCGCCCGTCCCGCCGTGGAACTGCTCGGCGGGCTGGGAATCACCGCATCGGCACCCGCGACGGGGACCTCGCTCAACGCGGTCCTGGCGCTGGAACCCGAGCCACTGGCGGGGGCGCCGGTCGGTTCCGGGGTGATGCTCGGCCAGCCGATCCCGGGGCTCGGAGCCCGGGCGCTGACCTACTACTCGGCGAAATGGCCCTGGAGCCGCGGCGGGGTGGAGTTGATCCGCCTCAGCTACGCGCCCGACGCCAACCCCACCCGGGAGCAGGCCCTGGCCGATGCCCGCCTGCTGCTCGGGTGCGAGAACCTGGTGCTCCGTGACCACGCACTGGTGCGCTGGCCCTCCGTACCCAGAGTGCTCCCGGCCGCGGAACGGGCCGGGCTGCTGGAATCCCTTCCCACCAACATCAAGGTGGCGGGGGCCTGGGTGGCGGGCAATGGAATAGAGGCCGCAATCGCATCCGGACTGGAGGCGGCAGCATGAGGCTGGGAACGCGCGCATCCACCCTGGCGGTGACCCAGTCCACCTGGGTGGCCGACCGGCTCCGTGCCCTCGGACACGAGGTGGAAATCGTCACCATCCGCACCCGCGGCGATCACGAACGCGGGTCGCTGACCCGGCTCTCCGGGCTCGGGGTGTTCGCCGCGGAGCTGCGTTCCGCGCTGCTCAGGGGAGAAGTGGACCTGGCCGTCCACTCCCTGAAGGACCTCCCGGTCGAACCCGTCCCCGGACTGGTGATCGCCGCCACCCCGGAGCGGGAATCCCCCCGCGACGCGCTGTGCTCCCGCGACGGCCTGAGCCTGGCCGAACTACCAAAGAGGGCCCGGGTGGGCACCGGGTCGCCGCGACGGGTGGCGCAGCTGCGGGCCCTGCGTCCCGACCTGGTCTTCGTCGACATCCGCGGCAACATCGACACCCGGCTGTCCCGGGTGACCTCCGGCGACCTGGATGCGGTGGTGCTGGCCGCGGCGGGGCTGCGCCGCCTCGGGCTCGCGGGACGGATCACTGAGGAACTGCCCATCCTGCCCGCCCCCGGGCAGGGGGCACTCGGGGTCGAGTGCCGGTCCGGTGATGCCGCCCTGATCGCCGCCCTCGAAGCCCTGGAAGACGCGGACACGCGACTCGCGGTCACCGAGGAACGGGCTGTCCTGGCAGCCCTGGGCGGTGGCTGCGCGGCCCCGATAGCGGCCCTCGGGAACGGCGACGGGCTGGCAGCGGGGGTGTACTCCGCCGACGGCACCCGCCAGGCCAGAACCGAGGTGCCGCTGATTTCCGGTGCGGGAAGAACTGCCGCCTCCCGGCTGCTCGCCCTCGGCGCCGCCGACGTGACCCAGCTGGACGCCACCCGCGCCTCCCGGCTAGCCGAGTTCCACGACGACGCGGACCTGTGGCCCCAGGCCGGGGGACGCAGGGTGTTCCTTCCCCGCGAGGCGGGCGCGCTCTCAAAGGCACTGAGCGCCGCCGGACTGGAGGTCACGATATTCCCGGTGCAGGCTCCGGTAGTGCTGGTCGACGGACTCGACCTCGGGCAGGCCGACTGGTCGGTGGTTACCTCCGCCCGTACCGTCGAGGCTCTTCAGGGGCTGGGTGTCCGGCTGCCCGGGCGGATCGCCGCCGTCGGTAAGGCGACCGCAGCGGCCTTGGAAGCGGCCGGGTATGCGGTGGACCTCGTCCCCGGGAAGGCCAACGCGGCAGGACTCGTCGAGGAGTTCCCGGCAGGCACGGGACGGGTGGTGATCCCGGGATCGGCGCTGTCCAAACCGGATCTTCCCGAGGGTTTGCGGGAACTGGGCTGGCAGGTCGATGTCTTCCCCGTCTACACGATGGAGGCGACCCGGGAACCCGCCGAACTGGCGGCCCGCTGGAGGGCCGGGGAGTTCGCGGCAGTGGTCGTGACCGCGGGCTCGGTGGCGCGGGTGATCGACGAACGGCTGGGCTGGCCGGAGGAAACCCGGGTGCTGGCCATCGGACAACCCACCGCGAAGGTGTTGAATGAACTTGGGGTGGCGGCCAGTGTCTCGCCGTCCCCCGACGCGGAGGCGGTCGCAAGGGCCGCCGCCGAACTGGTTGGGAAGGGAAACGCATGATCGAGCGCCCACGCAGGCTACGCACCACCGCCGCCATGAGAAAACTGGTCCGCGAAACTCGGCCGCGCCCGGCGCAGCTCGTTCTGCCCGTCTTCGTCGGCGAGTCTCCCGCCGAGATCGGTGCCATGCCGGGGGTGCGGCGGCACACCGTCGAACAGATCGGTGGCGTCGCACGATCGGCGGCAGAGGCGGGACTGGGCGGAATCATGCTGTTCGGGGTGCCCGATGATGCGGACAAGGATTCGCGGGGCACGCAGGCCTGGGCACCCGACGGCATCGAACAGCGGGCCATCACCGCCTGCCGGGAAGCGGTGGGCGATGATCTGGTGATCATGTCGGACGTGTGCCTGGACGAGTTCACCAGCCACGGGCACTGCGGTTTCCTCGCCGAGGACGGCCGCGTGATCAATGACGAGACCTGCGATGCCTACGCGCAGCAGGCGGTGGCGCAGGCCCGGGCCGGCACGCACGTCGTGGCGCCATCGGGGATGATGGACGGTCAGATCCGGGTGATCCGCGCCGGGCTGGACGCGGCCGGTTTCGAGGACGTCGGGATCCTGGCCTACTCAGCGAAGTACGCCTCCGCGTTCTACGGGCCGTTCCGGGAGGCGGTCGGCTCATCCCTCCAGGGGGATCGCCGCACCTACCAGCAGGATCCAGCGAACCGCCGCGAGGGTCTCAGGGAGGCGCTGCTGGACCTGTCGGAGGGCGCCGACATGGTGATGGTCAAACCCGCCAGCCACTACCTCGACGTGCTCGCCGATGTGGCCGCCGTCTCGAAGGTTCCGGTGGCGGCCTACCAGGTGTCGGGGGAGTACGCCATGATCGAGGCGGCGGCAGAACACGGCTGGATCGACCGGCGCGCCGCCATCCAGGAGTCGATCACGAGTATCGTTCGCTCGGGCGCCGATGTGGTGCTCACCTACTGGGCGTTGGAGGTTGCCGAATGGCTGGACTGAACCAGGAATGGATGACACGGGCCTGCGAGGCGATCCCGGGCGGGGTCAACTCGCCCGTGCGGGCATTCGCGTCCGTGGGGGGGACGCCGCGTTTCATCAAGCAGGCGTCCGGTTGCCGAGTGACCGACGTCGACGGCACCAGCTACGTCGATCTCGTGTGTTCCTGGGGGCCGGCGCTGCTCGGACACGCCCACCCCCAGGTCGTCGCGGCCGTGCAGGAAGCGGCCGCCAGGGGCCTCAGTTTCGGGGCGCCGACGGGCGCGGAGGTGGAGCTCGCCGAGCGGATCCGTGCCCGGGTTCCCGTCGCGGAACACGTGAGGCTGGTCTCCACCGGCACGGAGGCCACCATGACCGCGGTGCGGATCGCCCGCGGCGCCACGGGCCGCGACAAGATCGTCAAGTTCGCGGGCTGCTATCACGGACACTCGGATGCGCTGCTGGCCGCCGCCGGATCGGGTGTGGCCACCCAGGGGCTGCCGGGAAGCGCCGGGGTGACGGTGGCTGCCGCGGCCGACACCATCGTGCTTGCCTACAACGACTTCGACGAACTGCGTTCGCTGTTCGAACGGATCGGCGGGCAGATCGCGGCGGTCATCACGGAGGCCGCACCCGCGAACATGGGGGTCGTCACCCCGGCCGAGGGATTCAACGCCGAGATCCGCCGGCTGACCGCCGAGCACGGGGCACTCATGATCCTCGACGAGGTGCTCACCGGTTTCCGCGTCGGAGCCTCCGGCTGGTGGGGTTTCGAAGCGGGGGTCGAGGCCCCGGAGTGGGTGCCCGACCTGATCACCTTCGGGAAAGTAGTCGGTGGTGGCATGCCCCTTGCGGCGGTCGGGGGTCGCAGGGAGGTTATGGACCTGCTGGCTCCGCTCGGCCCCGTCTACCAGGCGGGCACGCTCTCCGGGAATCCCCTCGCCACTGCGGCCGGGATCGCCACCCTCGACCTGGCGAAACCGGAGGTCTATGACAGGGTCGATGCCCGCTCCGCCGAGCTGCAGCGACTGGTCGGCGACGCACTGACCGGGGCCGGGGTGCCCCACGTCATCCAGACCGCCGGGAACCTGTTCTCCGTGTTCTTCCGGGAGAAGCCCGTCATCGACTACGCAGACGCCCAGGACCAGGACACCGCGGCCTACGGGCGGTTCTTCCACGCGATGTTGGACGGGGGAGTGGCGCTGCCGCCGTCGGCCTTCGAAGCGTGGTTCCTCTCGGTTGCCCACGACGACGCCGCCATGGAGACCGTGGAGACGGCCCTGAAACAGGCGGCCAGGGCCGCTTTGCCAACAGGGGAGAGCATCCGATAGTCTGGGACAGCTCTCGGGGCTATGGCGCAGTTGGTAGCGCGCTTCCATGGCATGGAAGAGGTCAGGGGTTCGAATCCCCTTAGCTCCACAAGAACGGGAATGAATGTGCCCCACCCTTACTCCTTCACTGGTAGGACCGTCCCCTATGCTTTCCGCGACTAGGAGCAACCTTGGGACGACAACGACCTGAATGCCGTGCGGGCTGAGCGGCGAGCACCGCTTTGAGGCCAGAAAACAGCGACCCAACGCCGGGAGAGGGCAAAATGCGTGCACGAGAATTCGACATCAAACTCATCGACGCAGACATTGAAGAATTCAAAAATTTGCTCAATGTTTTCCGGGAGGTATTTGACTGGGGTGATCATGATCACCCCGATGAGGAGTATCTCCTGCGCTTGTTGAGGGACGAGAACCTGTTGGTCGTGGTTGCCAAGGCTGGAAACGAAGTGGTCGGTGGATTGACGGCATACGTACTCCCCGGTTATGAAGTGGCGAGGCCCAGTATTTATATTCATGATCTAGGGGTGAAGGAGAGTTTTCAAGGTCAAGGGGTGGGGAAACGCCTGATAGGTTATCTGATGGGCCATGCGAAGAATAATAATTTTCACGACATCTTTGTCGACACCGAGCAAGATGACAACGAAGATGTGATAGCCTTCTATAGAAAAACTCCTTTTGACAGCGAAACAAAAGTGCTGCAGTACGCTGTCAAGCTTTGATCTGATGGCAAAATGACAAGTATCGATGCGCGTGCATCTGGTATTCGTGGCCCGATGTTGCGATGTGGATCAGCTTGCCGGGGTGGGCTGCTGCTCGATGTTAAGTGATCCCACTGGGCGAGAGTGGGGTATGTCACGCCCGGATGACCCTCAAAGCAGATCGCTACGGTGGAGGAGGTGATGCTCGGACAACGTTGCACGCTCCTACCCCTACCCGTGCCGATTCACGAGGCCCGCTCACTGAAGGCAGAAGCTTTCATAACCCTCGCAAGAAGAGGACCGCATCCAAGAACACCAGGTCAGCCGGAACCCGTACCCCTTCGAAGGCCGCCCTCAGGCCAAGGAAGGCGACGAAGCCCGCACCAAACGAGCGCTGGCCGAGATCGGTATGGGGGTGATGCCTCGTGGCGAAGGGTCGAAAAAGGGTCCCGTCCGAGATCGATCCGGCTCTCAAAATTTCGGATGTTGGGGCGATGCCATAGGACCGTAGCAGCAGTGTTTTGTCAGGGAGAAGATGACCACCGACGTGAAAAGGGGGTGTCTTACACCCCGTCCTCGTCACCTCGTACTAGATGAGGAGCCCACCAAGAACATAGGTGGACTGGTACTCCGTGCCCGAAGGGCGTCCGTTTCAGTGCATATCAACCCTACCGTAAGGTGTCATCATCGAAGTGCTTGGGCGAACGTCCAAAGAGCAGCCTCGGGATGATTCAAGCCCAGGCGAAGCATACGAACGCTTGCTCGTTGCCTCCATCACTTTCCACCAAGCTGCTCAGAATGAAAATCTCATCTCGGTTCCGATTGGATGCTATTACCGCCGCGTGCTTCTCGCTTCAGGTTTTAGTATAATATAAATGTGAATGATGAGATATTTAGCATCCCTGGCATCTCGCCAGCGCTGGTCGGCGACAGTCCCGAACTCGTTTCGGCAATCGAACTTAATCAATGGGCTGATAGAACCGAAGCTAAGACGGTTTTCCCCGAGTTGATGCGGCGTCTGTTCGCGCAGACGCCCGGCATCACCAACCTTGAGATCCGCGTTCGCGAGGGTACTTCGGCGTCCGGCTGGGACGGTGCCGCCACGTCGACTGGAAGTACCTACCTCCCTGCCGGTGAACTGCGGTGCGAGTTTGGCACTAATCAGAAGGTGAAGGACAAGGCCGATAAGGACTATACCAAGCGTGCCGAAGAGCTGGGGGCGGAAATTGACAAGTACGTCTATGTCTTTGCCACACCCAGAAACTGGCCTTCTGGTCAGAAGTGGGCAAGTGAACGACGGGCAGAACATAAATTTGCTGACATCAAGGTAATTGACGCCTATACGCTTGAAGGGTGGCTGCAGGAGACGCCGGCTGTTCACTACTGGTTGTCCGAGAGGCTTGGACGGCATCCGCGCGAGGCGCAAACACTGCAAGCTTGGTGGACTCGCTTCCAGAAGGATGCGAAAATCATGATCCCGCCCCAGTTTTATGGTGCGAGGCGAGATGAACAAACACAGAAGCTTCTCAAAGCGCTTCAGACTGATCGCCCCATTGCGCCGGTGTCGGTTGCTTCTACGTGCGTGCGGGATGTGCTTGCTTTTGTCTATGCGGCGCTTGAGAAGCGACCTGAGCTGGATAGGGCCATCGTTATTACCGATCGTGCAGCGTGGGCTCACCTAGTGGAATGTGCGACGTCATTGTTACTAATACCCCTCTTCAGTAATCCAGATACCGCAAGTGCTCTGGAGCGAGGGCACCGAGTACTGGTGGCCGTCAATGGTGATACGTACAGCCAAGATGATGCGACGATTTTGTTGCCTAAGGTAGGACGACAAGAAGCCGGGGAAATACTAAGAGAGGCGGGCGTTGACTTCCGTCGTGCTGAGCGGATGGCGGCGCTTGCTCGCCGGAGTATGGCCGCTTTCTTACGTTCTGTTTCGCGCAACCCGGTCGTACAGAAACCAGCATGGCTCAACAATGCAGATACGGTGGCGATTCTCGTGCCGCTGGTGCTGCTCGGTGCTTGGGAGGGCAGGGAGGAACATGACGAGCGTTATCGTGATAAAGAATATATTGAACCCTTTGTCGGCACGTCGATGGCGGAAATTCGGCGTCTAGTGGTGTCGCTCAGCCGCCAGAGCGATTCGCCGTTCGTCCAGTCAGGATCAGTGTGGCGTCTGGTGGATCCTGTCGATGCGGCAAGGTTACTGCTCCCCGAGATAGGAGGCGAGATTGTCAAACGATGGCAGGTCTTAGCTTGTAACGTTCTCCTTGCAGCAGATCCATGCCGAGAGATGGAGGCAAGCGAGCGACTCGCAGCTGAGATATGTGGGGTGAATTCCGGCTGTTCGGGAACATTGCGCCATCATGTTGCTGAGGGCCTCGCGCTGGCGGCGGTATCGTCGGACAAGCTTGTTCCCGAAGTGAGGCGCATCGTGGGGCAACTACTTAGCAGCGCCTTCGCCGATAGTACAGGGAACATGTTAGCCGACCTGGCTCCAGAGTTACCTCTCTTGGCCGAAGCAGCGCCAAGCGATTTCTTGACTGCTATAACCGCTGATCTTGACAGGCCAGCGCCGATCATTCGAACACTATTCAAAGATGCTGATGCGAGCAATTTCTCCTTCGGATCATCGTCTCCGCACCCCAATATCCAGCGGGCGCTGGAATATCTCTGCTGGTCCGAGGAATATTACGGAGACGCTGCTATGCTGCTGGCTGGTTTGGCAGCGCTTGATCCAGGTGGGCGTTTGGGGGAGCGCCCTATCGACAGCCTTCAGAAAGTCACGGCAGGGTGGATCAATCAGAGCGCGGGGGCGTGGACGACAAGATCGCCGTCGTTGAGCAGGTGATGTGCCGCTACCCGAAGATTGGCTGGTGTTTGGCACTGGAGTTGCTGAAACCGGATGGAGCAATGATCCTAAATACGGGTGGCCCTCGCTACCGCAATTGGGAACTGCCCGGCTTGAGTGTTACCTACGAGGAGTGGTATCGATTCACCAAGGCGATACTTGAGTTGGCAACTAAAGCTGCGGCGGATCATCCAGATCGTTGGATCGATCTTATCAAATTACTTCGTCACCTTCCTGAGGAATACAGGTTGGTGCTTCTCCGCTCTCTTCTCGGCGTCGTTCAAGCTTCCGCGCAGTCGTGGAGTGGCAATAATCGTCATGCCATGTGGAGTGTGTTGATGACGGAAATCGCGCATCATGAGGCGCACCCCAAGGCCGTGTGGGCTGTAACAAGAGCTGAGCTTGATATGTTACGCGAAGCTGCGCAAGAAGTCGGTTGTACAGATGATCCTCGTCAGTACGCTCGGCTGTTCGGCTGGGGTGTCGATATCGTTCTCGATAACCTGTGTTGGAACGACGATGGCTTCGACGTTGCGCTCGAAGCTGAACAGCGAAGTGCGCTGGAGAAGGTCGCCAATCAAGGACTTGCCGCAGTTCAGGCACTCACAGCAGACGTCGAAAGTCCGGAGCGTGTGGGGGAGCTACTCGCTCAGACCGATTCTGTCGACAGCGCTGAAATTGTTGCATGGCTCAATGCCCCTGAACCATCAAAACTGCGACGGGCAGCTAAAGCATACGTCTCAGCAATGGCGCGAGAACATGGTACGGTTTGGTTGATGGATATCATGAATCACACCGATCTTGAGTCCGACGGTCAAACCGCCTTGGTCGGAGCGATTCCAATGGAGGAACGCTACTGGACATGGGTCGCGACTCTTGATGAAACACTCGTCGTAGAATATTGGCGCACTGCGGACCATCGTTGGATACCTAAAGATGAGCGCATCAAGGCCGTTGATCTACTCATCGAAAACAATGCCCCATGGCGTGCCCTAGATGTTATTTGGCGGGGGATGAATAATGATGATTTCTTGCTTGAGCTTGCTGTAGTAAAACATGCCCTTAATGCCAGCCTCGCATCTTCGGAGAGCGTCGATCCGAATCATTATAGTTACGTGGTGTTGGATCTTCTAAAGCGAATGGAAGCAATCTTGCCTGAGGATCCTGAGCTGCCAATGCTTGAATTTTGGTTCTTCGACTTTATTGGGGGCGACCATGAGCCTTTACAAGCGCTATATCGATTTCTCGGCAATAATCCAAGCGGATTTGTCGCTCTTGTCGAGGCCATCTATCTTGGGGAGGGCGAACTGAGGGGGGAGCATAGCGCGAAGATGAAGGCATTTATAAAGCGATCCTGGAGTGTCCTCTATAGGTGGTCCAAGACGCCTGGGCTTAGCGATGATGGGGTGATTGATAGCATTCATCTCTGTGATTGGATTTTGCAGTGCCGTATTTTGTTTAAGGAATGCGGTCTTGTGGATGTGGGCGATCAGGAGATTGGTAAGGTGCTGGCCTCCAGTCCCGATGGGAGTGATGGCGCATGGCCTGCTGAAGAGGTCCGGGATGCACTGGAGAATTTGAAGAACTCAGATATTGAAACCGGTCTGGAAATTGGACGTTATAATCAACGCGGTGTATCGTTTCGTGGCATCTATGATGGTGGCAATCAAGAACGCAACATGGCGCAGGAGTATCGTGGGATGGCGAAACGGGTTGCGATACGTTGGCCGCGAACAGCAGCAGTTTTGCGGCGGATGGCCGACAGCTATGAATGTGATGCCCGGCATCTTGATGAGCAAGATGAGAGGCGGGCGGACGAAGGGTGAACATCTCGGGGCCGCGAGATGCCGGCCCGGTTCGCAGGATACGAGAGAACCTTGGTAACACAGGCCTCGACTCGATAGGTATTCCGGGCCAAGGATGGAAGGGTGGTGGCGGTGCTGCACATCGTCGCTATCGGCGTGGGTTTGACCAGCGGGGACACGCCGACGCGCATGCTTCTCGGCGAGCGGCTGCGCTGAACGATCCCGTCTCGGCGACCGCCCGGGCATACCGCAGGCCCTCGATGCTCAAGCGTTCGGGCATAACCCCACCTCATGACCTCAGTTTCCCGGCCGAGGCCGTGAAGCTCACGTGCGGGAGGGGGCGGGGAGTCCGGTCCGGACCTCGAACGGGTATCGACAGGCGAGACGCTTGTTCCTACCATGGGGTGGACGAAGAGGAGTGCGTGATGCGCGATCTGCAAGGCGTTGCCGACACACTGTTCATTCCGCTGGTCGCGCGGATCCACGTGTCCAGGAGATTCCCGGAGTACTTCTACGACGAGAAGGCGATGTCGCTCGAAAACTTTGTTCCCGGCGACGGCATCCGGAGATCATCCTCGGAGTACATGTATCTGGCCTCGGTGGCGCGGTACCGCAATTTGGATCGGATCGTCAGGGAATTCGCCGGAAGAAACGGGGAGTGCAACGTCGTCAACCTCGGAGCCGGGCTGGAAACAGCCGCCTTCCGGCTGGCGGATTGCGGCGCGAGGTTCTACGAGATCGACCTGCCCGAGGTCATCGAGGCCAGGGAGAAGGTGATTCCCAAAGGCCCCGGCGAGGTCTTGATCGGTTGCGATGTCCTCTCCCCCGACTGGCTTCCGCGCATCGATTCATCGATCCCGACGCTGTTCATGGCCTCGGGCGTGTTCCAGTACTTCCGCGAGGGCGACGTCATCGGTCTTGCCCGGAAGCTCGGGGACTCCCTGCCGGGCAGTGAACTGGTGTTCGACGCCACGGACGAGGTGGGTGTGAGGTACGCCAACAGATACGTCAGGAAGACCGGGAACACCACAGCCCCGATGAACTTCTACATCAACGACCCGGAGGCATTCGCCCGCGCATGCGGTGCGGAACTGCTCGAACAACGTCCTTTCTTCAAGGACATGGAGCCCGGCGTCAGGAGAAGACTCAAGATCGGATCGCGCATCGCAATGATGGTGGCGGACCGAAAACGCCGCACGATCATCGTGCATCTCAAACTCTTGGGAAGGAAAAGCTGAGGTCTCCGGGCCACGGGCCGGGGCGGAAAGGCTTTGACGCGGGGATGGCAGATGATCGACGAACACGGGAAAGGTCGGCCGCTGCTGCGACCCGTTTCCCGCGTGGCCGGGAAACGCGATGGCGGATTGACCTGCCCCTGGTCTCAGCCGGCCAGCGCGACCCCGGCGTGGGCGATCACCGCGACCAGCAGCGTCGATGCAGCAGCCAGGCCAAAGGGCCGCAGGCCGACCTTCAGGAGATTCCTGATCCTAACCCCGCACCCCAGCCCGAACATGGCGGCCGCCAGCAGCAGGGTCTGCAACGTCTCACCGGCGCCCAGCGCCGCCCCCGGCAACGCCACGAAGGAACGCAGCAGCACCATTGCCAGGAACCCGAGGATGAAAGGCGGCACGATCGGGGGAAGCTTCGTGCGCGATGCCTGCCGCCCGGGCATGTCCGATCGTTGAAGCCGGCGCTGCCGGAAACTCAGGACTGCGATCACGGGCGCCAGCAACAGCACACGAGCGAGTTTGACGACGACCGCGACGGCCAACGCCCCACCGCCGATCACACCCCCGATCGCCACCACCTGGGCGATCTCGTGGGTGGAGCCGCCCGCCCATTTTCCGGCGGCCACGACATCCAGGCCGAGCAGGCCCGCCACGAGCGGCACAAGGGGAATCATCAGGGTTCCGAAGATCACCACCAGCGCCACCGCCGTGATGGTGTCCTCCTCGGCCTCGTCGTCCGGGTCGGTGACCCCGGCGGCCCCCGCCACGGCGGCGGCCCCGCAGATGGAGAATCCGCAGGCGATCAGCAGGGACAGGTTCGGAGGAACCCGCAGCAGCCTTCCCAGCAGAACCGTTCCCAGCATTCCGCCCGTGACTATGCACGCGACCACCAGCAGCATCGGCACACCCAGGTCGATGATGCTGGTCAGCGACAACTTGAGTCCGAGAAGGATGATTCCCGCGCGCAGCAGCTTCTTCGCCGAGAAATCAATACCGGGGGAGAGGGCATCCGGCAGGTGGACGACATTGGTCAATAGCACCCCCAGCACGATCGCGATGATCAACGCGCTGACACCGGGCAGGAACAGGTTGATTCCGTAGCCGATTCCGGCGGCGGCCAGGCACAACACACACCCGGGGAGCATGCGCCCAACCCAGGAGGGAACCGGGTCCTTCGTCACGGGAGAGTCGGATCGTGCACGCGTCATGAGCCCTATCATCCACCCAAGGCCACATATTCCACGAGAGCTGTCCGCCCGACCGCTGGACATGACCCGGGAGAGTGCGTTTCAGCACTCCACAACGTTGACGGCCAGTCCGCCCTCCGAGGTCTCCTTGTACTTCGAGAGCATGTCCTTGCCGGTCTGGCGCATCGTCTCGATCACGACATCCAGGCTCACAGTGTGGCGTCCGTCCCCCCACATGGCCATGCGGGCCGCGTTGATGGCCTTGCTGGCGGCGATGGCGTTTCGTTCGATGCAGGGAATCTGCACCAGCCCGGCGACCGGGTCGCAGGTGAGTCCCAGTGAATGCTCCATGGCGATCTCCGCCGCGTTCTCCACCTGGCGGGGCGTGCCACCCAGAGCCTGCGCGAGACCCGCGGCCGCCATGGCCGAGGCCGAACCGACCTCACCCTGGCAGCCGACCTCCGCTCCCGCGATGGAAGCGTTCGTCTTGATGAGGGAACCGACGGCAGCTGCCGCCAGCAGGAAACGATGCACCGCTTGGCGTCTCTTCGCGCTGTTTCCCTCCCGGTCCGCCGGGGAGAGACGGAAGGGGAAATGGCCGCCCTGGTCGAGGGGAGTGAACATCCCGAAGGGCACCCCGGCCTCCGGGCAGTAGCAGGTCAGGAACCCGATAACGGCAGGAATCACGCCGGCCGCGCCGTTCGTCGGGGCGGTGACCACGCGATGACCGGCCGCGTTCTCCTCGTTGACCGCCAGGGCGTAGAGATTCACCCAGTCCATTGCCCGCATCGGGTCCGCGTAGGTGGCGGCCCATTCCATGGAGTCCGGGAGTTCACGGGGCTGGCAGGTCTCGCGTTCACGCAGCCGCTTCGCCAGGGTTCCGGCGCGGCGCAGCACGTTGAGGCCCCCGGGCAGGATCCCGTGTTCCTGGAGCCCCGCGTCGATGCAGTCGAACATCGTGTTCGCCACGAGATCCAGATAGGCATCCACCTCTTCCTCGGCGCGCATGGCGACCTCGTTCTCGTAGACCAGCTGGGCGATCGACAGGCCGGACCTGTCGCAGGCACTCAGCAACTCCATGGCCTTGCCGAAAGGGTGAGGAAGGGCTAGCGGGGAAGCGTCCTCCTTAACTCGATCCAGGGGGCGTACCTGCGGGGCCTGGGGGTCGTCGTTGGTCTGCTCCATGACGAACCCGCCACCGATCGAGTAGTAGGTGCGGCGCAGCAATGTCTCACCGGCGGCGTCGCAGGCGGTGATCGTCAGGGCGTTGACGTGATACGGCAGCACCGTTCTCGGTACGAAACGCATGTCCTTGGCCATGTCGAACGGCGCCTGCCCGATCCCCGCGACGGGTAACCGACCCGAGGAGGCAAGGGTTGGCAGCAGGGATTCGACCTCGGGAATCGAGACGGACTCAGGAGCGTGGCCTCCGAGCCCCAGCAGGACCGCCCGGTCGGTGCTGTGACCGCGACCCGTCGCCCCCAGGGAACCGAACAGGTCGACGGTGATGTGTCTGACCTCGTTCGCCCGCGGCGAGCCCGCCAGTTCCGAGGCGAAGGCCACCCCGGCGCGCATCGGGCCAACCGTGTGGGAGGAGGAGGGGCCGATGCCCACGCGGAACAGATCGACCACGGAGAGCGGGCGTGGGGAAACCGACGAGGCCGGTCTCGTCGCTGATACCGAGAGCGATTGCATCACTCAATTGTTCCACTTGGAGACGCTCAGGGCCAGAAAACCGGGGAAAACCGCGCCACCCCACATCGTTCGGTGTCTCAGCGAATGGGATGGGGCGGTGAGGTGTCCGGAGCGGAGCTGCGCCGTGGCCCGGATGGTTTCAAGGAAGGGGTTGGCGGGTCGATGCAAAAGGTGCAGAGTGATCCCTGACAACAGACGTGACGAAAGGCCCGCGATGTCCTCTCAGCCTCCATATCAGACACCCCCGCAGGGATACGGCCCGAACCAGCCTCAGGGCGGGTGGGAACAACGACAGTATCTCGGATTCCAGACCCCGACCTACGGGATGCCGGGAAGTTTCCAGTCTCCCGGATCCGGGGTTCCGTTGTTCGCGAGCCTGACCATGGGGGCCGGTGTGTTGTCGCTCACCGGTTCGGTGGGTCCATGGGCGACGGCCAAAGCCTTTGGGGTTGAAGCCACTGCAAGCGGTATGGATACAAGGGCCGGTGTGTTTACCCTCCTGTTCAGCATCGCCATCGTGGTCCTGGCCGGTCTGTCCGGGTTCCTGCCAGCCATGAAACGACTGTTC
Source organism: Arachnia propionica (assembly GCF_900637725.1). Classification (GTDB taxonomy): domain Bacteria; phylum Actinomycetota; class Actinomycetes; order Propionibacteriales; family Propionibacteriaceae; genus Arachnia; species Arachnia propionica. The sequence goes on along the minus strand of NZ_LR134406.1, from coordinate 1,917,337 downwards.
TGGTCGATGGCCCCGGCGGGGATCCTGGGGCTGATCAACCTGATCATGGTTTTCAGCGCCATGGCAAACATCGGCAAGGGAGCCGGGCAGTGCTCCGGGTTGGTCCAGGCGAGCATGGGGTGGGGCCTGATCCTGCTGCTGATCAGCTCCATCGCCGTCATAGCGCTGGCCACCATCCACGTGATCCAGATGTTGAACGCCAATCGCAGAGCCAGCGCCCGCCCCGGTTTCGGGGGGCCCGGCGGTCTGTACCAGTATCAGGGGAGACAGCAGGGATACTAGGGGCAGGGGATGCCGGGGCAGCAGGTCCCGAATGGATACGGAACACCCCAGGGCGGATACGGCCAGGGAGGTTACGGTCCCCAGGGTGGCTACGGGGGACAACAGGGAGGTTTTGGAGGACAGCAGGGAGGCTACGGGCAGAACGGCTACTGACCGACGCTCGCCGTCTGGGAGGTTCACCCGATCAAAGAAGAAGCTTTCCCCCGGCCGCTTCTCACGGGTTGATTTCAGCATGCTCGGGTGAAACGGCCGCTCAACCACGCAGCAGATCACGGCGGTCGAGCGCGTACCCTCCGGTCAGGACCGCGACCGCGGCGCTCGTGGCGAGCAGCAGCACCGCGGCGCCGTCGGCCGTCTCTCCCGGGAGGTTCCCGACCCAATCGAGGGGGGAGAACCGTCGTGCCCAACCGGGCAGCTGCAAAATCTCCGCGAGCATCCCGACGACCAATGTCCAGATGGGAAACCCCCAGGACAGGAAACCCAATTGCGGAGCCACCCCGATGAGCAGGGAGCCAAACCCCACCATGGCGAGTGCGGGAGCCAGGAATGCGAAACCTGCGGCCAGGTCGTCGCCCAGCGCCGCCGGATCCCCCGTCGCCCACCACTGACAAATCCCGAGCGTGGCGGCGGAGAGCATCAGTACCAAGGCGGTGACGAACAACGCCAGGCCGTTCCACCCGAGCCACCAACCCCACCGGTTGATCCTTCCGGACAGCAGTAATCCGAGGCGGGCCCGGGACTCCTCCGACGCGATCCTCAGGGTCACGGTGAGCCCGGCGGCGGTGGCCATGACCGAGGCGAGCAGCAGGCCGATCTGCGGGGCCAGGTCGTCCGCTCTTCCGCCGAGGGCTGCGAGCAGATTGGGATTCGCCGCGATCGTGCTGGTGAAGTCGTCGGTCATCAACCCCAGAAGCGCGACCCAGATCACCGATCCCAGCAACCAGCCCAGCACCGCCCCGCGTGTGGAACGCCACGCGAGCCCGGCAGGCCGGGAAAGCAGAGGCCCCGCCCCGGGGCGGCCGAGCCGGGCGGGAAGCAGCCCGGAGCCGAGGTCGCGGTTGGCCGTTCCCAGGATGGCGGCGGCCGCGCCTCCTGCGGCCAGCAGCGACAGCGAGAGCAGAGGTGGCCAGCGCAGGTCGTTCCAGGGGCGGACCTCGACCACCCAGCTCATCGGGGAGATCCAGACACCGGGCCAGTCCTGCGAGTCCACGATCATCCTGGTCAGGTAGCCGGCAAGGGCCAGCAGAAGGCCCAGGCCATTCGCGGCCCGCGGTGTGCTGGCCACCTGGGCGGTCAACAGACCCACCCCGGACCAGGCCAGGCCGAACCCGGCCATGGCCAGCGAATACCCGGCGCTGCCCGTCGCCGGGTATCCCAGCATCACCAAACCGGCCCAGCACCCCAGTTTGAACACTGCCCACGAGATGACCAGACTCATGAACGCCGCCGCCGGCACCGCGGTCCTGTGGACGCGGGTGGAGGTCAGCAGATCCAACACGCCATTGGACTCGGGGGCGCGGGTGAGACGGACGGCCAGCAGCACACCGACCAGGGGAAGGAGCAGCTGCCCCATGAAACCGACCTCATAAGCGGCGATACCACCCAGAACGTTCAGGTCGTAACCACGACCGTTCATGGTGATCTGAGCGGGGGAGGCCCCCATGGTCTCCGCATAGATCATCCGTTCGGTCTCCTCGCCGTACAGATCCTTCACCCCGGAAGCGATGGCGACGACCAGGGCCGCCAGCAGGGCGGGGGACAGGAGCAACCAAAGCCATGTGGTGCGCCACTGCATCCTGAGCAGGGCCCACACCCCTGATCCGGCCCTCATCGGAGGTTCCCCTCGTAGCGCTGCCAGAACAGGTCGTCCAGGTTCGCGGGGGTTACGGTCAACCCGCGGGGAGCCGATGACACGAGCGCCGAGACGACCGGCAACACCTCATCGGACGGCACCGAGAGATCCAGCCGCAGCGGGTCGTCGTTCGTCGCATGAACCGCTCCCTCCGGGAGGACCCCGTCGGGCAACGGGCGATCGAGCCGCGCCCCGATCCGCACACGGGCCTGGTCCCTGAGATTGTCGAGGGAGTCGGTGACGATTGCGCGCCCGGCCCGGATGATCGTCACCTCATGGCAGAGCAACTCCACCTCACTCATGATGTGACTGCTCAACAGGATCGTGCGGTCCTCGGCGGCGATTTCCCGGATCGTCTCCACGAAACGACGTTCCATCACCGGGTCCAGGCCGGAGGTCGGCTCGTCCAGCAGCAGCAGGCAGGCCCGGGTCGCCAGGGCTGAGATCAGGGCCACCTTTTGCCTGTTGCCCTTGGAATAGCCACCGACCCGGCGCCGGGGATCGAGCTCGAAACGTTCGATCAACTGGTCGCGTCGTCTCCGGTCCTGGCTGCCCTGGAGACGCCCCATCAGGTCGATGCACTCGCCGCCCGTGAGCCCGGGCCACAGGACGGTGTCGCCGGGAACGTAGGCGATGTGCTCGTGGATCAGCGGGGCGGAGCGCCAGGGGCCGGCCCCGAACACCGCGGCCCTGCCGCTGTTCAGGCGGATCTGACCCAGGAGGGCCCGGATCGTGGTCGACTTTCCCGCGCCGTTCGGCCCGAGGAAACCGTGCACGGTTCCGCGCCGGACCCTCAGGTCGAGGCCTGCGAGCGCCTGGACGCTGCCGAAACGCTTGGACGCATCCTCCAACACAATAGGAAAGTCAGTCTCAACTGAAAGTGACTGTCGCATACGGTGATGGTACACCTCCCCGGCCGCGGGGCCGACCTGTGGCAGGATCGTGGACCAGGACGGGGAAGGGGCCGTGGTGGCAGGACTCAGACAGCGCAAAAAACAGGCCGCCATGCGGCACATCCAGCACACGGCTTTCGCCTTGTTCGAGGAGAAGGGTTTCGACAACGTCACGGTCGAGCAGGTGGCCGAAGCGGCCGATGTGTCGCAGTCGAGCGTCTACCGCTACTTCGGGACCAAGGAAGGGCTCGTGTTCCGGGACGAGTACGACGACGCGGTCTTCGGGATGATACTGGCGGAGCTCGAATCCGGGGCGACGGTCCTGGGTGCTCTCGACAAGGGCATGGGCGGCATGATCGAGGAACACTTCCACCACGACCGCGACATCACCTTGGCCAGGACGAAGCTGTGGGCGTCGCACGAGGGCATCCGGGCGGCCGTCGGGCTGTACCTGACGAAACTCTCGGAGCGGGTGGTCGAGGCCGTCGTGACGGGAGGGCGTTACGACGAGATGGAAGCGCGATTCATAGTGGCAGCGCTGCTGAACGGGATGTTGTCCGCCACCTTGAGCTGGCAGAAGGCCGGGGCGTCGAGGCCCTTGGAGGAATACATGGACCGTGGGCTGTCCGCCCTGGCCCGGGTGTTCCGGGAGGACTGAGGTGCGCGGCCGTCCCGGGGCCCGGGGGAAGGGATATAGGGTCGCATCATGACTTTTTACCGAGGTGCTGAAGGGACCGAGCTGTGGTTCGACGAGATCGGCCCGGCCGATGCCGAGCCGGTGATCGTACTGGCCGGTGGGCCTGCCCGCCATCCCGTCTACATGGGTGATCTGGCCGGGTTCGGTGAGAACAACCGGCTGGTCCTGCCGCACCTGCGGGGAGTGGGGAAATCTCCCGCGGCGCAGGAGCCCGGGCGCGCCACCTGGGTGGGGCAGGCCGAGGACATCGCCCTGCTCGATCAGGCGCTCGGGGGTGGTCCCAAACTGGTGTTGGCGCACTCGGCAGGCGCCCGGGTCGCCATTCGGTACCTTCAGCAGAATCCCTCGCGGGTCAAGGGCCTCGTGCTGATCACCCCGGCCGTCGACTGGCTGGTTCGCGCCGTCCCCGACAGGCTGGAGATCGCGGCGCGACGCATGAAAGAAGAGGCCTTCCGCGACGCGTGGCGGGTCGTCACCGGCCCCAGGACCTACCGTGACGAACCGACGTTCAATCAGTGGCAACGGGCAATCGCCCCGGCGGGTTACGCCCACTGGGGGAGACGGAGCAGGCCCACTCGAAGGTAGGGGAATGCCGGCTGGAGGTGGCCCTGGCCTATCTGGGGGCCGAGCCCCCTGGCGATCTGCTCGACCGGCTCGGCCAGATCGAGGTTCCCGTCCTGAGCATCGCAGGGACCGAGGACGCTCTGGTCGGCTGCTCACCGGTTCGTGCGTTGTCCGATGTTTTTGCCCGGGGCGAATTCGTGGCGATCGATGACTGTGGACACTACCCGTGGGTCGAACAACCCGCGGCATTCATCTCGGTGATCTCGGGTTTCACCGATTCGCTCCTGTTCTGGTCCCCCGATGAGGCACCGGGGGACGAACAGGACCAAGGTCTTTTCTGACCGGAGGTCACTCCTCCTTCTTGCCGCCCTTCTCGTTGGAGTCGAGCATCAGCAGCAGCATCTTGCTGGGTTCCAGGGCGAAGACAGCGTGGGGAAGGCGGGTGCCGAAGTGCAGGATGTCCCCGGGGACGAGTTCGACGCTCTGCCCGTCGGCGTCAATGCGGAGCCGTCCCTCGAGCACCTGGACCACGGCGGGCATCGCGGCGGTGTGCTCGCTCAGCGCCTGGTCCTTGTCGAAGGAGAACAGCACCGCGCGGCAGGTTTCCGCTTTCATGATGGTGCGGGAAACGGTGGCGGCTTCGTTGATCTCGATCATGGAGGCCACGCCGTGGACGTAGCTCAGGACGGGATTGGCGGTCATGTTTTCCTTTCGGATTCAGAGGGGTTTGCGGGCCACCAGTGCGACCCCGCGCATCGATGACTCGTATTTGGTGAAGGTCCGCCGCATCGACATGACCCTGCGGCGCAGGTCGGGCTGGGTGATCAGGTTTTTCGCCATGCGCAACACCCCGGTGATTCCCTCGTCCGCGATGTTGCGGCCCAGCTTCAGCAGGGCCATCGGGGCGGTGCTGGTCCATTCGACGACCAATCCGTGGTCGGTCAGCAACTCGCTCCACTGAGCCAGGGTCATGGGCCGGGCATTGACGTGGATGGATCTGGCGAGGGCTTTCGAGATCTCCGAGCCGATCTCCGGGTCGATGTCGTCCGGCGCCAATCCCAGCTCGTGGATCGCATAAATACCGCCGGGCCGCAGGAGCCGGACCACCTCGGCGACGATCTCCGCCTTGCCGCGCGGGCTCTGCATCGTGAGCATGGCCTCGCCGATCACTGCATCCGAGCAGGCGTCGTCGAGCCCGGTTTTCGCGGCATCTCCCTGGCGGCAGGAACCGCCCGCCGGCCTCACCACCTCGTTTACGCGCGCCGCTGCCGTTGCGTCGCTGTCAACTCCCATGTAAGACCGGGGGGCCGCCGCTAGGATTTCCTTCGCGGTGCGCCCGAGCCCGGGGGCCAACTCGACCACGTCCTTGTCGCCGAGGGAACAGCGCCCGAGCATGGCGCGAGTCAGCCCCAACCCCCCGGGCCGCAGCACGCGTTTGCCCGCGCGAGCCAGCACCCAGTGTCCCGGAGCCGTCTCGGTTGGCCGATTTGCGAAGGGAAGCGATTCAGGACCTGTGCTCACTTGCGAAAGATTAGCATTGCCAAAAAGCAATTCCTAGGGTGTCCGGGAGCGGGCCAGCGGCCAAGAGGCCGCGGCCGCCGTGGCGGCTGTGGCGGCCAGGAGAAGCGAGATGGCGGGCAGGCTCAGCCACGCCCCCAGCCAGCCGGCGGCCGGGTAAGCGACCAGATAACAGGCGTGGCTCAGCGAGAACTGCGCCGCGAACACGGCCGGCTGGTCCTTTGTCTCGGCCGAGCGGCGGAGCAGGCGCGACGAAGGCGTCGCGATCAGCGACGTGGCGGCCCCCAGCAGGAACCAGACGAGGCCCAGGGCCGCCCAGTGGACCGGACCCGGCGGCATGTGGATGGCCGCAGCGGCCAGCGCCAGGCCCACGGGAAGCAGAACGGCCCCGCTTCTCATCACGGAAAGGTCCGGAAGCCGTTTGAGGGCCCGGGGCAGGATCAGCGCTACCAGCATCGACCCGGCGCCGTAGGCGGCCAGCAACCACGCCACCCCGGAGTCGTCACCACCCAGCCGGGTCTTCACCAGCACGGCGGTGTTGACCAGGACCATCGCTGTGCCGCAGGCAACCACCAGGTTGAGCACCAGCAGGGCCCGCAGATCCGGTGTGCGCAGGAAGATGCGAACCCCGCGGGTCAGCCGGTCCCGGAAGGGGGACTGGGCATCGGGCACCGGGGCGGGCGGGCGCGCCCAGAGCACCAGCGCGATCGAGGCCAGAAAACCGAACACGGTGCCCGCGAACAGGTTGTGGTAGCTCATCACGGTCAGCAGGACGGCCGCCAGGGCGGGGGAGAGCAGCGACTCCAGATCGTAGGCCAGCCGCGACAACGACAACGCCGCCGTGTACTCGTCCTCATCCGGCAGGACCTGCGGGATGACGGCCTGGAAGGTGGGCGTGAAGGTGGCGGAGGCGGCCTGCAGGCCGAAGATCAGCAGATAGATCTGCCAGGGTTCCGTGACGAACGGCAGGACCAGCGCCATGGTCGCGCGCACCGCATCGGAGCCGACCAGCACCGTGGTCCGGGGCAACCGGTTCACCAGGGCGGACATCACCGGCGAGATCGTCACGAATGCGACGATGCGGATCGTCAGGGCGGTGCCCATGACGATTCCGGCCTCGTTCCCCGCGACATCGACGGCCAGCAGGCCGAGGGCCACCGTCAGCAGTCCCGTCCCGACCAGGGCCAGTACCTGCGCGGCGAACAACCGGGCATAGGCGCGGTTGCGCAGCGCGGCCAGCATCATGCCCTCCCGTGGTGCGCCGGATGCTCGTCGACGGCGTGTTCGGCCTGGAACAGGGCGTCGGCCACCAACTGGCGGGCATGCTCGTTGGTGAGGCTGTAGAAGATACGCTGCCCCTCCTGGCGGCTGGCGACCATGCGGGCCAGCCGCAGCTTGGCGAGATGCTGGGAAACGGCGGTGGGCGTCTTGTCGACGGCCTCGGCGATCTGCCCGACGGAGAGCTCACGGTCCTGCAGTGCCAGGATGATGCGCACCCTCGTCGGCTCGGCCAGCATCGAGAAGACCGCCACGGCGAGGTCGATGTACTCCGGGTCGGGGGAACCAAGGACGGGCTTACCTGCGTTCATGTGCAGATGATTACATATGCAGGTATCTGGGTCAATGGTTCCCTGGGCCCGGGAGTTTTGTCGGTGGTGGTTGATATACCTGATGTGCGACGGAGGGAAGACCATGAGGTTCATCGCAACCGCAGACTGGCAACTGGGAATGACCGCCCATTTCCTGGACGACGACGCCCGCGCGCGTTTCCACCAGGCCCGGCTCGACGCCGTGGGTGAGATCGGCCGGATCGCTGCGCGGCGTGGCGCCGGTTTCGTGGTGGTCGGCGGTGACGTGTTCGAGTCGAATCAACTCGACCGCTCGATCCTCCTTCGGGCCTTCGAGGCCCTGCGCACCTGCCCGGTCCCGGTGCTGCTGGTCCCGGGCAACCACGATCCCTTGGACGCCTCCTCCATCTACCGGTCCCGGGCGTTCGTGGACAGATGCCCCTCCCACGTAGTCGTAGCGGAGAGCTCGGAGCCCATCGAGCTGGTGCCCGGGGTTGAGGTGGTTGCGGCCCCCTGGTTCTCGAAACGCCCGGAGGCCGATCTCGTGGCCGAGGCCTGCGCCGCTCTGCGGCCCCCTGCCGAGGGCGTGACCCGGATCCTGGTGGGGCACGGCGCGGTGTCCGGTCTCAACCCGGACCGGGATTCGCTGGCCGCCATCGACGATGCGGCCCTGGCTGCGCGGATCCGTGATGGCCTGATTCACTTCGCCGTCCTGGGGGACAGGCATTCCCTTACCGAGGTGGCTCCCGGGATCTGGTACCCGGGCACCCCGGAGGTGACCGCCCGCCGCGAGACCGACCCAGGCAACATCCTGCTCGTGGAGATCTCCGGCGCATCCCCGCGGGTGGAGCCGATCCGGACCGGGCGCTGGAGCTTCACCGTGCTGGAGGAGGACCTCTCCTCCCGGGTTGACGTGGACCGGCTGATCGCCCGCCTGCAGGAACTGCCCCACAAGGAACGCACCGCGGTCTGGCTGAAGTTGCGCGGCACCCTGTCGGTCACGGAATCCGCGCGGCTCGATGAGGAGCTCGCCGAACTGGGGACCCTGTTCGCCCGGCTCGACACGTGGGAACGCCACACCGATCTCGTGGTCCTCCCCGACGACCACGACTTCGCTGATCTGGGACTGACCGGTTTCGCATCCGATGCCCTGCGGGAACTGGTCGGGCTGGGTGCTGAGAACGCCACCGCACGGGATGCCCTGTCCCTGCTCTACCGGCTTTCAGGAGGCCTGGCATGAGGATTCACCGGATCACCCTGCGGAACTACCGCGGCACCGTGGAACGCACCCTGGAGTTCCGCGACGGCGTCACCGTGGTCGAGGGCCGCAACGAGGTGGGAAAATCCACCCTGGTCGAGGCGCTTCGGCACCTTCGTCTCCACAAGGCCAGCACGAGCCGGAAAGAGGTCCGTGACACCCAGCCGGTGGGACGGGATGTCGGCCCCGAAGCCGAAGTGGAGCTCAGCACCGGCGAATACCACCTCACCTACTGCAAACGATGGCTCAAGGGAAAGAAGACCGAGCTGAACATCACGGCCCCGCACCCCGAGAAACTGAGCGGGGACGATGCTCACGAGCGTTTCCTCCAGGTCGTCGCGGAGACCACGGACGACGGGCTTTTCGAGGCACTCGAGGTGGCGCAGGGCAACTCCTTGGGACAGGCCAACCTGGCCCGGCTGCCCGCGCTCCGCAGGGCGTTGGACGGGGCCGGCCCTTCGACCGGGGAACACGACGCCCTCCTGGAGGCCGTCGAGAAGGAATACCTCCGGTACTTCACCCCCACGGGCAAGCCGACCGGGGACTATGCCCAGGGACAGAAGGACCTGGAAGCCCTGACCGAGAAAACGCGGCTCCTCGAAGTGGCAAGCCAAGAGATCGATTCCCTGACCGAGAAACATGAAAAGGCCGTCGCCGCTCGTGACGCCAAGAAGAAACGCCTGGGGCAGGCGCGCCAGCAGGAGACGGAGTTCGTCGAGGAGAGCAGGCTCCTCGACGAACTCCGCCAACGCGTGGAGCGGGCGGCCGCACGGGTTGCGGAGGCCGATGCGGCCCGGGAAACTGCGGAGAGGCTGGCACGCGAACGGGAGGATGCCAGGGTGCGGGTCCGAGAACTCGACGCCACCCTCGCGGAGACCCTGACCGGAATCGAACGGACACGGCAGCGGGCGAGCAGCGCGCAGGATGCCCTGGCGTTCCGCGCCAAGGAGGCGCGGAACGCGGAGGAAGAAGAAGGAGTTCTCAGGGCACGGCTGCGTGGGATCGACAACCGTGTCCGGCAGGCCCGTGACGTGGCGGAGCTTGAAGCCCTGAAGGAGCGGTTGGAACGCCTCACGGAAGCAGAACGACGGCTGCATGAAGCTGCGACGGTCCTGAACGCCAACACCATCGACGACGAGACCTGCCGCATGCTGGAGAAACTCGAGGTCACGGCGCGGATCACCCGGGAGACCTGGGAGACCAGGGCGGCAAGGGTCGCCATCGAGGTGGCGGACACGATCCTCCTGGACGGAGAAGCCCTCGAATCCGGAGTCCACGGCCCGATTCCGGTCAAGGCCCCTGTCGTCGTCGAGATCCCCGGCCACGCGAAAATTACGGTTTTTCCCGGCGACGGGACCGACGACGTGGAACGCAGGGCCAGGGAAGCCGAGAACGCCCTGATCGAGGCGCTGGCGAGCCACGGCGTCCCCGACGTCGTTGCGGCCCGGGTGATGGCGGGGGAGAACGACCGGGCTGGGCGGGAGCGGGATGCCGCCAATGAGACCATCCGGATGATCCTCGGGGACGAGAACGACGCCGAGCTGCGGGCCCGCGCCGAGGCGCTGGCCGAATCCGTGGGGGACGTGGACGTCGGGGAACTGGTCGGCGCGGAGGAGGAACGCTCCGAGGTCGCCGCGGCCGTCGAGGCGGCCGGGGACCGGACGGCCGGCGCGCGCGTGGCGCTGGAATCCGCGCGGACCACACAGCAAGAGACACGGGAGGACCTGATCCGCGGGGAGACCGAACTGCGCAGCCTCGAGGCCCGCAGAGATGACGCCGCGTCAAGGCTCGAGGCCGCGCGGGCCGGGGTCCCGGACGAAAAAATAGGGGCGGCCGTGACCGAGGCCGTCGCTGCCCTCGAGAAGTGTGTCGCCGAAAAGAACGCAGCGGACGAGGAACTTGAACTCGCCGATGCTGCCGGCCTGGAAGCTCGTCTCGGGAACGCCCGCGCGGTGGTGACCCGGCTGACGAAGGAGTGCGGGGACCTGGATGAGGAACTGACCAGGCTATCCGCGCTGCTCGACGACCGGCTGGCCGGGGATACCTACGACAGGCTGTCCGAGGCCCGCGCCCGGCTGGAACAGGCGGAGGCGCGTCAGGCCTCCCGGCAGCGCGCGGCCGACGCGGTGGACCTGCTCAGAAAAACGCTGAACCGTCACCGTGCCGAGGCCCAGCTACGCTACGTCGCCCCGTTCCGGGAGCGCATCGAATCCCTGGGGCGACTCGTTTTCGGCCCGGACCTGGCGGTCGAGGTGACCCCGGAACTCAACATCGCATCCCGCACCCTGGCAGGTGAGACGGTGCCCTTCCAGTCGTTGTCCAGCGGGGCCCGCGAGCAGCTCTCCCTGCTCGGCCGGCTGGCCTGCGCGCAGCTCGTCCAACCCGGTGAGGGGGTGCCCCTGATCATCGATGACGCGCTCGGGTTCGCCGATCCCGAGCGTCTGGCGCGCTTGGGAGTGGTGCTGAACCGTGTCGGGGACGGCGTCCAGACGATCATCCTCACCTGCCAGCCAGAACGTTTCGACCAGATCGGAGGTGCGCACGTGATACGCCTCTGACCGGAGGGTGAGCGGCGATACAGTCCGGGTGTGAGTGTGTGGGACTGGCTGCGGTTCGGTGGTGGGATTCTGGCACTCGTCACCACGGCGATTCTTCTGCTGCGGCTGCACGGAGTGGCGCTGCGCTGGTTGCCGTTCACGGCGGTCTTGCGGGCGGCGGTGCAGCTGGCCGCGATTTCCGTGCTGCTGAGCGGTGCCAATCAGTGGCCCTGGCTGGTGCTGGGGTTCATCGCGTTGATGCTCTCCACCGCATCCTGGACGGGAGCCTCCAGGGCCGAGGGGCTGCCCGGCGGGAGGCGCAATGCCGTGATCTCCGTTGTCGCGGGAGGGATGTCCTCCCTGCTCCTGACCCTCCTGGTCGGGCTGATCTCGCCCACACCCCAGCATGTGGTGGCCATTGCCGGAAGCGTCATCGGCAACGCCATGAACATAGTCACCCTGACCTCGCGCAGGATCCGGGCCGATCTCGACGCCCACCGGGGTGAAGTGGAGGGGTGGCTGGCCCTGGGCGCCACCCCGTCCCAGTCGACCGCATGGCTCCGGCGCCTTTCTGTGAGGGAATCCTTGCTGCCGAACCTCGATCAAACCCGCAACACGGGCCTGGTGACCCTGCCCGGGGCATTCATTGGCGCGCTGTTCGGGGGCGCCAGCCCCGTCGAGGCCGCGATGTTCCAGCTGACCATGCTCTCCGCCATCCTCGTCAGTGCCGCCGTCACGGGGACGTTGTTCTCCACCCTGAGTGGGCGCAGCCCCGTGCTGCCCGCCCCTCAGGAATCCTGATAATGGAAATGAGTTTCAAACATGGTGGAAGACCGTTTGATCCGGGTGGATGATCTCGCGGTGTCGATAACCTGGAAACGGATGAAGAACATCCGCCTGCGGGTCATTCCACCCGGGGGAGATGTGGTGGTTTCGGCCCCGCTCGGCGTTCCACCGGAACGGATACGCCGTTTCGTCCAGGAGCAGCGGCCCTGGATAGACCGGAAACGTGATCAGCTGCGAGACCCGGCCCTTGACGTGGACCGGTTCGAGGACGGGGGAAGGGCCAGGCTGTGGGGCAGATGGCACGACGTGGAACACAGGCGGGAAGGCCGGGCCCGCGCCTGGATCGCCGGCCAACGGCTGATAATCACGGGCGAGGATGAGGCGGCCAGGGAGCGCGCCATCGCCAGGTTCCGGCGCAGCGAGATGGAACGCGTTTCCCGGCCGCTGCTCGACTCGTGGGTGCCCGTCATGGGGGTGCCGCGACCAGCCGTGATCCGGTATCGCGCCATGCGCACCAGGTGGGGTTCCTGCAATCACCGGACCAGGGCGATCACCCTCAACACGACCTTGGTGAGGTTTCCCGTGGCCGCTCTCGAGTACGTGATCGTGCATGAACTGGCCCACCTCAGGCATGCCGACCATGGCCGGGGGTTCTGGTCCTTGGTGGCGGCCGCTCTCCCGGACCACGGCGAACGAAGAAAACTACTCAGCACCTATACGCCCTGAGTTCCCATGCTGTACCATGAATTCCCAGTAGCAAAGGTGGGACACAAGTCCGAGTCAAAATGGGAGCCCGATAGTGAGACGTCTTGCGCTTGTCTCTGTGATTTCGCTGCTGTTCCTTTCGGGTTGCAGCCAGGAAGTCATCACGAACGTCGAGCAGGGCGACCCCTCCGGTGAGCCCTCGGCCAGTGCTACGACCCCCAGCCCCTCGGAGTCGGGTTCCCCATCGGCCGGGCCGGACGACACAGCCAGCCCCACACCGGAACCGACGCCGTCGGCAACGGCCCTGCTTTCCCCCGGAGACAGCGGCGACAAGGTACGGGAACTTCAGCACCGGCTTCTCCAGCTCGGGTGGTTCGAGGGACAGATCTCGGGGGAGTTCGATGACAAGACCCGTCTGGCAGTCGAGGGTTTCCAGGGCAAACGCGGGCTCCCGGTTCTAGGTTTCGTGGATCAGGCGACGATGGACAGCCTGACCTCGATGACCCGGAAACCCACTGAGGACGAGAAGAACAACGTCCTGAAACCCGGTCCCGCCCTGATGGCCAAGGGCGCCAGTGGGGACAAGGTCAAGGACCTCCAGGCCCGGCTGAAGCAGATCGGCTGGTACGGCCCGGACGTCAACGGGGAGTACGACGACACCACGGTCGAATCCGTCAAGGGTTTCCAGGGTAAACGGCAGCTCCCCGTCACGGGCGAGGTGGACCAGCGCACGCTGGACCGGATCACCTCCATGACCCGCAAACCCACCCAGGACGAGTTGAACAACGTCAAACCCACCCAGAAACCCGCGAACAGCGGGATGACGCTCGACGATCGCTGCCTGCAGGGCCGGGTGCTGTGCATCTCGAAGTCGCAACGGAAACTCTCCTGGGTGATCGACGGTCAGGTCCAGATGACGCTCTCCGTGCGTTTCGGCTCGGATGAAACCCCCACCCGCAACGGGGTCTTCTCCGTGGGCTGGAAGTCCCGTGACCACGTCTCGACGCTCTATCACACCCCCATGCCCTATGCCATGTTCTTCTCGGGTGGGCAGGCCGTCCACTACTCCGCCGACTTCGCCCAGAACGGCTACAACGGTGCCTCCCACGGTTGCGTCAACGTGCGTGACAAGGGAGCTATCGCATCCCTGTTCGATCAGGTGCGGGTCGGGGACAAGGTAGTGGTTTACGCGGACTGACATCCCGGGGAGAACCAGCCCCAGGTCTGATGGTTGGAGGAGAACCAGCCACTAGGGTGTCCTTTGCAGTTCTTGCCAACTAGTGAAAGGTGACGCGCGTGGGCATCCCCTTGGCCATCACGTTGCAGGTGATTTCCTCTTTTCTGTTCGCCAGCGGGGCGACCCTGCAGCACTTGGGTGTGAAGTCCACGTTCGATCCCAATGCGACGGCGTCCTCCAACCGCCTCACGCTGATGGGGATGCTGAAACTGCTTCTGATCCCCAAATGGCTGCTCGGCCTGCTCTGCGTGTTCTCCGGGGCCGGCCTGCACCTGTGGGCGTTGACCATGGCACCCGTGGCGGTCGTCCAGCCGGTCGGAATCCTGGCGGTCCCGTGGTCGGTGCTCCTGAGTTCCCGGATCCACGGCCATCAGATCCCCTTCCGGGTGTGGCGTGCCGTCCTGGTGACCGTGATCGGCGTGGTCGGGTTCACCGTGTTCTCGTCGCTATTCGCGAAGGGGGAGAAACAGTTCGGGTTCATGCCGATCACCTGGTCCTTCATCGTGGTCTGCGTGGTCTGCGTGATGCTGTCCTTCTTCGCGGCCAAGAAAGCGGCCCCGTGGGCCAAGGCGATAATGTGGTCCTCGGTCGGGGCGATCTTCTATGGCCTGGCCTCCGGCATGATGAAGGCCGCCATGAACATGGTCCAGTCCGGGCAGTTCCACCTGCTGCACCCCACGACCCTCGTGGTGATCGGGTACATGCTCGCCTGCTACGGCCTGGGGGCCTGGATGATCCAGCAAGGTTACGCATCCGGCCCCGCCGAGATCACGGTGGGCACCATGACCACGGTGGATCCCTTCGTCGCCGTCCTGTTCGGGCTGTTCGTCCTAGGCGAGGGGGCCGGCATGGGTGCGGGCCCCGCCGCCGGGATGATCATCTCCGGCGCGGTGGCCGTGTACGGGGTGGTGATGTTGTCCAAGGACCACCCCGACGCCGTGGCGGAGCGCGAGAAGACGGCGAAGGAATCCGCTGCCGTCAAGGATTGAGCGTCACCGCGGCCAGGCCCCGGCCTCTACCGCTATCGGTGGAAAGGACGATGGTGCTCTTGTCCCTGGGGGCCGCGAACTTGAGGGTGACATCCAAGGGCTGCCCGGCCTTGGCCCTCAGGGACGGGGAGTTGAGCGGGGGATAACTCCGCATGTTCTTGCTCGACACCAGGTAGATGTCGAAGGACGCGGAGCCCTCGCTCAAGGTGACGCGGACCTGGACCTCGACATCGTTGTCACCGTTCCAGTTGTAGGCGAGGAGCTCGAAGACCCCCCCACCGTTCGCCTCGAAAGGCGCTCTGCTTTCCTGCGCGCCCAGCGACGACGTGTTCGCCGACGGAGGTGGTGCGCTGGAGGGGCCTCCGGTGGCCCCGCCCTGGTTCGACCCGAATTGCAGCCACAGCAGAACGGCAGCGACCACGGCGAGGGCCACGGCCCCGATCAGTATGCTGCGTGCCGCGCCACCGCGGGGTTGCCGGTAGGCCTCGATCTGCGTGGGGGCGTCGAAGGAACCGGGGGCGGGGGAGCCGAAAGGCGTCCGTGGGTCGCGCCCCTGCTGGGAGGGAAACTGCGGAGGGTTGTTCTGCCACTGTGGAACGTTCATGGTGGCTCACACCATACCCGTGGAGCTTGTCAACAATCGCGATGGTGCAGCCAGAAACGGAGGATCCGGCCCACCGGCTCCCATAACGATGATGTGAACATTTTCGAAGCAATCCTGCGCAGCCACACCGACGAAGACCTTCTCTGCGTGCCCGGGATCTGTCTCGGTTTCCATCCGACGGAGTCCTGTGTCGTCCTGGGGATCTCGGAGAATCGTGTGGAGTTCTGCGCCCGCGCGGACCTTGACTGGTTGGACGAGGACGGAAGTGACCTGATCCGGCAGGTCGAGGCGGCCGCTCGGCCGGTGAGATCCTGCAGTTTCGTGATCCTCGGATACACCGAGGACCCGGAGGGAAACTGCGGACGGTTGATACGCCTTGCCCTGGAACTCAGGGGAAGGGTGACCGACGTACTCGTGGCCACCCCGGATCGTTACTGGGTCGTCACCCCCCTGGGCCTGGAACCTCCCGACGGCCGTGGCTGGGATCCCTCGACGACGAGCCTCTCGGCCGAGGCCGTCTATCTGGGGATCCCGATAGCCACGAACCGGGCCGAGGTGATCGCCGAGGTGCGACCCCCCGACGAGCCCGAGGAGGCCGAGTTCCTCACGGAATCGGCCCTCGAACACGTTAGCGGGCTCGGCGACGAGCAGCGGGGGGAACTGGCGGAGCGGCTGCTGGACTGCGGGGAACCCCTGCTGCCCATCGAGGGGGCGCAGCTGGCCGTCCTGGTTTCCGATCCCGGGATCGCAGGGGCCGTGGTGGCGAATCTAAACCGCGAGGGTGCGGCCAGGGTACGTCCCCGGATCGCGTACGCCAGACGGATGTGTGGTGATTCGCACGCCCCCGAGGTGCTCGCGCTGTTGTCCCTGGTCTGCTGGTTCGACAACCAGGGGGCCCAGCAGACCGAGTGTCTGGAGCAGCTGGAAAGGCTCGCCCCCGGACACCGGCTCCTGCCGCTGCTGCGGGGGTTGAAGGCCTTGGCAGTGAAACCTCCCTTCTCGTTCCCCACCGGCATGGAGGACCACTAGAGTAAGGACATGCGTTTCGTTGTGTGCGGAGAGGCTCTCATCGACCTGCTGCCGGGAGAACAGGTTTCCTCGGCCGAGACCCGCTGGTCGGCGCTGTGCGGTGGTAGTCCAATGAATACGGCCCTCGGGCTCGCGAGACTCGGGGAGGACAGTCATTTCCTGGGGCGCCTGGGTGGTGATGCCTTCGGGCGTCAAATCGAACGCTACCTCCAGGACAACGGCGTCGCTACTGACCTGGCGGTCAGGACGGGGGAGCCCACGTCGGTCGCGGTCGTCTCGCTCGATGCTGAGGGCAGGGCTTCCTACACCTTCCACTTCCAGAACACCTCGAATTTCGGCTGGCGGGCGGGGGAGTTCCCCGAACTCAGGGAGAACGACTGGCTGCACTTCGGATCCATCGGAACCATTTCCGGGCCGGGGGCACGGGCCGTTCTGAATTTCGTGCGTTCCACCCCCGCTTCGCTCAGCTACGACATCAACGTGCGTCCGACCGTGCTTCCCGATCGTGTGGAGTACTTCCAGCGCGTCGAACAGCTGATAGCCGCAGTCGGGGCCGGCGGCGGGATCATCAAGGCCAGCGACGAGGACATCTGCTGGCTCGTGGACGATCCGGACCCGCTGCCCTACGCGGAGGCGTGGTGCATCGAGTACGGTCTGGCCCTGTGTGTCGTCACGCTCGGCCCCGACGGCGCCGTCGCCATCAAACCCGACGGGCGGCAGTTCCGCGTTCCGGGGCACACCATCGAGATGGCGGACACGGTCGGGGCTGGGGACACCTTCATGTCGGGATTCCTGGCCTCCTACGCCAGGCGTCCGGACGATGTCGACAGAGCCCTTCGCTGGGGTGCCGGAGCGTCCGCGCTGGTCTGCACAAAACAGGGGGCGAATCCCCCGACCCGCGCCGAACTGGAGGAGTTTCTGGCCTCACCAAGGAAGAAAATTGATTAAGAAAACCTTTCCTTATTCGCAATAAGATTGGTTAGGTGAACCTAATTTCAGGCGTTGTGTGTGCCAAAGGGGATTAGTCTTTGAGGCATGGCAACGATGCTTTCTTCCAAAGCGATAGATCGTCTAGCTATGGCGCACGACGCCTCTCATTATGCTTTCACTCCGATGCAGATATCGAGGCCCCAGAGCGTCAACGACATCCTGGACCTGTTCGCCCACGCTCGTCGTGAGGGTTCCCCGCTGACCTTCAGGGCCGGCGGTTCCAGTTTGTCCGGGCAATCCGCCGGCGACGGCATCCTCGTCGATTCGCGACGCGGGTTCCGCGGGATCCAGATCCTCGACGAGGGACGTCGGGTGAAGGTTTCCCCGGGGGAGACCATCCGTGCCGTCAACGCCCGGCTGGCCAGGTATGGATACAAACTCGGCCCCGATCCGGCAAGCGAGATCGCCTGCACCATTGGCGGCATGGTGGCCAACAACTCCTCCGGCATGCAGTGCGGCACCACCGAGAACTCCTACGCCACCCTGGATTCGCTGGAGTTCGTCCTGGCCTCCGGCACCCGGATCGACACGGCCGACCCGGACGCCGCCCGGAAGTTCGCCGAGGCCGAACCCGAACTCGTCGCGGGGCTGATGAGGCTGCGTCAACGAATCCTCGACAACCCGGACTCGGTGAACACCATTCGCCGCCAGTTCGCGATGAAGAACACCATGGGTTACGGGATCAACTCCCTGCTGGACTTCGAAACCCCTCTCGAGATCGCCAGGCATCTGATGATCGGTTCCGAGGGAACCCTCGGATTCGTGACCTCAGCCACCTTCCGGACCATTCCGGTGGCGCCCCACGCGGCCTCGGCCCTGGCCATCTTCCCGACCCTCCGGGAGGCCACGGCCGCGCTCCCCGATCTGGTGGCAGCCGGTTTCGCGGCCATCGAGTTGATGGATGCGCAGTCACTCAGGGTGGCGCAGACACTTCCCGAGGCCACCCCCGAGATCCTGGAACTGGACGTGACCGGCCAGGCCGCGTTGCTCCTGGAACTTCAGGACGCCACCGCCGAGGGGGTAGGGGGCAAGATCGAGGCCGTGGCGCCGCTGCTGGCCTCGCTGCCGTTGACGAGCCCCACCCAGGCCACCAGCCACGGGCCCACGCGTGCCCGGCTGTGGCACATCCGCAAGGGTCTGTACACCACGGTCGCCGGACACCGCAATCCCGGCGCGACCGCCCTGCTCGAGGACATCGTGGTGCCCGTGCCGACGCTGTTGGACACCTGCACCGAGCTCATCAAGCTGTTCGGGCAGCACCAGTACGAAAACTCCGTCATCTTCGGTCACGCCAAGGACGGCAACGTCCACTTCATGCTTAACGAGAACTTCACAGATCCAGTGTGCATGGAGCGCTACATCCACTTCACCGAGGACATGGTCGACCTGGTGATCGGGCACGGCGGGAACCTCAAGGCCGAGCACGGCACCGGACGCATCATGGCCCCGTTCGTGGCCCGCCAGTACGGGGATGAACTCCACCAGGTGATGCGCGAGATCAAGCGCCTGTTCGATCCGGCGGGAATCCTGAACCCAGGTGTGGTGCTGACTGACGACCCGCAGGGCTACCTGAAGAACCTCAAGCTGGTGCCCAGCGTCGAGGACGAGGTGAACCGCTGCGTGGAGTGCGGTTTCTGCGAACCTGTCTGCCCCTCCCGCGAACTCACCCTCACGCCGCGGCAGCGGATAGCGCTGCGCCGGGAACTGGCCTCCAACCAGCTTGACGAGCAGCTCCTGAAGGACCTCGACAAGGACTACGACTACTACGCCATCCAGACCTGCGCCGTCGACGGCATGTGCGGGGAGGTCTGCCCCCTCCACATCAACACCGGCGACCTGGTGCGCAGGCTGCGCGCCGAGCAGGCCAATCGCGTGCTCGGCGGGGTGTGGGGGGCCGCCGCCAAGGCGTGGGGACCGTTCACGAAGGGCGCCAGCGTTGCGATGACCACGGCACACGCCGTCGCCCCGGTTGCCTCGGGCATCACCAAGGTGGCGCGCAAGATCATCAGCCCGGACGTCATGCCCCAGTACTCGAAGGACCTCCCCAAGGGCGGCAGGCGTCCCAAGGCCCGGGAAGCGGAGGACCCGGTGGCTTTCTACCTTCCGGCCTGCATCCAGACCATGTTCTCCAGCGGTGTTCCCAAGGCCTTCACCACCTTGTGTGAACGCGCCGGAGTGCCGGTGACCACGCTGAACACCGGAAGCCTGTGCTGCGGCACCCCTTGGAAGTCGAAGGGCTTCTTGAAGGGATACGAGACCCAGCTCAAACGGGCCGAAGAGCGTCTCGCCGGCAGCCCGGTTCCCATCGTGGTGGACGCGGCCAGTTGCACCGAGGGTTTCCACGTCATGCAGTCGAAATCCTCCAGCGAGGAGTTCAAGGCCGTCCAGATAGTTGACGTGGTCAAGTTCGCCCACGAATGGCTCCTGCCGCACCTGACGGTGACCCACCGCCTGGGCTCCATCGCCCTGCACCCCACCTGTTCGTCCACCCACCTCGGGTTGAACGACGCCTTGAAGGGCTTGGCAGAAGCGATCGCGGACGAGGCCTACGTCCCGCTGGACTGGGGTTGCTGCGCTTTCGCCGGTGACCGCGGAATGCTCCACCCGGAACTGAACGCATCGGCCGCGAAACGGGAGGCCGCGGAGATCAACTCCCGCCACTTCGATGCCTACGCCTCGCTCAACCGCACCTGCGAGATCGGCATCGGCAGGGCGACGGGCAAACCCTACGTCCACATCCTCGAACTCGTGGAGCAGGCCACACGTCCCTGAACCCGGCGCGGGGGCCGGCTCTCAGACCAGCCCCCGCTCCCAGGCCTCCCGCACCGCGGTCGCCCGGTCCAGCACCCCCAGCTTGGTGTAGACGTGGGCCAGGTGGGTTTTCACGGTGGCCTCGCTGATCCCGAGTTTCCTCGCGACCGCCCGGTTTGTCAGGCCGTCCGCGACCAGCGCCAACACATCGGTCTCCCGGTCGGTGAGCGACAGCTGCGAGCCGTGCGGGGCGTCGATGTGTGTTCGAGGGGAACCGTTCATCAACTCCCGGACGGCTGCCACGAGCTGGTCACGGGGCAGGTCCTTCAGCAGGTATCCGTCGGCCCCCGCCGCCATCGCTCTGCGGATGTCGCGTTCTGTATCGTAAGTGGTGAGCACGAGAACGCGGGGACGCCCGCCCCGTTCCCGAAGCTGCCTGATGGCCGCGAATCCGTCGCCGCCGGGCATCCGGAGGTCCATCAGCACCAGGTCGGGATCGCGCTCGGCCACGACGGCCAAGGCCTCGGGGCCGCTCCCGGCCTGCCCGACCACGTCGATGTCCTTCTCCAAGGCGAAGATCCCAGCGAGGCCGTCCCTGACGATCGGGTGGTCGTCCACCACCACCAGACGGAGGGTCATGAGGGAACCACTGCTGTCACCGTGCATCCTTTCCCCGGCGCGCTGTCCACTCTCAGACTGCCGCCGATCTCTGCCAAGCGATCACGCATTCCGGAAAGCCCGTGCCCGGCTGCGAAGACGGGCGTGAAGCCGACACCGTCGTCGGTGATGCGGATCCGCGGCCCAGCGGGTGTGCCGTCGAGGCGCACCCACACCTGGCTGGCGTCACTGTGCCGGGCGATGTTGGCCAGGGACTCCTGGGCGACGCGGACCAGCACCCCGTCGTGCGGCGAGGTGGCCGGGGCGTCGTCGGCATCCAGTTCGGTGACGATGCGGTTCACCCGTCCCCAACCCTTGATGATCTCGTGCAGGGCATCGGCCAGGGGATCGTCATCCAACTGGCGTGGCGCTAGGGCCTGCACCGCCCGCCGGGCCTCCGTGAGGCAGTCCCGCGCCACCTGTTCGGCTCGCCGGACCCTTTCCTGGGCGGGGTCGTCCAAGGAGGAGGGGAGCGCCTCCAGCTGGCGGATCACACCGATCAATCCCTGCGCCACGGTGTCGTGGATCTCCCGCGACAATCGCGCCCTTTCCTGGTCGATACCCATCTGGCGGGCCTGTGTCATCAGTTCCTCGTGCAGGGCCAGGTTGGCCGCGTTGGCCTTCGCCAGCCGCTCGGCGGCCTCCTCTCGGATCCGCACCTGACGTTCGCGTTCTCGGCTCAGGGTCAGCATGAGGAAGGCTATCCCGATGTTCACCAGGGCCAGCAGCGGGAAAAGCCAGGGAGTCGCTGAGGCCCCGGGGATTCCACCGGCCTGCCCGACCGCGATCACCAGCCCCGTGGCGATGGTGGCGGGCACCCGGAAGGAACCCGTGACCAGGCGTTCGACATCCGGATAGCTCGAGAACACGTAGATGCACATGAATGGGTTGAGCAGGGAGGAGGCCAGGGCGAGCAGCAGATTGCCCGCCACGAAAACGAATGCTGCACGGCTTCCCCTGGACGGCGGCCGGACCGCCACGAGCACGCGGCCGAGCAGGATCAGGACGGTGGGGCACAGGGAGACGAGCATGCCTCCGGGCTCGATGAGCGGGCCCGTCAGGGCCCAGCCGATGATCACCGACACGGCGAGCAGCACGAAGGGCCCCCAGCGTGCCGCCCGGATCGCGATCGGGCTCTCGTAGCGTTCCACCGGACCATTGTTCCGGTCCGGTGGAGAGAACCGCCATCCACCGATCGGACGATGGTGGGGGCGAGCCCGGAATCGTAACTTCGAATCATGACCACCGAAAAATGCCTTCACGAACCCGGCGCCGCTCGTCGCGATACCCTCCCGCAACGCCTCCACGGCCTTGACGCCGTCCGTTCCGGCGCCCTGCTGCTCGGCATAGTCCTGCACTCGTTGCTGCCCTTCACCGACATCGTCTGGATGATCAACGACTCCGAGCGCAGCGTCGTTGCCCTGTGGGTATCCGGCACGATCCACCTGTTCCGGATGGCGTTGTTCATGCTGTTGGCGGGCTATTTCGGGAGAATGGTCACCCTGCGGCGCGGGCCCGGCAGCTACTTCCGGGATCGCGCGAAGCGGATCCTGCTGCCCGCCGTCGTCTTCTGGCCGTTCACGGTCATCCCACTCGGTCTCCTCGCGATGTACGGGGCCTCGGTCCGGGGTCTGCCTGCGCCGATGGCCTCGGAGCCGACCTCACCCCTGATGATGTTCACCCCGGGGCAGCTCTGGTTCCTACTGGTGCTGTTCGAGATCGCCACCCTGGTGCTTCTCGCCCGGGCCGCGCTGCTCCGGTTCCTGGGCGCGGAGCGCGCCGGGCGGGCCGCCACCCGGATAGGTGAAGTCCTGTCCCACCCGGCCGGTGTTCTCCTCCCGGCCCTGGCCTTCGTGGCAGCATTGCTGCTCCAGGGCGGCGAACCGGCGGGCGGGATCATCGCCCCGACCACCATCGTCCCGGAAGCGGCATCGACGCTCGGTTACCTGGGGGCGTTCCTGACCGGCTGGTTCCTGCACGCATCCCCGGGGTCCATGCGACGGATCGCCGGGAACTGGCTCCCGATGCTCGTGCTGGGTCTCATCGCGACGGTGGTCGTGTGGCTCCCGGGCGTGCCGCGGGAAGCGCTGATGGTCGCTGTCGCCCTGGCGGGCTGGCTGCTCGGTTTCGGTCTGCTGGGCGCCGCGGTGCGGTTCCTGGACCGGGAACACACTTGGATCCGCTACCTCGCGGACGCCTCCTACTGGATGTACCTGGTTCACCTGCCGCTGCTGGTGCTGTTCGAGATCCCGCTGGCTGACCTGGGATGGCCGGTCCTGGTGAAACTCCTGGTCACGTGGGTCGTTATCACCGCGGTTCTGCTGATCACCTACGAACTGCTGGTCCGGCACACCTGGCTGGGTGCCTGGCTCAACGGCAGGCGCTACCCGCGCCGGGCGCGCTGATCGGGCGGTGAGGGTGAAGGGACGGGATTCCTCCCGTCCCTTCACGCTTCGTCACGAACCGGTCCTGGGGAGCCCGGGCCTGACGGGGGCTGGCGACGGCGTCCCCGTCGGATCCGGTTTCGGCGGGGCCGGGGTGCACGATGAATCGTCCCCGGTGATGTTCACCTGCCGGTGGGCGAGGGTCCCCGAGGGGGTGAACTTGAAGGTCAACGTCTGGGTTCCGGTAGGTGCGGAGCAGCCGCCGGGCAGCGTGACATCGACCTTCGCTCTGCCGTCGGTCACGGTCCCGCTGCCGACGCTGGTCCCGCCCAGGAAAACCTCGACGCCATTGTTCGCGAGCGCCGGGCTGACCTTGGCCGGGTCCTTCGGGGATGCACCGGCCGCCTCACCCAGCAGGAAATCGACGCCCTCCCGTGCCTTCGCGTCGCCACCCGGCACATCGAAGTTGAAGGTGGCGGTCCCGCCGTTCCGGTTGATCTCGGTGGGGGCATCGACCAGCGACAGGCCGCGCTTGACGTAGCTGGGGGAGAGCGTCTGCCGGGTCTTCACCCAATCGGTCCAGGCCTCCAGATCGACGCGCCCCGTGTCCCGGGTCCCGGTGCCCTTCGCGAACTCCCGGAAATTGTCCCCACCCGCGATCAGGAAGGAAGTGGAACCGACGGTGTATAGCCGCTCCGGATCGAGCGGGGAGTCCCCGACGAAGACCGATGTGATCCGGTCCCCCTCCGGGCGGGACTCGTCATAGGTGTAGGAGACGTTGCTGGACAGGCCCAGGCGCAGGAACGGGCGTGAGGGGATCTCGCCCTTGTCGTTGCGCTGCCACTGCTGCTCCAGGACTGTCTTGAACTGGGCCCCGGTGAGCCGGGTGGCCATCAAGGTGTTGGCGAACGGCAGCGCGAGCGCGGCCTCCTTGTAGGTGATCTCCCCGGAATCGAAGCTGTCGCGGGTGCCGCCCGGGTTCTGGACACCGATGAAATACGGATCATCGCCGCCCAGCACCTCTCGGAACATCTGGGCCACCATGTTGCTCATGGGGGACTCCACATCCCGGACATCGGAGTTGCCGGTCGGCGTCGAGATGGCCTCGCTTGCCTGGCCGATCACCTGGGCGCCGATCTCATCGGCCTTGGTGACGGCGGCGGAGACGATGTCGGTGATCTCCCGGATGCGTGGCAGGCTCGTGTCGAATGCCTTGGCGTCGATCTTGGTGGTGGTGTTGGAGATCCCGCACAGGGCGCCGTCGCCGGTGACCCCGGCCTTGAGTTCGTTCAGGGCAGCCGCGTAGGAACCGGCCTGGGTGAACAGCTGTCCCTTGTCGTTGGTCCACGAATAGGTCTGGTGGGTGTGCCCGCCCAGCACCACGCGAATCCTCGGGTCGATTCCCGTCCACATCTTCCGGAAATTCGGGCTGGCGGTGGCCTGATCATCACCGGTGCCGTTTCCGTTCGGCGCCCCTTCGTGAATGGATGCGATCACCAGGTCGATTCCCTCGGGAAGCTGGGAAACGGTCTCGTTCACGGCATCCACGGGGTCACCGATGGTCAGGTCCGAGATCCCGGCGGGGGAGACGAGGGATGGCAGATCCCCAGTGACGGCGCCGATCACTGCGACGTCGAGTTCCCCGACCTTGAAGGTCGTGTACGCCTTGAGTGGGGAGGCCACCTGCCTGGTTCCCTTGAGGTAGACATTCGCCCCGAGCTGATCCACCCCGGGCACCGCGGGGTTCACGCGACCCGCGAGGTCGGCCCAGCCCTTGTCGAACTCGTGGTTGCCCACGGTTCGTGCGCTGAGTCCGGCAGCGGCCATCACCTTCAGGGTGGGGTTGTCGTCGTCGGCCATGGATTCAAACGTGGAACCCCCGATGTCGTCCCCGCTGCTGATGAGCGCGACGTTCGCATCCCCCTGGGATGCGCGGGCCTTCTCCACGGGGGTGAACAGGGCTGCGGCGTTCGCCAATCGGCCGTGGAAGTCGTTGTAGGTGAACATCGATACGGTGCCGGTTGGTGTGCAGTCGGCCGGGTCGGCCGCCGCGCGGGGCTGTGCCATGAGATGTGTTCCGAGCCCCAGACACAGGGCTGTCAGCCCGGCGGTGAAACGTTTCCTGAGCGGAATCATGAGCAACTCCAGGTGTCTCTGGTCGACGCTGTTGTCGATCTCTCCGAGGTCACCTTCCGGCCCGAGCCCCGGCCCAGTCAAGAAGTTAATCTTTTGTTAACCCAGGGTTAATCCATAGGTAATTTTTTCGGAGTTTCCAACAGGTTCGGGAACCAGTGGAGGATCCGGTCCCGAACCGCCCAGAGTGTTGGCATGGGGAGTCTTACGGAGCAACAGCAGATCGAACGGGCACGGTTGGCGCTCGTCGCCTCGGGGCAGACCCCGCTCGGTGCGGCGCGTCGAGCGGACGACATCCCGCCCAGCAACAATGAGTCCGGTAAGGAGGAAGCGTCTGAATCCCCTGGGCAGCAGGCCCCCAAGGGATGGCGGCGGGTGGTGATGCTCGGCCGTGAGCACATCATCGTGGTGGCGGCCCTGCTGGTCGGCGTGGTGCTGATAACCGTCCACGCGCTGGGGCAGAGCTCCGCGACGGAACTGCCTGCCCTGTCGCCCAGCGCGGTCTCCGTCCCGACCATGGCCGTCTCACCCGGTCCAGCGGCCTCCGCGAGCCGCGGACCGGTGCGGGTTCACGTCCTCGGGGCGGTGGTCAGACCCGGGGTGGTGTCGGTTCCGGAGGGCGCCATCGTGCAGGACGTGATCGAGGCTGCCGGAGGGCTGGTTCCGGGAGCCGATCCCGGGGAATTGAACCTCGCGACCCCGGTCAAGGACGGGCAGCAGGTCATAGTGGGGACCTCGGAATCGCCTCGCGGGGAGGTCGTGGATCCCGGTGGTGGCAGCCCGGCAGCGGGGTCGACAACGGCCGCCGGGGCGGGACTCGTGAACCTCAACAGGGCCACTTCGCAGCAGCTTCAGGAACTCCCGGGGGTTGGTCCCGTCCTGGCCGAGGCCATCATCAAGTGGCGCACCGACAACGGTTCCTTCACCGATATCTCGCAGCTGCGACAGGTCTCGGGGATCGGACCAAAACTGTTCGAGAAACTGTCGCCGCTGGTGACCCTGTGAGGAAACACGACTGGCGGCTCGTTCCGCTGGCGGTCGCCGCCTGGGTTGGTTGCTGGGCGGGGACCTCGGGATGGTGCCCCGAACCGGGGGTGCTTCTCGGGTGCGCAGGACTCCTGGCGGTGTGTGTCCTGCTGATACGGCGCGTCTGGGTGGGGTTCGCCGCCTGCACCCTGGTGGTGACCGTCCTAACATCCGGGATGCGCTCCGCGGGGCTCCACGACGGCATGCCCGCCAGATGGGCCGCGGAGGAACCGCTGGCCTCCGCGCTGGTTCGCCTGGAGGGAGAACCAACCCTGGTGAAGCACTCGGGGCGCAGCCTCGCGATCGTCCGGGCCACGCTGCTGCAGCTGGAGGTGAAAAAGAAGAGCCTCAGCACCTCACAACCGGTTCTGCTGCTTGCCGGGGACCAACTGGCCACCGAACTGGCCGGCATCGCGCCCGGTGCGGTCCACCGGGTCCTGGGGCGGCTCGGCGCCTCGGACCCGGACTCCCAGGAAGCGTTCGTCGTGCGGGTGAGCAGGATCTCCGGCCAGGTGCGGGCCCCGGATGTGTTCAACGCCTTCGTCAGCACGATCCACGCGGGACTGCGTGAGGTGGCCTCCCATTCGCCGCCCGAACAGGCTGCCCTGGTTCCTTCGCTGGTAGTTGGGGACCGCAGCGGAATCACCAAGGAGCTCACCGAAATCTTTCGCGCCACATCACTGAGTCATCTGCTCGCCGTCAGCGGCTCGAACCTGACGCTGCTGCTGGGTGTGTTGTTGTTCGTCGTGAGGTCCCTGGGGGTTCGCGGCTGGGCGATCCGGGGCGTCGCCGCTGGGGGAGTGGCGCTGTTCGTGCTGGTGTGCAGGGCCGAACCCTCCGTGCTGCGGGCGGCCGCCATGGGACTCGTCGTCCTGCCCGCCACAGGAATCGGGCGCGGCAGGAGCAGCATCCGCAATCTGAGCATCGCGGTCCTCGTCCTGCTCCCCCTGGATCCCTGGCTGGCGCGTTCCTGGGGATTCGCGCTCTCCGCGGCGGCCTGTATCGGCATCAGCCTGGGAGCGGAACCGCTTGCCGGAATCATGGCAGGCTGGGCTCCCGCCTGGTTCGCCGAGGCCGTTGCGGTGCCCCTGGCCGCGCAGTTGGCCACGGTCCCTCTGACGACGGCGCTGTCCGGTCAGGTGTCCGTGGTCGGGGTGATGGCCAATGCCCTGGCCGGCCCCTTCGTTGGCCCCGCCACCGTGCTCGGACTGGCCGCCACCGTCCTGATCTGGGTCCCACCGGTCGCTGCCGCGGTGGCCTGGGTGGCCGGTTGGGTGGTGCAACCCATCCTCTGGATCGCGCATCTCGGCGCGGCCATGCCGGGGGCCGTCCTCGAATGGCCCACCACCCCGCTCGGGATGCTCACCAGCGCCCTGCTGGCGGGGGTGGCCGCGGTGCTGGCCCGGGCCGGGCTCCGGCGACGGGCAGGTTTCCTGCTGCTGGCCCTCGGATTGCTGCTCGCGGGGTGGATCCGCCCGGTCCCGTTGGACTGGCCGGGACGGTGGCAGGCGGTTTTCTGCGACGTCGGACAGGGGGACGCGACGGTGCTGCGGGCAGACGAAACAACGGCGGTCCTGGTGG
Source organism: Arachnia propionica (assembly GCF_900637725.1). Taxonomy (GTDB): domain Bacteria; phylum Actinomycetota; class Actinomycetes; order Propionibacteriales; family Propionibacteriaceae; genus Arachnia; species Arachnia propionica. Next base: position 1,889,296 of record NZ_LR134406.1, on the reverse strand, counting down.
ACACCGGACCGGAACCCGGCCCCACCATAGCCTGCCTGGAATCCTTGGGCATCGAACGCGTCCCGCTGCTGGTCCTGACCCACTTCCACGCGGATCACATCGGGGGAACGGAAGCCGTTTTGTCCCGGTTCCATCCGGAACTGGTGCTGGTCAGTCCGCTGCGTTCCCCCGGTTTCGCGGCGGCATCCGTCGAGGCCGCGGCGGAGGCCCACGGGGCGCGACTGCTCGTGGCGGAACCGGGGCAGCGCATGAGGGTGGGGGACGTGGACTGGGTCACGGTCTCGGCCTGGCAGCCGGGCGGGGCGTCCGTCGCAGGGGAAAGTGAGAGTTCGGTCCAGAACGACTCCTCCGTCGTGGGAATCGCGGAGATCTCGGGCCTGCGGATCCTGTTGCCGGGGGATGCGGAACCCGGCGGCCAGGAACAGGCGATCCGGCGGGCCCGGAAACTGGGCATCCCGCTTTCCGCGCACGTCCTGAAGATCCCCCACCACGGCTCCTCCCGGCAGGAGCCAGAATTCCTGAAGGCCTCGTCGGCTCAGCTGGCGGTGGCGAGTTGCGGGCTGGGCAACGACTACGGGCACCCGAGCCCCAAGACCTTGAGCAGGGTGACCTCGCTGGGCATGGCGGTGGCACGCACCGACACGGAGGGCAGCATCGCGGTCTCCTCGGGTGACGACGGGCGAATCGGGGTGCGTCGCTGGCGTGGCTGATGTCGGGGGCAGCTGGCATGCTGGGCGCGTGAACAGTTTCGGACGCACCCTGCTCGTCACCGGTTCGGAATCGCTGCTGGCCGCTCGTGCCATCGACGGCAGGCGCCGGGCCGCCCTGGCGGAGGAACCCGACGCCGAGGTCAACCGGGTCTGTGGGGCGGAACTAGCCGATTCCATGCTCTCGGAGGTGACGGGGGGTTCCCTGTTCTCGAACCACATCGTCGCCATCATCGACGATGTCGGCTCCACCCCACCCGATGTCGTCGACACCCTGGTGGCCCTGGCGAAGAACCCCGGCGACGAACTGTGCCTGATCCTGTCGCACGAGGGTGGGAACAAGGGCAGGGGCCTGATCGACAAACTGAAGAAAGCCAGGATCGAGACGATCGCCGTGGCGGCCCCCAAGCCTTGGGATCTGCCGAAATTCTGCGTGGAGGAGGCGCGGTCTCGGAAGGTGAAACTCTCCCAGGACGCGGCCGGGGCGCTCGTGGCGGCGGTCGGGAACGACCTGAGGGCACTCACCTCGGCGGTCGCACAGCTCGCATCCGACGCCGGCGGTGAGCCGGTGGACGAGACCCTGGTGCGGAAGTATTTCGCGGGCCGGGCGGAGGTCACCTCGTTCGCGGTATCCGATGCCGTGCTGGCCGGTGACGCGTCGCTGGCGCTGGAACGTCTCCGCTGGGCCCTTGGCTCTGGCGTTGCCCCCGTGCTGATCACATCCGCCATGGCCGGTGCGTTCCGCGGCATGGGCAAGTACCTGGAGGCGCGGGGGAGTGGCGCCGATCTGGCCCGGCGAATCGGGGTGCCGCCGTTCAAACTGAAGGAGTACCAGCGCACCTCCCGGAACTGGCAGCCGGCCGGGGTGGCCGCGGCCATCGGGATCATCGCCCGGGCCGACGCGGATGTCAAGGGTGCAGCCACCAACCCGGACTACGCGCTTGAACGCATGGTGCTCGGCGTCCTCCGGCAGAAACGAACCTGAAACCTCGCGGGTTCAGTGTTTCCGGTACAGCCTCTTGGTCTGGAACACCGGCTCGCAGGTGACATAGGCCCCCAGGCTGCGCAGGATGGCCTCGTCCACGGGGCCGAGGATCACGGTCGAGTGGACGTCACAGCCCCGGATGTTGTGAAGTTCCGCCAGCGCGCGGCGGGCGAAGTCGCTGTGGGTGGCGCTGACGGACAGAGCAATCAGGACCTCGTCGGTGTGGAGCCGGGGATTCCGGCTGCCCAGATGTTTCGTCTTCAGCGTCTGGATGGGTTCGATGGTCTCAGTGGCCAGCAGTTTCACATCCGGATCGATGCCGGCCAGGGCCTTCAGGGCATCCAGGAGCATCGCGGAACAGGCCCCCAGCAGCGGTGAGGTCTTGCCCACGATGATCTGGCCGTCAGGAAGCTGGATCGCTGCGGCCGGCCCCTTGGTGGCCTTCTGCTTCTCCAGTGCGGGCAGCACCACCGGGCGGTCCTCGCGGGAGATCTGCAGCTTGCTCATCAACAAGGCGATTCGATCCGACTGGATCGGTTCCGACTGGTCCCGGTGCTCCGCTGCCAGGGCCTTGAAGTAGCGGCGGATCACCTCCTGCCGGGAGGCCTCCCGGCACACCTCGTCGTCGCTGATGCACATGCCCGCCATGTTGACGCCCATGTCGGTGGGCGACTGGTACGGGGATTCGTCGAGGAGTTGCTCGAACAGGCGCTTCAGCACGGGGAAGATCTCGATGTCACGGTTGTAGTTGACTGTCTGTTCCCCGTAGGCCGCCAGGTGGAAGTGGTCGATCATGTTCACGTCGTCGAGGTCCGCGGTGGCGGCCTCGTAGGCGATGTTCACCGGATGGTCCAGGGGCAGGTTCCAGATCGGGAAGGTCTCGAACTTCGCGTAGCCGGATCGGATGCCCTGCTGGTGATCGTGGTAGAGCTGCGACAGGCAGGTGGCCATCTTGCCCGACCCCGGGCCGGGAGCGGTCACCACCACCAGGTCGCGTTCTGTCTCGATGTATTCGTTGCGCCCGTATCCCTCCGGGGAGACGATGCGCGCCACGTCGTGCGGGTAACCCGGAATCACGTAGTGCCGGTAGACCTTGATGCCGAGCCGTTCCAGTTTCCGCTTGAACGCCGCGGCCTGACGGTTGTCGTTCGACCAGTGGGAGATGACCACGCTCCCGACGTAGAGGCCATAGGAGCGGAAGGCGTCGATGTGGCGCAGCACGTCGTCCTCGTAGGAGATCCCGAGATCGGCGCGGACCTTGTGGCGGAAGAAGTCCTGGGCGTTGACCACCACCACGATCTCCACCTCGTCGGCGAGGCCGGCCAGCATCACGATCTTGTTGTCCGGGGTGAAACCCGGCAATACACGGGAGGCGTGCATGTCGTCGACGAGCTTTCCCCCGAACTCCAGATAGAGCTTGCCCCCGAACTGCCGTCGCCGGGCTTCGATGCGTTCCCCCTGGAGAGTCAGGTATTTTTCCCTGTCGAATCCAACTTTGTGCATTGTTCCCCGTTCGTTTGTGACTGCCGAAGCATACGCGAAACAGCGCCCGGACCACCGAGTGGGTCCGGGCGCTGGGCTGGCCCTTGCGGCCTGGGCTCAGTCGAGGGTGTTGACGGTGAGGCTGATCGCCGACTTGCGGTTGGCAGCCTGGTTCGCGTGGATGACGCCCTTGGTCACGGCCTTGTCCAGGGCGCGGTTGGCGACCCGGGAGAGCTCGACGGCTTTGGCCCTGTCACCCACGGCGACCGCGGCGCGGAAGTTGCGCACGTGGGTGCGCAGCTCCGACTTGATGGCCTTGTTGCGCTGGCGTGCTTTCTCGTTGGTCTTGACGCGCTTCTTCTGGGACTTGATGTTTGCCACTTGGGCTTGCCTCACTAGTCTGGGTTACTCGGTATTCTGGGTGCGTTTTGATGATGCGACGGTCCAGATTAGCGGAGCCTCGGGGCGGCCGCAAAATCTTGATCCCACCCGGCCCGGTCGCGTCGGGCTCGTGCCCCGGAGTCCACTCGTGAGAAGATAACTCGTCCCGCTCCCGGCCCCTAAGGAGGATGAATGCCCGCCCCCGGCAGGACCGATCCGGCGATCATCCGTAATTTCTGCATCATCGCGCACATCGACCACGGCAAATCGACGCTGGCCGACAGGATGCTGCAACTGACGAAGGTGGTGGATGAACGCGCCATGCGGGCGCAGTACCTGGATCGCATGGACATTGAACGCGAACGGGGCATCACCATCAAGTCGCAGGCGGTGCGGATGCCGTGGAGCGTCGACGGGGTCGAACACGTCCTCAACATGATCGACACCCCCGGGCACGTCGACTTCACCTACGAGGTCTCGCGTTCCCTGGCGGCCTGCGAAGGGGCCGTCCTGCTGGTGGACGCGGCCCAGGGAATCGAGGCACAGACCCTAGCCAACCTGTACCTGGCGCTGGAGGCCGACCTCCACATCATCCCGGTGCTGAACAAGATCGACCTGCCCAGCGCGAACCCGGACAAGTACGCCGCCGAGCTGGCAGGCATCATCGGCTGCGACGAATCGGAGGTGCTCAAGGTCTCGGCGAAAACCGGCGTCGGTGTCGCCGAGCTGCTGGACCAGATCGTCGCCCAGATCCCCGCCCCGGTCGGGAACCCCGAGGGGCCTGCGCGGGCGCTGATCTTCGATTCCGTCTACGACACCTACCGCGGTGTGGTCACCTACGTCCGCGTGGTCGACGGGGAACTCAGTCATCGCGAACGCATCCTCATGATGTCCACCAGGGCCGAACACGACCTTCTCGAGGTGGGGGTGATCTCCCCGGAACCGAAGAAGTCCGACGCCCTCGGCGTGGGCGAGGTTGGATACCTGATCACCGGCGTCAAGGACGTGCGGCAGTCGCGGGTAGGTGACACCATCACCGGGGCGGCGCGTTCCGCCACGCAGGACCTCGGCGGCTACCGGCACCCCAACCCGATGGTCTACGCGGGCCTGTACCCGATCGACGGCGACGACTTCAACGAGCTGCGCGAGGCCTTGGAGAAGCTCCAGCTCAACGACGCGGCCCTCACCTTCGAACCCGAGACCTCCGGGGCACTCGGTTTCGGTTTCCGCGTCGGCTTCCTGGGGCTGCTGCACATGGAGATCGTCCGGGAACGCCTGGAACGCGAGTTCAACCTCGACCTGATCTCCACTGCGCCGAACGTCGTCTACCGCGTCGTCATGGAGGACGGTACCGAACACACCGTCACGAACCCGTCGGAATACCCGGCGGGGAAAATAGCGGAGGTCCACGAGCCGGTGGTGCGTGGCACCATCCTTACCCCGTCCGAGTACATCGGCACCATACTGGAGCTGTGCCAGACCCGGCGCGGTGTGCAGCAGGGACTCGATTACCTGAGCGAGGACCGGGTCGAGATCCGTTACACCCTGCCGTTGGCCGAGATCGTCTTCGATTTCTTTGACGCGCTGAAATCCCGCACCAAGGGATATGCCTCCCTCGACTACGAACCCGAGGGCGAGCAGGTGGCCGATCTGGTGAAGGTGGACATCCTCCTCCACGGCGACCCCGTCGACGCCTTCTCCGCGATCGTCCACAAGGACAAGGCCTACTCCTACGGGCTGAGGATGGCGGGCAAGCTCAAGGAACTCATTCCGCGCCAACAGTTCGAGGTGCCGATCCAGGCGGCCATCGGGTCGCGGGTCATAGCCCGGGAGACCATCCGGGCCATGCGCAAGGACGTGCTGGCGAAGTGCTACGGCGGTGACATCTCCCGCAAACGCAAGCTTCTGGAGAAGCAGAAGGAGGGCAAGAAGCGGATGAAGATGGTGGGTCGCGTCGAGGTGCCGCAGGAGGCCTTCGTGGCCGCCCTGTCCACATCGGAGCCCACCAAGAAGTAAGACCCGGGGCTCGTGGACCACCAGGCGATCAACCGGGACAACTGGGACTCTCGCGCCGACGTTCATGTCGGCGCGAGAGGTTACGCCCTGGACAAGGTGGCGGATCCCTCGTGGATCTCCCACGTGGTTGCCTTTGACCGGCCCCGGCTCGGTGAACTCCGCGGCCTCGACGGGGTGCACCTGCAGTGCCATCTCGGCACGGACACCATCAGCCTGGTCCGGCTCGGTGCCCGCATGACGGGTCTGGATCTGTCACCTCGATCCATTGAACATGCCAGACGTATCGCCGCTGAGAACAAGGTGCCGGTGGACTACGTCGTCTCCGACGTCTACCAGGCGGTTGAGGTGCTGGGGAGTGGCAGATTCGATCTGGTATACACCGGGATCGGGGCACTGTGCTGGCTGCCGGACATCAGGCGGTGGGCCGGAACCGTGCGAGCCCTGCTGCGTTCCGGAGGCCGGCTCTTCGTTCGGGATGCCCACCCGGTCCTGAACAGCCTGATCGCGCAGAAGGTGGGAGAGGACCACCCGGACAGGAAGCAGCAGCCGTGGATCACCGGTTTCGGCGAGGCAACCCCGTCGCTGGAACTGCCCTACTGGGAACATGTTGAACCGCTGCTGTGGCGCGACGAGTATTCCTACGCCGGAAGTGAGGCCGTTGCCTCTCCGGAATCAGCGGAATGGAACCACGCGCTCTCCGAGATCGTGATGGCCGTGATCGATGCAGGACTGACCCTGGAGCTGCTCACGGAACACGACAGCGTGCCGTGGGACGCCCTACCCGGGATGATGGTTGCCGACGACCAAGGGGAATACCGGCTGGCGGAACGCCCCGAGCGGCTCCCGGCGTCGTTCACCCTGGTTGCGCGGCTGGTTTGACGGTGGTTCCGGCGGGGTGAGGCCGGTTCAGCGCAGCCCGGAAGTGGCCAGCCCCTGGACCAGGAAACGCTGCAGGAACAGGAAGACCACCAGCATCGGCAGGATCGCGATCAGCGAACCCATGAAAAGCTCCGGGTAGCGCACGTTCTGGCTGGTCATGTACTGGCTGAGCGCCACCTGGACGGTGCGCGTCGCCTCGCGGCCAACCAGCGAGGGCCACAGGAAGGCGTTCCACGACCCGATCAGCACGATCGTGCCGACCGCTGCGACGGTGCCCGTGGAGTTCGGCACCACGATCCGCCAGAAGGCCGTGAACGGGTTGCACCCGTCCATCAGCGCCGCGTCCTCCAGCTCGGATGGGAAATCCAGGAAGGCCTGCCGGAACAGGTAGGTGGCGAAGGCGGAGAACATGCCCGGGATCACCAGTCCCCGGAACGAGTCGATCCAGCCGAACTGAGAGGTGATGATGAACATCGGGATGAATGTGGTGGTCGTGGGAACCATCAGGGTGAACACCGTCAGCCCCAGCACCATTCTCGACAACCGGTGGGTGAAACGCGCCAGCCCGTATCCGGCCATCAGGGAGACCACCACGGTGCCCACCGTCTGCAGGATGGTCATGATCGCCGAATTCAACAACCCCCTCAACACACCTGTCGAGTCGGAGGACAGCATGGAGTCCAGATTGGCCAGGTTGAGCTGGTCGGGCAGCCAGCTCCAGCGGGGGGCGTTGATGTTCTGGTTCGTCGAGAAGGCGTTCCGGACGATCACGTAGAACGGCAGCAGGAAGAGCAGGGACAGCGCCGTGGCCACTCCGTAACGCAGCGCCGTGACGAGCCGGGAAGATCTCATCCGCGCTGCCTCCCCAGAACCCAGTTCTGCAACAGACCGAAAACCACGATGATGCTCGCCAGGATCATTGTCCCGGCGCCCCCGACCCCCAGGTCCTGCTGTTTGTTCCCCAAGGCGATCAGGTACAGGTGCACCAGCGGTGGACGACCGTAGGGTGGATAGGAACCAAGGGAACTCAGCATGTTGTAGAACTCGTCGAAGGCCTGGAAGGCGCCGATCAGCAGAAGCATGATCACCGCTGCCGAGGTGCTACGCAGCTGGGGGAGGGTGATGTGACGCAGCATCCGCCAGCCATGCGCCCCGTCGAGCGCCGCCGCCTCGTAGGTCTCGGGCGGGATGCGTTGCAGGGCCGCGATGAACAAGATCATGTAGAACCCGGTCTGCAGCCACAGGCGCACCGTGACCAGGGCGATCCAGTAAAGGTTGTCGCCGCCGCCGAGCCAGTTCACGGATTCCCCGCCGAAGGCCCGGATCAGGGAGTTCAACAAACCGGAACGGGTTCCGGAGAAGAACCCGAACCGCCACACCAGGGCCGCAACCACGTAGGAGACCGCGGTCGGTAGGAAGAAAGCGGAACGGAAGAAGGCCTGTCCCCACCTCAGCCCGTTCAGCAGCAGCGCCAAACCCAGCGAACACACATAGGTGAGCGGCACGATGAACACGGCGAACGCCGCGAACACCAGCAGCGAATCCCGGAACAGGGGATCACCCAGCAGCTGCGCGTAGTTGTCGAAACCGACGAAACGCGTCGGGGTGAGCGTTTGGTGGGCCTCGTGGAGGGACAGCCAGGCGCTCCACAGGATCGGGATGTAGACGAACACCAGCAAACCCAGGGCGAACGGCCCCACGAAGACCGGGAACCAGAGTTCCCGGCGCCGGATCAGGTTCACCCCTTCAGCTTCGCGAGTTCGGTGGCGGCCAGGTCCGCGAAACCGGCGAAGGCCTGAACCGGGTCCTGGCCCTGCACCACCACATTGCTGATGGCCGCGGAATAGGTGTCTCCCAGGGAACCCGACCACATGATGTCGTTGGCGAAGCCGTGGCTCCCGACGAACTCGGCGGCCTTGGCCCCGGGACCGGACTGCAATTTCCTGGCCGTGGCCACGAGCGACTTGCGGGCCGGGATGTGGGTGCCGTAGGAATCGGAGAAGTCCACCTGCTTGTCAGTCTGATCGATCCAGAGCCATTTCACGAACTCCTTGGCGGCCGCGACGTTCTTGCCCTTGGCAGCGACGCAGGAACCGAAAGCCCCGAATGGCACCGCGACCCGTCCCTTCGCGCCGATGGCGGGGAACGGCAGCACGCCGACATCGTCGCCGTGGGCGGCGATGATCTCAGGCAGCGACCACAAACCACCCCACTGCATCGCCGTCTCGCCGTTGACGAAGGCAGCGCCGGAGAACCAGTCTGCCGAGGCCGCCTTCAGTAGCCCGTTGGACTTGTAGAAGTCTCTGTAGGCGGAAAGGGCCGCGTAGAAATCGTCGGTGAGGAAGGCCGCGGCGGTGCGATCCGCATCGAGTTGGTCGTGGCCTGAGGCCCAGATCAGCAGGGGCCCCAAAACATCCACCCCGCCCTTGTTGCCGGCGAAGAACCCACCCATGTCCGAGGTGGCAACGGCATTCGCCGCCTTCACCAGGTCATCGAAGGTAGCGGGGGCGGCCACCCCAGCGGCCTGCAGCAGGGAAGGCCGGTAGTAGAGCAGCTGCATGTCGATGGTCTGCGGGATGCCGTGGATCTTCCCGTCGAAGGTGAAACGCTTGATGACGGCCTCGTTGAAGTCATCACGCACCGGGGCGATTGTTTCGGTCAGGTCCTCCAGCTGCCCGGAACGGATCATGTCGAGGGAACCGCCCTGCTCCACCTCGAACACATCGGGAACGTCGTTGGTGAGCAACTGGGCGGCGAGAATGCTTCCGTAGTCGCCGGGATTCCACTTCACGTCGACTTTCGCGGCGGTGTACTCGGCGGCGTAGCGTTCGACTGCCTCCTTCACCCCCTCCTCCCCGTACTGGTGGTACCACTGGGTCAAGGTCGGGCCGCCACCCGACGACTCTTTGCCGCCGAGCCCGGTGTTGGAGCCGCAGGCGCTGAGGGCGGCCGCCGCGGCAAGGCCGCCAAATCCTAGGACGCTTCGACGAGTCAGGTTCATGCCTAGAGTCTTTCACCAAACGCCCCCGGTTTGGGGCAGGGGAGGGAATTTGAGCACTGTATATTTTCCCGGTGGCCAATCAGCTGCCTGCCGGAGACCCGGTGCCTCTCGACGGGACCCTGCCCGGTTCCGCGCTGGCCGAGCTGCCGGAACGGTCGTTCTCCGTCTACTTGCACGTCCCCTTCTGCCGCAGCCGCTGCGGGTACTGCGACTTCAACACCTACACCGCATCGGAGCTGCGGGGCATGTCCACGGGCGACTATCTCACGGCGGCGCTGCGGGAGATCGACCTCGCGGCCCGGGTGCTCGGCGGTGGGACACCCGAGGTGGACACGGTCTTTGTCGGCGGCGGCACCCCGACCATGCTTCCGGCGGGGGAGTTGTCGCGGCTCCTGGATGCCGTCCGGGAGCGTTTCGGCCTGGTCCGCGACGCCGAGATCACCACCGAGGCCAACCCTGAGACCGTGACTCCGGAATACCTCCGGCGACTTCGGGAAGCCGGTTTCACGCGGATATCGCTGGGAATGCAGTCAGCGGTGCCGCACGTCCTGGAAGTCCTGGAACGGGCACACACCCCGGGACGCGGCATTGATGCGGCACGTTGGGCCCGGCAGGCCGGTTTCGAGCACGTCAGTCTGGACCTGATCTTCGGGACCCCGGGTGAATCCAGGACCGACTGGGAGAAGAGCCTCGAAGCGGTGGCCGCGGCACCCGTCGACCACGTCTCCGCCTATTCACTCATCGTGGAGCAGGGAACCCGCCTGGCGATGCGGGTGCGCAGGGGCGAGGTGCCGATGCCGGACGACGACGAACTCGCCGAGAAATACCTGATGACCGAGCAACACCTGACGGCCCTGGGATTCAGCAACTACGAGACCAGCAACTGGGCCCGCGGCCAGGCGGCGCGCTGCCGGCACAACCTGGCCTACTGGCGGGGCGGGAACTGGTGGGGCATCGGGCCGGGCGCCCACAGCCACATCGGGGGAGTCAGGTTCTGGAACCGCAAACACCCGCGCAGCTATGCGGCCGTTTTGGCCGACGGCCACACCCCGGCTCAGGGCAGGGAAGTGCTGTCCTTGGAGGATCGCCGGGTGGAGCGGGTGATGCTCGAACTCCGGCTGGCCGAAGGGCTTCCGCTGGGGGTGCTCACCGAAACCGAATCCGCCCGGGTTGAAGGGATCGTCGCCGAAGGATTGGGAGTCGTGTCGGAGGGACGGCTCTCGCTCACCCTACGTGGTCGGCTCCTGGCCGACGGTGTGGTGCTGCGGCTGCTCGATTGAGCGGCCTCGGCGAATTCCGTGGCCAGGCCAGCCAGGGCGGTTCGCAGGGAGTCGCCGCGCACCACACGCAGTTCCGCTCCCAGCGAGCGCGCGAGGCCGACGAGATGCCAGGCCATGTGGTCGGGTTCATCGGCTCCCACCCGCAGCGTGGAGACTCCGTCGTTGTCCTCCAGCAACTCGAAATGGCGTTCCGGGATCCTGTTTTCCAGGACCTGTGAGGGACAGGTGAGCGTCACCACCGCCTCGTGTGGCCAGTGGTCCGGGCGGCGGCCCAGCAGCATGTCGCGGGGGCTGGGTGGGGTGCGGGGGGTGAAGGTGAAGGTGAGGACCTGCACCCGGTTCATGCGGTCCAGCCGGAAGATCCGCCAATCGGAACGCAACCGGTCGAAGGCGATCAGGTACCACTTCCCGGCCTGGGTGAGCAGCTGGGCGGGTTCCACGTCCCGTTCGGACTCCTCCCCGTCGCCGCGCACGTAGTTGATCCGCGCCAGGCGGTGGTCGCGTTTGGCCTTCGCCAGCGCCGCCAGGGGCTGCCAGGAAATCCCGGGGCGGGTGGATGGCAACGTCGTCACGGCCTCCGAAACCGCCGCGACCTCGGGACGGATCCGTGCGGGCAACACCTGGTCGAGTTTCGCCAGAGCCCGCAGTGCGGCCTCGCCGATCTGGTCGCTGCCGTCCATGGCGGCCATCCTCAGGCAAGCCGTCAAGGCGACGGCCTCGTCGTCGTCGAGCACCAGCGGGGGCAGGGCGCGGCCACCCGACATGCGGTATCCACCGTCCAGACCCTGCACGCTGTCCACCTGATAGCCGAGCTCCCGGAGCCTGATGACGTCGCGCCGGACGGTTCGCTGTGTGACCCCGAGTCGCTCCGCCAGCTCGGATCCCGTCCACGTGGAGCGGGACTCGAGCAGCCCGAGCAGTCGCAGTACCCGGTGGGTGATCTCGCTCATGAACCCAAGCCTCGCACGGGTAGCGGACAGGATCTGTCCGGATTGTGCGGCAACGTTGGTGTCGAACGAACCGAACAGGAGGAAACATGTACTTCCCGGCCATCCACGATGAACGCACTACGCTGCGAAACTACCTGCAGGTGCAGCTCCAGGCCATCCGGGACGCCGCCCACGGGCTGACCGATGAACAGGCCCGGCAGCAACCCCTGGCCTCGGTGTTCTCCGTCTCTGGGGTGATCAAGCACTGCTCGTACGTCCTGCGCAACCGGCTCGCGGCGGCCGGTGTCCTGGACGCGAAGCCCAGCTATGAGGACTTCATGGCCAGTTTCACCGCCAGTTTCACCCCAGACGAGAATGAGGATCTCACCACGCTCCTCGAGGACTACGACAGGCTCTGCGAACAGTACCTGGGGCTGGTGGAGGAGGTCGATCTGGATCAGGTGGTGCAGGTCCCGCCCGCACCCTGGTACGGACGCAACGAACCCGATGACGCGACCATGCGCTACCTCGTCGTCCACAACCTGGAGGAGTTCGCCCGGCACGCAGGACACGCGGACATCATCCGGGAGCAGATCGACGGCGCCAAGGCCGCGGAACTCAACGCTGCCGTAGAAGGCCGGCCCGCCAACGAATTCGTCACACCCTGGAAGAAATGACGTGACGCGGTTGGGGTCGCGAGGTTTCCCGCGACCCCAACCCGTCTCACAAGGGTTTCTCAGCCACCAACAGCACGTTCGTCCACGACCACGGATCGGGGACGAGATCGAGGCCGAACACCTCCGCCGCCGGGGCGAAACGGTTCTCGATCAACCACGGGTTCCGCACGCCGTGGGTGTCCGGGGTGCAGCGGAAACCGGCCTTCTCCACTGCCTCCCGCCAGTCATCGGGGGAGAAGAAACAGAAGCGCTCGTGAGCCTCTGAAAACCAGGAATCCACGTAGTCCTTCCTGGCCAGGAACTCGTACAGGGCGGATCTCGTCAAACGCACGTACTCCTCGCCATCGCGCGTCTCGGTCCCGAAAGCGATGCCGTCACCCTCCTCGCTGCGGAAATCGTTGGCGAAACGCTCGAACCTGGCACGGGAGTTCAGCCCGGCCAGTTCCCCGGAGGAGGAACCGTCGTCCGTCCTGAACCGGACCAGAACCTCCTCGTCGCCGTGATCCGGGGCCGCCACGTCGTAGTTGATCCAGACCCCACCGGGACGAAGCATCGAGTGGACCCGGGAGATGAAATCCTCCAGATCCGCGTGCCCCAGGTAGGACTCGATCTCGTGGGTCACGGCCATGGTGATGACCGTGTCCAGGCTGTTCGGGGCGAACAGGGTGGTCTCCATGATGTTGCGCTGGTGGAAGAAAACGTTGGCAGTCCCGAAATCGCCGTCCGACCTGCGCTGCTGGCAGACTTCGAGGAGCGGCCGTGCCGACTCGACCCCGTAGAAATCCGACTCGAACAGCCCGGGGAGTTCAGACAGCAGCTTCAGGGTCTGGCCCGTCGCGCAGCCGATGTCCAGGATGCGTCCGGGCCGCACGGCGTGCGCGAACTCCGAAACCTTGCGCCGGGTGTTGTCCTCGAAGTCCGCGCACTGAAGGACGTGGTCGCGGGCGGGGATTATGCCGCCGTCGTCGATGCCGGGCAGCGGGTCGGCGTACAACAGCTGCACCAGGTCCCCGATGCCGTAGCGGCGGTACTGGTCCAACGCGACGGGATGCGTGGCGGCCGCGACCTCGGCGTCGTAACGCCAACCGGGACCCGCCGCGACGATCTTCTCGACGACATCCCAGGGGCGGAGCTCCCCGGTGTTCAGTTCGAGGGTGTCGATCTCGTAGCCCAGGCCTTCGTATCCGGCGATCAGCTCGGGGGTGGAACAGGCCACCAGGGTGTTTTCGGGATTCATGGCGACGGCCCCGTCGCTCTGGATGCGGATCTCCTCCACGACGTAACCGGGAAAATTGGGTTTCGGCGTCCGGTTCCCGATCGGGAAGGTCATGCAGGGCAAGCCCTCAGTGGCGGCCACCGCCTCGATGATTCCCAGCCTGCGATGCCCGGGGACCGGGTTGCGCTGGGTCCCGGCGTGGTTCGCGCTCGTTATGGCCCACACCCCCACCGCCCCGGGATGTTCGGCGAGAAGGGTTTTGAGCCGGTCGACCCGGAAACGGGTGACCAGGTGATGCCTACCGGGAAACAATATGAAACGCACGATTAATTCTGGCGCATGAACAAATGGTTCCGCAGCCGGCGTCGTGTCGCCGGACAGCCGCGGTCGGGGGCCTTGCGGATGCGATTCCTCAGCCCTCCCTCATGATCGGGGGGTGGAGGCCGTCCGCGGTTCCTGCGCGGTAGAGGGCGGCGGGTCTCCCGCGACCGCCACTGCGGGTCCCGCACTCTACGACGAATCCCCGAGAACCCAGCACCTTGCGTGAGAAGTTCCGGGGATCGACCTCGACACCCCAGGCGGCCTCGTAGACCTGCCGCAGCTCGGTCATGGTGAACCTGGGCCCGCAGAACCGGGTCGCCACCGTCGTGTACTCCAGTTTCGCCCGGGCCCGTTCGATCCCGGTCCGGAGGATCTCGTCGTGGTCGAAGGCCAGGGAGGGCAGGTCATCGACCGGGCACCAACGGGCCCCGGAGGCATCCGACCCGGGGGTCAGACCGCCGAGGGAGGCGGCCAGGGCGAGGTGGGCGACCGAGACCACGCGGCCTCTCGGGTCGCGCCCGGGTTCGCCGAAGGTGGCGAGCTGTTCCAGATGGGTCGCGTCGAGGCCCAGGCCGGTTTCCTCCACCAGCTCGCGCCGGGCCGCGTCCATCACCGATTCTCCGGGCAGGACGAAACCGCCCGGCAGGGCCTGTTTCCCCTCGTAGGGGGGGATGCCCCGCTCGACCAGGGCCACCTGCAGGCGGGCGTCCGCGATGGTGAGCACGACGATGTCGACGGCGACGGTCATGACGGGAAGCTTCATGCACCAAGATTAACGTCAGCTTGACAGAATCTCCAGAAGTCTTTACTGTCAACTGCACATTAATTAGGAGGTTCCAATGGCCACCATTCATCGCTACCCGTTCTTCTCCCACGCCACCAGCTCGGCCACCAGGGCGCTCTTCCAGGGAAGGCGCGGAAAACTGGTCAACCGCGGCGCCGGGGCCTCGTTCTGGTTCCGGCCGCTCGACACCAGCCTCTCCGAGGTTCCGGTCGACGACATGGAGTTCGGGAACATCTTCCGGGTCACCACCTCCGACCGCCAGGAGGTCAGCGTCCAGACCGCGCTCACCGTGCGTATCGTCGACCCCGAGCTGACCGCCCGGAGGGTGGATTTCGAGATCGACCAGCGAACCGGTGAATGGACCGGCCAGCCCATGCAGAACCTGCAGAACCGCCTTGCTGAATCCGCGAAACAGTTCGCGGCGGAAGTGGTCGCGGGGGAGCCCCTCAGGACGGTCCTCGACGACGGGTTGCGGCTGGTCCGCGACGCGATCACCGAGGGCCTGTCGGGGGAACGCCAGCTCGGCGGCGCGGGCATCGAGGTGCTCGGGGTCCGTGTCGTCGCGGTCCGGGCCGACGAGGAGCTCGAACGGGCCCTCCAGACCCGCATCCGGGAAGAAGCGCAGGCGGACGCGGATCGCGCCACCTACGACCGGCGGGCGCAGGCGGTGGACCGGGAACGGGCCATCAAGGAGAACGAGCTGAACAACCGAACCGAACTGGCCCGCCGCGAGGCCGAGCTCGTGGAGCTCCAGGGAATGAACGAACGCCGCCGCACCGAACAGGAACTGGAACGAGACCGGCTCCGCAACGAGGCCGAGGCGGCGAACAGGCGGCTCCGGGTGGAGGCCGGGGCCGACGAGGTCACCCTGATGGCGGAGGCCAGGGCCGGTGAGGTCGCCCGGATTGCTGAAGCGGAGAATGCCGCCCTCCAGGCCAGGCTGGCGGTCTTCTCAGCAGGGGAACCGGCCGCGGTGCTGGCAGCCGTGGCCCCGGAGGTGCTGTCCGCGTTGCCGAAGATCGACTCGCTCACGCTCACCCCCGACCTGCTCGCAGGCGGGGTCTCCAGGCTCCTGGAGGAGGTCCGGGGATGAGCGCGCCACGCCTCGTCGTCGTGCATCGACGGACCTGGCTGGCCGAGCTGCTCGAGGTCCACTCCACGCTCGGCGCCGTCGAGTTCTTCCTGAGCGGCCGCGGGCTGGGGATCGAGACCCTGCGGGCCGCCGATGAGGCGCAGCGAAGAACACTCGACGCCGTCTCGAACGCGGTACCGGCCCAGTGGCGTTACGCGGAGGCCGAGAGGGGTCAGCTCTCCCGGTTCCTCTTCGAACCCGATGACCTCGTGGTCGTGGTCGGGCAGGACGGCCTGATTCCCAATGTCAGCAAATACCTGCGCGGCCAGCCGGTGCTCGGCATCAGCCCGGGTGCGCCGGGAGTCCTGTGCAGCCACTCGCCCGAGGACCTGCGGGACCTGCTGGCGGGCCGGGGCAGGCCGGAGACCGAGGTTCGGACGATGGTCGAGGCGATCGTGGACGACGGGCAGCGGCTCCGGGCCCTCAACGAGATCTTCGCCGGCGACCGCGGTCATCAATCCGCGCGCTACGACCTCAGGGTCGGTGGGAGCGCTGAGACGCAATCCTCCTCCGGGGTGGTCGTGGGGACCGGAACCGGTGCCGGTGGATGGCTGGCATCGCTGTGGGGGCAGAACCGCCCCGGTTTCGGCCTGCCGGGGGCCACCTCCGGTGAACTCGCCTACTTCGTGCGGGAGGCCTGGCCGTCGGGGACCACCGGCACATCCCTCACCGCCGGGCTGCTCGCGGAGGGGGAGGGGCTGGAGCTCTCGGCCCGCTCCACCCTCGTGGTCTTCGGAGACGGCATTGAACGTGACTTCCTGCGTCTCGAGTGGGGACAGGGGCTGACCGTGCGGAAGGCCGAGGGTGGACTGAAGCTCATGCGCCTGAAGTAGATTTTCTCCATGACGAATCGCCCTGTAGCCCTCGTGACCGGAGCAACCCGCGGCATCGGCCGTGCCATCGCAGTCGAGCTCTCCTCGACGCACAGGATCCTGGTTGGCGGTCGCGACGCCGCCCGGGCCAGGGAGCTGGTCGCCGAACTGGATGACGCGGCGCCCTTCGTCTGCGACCTGGCGGACGAGGACGCGGTCGCTGCGGCCTGCGCCGGCATCGGGCGGCTGGACGTGCTGGTCCACTCCGCCGGAATCGGACGCTCGAACGACATCGGTCTTGCATCCCGGGCGCTCTGGCGCGAGGTCTTTGAGACGAACGTGTTCGCCGTCGCCGATCTCACTCGCCTTCTCCTGCCCGCCCTCGAGGCCGCCCGGGGGATCGTGGTGGCAATCAATTCCGGGGCCGGGTTCTTCTCGAGTCCCGGCGGGGGAGTCTATGCCGGTTCCAAGTTCGCCCTGCGGGCGCTGACCGACGCCCTGCGCGAGGAGATGCGCGGAAAGGTGCGGGTCTGTTCCATCCATCCGGGGCGGACCGACACCGACATGCAGCGTGAACTGCAGGCTGCGATGGGCAACGAACACTACAACGGTTCGTGCTACGTCTCACCCGGGTCGGTGGCGGCTGCCGTACGGCTGGCCGTCGACACCCCGGACAACGCCACCGTTGAACAGCTGAGTATCCGCCCCAGCGTTTTCTGAGCCGGGCTCACCGCCCCTGCCAGGGCGGCGCCGTGTGTCGGTCCCGGTGGGTTGACTTGCACCACCGCTGTGCTACTGTATTAAGTACTTAATACGGAAATACGGAAGGAAGTGTCGTGGACTTCGACGCCAGCCGGCCGATATGGCTCCAGCTCCGGGAGGAGTTCACCAGACGGATCGTCATCGGGAGATGGGCCCCGGGCAAGCAGATCCCCGGGGTTCGGGAGCTCGCGGTCGAACTCGGGGTCAACCCGAACACCGTCCAGCGAACCCTCGCCGAGCTGGAGCGTGACGGCCTGTGCCGCTCGGAGAGGGCGGTGGGGCGGTTCGTCACCGATGACGCGGAACGCGTTTCCCGGCTCCGGTGCGACCTGGCGGCGGGAGCGGCAGACGAGTTCGCAACCCGGGTTAAAGGTTTCGGGCTGACCGAGGCCGAAGCCGTGGCACTGATCGCAGAAAGGTGGAACCAGCAATGAACGAGGTCGGCCCCAGGAGCAATGGGCCACTGATCGAGGCCCGCGGTCTGAACAAGAACTTCGGGCCGATCCCGGCGCTCGCGGGTGTGGACCTGGAACTCGCGGGCGGGCAGGTGATCGGCCTGCTCGGGGAGAACGGTTGCGGCAAGACCACGCTGCTGAAGGTACTGGCAGGGGTCATGCAGGACCACGCCGGGCATGTGAGGATCGCGGGCAGGCGACTGGGCCCCGAAACAAAGGCATGTGTGAGTTTCCTGCCCGATGCCAATTATCTGAAGGACTCGGCCACCGTCTCGCAGTGCATCGGGATGTTCTCGGACTTCTTCTCGGATTTCCGGGCCGACAAGGCCAGCGACATGATCAAGTTCTTCGGTCTCGCGGAGGACATGAAGCTGAAGCAGATGAGCAAGGGCATGCGTGAGAAGGCGCAGATCGCCCTGGCCATGTCGCGCGACGCCAAGGTCTTCCTGCTCGACGAACCCATCTCCGGGGTCGATCCGGCCGCGCGAGACGTGATCCTCAAGGGAATCGTGCGCAACCTGGAGGCGGATGCCCTGGTTCTCATCTCAACCCACCTCATCCACGATCTCGAAGCAGTCCTCGACGCCGTCGTCATGATGCGCCACGGCAAGGTCCTGCTGACCGGGCAGGTGGACGATCTCCGCGCCGAACACGGGCTGTCCATCGACGCGCTCTTCCGAAAGGTCTACTCATGGTCCGCAAACTGATCAAACACGAGATCCTCCGCACCGGCCCCATGATGGGCCTGGTATTCGGAGTGGGCACCCTGGTGCTGCTGGGATCGGGATTCCTGACCCACCTAAACATTCCCGTGGTCTCCGCGGTGTTCGGGGTTTTCGGCCTCTTCCTCGTCGGGGGCATGTGGCCCCTCAGCCAACTCGCCCTCGCGGTCGACTTCTGGCGCACATCCTGGGGAAGGATGGGGTACCTGACCCACAGCCTCCCGGTCAGGGGCTCGGTGATCCTCGGCGCGCGACTGGTCTGGGGCGCCGTGATCCAGGCGATCGCTCTGGCGTGGACGGCTTTGGCCTCGCTCGCGATGGCCTACCTGGGCGGCCCGGCCTTCCAGGGAGACGGGCCGGCCATGGAGGAGGCGATCCCGCGGTTCCTGGCCTCGCTGGGTGAGCTACTGCCATGGTGGCAATGGGTGCTGGTGGTGCTGCTGGCCCTGTTCCTGGGGTGGTTCTACCTCGTCATGTTCTACTTCGCCGCCACGATCGGCAGCGACCCGAAACTGGCCGGGCTCGGCGTCGTGGGGCCGATTCTGACCTGGATCGCCAGCTATCTGGTGACCAGCATCCTGTGCTTCGGGGCGATCTTCCTCCCCATAGGTCTGACATATGCGGGCGGGGGCCTGGACCTCGGTCTCGTGGACACGTTGCACGCCTACCAGATGAAGGAGAACAACATCATTCCCCTCGGTTGGGTAGTCGCCATGGTGATGCTCGTCGCGGCCTGCATCCCATGGATGGTCCACAACTGGAATCGCAGGATCTCTCTCCGCTGAACCAAGAACCCCGGGTCCCGGTCGTGTCCAGACGCGACCGGGACCAGCCGCGTCTATCGTGTGGCGAATGGATCGGTACCGCGACGACGTGCTGCGCCCCGGCTGGCAGAGGGCCCACCTGAAGAAAACCCGCGACGTTCCCGTCGAGAAGGATCTCGTGGTCGAGTTCGACGACTTCTGCGGGGCCGTGGTCGGCTGGGAGAACGGCATCGTCGTGCTGGAGGATCGAAGGGGAAAGAAACGCAGCTTCCCCTTCGGGCCGGGATTCCTGCTCGAGGGAGAACCGGTCGCCATCCGCCCACCCCTGCGGGCCACGGCCCCGAAACCCCGCTACACCGCATCCGGGTCCCGGATCTCGGAAACCCCGGAACCGGCGAGGGAGGCGTTGCCGTCCCGCATCTACGTCGAGGGACGCCACGACGCCGAACTGGTGGAGAAGGTCTGGGGTGACGACCTGCGCCACGTGGGGGTGGTCGTGGAATATCTGGGTGGCATCGACGACCTGCCCGCCATCGTCGCCGAGTTCAACCCCGGTCCGGGCCGCCGGCTGGGGGTGCTGGTCGACCACCTGGTTGCGGGCAGCAAGGAGTCACGGATTGCGAAACAGGTGGCCCAGGCCGGATACCGCGACTACGTGTTCGTCACCGGACACGAGTTCATAGACATCTGGCAGGCCATCAAACCCGAGCGCATCGGGCGCAGGGCATGGCCGCAGGTCCCCAGGGACCAGGACTTCAAGAAGGGGACCCTCAAGGCCCTCGGCCTGCCCCATGCCGACCAGGCCGACATTGCTCGGGCGTGGCGGGCGCTGCTCTCCCGGGTGCGGAACTGGCGCGACCTCGAAGCCCAGCTGAACCAGCGCATGGAACTGCTGATCGATTTCGTCACGCAGGATCACCTCGACCTTGGATAGTGTGGCCCCATGGACACCGCAGCCATCCTGGAGTTGATCAAGGAGACCGCCGAAAAGGTCATCAATCCCCGGTTCCGGGCGCTGGAGCAGGCGGATGTGGAGACGAAGACGTCGCCGGACGATCTGGTCACCATCGCGGACAGAGAGGCTGAAACCCTCCTCGCCTCCGCATTGCGCCGGATCTACCCGGACGCCTTGGTGATCGGGGAGGAGGCGGTATTCGCCAACCCGGGGCTGCGCCGAGAACTGCCGAGCGCGGAGCACGCCCTCGTGATCGACCCGATCGACGGAACCCGCAACTTCGTCAAGGGACGTCCGGAACATGGGGTGATGCTGGCCGAGACCCGGAACGGGATCACCACCCGGGGATGGATCTGGCAGCCGAGAACCGGCCGCGGATACGTCGCCGAGAAAGGCGCCGGGGTGCGCCTCAACGACGAGCCGGTCACCCCGCAGAAACAAGACCGGCCACCCCTCGGGGCCTCGTCCAAGACCCACGTCCAGGGGTTCACCGGGGGCGGCGAACTCTCCCCGGTGGTCCGTTCCCTCTTCGCCTGCGCGTTCGACTACCCGAGGGTGCTGCACGGGGAACTCGACTTCATCCATTACACCAAGGTGATGCCGTGGGACCATCTGGCGGGATCGCTGATGGTGGTCGAGAGTGGCGGGGTTTCCAGGACCATGGACGGCACCGACTACACGGTGGCCAGCGAGGCCAGCGGCCTGCTGGTCGCCCGCGACCCCGGGGTCTGGGAGACCGCCCACCGGTGTCTGGCCGGGATGTTCGGCTGATCAGACCAGCGGCAGATGCCGCCTCGGTTCGACCCCCTTCTCGGCCAGCCTCCGATAGGCCAGGGGCAGCGCTACCCGCATCGTGTCCTCGTCAAAGGGCCACTCCGCGGATCCGAGGGCGTTCTCCAAGGTCACACCCCGGTACACGAGGCCCTCGATCGTGCCCTGGACCATGGCGATCTCGGCCCGCTGCCGGAAACAGAACTCCCGGTCCACCGTCAACTCCTCCTCACCAGCCGGGGCGTGCCCCGGGACGAAACGCGTCGCCTCGGTGGAGGCCCCCAGCGCGTCATCGAGGACCTTGGGCCAGCTGCCGATATCGGAGGCGGGCCCGAACTGGGGATCGCCCGCGCTCTCGACGAGATCACCCATGAAGATGACATCCTCCCCGGGAACCACCACCACGATGTCGGCCCGGGTGTGCGCGGGACCCAGATGGAGCATCTCAAGACGAACATCCCCCAGATCCAGGGATCTCGCAAGGGAAAACGTCTCATCCGGTGCCGGCAGCCGCGAGAGCCCGATGGCGGCCGCGGCATCCAGCACCTCGGCCTCCGGATCGCAGAGCAGATCTTCGTGGGCAATGGAGGTGATTCCCGACATCCCGGCCAGCCCAAACCAGTGGTCGTGATGCGGATGGGTGACCACCACGTGGCTGACCGGCACCTCGACCAGGCCGCGGGCCCGTTCCAGCAGCGCCGCACCCTGCCCGGGGGTGGAACCGCAGTCGATCAGGGCTGCCCGCTGCTCGCCGGCAACCAGTCCGACGCTCACCCCGTGGGGCTGTAGGACGCAGAGGTGGACCGCGGGGCTCACGGATCGCCACGCACCGATGGACGATTTGCTCATGGGCCGAGATTACAGCTGCGGGCCGGAACTCCCGGCGTGCTCTACACTGGCACTCGCATGCTTCGAGTGCCAATGAGGAGGTGACCGTGCTCGACGAGCGGAAGATGCAGGTGTTGCGCGCCATCGTCACGGATTACGTGGCCAGCAGGGAACCCGTCGGTTCCAAGGCCCTCGTGGAGCGACACCAGCTCGGGGTCTCCCCGGCAACTGTGCGCAACGACATGGCCGTGCTCGAGGAGGAGGGCTACATCGCCCAGCCCCACACCAGCGCCGGGCGCATCCCCACCGACAAGGGCTACCGGCTCTTCGTCGACAAGCTCGCCACGATAAAACCGCTCTCCGCGGCCGAACGGAGAGCGATCAACGCCTTCATGGCCGGTGCCTTGGACGTCGACGACCTGGTCACCCGCACCGTCCGCCTGCTGGCCCAGCTGACCCACCAGGTGGCGATCGTCCAGTACCCCTCGGCGCAGCGCAGCATCATCGCCCACACCGAGCTGGTGCAACTGACCCCGGGACGGCTTCTCGTCATGGTGGTCAGCTCCACCGGCCGGGTGGACCAGCAGATCCTGGAGTTCCCCGGCCTGGAACCGGAGGCGGTGCACCTGGCCAATCTGAGGCTCAGGGAAGCCGCCATCGGGCACACCGCGGCCGACGCCGCGAACCGCATGGTCGCCACCCTGGATGAACTGGACCCGGCGCGGCGCGCCCAACTCAACCCGGTGTTCGCCGTCGCCCTCGAACTGCTCGGGGCCGAGCCCACCGCCCAGGTCCTGGTTGCCGGCGTGCCCAATCTCGCCGGCCATTCCTTCACCACGGGACTTCGCCCGCTGCTGGAGGCGCTGGAGGAGCAGGTGGTGCTGCTCCGTCTCCTCGACGAGGCCGCCAGCGACGACGTCACGGTGCGGATCGGGGCCGAGAACACCGCGGAGGGGTTCAAATCCACATCCCTGGTCGCCACGGGCTACTCGGTCGGCAGCGAACGCGCCGCCTCACTAGGGGTGGTCGGTCCCACCCGCATGGACTATCCCTCCACCATCGCATCCGTACGCGCCGTGGCGCGATACGTGAGCCGTATCCTCACGGAAGGCTGAGCATTGAGCAAGGACTACTACGGAATCCTCGGGGTCGACGAGAATGCCACGACGGAGCAAATCAAGAAGGCCTACCGCCGCAAGGCCATGAAGGTGCATCCGGACGTGGCCCAGGGCGAGGACGCCGCCGAGAGGTTCAAGGAACTCAGCGAGGCCTACGAGGTGCTCAGCGATCCCAACAAACGGGCCGTCTACGATCAGGGCGGCGACCCGCTCGGTCGCGGCAGTACCGGAGGAGCGGGTGGTTTCGGTGGCGCGGGGTTCAGTGGATTCGACTTCTCCACCATCATGGACGCCATGTTCGGGGGACAGACCGCCGGGCGCGGCCCCCGGTCCCGGGTCCAGCAGGGCCAGAACGCGCTGGTCAGGGCCGGTCTGAAACTCCACGAGGCGGTTTTCGGATGCACGAAGTCCGTCAGGATAGACACCGCCGTGGTGTGCCCCAAGTGCCAGGGATCGGGTGGGGAGCCCGGTTCCAAACCCGTGACCTGCAGCACCTGCCGAGGCCAGGGTGAGGTGACCACGGTGCAGCGCAGCTTCATCGGGGACATCCGCACCGCGCAACAGTGCCCCACCTGTCAGGGCTTCGGGACGATCATCCCCAACCCCTGTGGGGAATGTTCCGGGGAGGGGCGGGTGCGCAGCTCCCGCGACATCTCCGTGCGCATCCCGGCGGGGGTGTCGACGGGCAACCGGATCCACCTGGAGGGACGCGGCGAGGTGGGTCGCGGTGGCGGTCCCGCCGGCGACCTGTACGTCGAGTTGGTCGTCGCCGAGCATGAACGGTTCCGCCGTGACGGCGACAACCTCGAAGTTGTGATGACCCTGCCGATGACCGCGGCCGCCCTCGGCACCAGCGTCGAGCTGGCCACCTTGGAGGCCGAGTGGGAGGGTTCGGAGGAAGCCGACCGGAAGGTCACCGTCGACGTGCCGGCCGGAACGCAGTCGGGGGCTCGGATTCCGCTCAAGGGCCGGGGCGTGCCCAGGCTGCGCGGGGGTGGCAGGGGCGATTTGGGGGTCACCATCGTCGTCGAGACCCCGCGGAAACTGGACGAGAAACAACGCGACCTGCTGCGCCAGCTCGCCGAGTTGCGCGACGAGACCACGGTGGAAGCAAAACATCCCGGTCACAAGGGCGTCAGGGGCTGGTTCAAGGAAACCTTCGGGTGAGCGACGCGCTTTTCCTCGCGCGGTTCGACCAGGTGCGGATCGGCGGGATCGTGGAGGTGACCGGGGACGAGGCCCGGCACGCGGTGGTCGTCAAACGCACGAGGCCGGGGGAGAGCGTGCTGCTGGCCGACGGCGCGGGACGGGCCGTGCGCGGGCGCGTCGTCGCCGCGGAGAAGAACCGCCTGGCGCTCGAGGTGACCGAGATCCTGGCATCGCATCCCCGCGCCCACCGGTTCGTGGTCGCCCAGGCGCTGGCCAAAGGCGACCGTTCGGAACTCGCGGTGGAGATCATGACCGAACTGGGCGTGGACGAGATCCTCGCCTGGCAGGCGTCGCGCTCCATCGTGCGCTGGCAGGGGGAACGCGGGGCGAAATCCTTGGGGCGCTGGGCCGCCACCGCACGGGAGGCCACCAAGCAGTCCAGGAGGTTCCGGATCCCCGAGGTCTCAGCCGCAGACACCAGCCGGGTGGCGGAACGGATCGGGGCGGCGGAACTTGCTTTGGTCCTACACGAGTCGGCGGAGAAAACCCTGTCCCGTGTGAACCTCCCCGATGCTGGGGAGATCCTGTTGATCGTGGGCCCGGAGGGGGGCATAAGCCCGGATGAGCTGGAACGTTTCCAGCAGGCGGGGGCGGTTCCGGTGCGGATCAGCGACGGCGTGCTGCGCACCTCCACGGCGGGAGCCATCGCCATCGGGCAGCTCACGGTTCTGGGGGAGCGCTGAGGGTTTGTTTCCCGTCCGCGAGAACTGCCGTTCGACATCCCGAACCGCCACGCCCAAGGACATGACGCGGAGGCCGAAATCCTTCCCGCCCGGGGCGTACTACCGGAATGGCATCAATCGGCGTTCCCCCGGGCAGCGAATCCGCAGGGTCCCGGGATCGATCCACACCTCCAGCGAACGCGCCGCCGTGCGCAGGTCACCGTCCAGGTGAACGGCTCTCGGAATGTCCGACCCGATGAGCACGTGGGCCGTTTCCCAGCGGAGCAGTTTGCCGATGTCGCGGCGTGAGTGGGTCATTCCCGTGAGGAGAACCGGCCACCAGTCCCGCCAACCGTCGACCCCGAGGTGCATGACGTGCAATCTCCCGTCGTCGGGGCGCGCCCCGGGGAAGAGGGAGGCCGTCGGAACCCTCCCGACATTGCCCGCCAGGACGGTCCAAGCCTCGATCGGTTGCCCGTTGATCCGCAGGGGCAGCCTGTGACGTCCCATGGTCCCGAGCCCGGCTCGGACGTAGGCCACCCAGCCGAGTCGCTTCTTCAGATTGTTCCGGACCCCGAGGAGGGTCTCGGCGTCCCGCCCCATGCCGGTGGCCACAAGGAAGGGCTCAGGGGAACCACCGTCGAGACTCGCCCATCCGAGGTCCATGGAGCGGGGAACACCCGTCATGGCCAGGGCCGCACCCGCCAAGCCGCGGGGGAGCCCGAGATTCCTGGAGTAGACGCAGGCGGTGCCCGTCGCGAGGATCCCGAGGGGCACCCCGGTGCCCGCGAGCGCCCCTGCGACGAGCCGCTGCGTGCCGTCCCCGCCCGCGACGACCACGGAACCGGCCCCCTCCGACAGGGCCTGCGCCACCTGTTCGGGTCCGGGGGACTCGGGGGTGGTCAGGTAGGTTCTAACCTCACCCAGCGCTCCCAGTTCTCGTGCCGCCGTTGCCGCTCCCGGATGGATAGGGTTCAGGATCAGCGCGGTGAAGGGCATGCGCCAACGGTAACCTTGCCCGGTGAGTTTCGGTTTTGAAGTGGCTGTGCGTTCCGGTGGGCGGGCACGTACCGGCACGATCCACACCCCCCACGGCGACATCCGCACCCCGGCCTTCATACCCGTCGGAACCAAGGCGAGCGTGAAGGCGGTGCTGCCGGAGGCCATGGCCGATCTCGGTGCCCAGGCGCTTCTGGCCAATGCCTATCACCTGTATCTGCAGCCCGGTTCCGACCTGGTGGACGAGGCCGGCGGGCTCGGGCGTTTCATGAACTGGCCCGGCCCCACCTTCACGGATTCGGGTGGATTCCAGGTGATGAGTCTCGGCGCCGGTTTCAAGAAGGTGCTGGCGATGGACACCAAGGGGATCGTGGGCGACGACGTCATCGCCGAGGGGAAGACGCGGCGTGCGCACGTCGACGAGGACGGCGTCACTTTCTTCAGCCACCTCAACGGCAGCCGCCTCCGGTTCACCCCGGAGGTTTCGATGACCATCCAGCACCAGCTCGGCGCGGACATCATGTTCGCCTTCGACGAACTCACCACCCTGATGAACACCCGCGACTACCAGGAGGCCTCCGTGGCGCGCACCCACCGGTGGGCGGTCCGGTGCCTGTGCGCCCACGCCGCTCTGACGGAGGAGCGCGTCGGCAGGCCCTACCAGGCCCTGTTCGGGGTGATCCAGGGCGCCCAGTATGAAGATCTGCGCAGGAGAGCGGCCGCGGACCTGGCGGCCCTCGAGGTGGATGGTTCCCGGTTCGACGGGTTCGGGCTCGGCGGGGCACTGGAGAAGGAGAACCTGGGGCGCATCATCGGATGGATGGTCGATGAACTGCCCGAGGACCGGCCCCGGCACCTGCTCGGGATCTCCGAACCCGAGGACCTGTTCGAGGCCGTGGCCTTCGGTGCGGATACCTTCGACTGCGTCAATCCGTCCAGGGTGGCCCGCAACGCCGCCATCTACACCGCCGATGGGCGGTACAACGTGAACACCGCCAGGAACCGCCGCGCCTTCGAACCGTTGGAGGCGGACTGCGACTGCTACACCTGCACCCACTACACCCGCGCCTACCTCCACCACCTGTTCAAGGCGAAGGAGATGCTGGCCTCCACCCTCGCCACCATCCACAACGAACGTTTCACGGTGCGCCTGGTGGACGGGATTCGTGCCAGCCTGGAGACAGGTGAGTTCGACCTCTTCCGCAACGAGTTCATGGGCCGCTACAACGCCCGGAAAACGCAGTGATCATGTGCACCGAGGACGAGTTTGGGGCTGCTCCACCTTGGCAGGATGAGCTGATAGCACTTGCCAGGAACATCACGCAGGACGATGATCCACCGAGATCCCCCGAGGAGGAGGCGGAGGAACTGGCCGGACACCAGCGCCTGTGCGAGATCGTCTATTCCTTGAACGGGAAAGAGGGACCGGCCGCCATTCGAAGTCTGTTGTTGGCGGTTCATCCCATCGAACACTATGAAATCTACGAAGCCATCTATTCACACCTGGCTATGTATCCCGCCGCGGATTTCGGAAGAGTCGCGGCCCGGGTACTACCTGAGTGGTTGGAAACCAACGGGAATCACCCGAATATTTCCGATGCCCTGGAACGACTGACTTATGACGATCGGGCCTGCCGGGAGTTCACGACATGTGCCAAGGAATGGCGATCGCAGCAGAGGGAACTGGTACTTGACGCGATGCGTCTCTGGTCCCACGAGAGTCAGCACTGGGAGACGGTGTTCGTTGCGTTGGGTGGTGAGGCCATGGAGGTCTGCCTGGATCCGGTTCCCACGGGCTGGCCCGAGGAATGGAGATGGGCTGTGGAGCTGTTCCGGCAGGACGGTGATCTTCA
Source organism: Arachnia propionica (assembly GCF_900637725.1). Lineage (GTDB taxonomy): Bacteria > Actinomycetota > Actinomycetes > Propionibacteriales > Propionibacteriaceae > Arachnia > Arachnia propionica. Next base: position 1,861,596 of record NZ_LR134406.1, on the reverse strand, counting down.
ACTTCTGCGGTGGGCGATGGATCAGAAACCTGCCGACTACGGTCCACTCCTGGCGGTCCTCGAACTGGACCATGGTCCGAACTGGCGTGGGATCCGCAGACTGATCGATCTGTTCCTCTCTTCCAGGGAAAGGATGAGGCTGATTCCCGGTTTTGTTGCAGCCCTGGAGAAGCAACCCCGAGAACGCCAGGACCGTGTCCGGCGATCGCTGGAACGGGCTCGGCCGGGTGCCATCGAACATCTGCGCGCCCGGTATGAGCAGTTCCGGCAACTCGAGGGCCTGAGTTGAGGTGGTTCCTCAAACCTTGGTGGGTTCGGGCTCGCGACTGCGCACCAGACTGATCACCCGGTAGGTGACCGGCAGCAGAACGGCCTCCACACCGACCTTGAACAGGTAGCCGACGACGATGTAGTTCAGCATCGTGCCGCCGTCGATCTGCCCACCGAAGGCGATCAGGCAGAAGATGGTGGTGTCGGCGGCCTCACCCACCACGGTGGAGCCCAGCAGGCGTTTCCACATGCCTTTTCCCTCCCGCCACTGCTTCAGTTTCACGAGCACCCAGGCGTTGAGGAACTGCCCGACCAGGTAACCGGCGAGGGAAGCGACGACAATGCGCGGAACGAAGCCGAGGACCGCGACGAATGCCTCTTGGTTCTCGTAGCCGGGGGCCGCCGGGGCGGCACCGACGGCCAGGAAGGTGAGTGAGGCGAGCAGCGAGATCCCGAAACCCAGGAGGATGGCGCGCCGGGCCCCTCGCATCCCGAACACCTCCGCCAGGACGTCACCCAGCACGTAGGTGAGCGGGAACAGCAGCGCGCCGCCGTCGGTGATGATCGGCAGAACCGGTAGCCCGAACGGCGACCACTCGGGGCCGAACGCGATCAGCTTGGTGGCGGCTACGTTGGAGATCAGCAGCAGTGCGACGAACAACGTCACCACCAGGTCGTAGTTGCCGCGGGCGCGGGAGAAGGTATCCAGCTGGGTCACCGTGGAATCTTACGTCCTGCCCGGGTGATTAGTTCAAGCGTGGTTTACGTCTTGAAGGCGTAGCGGTGGCAGTATTGGCTCATGGAAGACATCGTCGACTTCAACACCCAGGTTCCCGAGGAAGCCGAGCAGCTGGATCAGTTGCAGGAGGGGGACTCCCTGATCAACCGCGGCGTGGACGATGTGCTCGATGAGGGCTACACCGCCCCCGAACGGTGGTCGGTGGGGCAGGGATTCGGAAACACGTTCGCGGAGATGCACCGGGGCGAGACCATCGAGCAGCGCATCCGGCAAGAGCAACCGGAGGTCGTCCGTGACGACACGCCCTGGAATCCGAACGGGGAGGAGCGTCAGGTCGGGCGGGAACGTGCAGGGCGGCTGATGCGGGTGCAGGGTTCGGGCGGCGAGGACACCCTCGGAGTGGACGTGGGATTCTCCGGCGGGGCGGCGAGCGCCGAGGAGGCTGCCATGCACATCATCCGCGATGATCAGGACGAGGACGACGATCTCTGATCAGGAACGACCGCGGCGGGTCCTTCGTCTCCGAAATCCCAGCCGGTCATTGCTCCACGGGCCCGTGTGCCCGCGGTTCGGCTCCCCCGGCCCGCCGCGTCCTCGGTGTCGCTGACGATGTGCGGATCACCAGGCTGGTCGGGATGGTGACGTGTCCCGGGGAGGCACCGGGATCGGCGATCCGGCGCAACAACGCCTCGGCGCAGGCCACGCCGACATCGAAGGCGTGATTGTCCACGGTGGTGAGGTCCAGGAAACGGCTCCGGGCGAGCTGCGAGTTGTCGAAGCCGATCAGTGACACGTCGCCCGGGACCTCGTATCCGGTTTCACGCAGCGCGGCGCGCGCCCCCAGTGCCATGGTGTCGTTGGCCGTGAAGACCGCGGTCAGCCCGGGGTGTGTCCGCAACAGCTCGGCTGTTCCCAGATAACCGCCCTCCTCGTTGGTTGGGTTCGTGGACCCGTTCACCAGGGGTTCCAGGCCCGCCGATTCCATGAGTTCCGAGTATGCCCTGCGGCGGATGTCGGCGGAGCCGCCGGCGCCGGTGACGTGGCCGATGCGTTCGTGTCCCAGGGAACGCAGGTGTTCCATCAGGAGGTTCACTCCCTGGGCCTGGTCGCTGCCGATCAGGTCGGCCCCCTCGATGGTGTTGCACCGCGTGCCCTCCAGCACCGTGGGAATGCCCAGGTCCTCGAAGTCCCGTCCCGGTTCCGCCGCCACGACCAGGGCATCGACCTGGGTGTCGCGGAACCCGTCGATGGCGTTCATGGTGGCGCCGCCCAGCGTGAAGTGTTCCCTGACCGCGACGTGGAAACCGTGTGGCCCCATCGTGGTGCGCAGGCCGTTCAGCAACTCGACGAACCACGGGTTGCGGAAGTCGTCGATCACCAGGCCGATGGTCCGTGTCCGGTTGCTCGCCAGGGAGGAGGCCGCCTGGCTGCGCCGGTAACCGAGTTTCCGGATCGCGTCCCGGACCGCCTCCCGTTTCGCCTCGGCAACCAGAGGAGAGTTGTTCAGCACCAGGGAGACCAGCGACTTCGAAACCCCGGCCTCGCGTGCCACGTCGTAGATGGTCGGTCTGGGCTTGGATGACGGCGAGGTCATCTTTCTCCTTCCCGGGTGTTGACGAAGCGCTTGCAGATTCTACATTGAAGCTATTTGGAGCGCTCCAAATAGTGATCGAGGAGGATGCATGACCATAGGAATCGCCGTCGTCGGAGCCGGTATGGCGGGCAAGGCCCATGCCGCCGCCTACCGGGTCGCACCAACACTCTATGAATCCACGCTCCCGGACCTGCGCTACGTCTCCACCGGAGACATGAACGCCGAAGTCGGGCGAGCGGCCGCCGCTACGGCTATGAGCGCAGCGACACGGACTGGCGGGCCATCGCCGACGACCCCGACATCCAGGTGGTCAGCGTCGTCATCGCGAACAGCCTGCATCTCGAGGTGGTCAGGGGGCTCATCGAGGCCGGCAAGCACGTGCTGTGCGAGAAACCGCTCTCCGACACCCTGGCCTCGGCACGGAAGATGGCCGACCTGGCCCGGGAGGCCTTCTCCGTGGTTCGTATCGGCCTAACCTACCGCCGCCAGCTTCCACCAGGACACGCCCTCGCAGGTCCGCCTGTACCTCAACGATGACCACTCTGGCAGAAACGGCTACCGCACCGTGAACCTCGGATCGGACCCCCTTACGTGGCCGGTGGCATGCCGATCGATGTCTCCGGTGTCGGTTTCGGCCAGAACGAGGGTTTCACCTACCAGGCCCGGGCCTTCCTGGAGGAGGTCGCGGAAATCCCGGAGGAGGAATCCCTGCCCCGCAACGCATCCTTCGACGAAGGTGTCCACAACATGGAAATCCTCGCGGCCGTCGCCCGGTAGGCCGCGGACAACGGAAAGCAGGTGAACCTGTGAAACTCGGTGTCTACAACGCGATTCTGCACAACCGCCCACTGGAGGATGCGATCAAGGTGATCGCCGACCTCGGGTTGAACGGCATCGAGATCAACTCCGGTGGTTTCCTGCCTCCGGTGCACATCCCCGAGATCGACGAGATCATCGCCGACCCGGCCGCCGCGAAGGCCTATCTGGCGCGCTTCGACGGCACCGGAGTGGAGATCGCGGGCCTCAACTGCAACGGCAACCCCCTCCACCCCAACCCGATCATCGGGGACAAGCACGCCGAGGACGTCCGCCGTTCCATCCGGGCGGCGGCTGCGCTCGGGCAGAACCGGGTGGTGACCATGTCCGGGCTGCCCGGTGGCGAGCCCGGAACCCTGCACCCGAACTGGATCGTCAACGCCTGGAACTCGGCCGCGCTCGACGTGCTCGACTACCAGTGGGAGATCGCCGCTAAGTTCTGGAGCGAGATCGACCAGCTTGCCAGGGACCACGGGGTCAAGGTGGCGCTCGAACTGCATCCCCAGAACATCGTGTTCAACGCCCGCGACATCCGCAAACTGGTGGAGCTGACCGGTGCGACGAACATCGGGGTCGAGATGGATGCCTCACATCTGTTCTGGCAGCAGGCCGACCCGGTGGCCGTGGTTCGTGAGCTCGGGTCGCTGATCCTCCACGCCGCGGCGAAGGACGTCCGGATCAATGCCGAGAACGCCAGGTTGAACGGTGTCCTGGACAACGGTTTCCGACGGTTGTCCCCGGACGAGCCTCGCGTCAACCTCGGCGGCGGCGAGTGGGCCAACGAATGGCCGAAGGATTCGTCGTGGGACTTCGTCGCGCTGGGCAAGGGACACGACGTGGCCTACTGGACCGAGTTCATCCGGGCCCTCCACGACGTGGATCCGGACATGTGCCTCAACATCGAGCACGAGGACACCGAACTCGGACGCATCGAAGGACTCCAGGTGGCGGCCGACGTGTTGAAGTCTGCCTGGGCGGCCTTCCAGGCCGGATGAGCCGAGACCGACCGGCCGGGTCCGGGAACCCGGCCGGTCGGTCCTTGCCCGGAGCCTCTAAGCTGGATCGCCGTGGGCCCGGGTCGTCCGGGCCGCGAAAGGGGATCTGTGGGAGACGAAGTTCAGCGGGCGAGCCGGGTGATCGCGGTCCCGGTCTCCATCGACATGGTGACGCTGCTCGGTCCCCGGGACGCCTTCCTGCGGGTGCTGGAGGACCGGCTCGCCGCGGACATCCACGTTCGCGGCAGCCAGGTGACGGTGACCGGGGAACCGGGGGACGTGGCCTCTGCCGTCGAGATCCTGACCGAGCTCATCACCATAATCCGCACCGGCCAGGGCCTGAGCGAGGAAACCGTGGAGCGGGTCATCAACCTGGCCGCCGAGGACCTGAAACCTTCCGAGATCCTCACCGCCGACATCATCTCCGCGCGCGGCCGGACCGTGCGGCCGAAGACCCTCAACCAGAAACGCTACGTGGATGCCATCGACCGGCACACGGTGGTTTTCGGAATCGGCCCGGCGGGCACTGGCAAGACCTACCTGGCCATGGCGAAGGCGGTGCAGGCTCTGCAGTCCAAACAGGTGAGCCGCATCATCCTGACCCGCCCGGCGATCGAGGCTGGGGAGCGGCTGGGTTTCCTGCCGGGCACTCTGAACGACAAGATCGATCCCTACCTGCGGCCCCTCTACGACGCGCTGCACGACATGGTGGAGGCCGACTCGGTGCCGAAGCTCCTGACCTCCGGCACCATCGAGGTTGCGCCCCTGGCCTACATGCGCGGCCGCACCCTCAACGACGCCTTCATCATCCTCGACGAGGCCCAGAACACGTCCTCGGAGCAGATGAAGATGTTCCTCACCCGGCTCGGGTTCGGCTCCAAGGTGGTGGTGACGGGCGACATCACCCAGATCGACCTTCCCGGCGGGGTGCGCAGCGGGTTGCGACAGGTCACCCAGATCCTCGACGGCGTCGAGGACATCGCCTTCTGCACCCTCACCGCCCGTGACGTGGTGCGTCACAAACTGGTCGGCAGGATCGTTGCCGCCTACGATTCCTATGACAGCATCCAACAGGGCAGGGGCGGCAGATGATCGACATCAACAACGAATCCGGGGTCCAGGCCGACGAGCTGGGTCTGGTGGCCCTGGCCAGGTTCGCCCTCAGCCGCCTGCGGATCCATCCTCAGGCGGATCTGTCGATCCTCCTGGTGGACGAGGCAACCATGGCCGAGTACCACCAGCGTTTCATGGACCTGCCCGGCCCGACCGACGTGATGAGTTTCCCGATGGACGAGCTGCGGGAACCCGCCGAGGACGAGGAGCCACCCCTCGGGTTGCTCGGTGACATCGTGCTCTGCCCGCAGGTGACCGCCCGGCAGGCGGCCGAGAACGGCCGGGAACCGGCGGCTGAGGCCGAGTACCTTCTGATCCACGGCCTGCTCCACCTGCTGGGACACGACCACGCCGAACCGGAGGAGAAGGCCGTCATGTTCGGGCTGAACGACAGGATCATCGCTGCCTGGGAGGTGGCCCGCAACAACCGTCGGAGCGACCGGCCGGTGAACAGCTGAAAAGCGCGCCGGACAGATCCGTTGCGGACCGCCACTAGACTGGCTGCCCAAGCGTTTTCTTTCAAAGGTTGGTTGATCACCTCCACATGTTCCAGTCCCAGTGGATAGAACTGACGGTTGCACTCGTCTGCGCGATCCTCGCATCCCTGCTCGTCGCCGTCGAAACCGCCCTCACGGGGTTCTCCCGGGGGCGGGCCGAGAAACTGGTCGATTCTGGGGTGCGCGGGGCGGAACGGATCCGGTTGATAGTCCAGGACCCGGCCCCCTCCATCAACGCCGTGATGTTCACCCGGATGTCCTTCGAGGCGACGGCCATGGCGCTCGTGGCTCTGGTGGTCTTCCAGAACATCGAGGGCACGGCACCCCGGCTGGTGACGCTCGTGGCGATCCTGCTGGTGGTGTTCTTCATACTGTGGGGGGTGGCCCCGAGAACGATCGGGAGGCAACACCCGGAACGGATCATGAGGTCCTTCGCCCCCCTGGTTTCGCTGCTGACCACGGTGCTGGGTCCGGTCGCGCAACTGATGATCCTGCTCGGGAACGCGCTGACCCCCGGGCGTGGGTTCTCGGACGGCCCGTTCGCCTCGGAGGCCGAGCTCCGGGACCTCGTCGACATCGCCGAGGCGAACGAGGTGATCGAGGCGCGCGAATCGAAGATGATCCACTCGGTGTTCGAGCTGGGCGACACCCTCGTCAAGGAGGTGATGGTCCCGCGCACCGACATGGTCTGGGTTCCCAGGGACCGCACCCTCAGGCAGCTGCTGTCGCTGGCCCTGCGATCCGGTTTCTCCCGCATCCCCGTGGTGGGTGATGGCGGCATCGACGACGTACTCGGCGTGGTCTACCTGAAGGACGTAACCAGGCGCGTCTACGACTACCCCGACGCGGAACGCAGCGAAACCGTCGGAGACCTGATGCGCCCGGCCAGTTTCGTGCCCGACTCCAAACCCGCCTCGGAACTGCTGCGTGACATGCAGCTGCGGCACTCGCACCTGGTGATCGTCATCGACGAGTTCGGCGGCACCGCGGGCCTGTGCACGATGGAGGACATCGTCGAGGAGATCGTGGGTGAGATCGTCGACGAGTACGACCACGAGATCCCTGCCATCGCCGAACTCCCGGAACCCGGGCACTACCGGGTCAGTTCCCGGCTGCCCGTTGACGAGCTGGGTGAACTGTTCGGCATCCCGCTGCAGGACGAGGAGGTCGACACCGTCGGCGGGTTGATGGCGAAACTCCTCAACGTGGTTCCCATCCCGGGTTCCAGCGTCACCTACGAAGGCATCGAAATGGTGGCCGATCGCGCAGTGGGACGTCGCCACCAGATAGGGACCGTCCTGGTGTGTCTCGCCCCGAAGACATCCCGGGAGGAAAAGGAGGAAACCAGTGACTGACCAGCCGTTCCACTCCGGCTTCGCCTGCTTCGTCGGGCGGCCCAACGCGGGAAAATCCACCCTGACCAACGCCTTGGTGGGTCAGAAGATCGCGATCGCCTCCTCGAAACCCCAGACCACCAGGCACGCGGTGCGGGGCATAGTCACCTGTGACTCGGGACAGCTGGTGCTGATCGACACCCCCGGACTGCACCGGCCCCGCACCCTGCTGGGGGAGCGCCTCAACGAGATGGTGCGCGAAACCTGGTCCGAGGTGGACGTCGTCGGTGTCTGCCTGCCCTGCGACCAGCGGATCGGCCCCGGCGACCGCTACATCGTCTCGCAGATCGCCGAGCTGTCGAACCGCCCCCTGTTGGTGGCCCTGGCCACCAAGACCGACCTCGTCAGCAAGGAACGGGTGCTCTCCCACCTGGTGGACATCTCGGCACTCGCGGACGAACTCGGCATCCAGTGGGCCGAGGTGGTTCCCTGCTCCGCGCTCAACAACGACCAGGTGGACACGGTCCGTGACGTGCTGCTGCGCCTGCTGCCGGAAGGGCCGATGTACTACCCCGACGGGGAGGTCACCGACGAACCGGAGGAGACGCTGATCGCCGAACTGATCCGGGAGGCCGCCCTCGAAGGGGTGCGCGACGAACTCCCGCACTCCATAGCGGTGGTGATCGATGAGATCCTGCCGCGTCCTGACCGTCCCGAGGACAAACCCCTCCTGGACGTGTTCGCCTCCATCGTCGTGGAACGCGACTCCCAGAAGGGGATCATCATCGGCCACAAGGGAAGCCGGCTGCGGGAGATCGGGACCGCTGCCCGCCTCCAGATCAACCGGTTGCTGGGCACCCCGGTCCACCTGAGCCTGCACGTCAAGGTGCTGCGCGAGTGGCAGCGCGATACGAAATATCTGAACAGGCTCGGTTTCTAGTAGGCTTCTGGGCATGGCAGAGCGATTCCTTCTCCTTCGCTGCCGCGGCGAGGCCCAGTTCTGAACCGGCCAGCCTCCTCGCTGCGGAGCCCTAGCGTGCCTGGCTGTCATCCAGCAAGGAGAGAAACAAATGACCCGCATCCAGCCCAAACCCGTGCAGACTCCCACAACCATGCCCGTTGGGCGCTACCGCGCCTTCGAACCGGTGGTGGTTCCGGATCGCACCTGGCCCGCCAAACGCATCACCAAAGCGCCCCGTTGGTTGTCCACCGACCTGCGCGACGGCAACCAGGCCCTCATCGACCCGATGACCCCGAACCGCAAGATGCGGATGTTCGAACTGCTCGTGGCCCTGGGCTACAAGGAGATAGAGATCGGTTTCCCGTCGGCCTCCCAGACCGATTTCGACTTCGTCCGGCAGCTCATCACCGGCGGTCACGTGCCCGAGGACGTGACCATCTCGGTGCTGACCCAGGCCCGGGAGGACCTGATCGCCAGGACCGCCGAGTCCCTGATCGGGGCGCACCGCGCCACCATCCACATGTACAACGCGACCGCCGAGCTGTTCCGGCGGGTGGTTTTCGGCATCGACGAAACCGAGTGCGTGAACCTCGCCACGCGAGGTACCGAGCTGGTCATGAAATACGCGGACAAGTACCTGGGTGAGGTCGAGTTCGGATACCAGTACAGCCCCGAGATCTTCACCCAGACCCCGACGGATTTCGCCGTCGAGGTGTGCAATGCCGTGGCGGAGATCTGGCAACCGGACAAGAACCGGGAGATCATCTTCAACCTGCCCGCCACCGTGGAGCGTTCCACCCCGAACACCTACGCCGACCAGATCGAGTACTTCTGCCGCAACATCGACAACCGGGAGTTCGTGGTGGTCTCGCTGCATCCGCACAACGACCGGGGAACTGCCGTCGCCGCCGCGGAACTGGGCCAGATGGCCGGAGCAGACCGGGTGGAGGGTTGCCTGTTCGGGCACGGCGAGCGCACCGGCAACGTCGACCTGGTGACGTTGGCCCTGAACCTCTACACCCAGGGTGTCGACCCGCAGCTGGACTTTCACGACATTGATCACGTGCGCCGCACCGTCGAGTACTGCACCGGTCTGCCCGTGCACCCCCGCCAGCCGTACGCGGGGGACCTGGTGTACACCGCCTTCTCCGGATCCCACCAGGACGCCATCAAGAAGGGCCTGGAGTCCTTGGAGAAACAGGCCGCAGGTGCAGGGAAGCCCATCACCGAGATCGAATGGGAGGCACCCTACCTGCCCATCGACCCGCACGACGTCGGCAGGAACTACGAGGCAGTGATCCGGGTGAATTCGCAGTCCGGCAAGGGCGGGGTGGCCTACCTGATGAAGACCGAGGCGAAGATGGAACTGCCGCGCCGCCTCCAGATGGAGTTCAGCCGCGTGGTGCAGCAGCACACCGACGCCCAGGGCGGCGAGCTCTCCCCGAAGGACATCGTCGATATCTTCTCGGCCGAATACCTGTCAGAGGGGGACTGGGCGCTCACTTCCGCGGGTTCGTCGTCGCAGAACGGGCAGTTCCGCATCACCGCCACCATCAACGACCCCAAGGGCCGCGACGTGGATGTGGAGGGCGAGGGCAACGGACCCGTGTCCGCCTTCGTCGATGCCCTGGCTGAAACGGGCGCCCGGGTCCGGGTTCTCGACTACTCGGAACACGCCCTCGAATCCGGGGGGGATGCGAAGGCCGCGGCCTATGTGGAGTGTGAACTCGGCACCGGGGACGATGCGCAGGTGTTCTGGGGAGTCGGCGTGGATCCGTCGATCACCAGCGCTTCCATGAGGGCCATTCTCTCGGCACTCAACCGGGCCGCCCGTGCCTGAACGCGGGAAACCCTGGCGGAGGCGGCTGGCGTGGGCACTCGTCGTCACCGTGTGCGCTGCTGCCGCCGTCGCCGCCGAGGTGTACCGGGAGGTGCACACCACCCGGTTGGTCACTGAGACCACCGTCACGGACAAGCTGACCGGGGAGCTGCGGATCATGCAGCTCAGCGACATCCACATGCGCGACGACCCCGCCCAGCTGGCGAGCATCGTGACCCAGGTGCGCGACGCCGGGCCGCACCTGATAGTCATCGCGGGGGACACCTTGAACACCCGCAACGAAACCCTCGACCCGCTCAAGGAACTGTTCTCCCGGCTCGCGGAGCTCGGCATCCCGATGTACGCGGTCCTGGGAAACCACGACCACTGGTCGAGGGACCTGCCGCAGCTGGTCGAGTTGTACACCCGCCACGGGATCAAACTGATCGACAACGAACACGAGGTGATCACCGGGGAGTTCGGAAGCTTCACCCTGGTGGGGGCGGGTGATGCCTACACCGATCACGCCCACCTCGACCAGGCTCTGAAAGGGGCACCGGGGGGCTTCAGGTTCCTGCTGACCCATTCCCCGGAGATCCTGCCCCAGCTGGAGAAGGCGGACATCGACTACGCCGTGTGCGGTCACACCCATGGGGGACAGGTCGCGATGCCGTTCATCGGTGCGATCCATGTACCGGGGCAGGGACTCTTCCCGAAGTACAGCCGGGGCCGCTATCAGGTGGGAAAGGCGGCGTTGTACATCGACTCCGGGGTCGGTGTGACAGGAATGGACCTGAGGTTTCTGGTGCAGTCGCAGATCGTGCTTCACGTGTTTCATCCCTGAGCTGGACGATGCCGGAATGGATGCAGAACAACCGGGTGCTCTCGGGAGCAGGGGAAGGACCCGGGGGTGGTTTCCCGCAGAACGATTCCCCTAACCGAATTGCTGGCCTTCTAACGGTGACCCGCCGGTGCGCGAAAGACATTCCGCGTACCGGAATCAGAAATAGACGGCCACGGGTCCGTGCGGCCCCGGAATGATCTCCACCGGGGTCTCGAAGATCCCCGTCAGAACCTCCTCGCGGAAGAGTTCTTCCGGGCTGCCGCTGGCCGCCACCTGCCCGTTCTTCATGGCGATGATCTTGTCTGCGTAGGTGGCGGCGAAATTGATGTCGTGCAGCACGATCACGATCGTGCGTCCCAGTTCTTTCGCGGCCCGGCGCAGGTGCTGCATCATCTGCACGGAATGGGCCATGTCCAAGTTGTTCAAGGGTTCGTCCAGCAGCACGTACCTGGTGTCCTGGGCCAGCACCATGGCCACGTAGGCGCGTTGCCGCTGACCCCCCGAGAGCTCGTCGATGAAACGGTTCGCGATCTCCTCCAGATGCAGGAAGGAAATGGCCTGCTCGACGATCTCGATGTCCTTGACATTCAGGTGTCCCCGTGAGTGGGGAAAACGACCGAAACCTACCAGCTGGCGAACCGTCAGCCGGGTCACGAAATGGTTCTCCTGACGAAGCACCGACAACACCTTGGCGAGGTCCTTGGACTTGGCCGTCGCCACGTTCATGCCTGCCACCTCGATGGTTCCGGCGTCCATTCCCAGCAGGCGCCCGATCATGGTCAGCAGCGTGGATTTGCCGGCCCCGTTGGGACCCACCAGGGCGGTGATGCCGCCTTCGGGGATTTTGAGTTCCAAGGGACCGATGGTCGTCGTGGAGTTGTATGTCTTCAGGGCAGCGTCTACGAGGATCACAGTCGTCCCTTTCGCAGGAGATGGATGAGGAAGAAGGTGCCACCCACCGCCTCGATGATGATGCCCACGGAGCCGGTGGCGTAGAAGATGTGCCGCAGGATGAAGTAGGCGCCACCGAGGATCACCACCCCGACCAGCCAGGCCATCGGGAGGACGAACCGGTGCTCGTGGGTGTCGGACAGCTGGTAGGCGGTCATCGCCACCAGGAAACCGAGGAACGACATGGGGCCGACCAGCGAGGTGCTGACGGCCATCAACACCGCCGCCAGCATCAGGATCACCAGCGAATTGCGGCGGTGATCCACGCCCAGGCCGATGGCTGCGTCGCGTCCCAGCCCCAGTACGTCGAGGGTCCGCGACATCGCCAGCAGCAATCCACCGGTTACCAGAGCCAGGGGAGTCGCGACCGTCAGCTGGGACACGTCGGCATTTGAGATGTTGCCGATGAGCCTGGCGCTCAGGATGTCGAACGCCGACGGGTTCAAGAGGTTCTGCATGTAGGTGGACAGGGCGCCGAGCCCCGTTCCGATGACGATGCCCAGCAGAAGCGTCTGGTGGATGTTGGTGCGCTCGTTCCGGAGCATCCAGCCGTAGAGCAGCGCCGCCAGGGCGACCATGAGCCCGACTTGCATGAGGTACTGTCCTGTGCTGTTCATGCTGGTCAACCCGGTGATGCCGAAGAAGAAAACGATGCTGGTCTGGACCAGGCGGTACAGCGACTCGAACCCCATGATCGAGGGCGTGATGATCCGGTTGTTGGTGATGGTCTGGAAAGCGACCGTCGCCAGTGCCTGACACCAGGCGACCACCAGGATCACGGCCACGGATGTGGCTCGCACCTGGGCGATCCGCCAGAAACCGGGCGAGTCCACGGGCATGGGATTGCGCCAGGCGAGAATGCAATAACAGATGACCGGGGCCAGGAGAAGCAGGATCGCCAGGGCGGCCCGGTAGCGTCGTGCCGCCCGGGGATCGGCGAAGGCGCCGTGGCCTGCGCGCGTCATCGTCTCAGGCATTTCCTCGCCTCCTCAACAGGAGAAAGGCGAACACGAACGCCCCGACCACCGACAGGATGGTGCCGACGGGAACCTCGAAGGGCATGATCACGAGTCTCCCCACGATGTCGCAGGCCGTAACCATCGCAGCCCCGGTCAGGCAGACCCAAGGCAGGTTGGAACGCAGATTGTCGCCCCGCAGCAGGGAGACGATGTTCGGGACGACCAGTCCCAGGAAGGGAAGGTTGCCGATCACCACGGTGATGATGCCGGTGACCGCCGCGATCATTCCGGTGCCGAGCAGCACCACTTTCCGGTGATCGATCCCGACATTCGTCGCGACGTCCTTTCCGAGACCAGCGATCGTGAACTGGTCCGCCACCAGGAAGACCCCGATGACCACGATCACCACGGCCCACACCGGTTCGTACTGTCCCTGGATCGCTGCGGAGAACGAGCCCTGGAACCATATCCCCAGCGTCTGGAGCATGCTGGTGGCCTGCGCCAGGTAGGAGGAAACGGCGCCGACCACCGCGCCCAGCATGATGCCGACGATCGGGACGATCATCGCGGAACGCAACTGGATGCGCCTCAGGACCAGGAAGAACACCATTGTGCCCCCGAAGGCGGCGGCGATGGCAGCCACCATCTTCACCATCAACGGTGCCTCCGGGTAGAGGATCAGCACACAGAGCAGCCCCAGACCTGCCCACTCCGTGGTCCCGGTGGTGGTGGGTTCGACGAAACGGTTCTGGGAGATCTGCTGCATCACAAGGCCCGATATGGCCATGGCGGAGCCCGCCAGCAGCAGGGAGACGGTGCGGGGAATGCGGGTCAGGGCGAAGATGTAGGCGCCGTCCGGGGAACCGAACACGTCGTAGACCCCTACCAGGAGGGAAGAGACGGTCAGCGCCAGGAGCCCGAGGAGCCCCAGCAGCAGGGGAGCGGTGAACAGCCGTTGCCGGGACGCGGCACCGCCGGGGACTCGGCTGTCGGTCTCGTCCCCGGCGGTTTTCGGTTCGGTCACGCAGACTTCTCCATGGCGTCTGCCACGTCGTTGAAGAACTTGGTGTAGGTCTGGATGCCCTCATTGAGGTAGGTGTCGGTGGGCATGTAGACGATCTGTTTCTTGGTGACGGCCGTCACGTTCTGCAGGGGAGCGGAACCCGCGATCACGTCGGAGGCCGGGGTGGCGGTTTCCCCCTCGGCGGTGATGGCTGCGTCGCGGTCCATTACGAGGATCCAGTCCGGGTTGGACTGGGCGATGGCCTCGACGGAGATCTCGTCGCCTTGGTGGTCGCTGCTGCCCTTGCTCTCCAGGGCGGGGGTGAGACCGAGAATCTCGAAGACGGGCCCGAGCGTGCGGCCGGAACCGGGGGCGGAGTAGTTGACCTTGCCCTTCGAGACGATGACGGCCATCACCTTGGAACCGGACTTGTAGGCCGCCTTCACGCGGGCGATCGAGGCGTCGAAATCGCTCACCAGCTTGGCGGCCTCATCCTTCTTGCCGAAGATCTCCCCGGCCACGGTTACCTGGCGTTTCAACTCCTCGTCGAACTTGTATTTGGGCTTCCCGTTTTCGTCCTTCTCATCGCGGATGTCGATGTCCACGAGGGCGGCCTCGGGGGTCAGCTGCTTGAACTGGTCGTACCTGTCCTTGAAACGCTGCCCGTTGATGATCAGGTCGGGCTGAACTCCGACCGCGGCCTCCATGTTGGGTTCCCGGTGGTTCCCGAGATTCACGATGGAACTGTCGGTCTTGTACGGGGATCCCTTTGGCATGATGTCCTGCGGGGCGGCAGAAAGCTTCACCCCCCATTCCTGGAGGGGCTGGAACAGGCGGTTGTCGGTGACGATGACGCTCTTGGCGGGCACCGGGACGGTCACGGAGCCACGGTTGTCCTGGACGGTCACAGTGGTGGCCCCAGCGGACTGCGAGGCGTTGGCGGAGTCGCTCGGCTGCGAGCTCGCGCCGCCGCAGGCGGTGAGGCCGATGCTCACGCTCACGAGGGCGGCCAAGGCGGGTAGCAGACGGGTCTTCGAGATAATCACGGTTCTCCTATGCGGTTGCCGGACTCGGGCAAGGCAAGTCAACCCTATTAATTGCGAAAAAGTAAGGGCTGGTGTGTCAGCCGCCCGGTCAGGGAATCCGCATCCCGTTCTCCGTGGCACCCCGGTAGCCATCGAGGAGCAGATTGATCCTCCGGGCCGACAGTTCGCTCACCCTGTCCGGGAGCTCCTCACGTGGGACCCAGTGGATCGCCCTGAGTTCCCGGTCCCGGGGAGCGAGGCAGCGGGCGATTGTGCCGGGCAGGACACCGCCGTCGTAGATGAACTCGATGGCATCGCCCCAGCCGAGATGGGGTGGCATCCAGTCGGTGATGGCGGGTTCACCGAGGGCGATGTCGAGGCCGATCTCCTCGAGCAGTTCACGGCGGCCCCCGGTGCGGGGCGACTCATCCGGGTCCACCACCCCGCCGGGAAGTTCCCAGTCTTCCTTGTAGGCCGTCTCGGTAAGCAACACCCGGCCGGTCTCGTCGCGGAAGACGACGTGGGCGATGACGCGTTTCGTCGGCAACACCGAGTTCATCACTCCGGAGAAACCGTGCGGGCCGTAGACCGGATCCACCGCCAGGCGGGCGTAGATCAGCACGTCCACCAGGTGCCCCGACGGGGTGAGCAGGGCCGAACGCAACCTGCCCTCCCGCCGGAAACCGCAGCGGTGCAGCGCAACCATGGCTGCATGGTCCGTGGCCGGGATGTCGCACTGTAACCGCCGCAGGTCGTGGGCCAGGATGGCGTCGTCGGCGGCCAGGGAAACCGCCCGCTCCAGGGTGGCGGCGTCCACCACCTGTTCCTCCCAGCGGAGCTGGCCCACCCCGCCGGCGATGTCCACCTGGACCCTGAAGTCGCTCACTTGGCCTTGTGCCGCAACCAGATCGAGCCCAGCGGGGGAATGGTCACCTCAGCGCTGGCCGGGAAGTGTCCCCACGGTTCGTCGTGCGCGGTGACCACACCCAGATTGCCGAACTGCCCGGAGCCATCGTAGGTCTCCGAGTCCGTGTTCAGGATTTCCTCCCACTCGCCGTCGGCGGGCAGCCCGATGGGGTAGTCGCGCAGCGGCTCGGGGGAGAAGTTGGTGAAACAGGCCACGTGGTTTCCCCGGGAGTCGTTGCGCACCCAGCTCAATGTGTTGTGCCCCCTGTCGTCGGCGTTGATCCAGGTGAAACCCTCCGGGGCGTTGTCCAGTTCGAACAGCGGGGGATTGTCTCGGTAGATCATGTTGAGGTCGCGGAACAGCCGCTGCAGGCCCCCGTGTCCCCAGAGTTCCGTGACCCACCACTCCAGGCTGGTGGCCTCGTTGAACTCTGGGCGCTGGGCGAACTCGGAACCCATGAAAACCAGCTGCTTGCCGGGGAAACTCCACATGAACGAGTAGAAGGCGCGAAGAGTGGCGAACTTGCGCCAGTCGTCCTGGGGCACCTTGTTGATCATCGAACCCTTGCCGTGCACGACCTCGTCGTGGCTGATCGGCAGGATGAAGTTCTCGGAGTACTGGTAGACCATCGCGAACGTCAGCAGATTGTGCTCGTACTGGCGGTAGACCGGATCCAGCGCCAAGTAGCGCAGGGTGTCGTTCATCCAGCCCATGTTCCACTTGAAACCGAAACCGAGCCCATCCTTGTCGACGGGTTTGGTGACCCCCGGGAAACTGGTGGACTCCTCGGCGATCATCATCGTCCCCGGATGGCGTTCGTACATGTGCCGGTTGACGTAGCGCAGGAAGTCGATGGCCTCCAGGTTTTCGCGACCCCCGTACTTGTTCGGCACCCACTGGCCCTCGGCGCGCGAGTAGTCGAGGTAGAGCATGGAAGCCACCGCGTCGACCCGCAGGCCGTCGATGTGGAACTCGGACAGCCAGTACAGGGCGTTGGAGACCAGGAAGCTCTTCACCTCGTTGCGACCGTAGTTGAAGATGTAGGTTCCCCAGTCCATGTGTTCGCCCTGGCGGGGGTCGGCATGCTCGTACAGGGCGGTCCCGTCGAAACGACCCAGCGCCCAGTCATCCTTCGGGAAGTGTCCCGGCACCCAGTCGAGGATCACACCGATCCCGGCCTGGTGGAGCTTGTCGATCAGGAACCGCAGATCGTCGGGTTTGCCGAAACGGCTCGTGGGGGAGTAGTAGCCGGTCACCTGGTAACCCCAGCTCGGTTCGAACGGGTGCTCCGCCAGGGGCATGAACTCAACGTGGGTGTAGCCCTGCCACTTGACGTAGGAGACGAGTTCCTCGGCCAGGTCCAGGTAGCTCTTGCCGCGTCGCCAACCGCCGAGATGCACCTCGTAGATGCTCATCGGCTCCTTGTAGGGCAGTGACTTCTCCCGTTTCGCGATCCACTCGTCATCGGACCAGATGTACTTCGACTCGTAGACGATCGAGGCATTGGCCGGGGCCTGCTCGGAGAACCGGGCCAGCGGATCGACCTTCTCCCGCCAGACACCGTCGGGTCCCTGGATGCGGAACTTGTAGAGCGTTTCCTCCTTGAGACCCTCGATGAAGGTGCCCCACACCCCGGAACCGGGAATCAGCTGCATCGGGTCGCCGGTCCACCAGTTGAAATCACCGATCACCTGCACCGCGCGAGCATTGGGGGCCCAGACCGCGAACCTGACGCCTTCGATGGGTCCCCTCTCGTCGTCCTCGACCGTGCACTGGAAGGCACCAAGACGCTTCCAGAGTTCGGTGTCGCCACCGTTGTGGAATCCTTCCAGGTCCCAGCCGGTCAGTCCGCCAAACGGATCATGCGCCATTGTCAGCTCCTCAAGACTCGATGCCTGTCAGATAATCTACCGGGATACGGAGGTGAGTGGGGCGATTCCGGGTTTCATAGACCACCTCGTAGACGGCCTTGTCCACCTCGTAGGCGAGCAGGACATCCGCCAAGGTCCCGGTGGAGCCACCGTAGCCATCCAGGAAGGCCGCCCGGGCGTCGTCCCGCCAGCCCTCGGAGGCGTGCCCGCTGGCCGCGGCGTAGTCGAAGGAGCGCAACATGCCGGCCACGTCCCGCAGCGGGGAATCGGGCTCGCGTCTCTCCTGCAACGATTTGATGGGTTCGCCCTCGAAGTCGACGTAGCGCCAGCCGTTCCGGGTCGACAGCGCCTGACCGAGATGGCAGTCCCCGTGGATGCGCTGGATCGGCAACTCGAGTTCCTCAATGGCGGAATAGGCCCGCAGCGCCGGGCCGCGGAACCTCTCGAGCAGCGGAACCTCAGATGCGGCGGCGTCCAGTCGTGCCCGGAACTGGGCCACCAGTTTCCGTCCGTGCAGTCTGCCGGTGGGGAAACGACTGGCCAAAAGGTCGTGCACCCGGTTCAGCTGGCGGCCCAGTTCCCGGGCCTGCTCAGTGAAACCGGTTCCGGTCCCGGCGGCCCGGCAGGCCTCGACGAATCCGTCGCGCGGATCGGGCAGCGCCTCCAGGAACACCCCGAGGTGCGCCCCACGCCACTCCCACCAGCCGAAAAGCTCCGCCACCGCACCGGAACCGGACAGGGCCCGGTGCATCTCGACATCGACGTTCGGGCCGTTCTCGATGCGACGAAAGATCTTTCCGACGATCAGGTCCCCGAAGAAAATCGACGTGTTCGACTGTTCCCCGCGGTAGCGGCGGCCCGGGAGCCCGGAGGGAACCTCCCGGGTGGCCACGAAACCCGGTGCGCCGGAGGATAGGCAGTCGAGCAGCGCGGTCATCGCGGCGGGTTCGTCCGCGACCTCCGCGACATCGAAACCGGTTCCTTCCAATTCGATGCGCGCCAAGGGGTCCGTGGGGCAGTCCCCGGCGGCGTGGAAGGCCAGTGGCACGTGGTATCTCTCTGTTTCCCCCGTCGGGTAGGCCACCTCCAGCAGGGCGCTTCGCAGCCCGGGGCTGGCTTCTCCCGGCGGCCGGAACCAGTCGGTGAGTTCTACTTGGCGGGGAACCCCGCCGCGGGAACGCCCGGAGAACCACCGGGCATTTTCGGCTAGCTTCCAGAGCGCCCCGAGCAGTGGGTCGTGGTTGCGGTTCATGGTTCAGCGTGAGGTGACGTGGAAGATGTGGGCGGGCTTGCCTGGGTAAAGGCGAACCCAGTTCTTCTCACCCCAGATGTAGGTGTCGCCCGACAGCTCGTCGTGGACCTCGACGGCAGCTCCCGGGGGAAGCCCCAGAGCCGGGAGGTCCAGGTAGACCTCGGACTCCACGGTGTTGTCCGGATCCAGTGAGCAGACCACCAGCATGACGTCGTCCCCGTCGTGTTTCGAGTAGGCCATCACCGAGTCGTGCGGGGCGTGGTGGAAGTGGATGTCGCGCAGCTGCTGCAGGGCCTGGTGCTTCTCGCGGATCCCGTTCAGGGTCCCCAGGAGCAGGTTCAGGTTCGGTTCCTCGGTGAAGTCCCGTGGGCGGTACTCGTACTTCTCCGAGTTCAGGTATTCCTCACGTCCCGGGGCCAGGGGGGTGTGCTCGAACAGCTCGAAACCCGAGTAGACGCCCCACGAGGGCGATAGTGTGGCGGCCAGGATCGCGCGGATGGCGAAGATCGCGGGATTCCCGGACTGCAGGTGGAAGGGCAGAATATCCGGGGTGTTGACGAAGAAATTGGGCCGGTAGTAGGGGGCCATGTCCCGGCTCAGCTCCGTCAGGTATTCCGTGAGCTCCCACTTCGCGACGCGCCAAGTGAAATACGTGTACGACTGCTGGAAACCGACCTTACCGAGGGCCGCCATCATCTGCGGTTTGGTGAAGGCCTCGGCCAGGAAGATGACCTCCGGGTTGGTCTCGTGCACCCGCTCCAGCAACCAGTCCCAGAACTCCACGGGTTTGGTGTGGGGGTTGTCCACCCGGAAGATCGTCACGCCGCGGTCGATCCACAGCTGCACGACCCTCAGCACCTCCTGGTAGATGCCCTCGGGATCGTTGTCGAAGTTCAGGGGATAGATGTCCTGGTACTTCTTGGGCGGGTTCTCCGCGTAGGCGATGGTCCCGTCCAGGCGGGTGGTGAACCATTCGGGATGTTCCTGCACCCACGGATGGTCGGGGGAGGCCTGGAGGGCGAGGTCGAGGGCCAACTCCAGTCCGAGGGACTTCGCCTTCGCGACGAACCGCTCGAAGGACTCGAGATCACCCAGGTCGGGGTGGATGGCGTCGTGCCCGCCGTCGAGAGAACCGATGGCCCACGGGGACCCCGGGTCGTCGGGGGCCGGGTCGAGACTGTTGTTCTTCCCCTTCCGGAAGGCCGAACCGATGGGATGGATCGGGGGCAGGTAGGCCACGTGGAAACCCATCGCCGCGATCGCCTCGAGACGCGAGTGCGAGGAGTCGAAACCACCCGAGATCCAGTTGCCCTCCTCGTCGCGCATGGCCCCCTGGGAGCGCGGGAAGAACTCGTACCACGACGAGTAGAGGGCGCGGCGGCGTTCGACGCGGATCGGGTATTCCTGGGTGGCGGAGATCGCTTCCCGGGGGCCGAACCGCGCCATGGCGCGTTCGATGGGACGCGAGTTGACCAGATCCTCGATCTCGCTGACGGGGGTGTTTGGGTTCAGCGCCTCGGCCGCGGCGCGTAGCAGGTGGGATGCCGCCATCACACGGGACTGCTCGGCGGTCTCGGCCGCCTCGTGGAAGAGCTCCCGGCCCTCCAGGCAGAGCAATTCCACGTCCATGCCCAGCGGCAGCTTCGCAAGCGCGTTGTGGCGCCAGGTGCCCCAGGGATCGGACCAGCCCTCGACGCGGAAGGTCCAGTCCCCTTCGGTCGCCATGCGGACATGGGCCTGCCAGATGTCGAGCCCCTTGGGTTCGACCTGGGTCATGTCGATCCGGCGCTGGGTTCCGTGCGGGGCGGTGAGGATCACCGATGCGTTCACGGCGTCGTGGCCCTCGCGGAACACGTTCGCGCTGATCAGGATTCGTTCATGCGCCACGGCCTTTACCGGGTAGGCGCCGTCGGCTATCACGGGGGAAACCCCCGTTACCGGGATGCGGCCGAAACCGCCTTCGGTGCGTCGCAGGTGTGCTCTGGCTGGTGTGGGGTGGTTCACAGGAACCACCCTATCTTCTTCAGGGTTTCGTGTGCCGGGGTGAGTCAATGTAATTTATGCTCGTGCGTGCATTCCGACGATTCACCGTTCATCCTGTGCTGCCCGAACGCATCGCGAAGCTCGATGCGCTGGCGAAGAATCTTCGCTGGTCGTGGCATCAGGAAACCCGGGATCTTTTCCGGGCAATCGACCCGAAACTCTGGGAGGAAGTGGGAGAGGACCCCGTGAAACTGCTGTCCGCGGTGCGTCCCGAACGGGTCCAGCAGCTCGCGGCCGACCACGTCTTCGCCCGTAACGTGGGTCTCCTCCACGACGATCTGGTCAACTACCTCTCCGCCGACCTGTGGTTCCAGCGCTACGCCGCCGAGAACAAGGGAGCGCCCGCGGGCATCGGCTACTTCTCCGCCGAGTTCGGCGTCAGCCAGGTGCTTCCCCAGTACTCGGGTGGCCTGGGAATCCTCGCCGGCGACCACCTGAAGGCGGCCTCCGACCTCGGCCTGCCCCTGATCGGGGTCGGCCTGCTCTACCGGTTCGGGTATTTCCGGCAGTGGCTGAACGCCTCCGGGTGGCAGCAGGAACGCTACCCGGTGCTGCCCTCCAACGAAATGCCCGTGGCCCGCCTGCTGGATTCCGCCGGGAACCCGCAGGAGATCAGCGTGGAGGTCTCCGGGCGGGAGGTCTTCGCCTCCATCTGGGTGGCCTCCGTCGGCCGCATCCCGCTGCTGATGCTCGACACCGACCGCGACGACAACGACCCTGAGGCCCGCAACATCACTGACCGGCTCTACGGCGGCGGCACCGAGCACCGTCTCGCGCAGGAGGTCGTCCTTGGCATCGGTGGTGTCCGGGCACTGCGCCGCTACTGCGAGATCACCGGTCGTCCCCAGCCCGATGTCTACCACTGCAACGAGGGCCATGCCGGGTTCCTCGGTTTCGAACGCATCCGCGAGTACCTGGCCGATGGGCATGACCTTCCCACTGCCATCGAGTTGACCCGCGCCGGAACCGTCTTCACCACCCACACTCCCGTGCCGGCGGGAATCGACCGTTTCGACAAGAGCCTCGTGGAGCACCAGTTCGCGAACTTCGATCCCGGGCTGCCGCTGGATGCCATCATGTCCTTCGGTTCCGAGACCTACCACGGCGGCGACCCGTCGCGTTACAACATGGCCGTCCTCGGGTTGAGGCTCGGCCAGCGCGCCAACGGTGTCTCCAAGCTTCACGGCGAGGTCTCGCGGGAGATGTTCAACGGCCTGTGGCAGGACTTCGACGCCACCGAGGTGCCCATCGGTTCCGTCACCAACGGTGTCCACCACCGCACCTGGATCCACCCGGAGCTCCTGGAGATCCTGAAGGCGCACACCGACGACGCCAGCACGGTCGTCGACGGCTACGACTGGGCCGCCATCCAGGAAGTGGACGACGACACCCTCTGGGGCCTGAAACGACAGCTGCGTTCCTCCATGATCCAGATGGCGCGCAAACGCCTGGCGGAGTCCTGCAAGGCCCGGGGCATCCCCGCCGACTGGACCTCCGAGGCACTGAACCCGCGGGTCCTGACCCTCGGTTTCGCCCGCCGCGGCGCCTCCTACAAGCGCCTGACGCTGATGCTGTCGAACCCGGAGCGCCTGAAGGCCCTCCTCAACCACCCCACCACGCCCATCCAGATCGTGATCGCGGGCAAGGCCCACCCCGCCGACAACATCGGCAAGTCGCTGATCCAGCAGATGGTGCAGTTCTCCGACCAGGACGACGTGCGCGGCAAACTGGTCTTCCTGCCCGACTACGACATGTCCCTGGCCCGTCCCCTGTACCCGGGCTGCGACGTGTGGGTCAACAACCCGCTGCGGCCCTACGAGGCCTGCGGCACCTCCGGCATGAAAGCAGCCCTCAACGGCGCCGCGAACCTGTCCATCCGCGACGGCTGGTGGGACGAACTGTACTCACCGAGGTTCGGTTGGGAGATTCCCTCGGCGGAGGGCATCACGGACCAGGCCGAGCGTGACGCCGCGGAGGCCGAGTTCCTCTACTCGATCATCGAGAACGAGATCATCCCGCGCTTCTACACCCTCGACGCGAACGGCAACCCCGCCGAGTGGCTCAAGATGATGCGCGATTGCATCTCCGAACTCGGCCCGGAGATCCTCGCCTCCCGCATGGTCCGCGACTACGTCACCGACTACTACACCCCGGCCGCGCGTTCCCTCGCCGCCCGGAACGATGATGGCGTCGCCGCCGACCTGGCGAAGTGGAAGGAACGGATCCGCCGCGACTGGCACACCGCCCAGGTCGTCGGCCTCGACGTCGGTGTCATCGGGCAGCTCGAGACCGGCACCGTCCTGCGTCCGACCGTTGACGTCCGGCTCGGTGCCCTGAGGGCCGAGGACGTCGCGGTGCAGCTGATCTTCGGCGACGTCGACAACGAGGACAGGCTCCACAACATCCGCAAGTACCCGACGGTTCCCGTCGGGGAGGCGGACGGGGTGACCCGGTTCGTCGCCGAGATCCCCACCCGCTACGCGGGACAGATCGGTTGCCTGGCCCGCATGGTGCCCTCGCATCCGCTGCTGGCCAGCGACTCCGAGATGGGGTTGTCCGCCGTCATCAGGTGACCCGGGCCGTGCCCTGCCGGCACGCCGCAACCGGAAAGCCCCCGCGGGGAAAGGAACCCGCGGGGGCTTTCCCGTGCCAGTGGTACCGGGATCAGGGCATGAGGGACAGGGGCATGCCCAGCAGCTCGGCGGCGGTGGTCGGCACGTCGCAACGCATCAGCACCACGCAACGTCCCGGGACCCTCAGCACGGAACCGGGCGACAGTTCCTCGGACGGCAGCTCATCGGTTCCCGCCGAATGCCAGGCGATCTTCAGGTGGGCGGCCCAGGGCAGGCCGGGAAGGGTCACGTCTATGGGATCGGCCCCCGAGTGGAACCACGTCAGGAAGGCATTCGCCTCATCGGAGACGTACATGCCCAGCAGGCGGCGGGACCCGTCGTGCCAGTCCTGCTCTGTCATCTGGGCGCCGTGGTCGTTGAACCAGGTGAGATCGACGCGTCCGAGGTTTTCCCCGTGGGCGTTGATGACGTCCGTGTGGTGCAGGTAGCGGTCGGGACGCAGCAGGGGATGCTTCGTCCTCAGGCGCAGGAGCTCGGCCAAGCGGCTCCGGACCGCCTGCCAGCGGGCATCGGGGGTCCAATCCACCCAGCTCAGCGGAGAATCCTGGCAGTAGGCGTTGTTGTTGCCCTTCTGGGTGCGCCCGAACTCGTCGCCGGCGAGGATCATGGGGGTCCCGGCGGCGAGAACCTGGGTGGCGTGCATGTTGAGCACCTGCCGGGCCCGCAGGTCATTGATGGCGGGATCGTCGCTGTCGCCCTCGAAACCGTGATTCCAGGAACGATTGTTGTCGCTGCCGTCGCGGTTGCCCTCCCCGTTGGCGGAGTTGTGCTTCACGTCGTAGCTGACCAGGTCGCGCATCGTGAACCCGTCGTGAGCGGTGACGAAGTTGATCGAGGCCTGCGGGGGACGACCGTTGTGCTGGAACACGTCGGGGGAACCGGAAAGCCGGGTGGCGAGCTCCTGGACCCCGTGAACGGTGCTCTTCCAGTAGTCGCGCACGTGATCACGGAACCGGTCGTTCCACTCCGACCAACCGAGACCGAAACTGCCGAGCTGATACCCGTAGGGGCCGATGTCCCAGGGTTCGGCGATCAGCTTCACCCCGGCGAGCGCAGGGTCGGAGTCGATCTGCTGCTTCAGGGGATGGTCATGGACGAAATGATGCTGGCCGTTGCGGAACAGGGTGGGAGCCAGATCGAAACGGAACCCGTCGACCCCCATGTGCTCCACCCAGTAACGCAGGGAGTCGACTATCAGCTGCCGCACCATCGGCGTGGCGGAATTCACCGAGTTCCCGCAGCCGGTCACGTCGTAGTCGTCCCTCAGGTCATCGGTGAGACGGTAGTAGCCCGCGTGGTCGATACCGCGCATGGAAAGCGTCGGACCCTCGTGCCCGCCCTCCGCGGTGTGGTTGTAGACGACGTCGAGGATCACCTCTATGCCGGCGTCGTGGAGAGCGGCGACCATGGCCTTGAACTCCGTCACCTGGTTCCCGAGGGTGCCCCGGGTGGCGTAGTAGGCGTGCGGGGCGAAATAACTGAGGGTGTTGTAGCCCCAGTAGTTGCTCAGCCCCTTGTGGGCGATGAAAGGCTCGGATGCGTAGTGGTGGATGGGCAGCAGTTCCACCGCCGTGACGCCGGTGTCCAGCAGATAGGAGATCACGTCCGGGTAGGCCAGGGCCGCATACGAGCCGCGCAGGTGTTCGGGCACCAGTGGGTGCATCTTCGTGAAACCGCGCACGTGCATCTCGTAGATGACCGACTCCGCCATCGGACGTCTACCACCCGCCACCGGAGGGGGTGCAGGGGTGTCGGCGACGACGACGCTGAGCGGCACGGCCCCGAAGGAATCGGTGGCGTCGGGACGGAAATCGTCGTGGGCCAGGTGATCGTGGATCGGGCCCCGATAGTCGATGCCGCTGGTCACGGCCCGGGCGTAGGGGTCGAGCAGCAGCCGGGCCGGATTGAAACGGCGGCCGCGGCTCGGTGCCCAGTCCCCGTGCACGCGGTAGCCGTACTCCTGCCCCTCACCGATACCGGGAACGAAGGCGTGCCAGATTCCCCGGCCGTCCTCCCTCATTTCCACGTTTCGTTGGTTCTTCATCAGGTCCACGAGCGACAGCTCCACGCGTTTGGCGTGGGGGGCCCACAGACCGAAGCTGACGCCGTCCTTCTCGACCTTTGCTCCCAAGCGGCTGGTGTCGAGCGGCTCAATGAACATGTTTCGCCTTCCGGCCCCCGGTGGGCATCCGCCCCGAGGGCCGGACCATTTTGCCATATGTCGTCTGATCTCGCGGAAACCTCCGCGTGACAAGCGTTTGACCGGAGCCGCTGATGGTTATGGTGAACCGGTGAGCACCTATCTGGACCACGCCGCCACCTCGCCGATGCGTTCCGAGGCGCAAGATGCGCTGCTTACCGAGCTCGGAAGGGTCGGCAACCCCTCGTCCCAGCATCGAGCGGGACAGCGGGCCAGGCGCCGCCTCGAGGAGGCGCGGGAGGAACTGGCGGCGGCGCTCGGCGCCCACCCCGGGGAGGTGATCTTCACATCGGGCGGTTCGGAGGCCGACTCGATCGCCATCCTGGGTTCCCTGGCCGCCCGGCTCGAAAGACCACGGAGCCTGATCTCGGCGGTCGAGCACCCGGCCGTGCAGGAGGCCCGTGGCAGGGGGGCCGAGGTGCTCGCGGTGAACTCCCGCGGAGTCGTCGAGGACACCACGTGGGAGGCCGCGGACGAGAAGGTGGCCGTGATCTCGGTGGTGAGAGTGAACAATGAAACCGGGGTGATCCATCCCCTCGACGGTCTGATCGCCGCCAGCTCGAGGACGGGTGCGTGGAGTCACAGCGACGCCGTGCAGGCCCTCGGGCACGTGCCCTTGGACTTCCACGCCACGGGTCTGGACCTGATGAGCGTCTCCGCCCACAAGATCGGCGGTCCCGTCGGGATCGGGGCCCTCGTCGTGCGGCGCGGCGTCACCCCGGCGCCGATCGGGCTCGGCGGTGGGCAGGAGGGCCGCATCCGCTCCGGTACGCTCCCGGTGGCTCTCGCCGCCTCCTTCGCGGCCGCCGCGACGGCTGCCGTGGCGGGTCTCGAGGCCGAGTCCGAGCGGCTCGTCGCGCTCCGGGACGGGATCCGCGAGACCGCCTCGGCCTGCGGGGGACGCATCAACGGCGAGAACTGCGCCCCACACGTCGTCAGCGCCACTTTCCCCGGGATACGGGCCCAGGACCTGTTGTTCCTGCTGGATGCCGAGGACATCCACGCCTCGGCGGGTTCCGCGTGCCGAGCCGGGGTGTACCGGCCCAGCGAGGTGCTGCTGGCGATGGGTGCCCCCGAGGACGAGGCCATGTCCACGGTCCGGTTCTCCCTCGGCCACACCAGCGGCCGAGGGGACGTCGACCGGCTTCGCGAGGTGCTGCCGGTGGCCGTGGAACGGGCCCGGGCGGCCGGGTAGAATTTCTCGGCCGCAGATCCGGAGAAGGGAGGGGAGTTGAAGGTACTGGCAGCCATGTCGGGCGGGGTCGACTCCGCCGTCGCGGCGGCGCGCCTCGTCGCCGCCGGCCACGACGTGACCGGGGTGCACCTGGCGCTGAACCGCAACCCGCAGCCCTACCGGGAGGGGTCGCGCGGCTGCTGTTCCCTGGAGGACGCCCACGACGCCAGGCGCGCCGCCGACCTGCTGGACATCCCCTTCTACGTGTGGGATTTCTCGGAGCAGTTCCAGGCGGAGGTGGTTGACGACTTCATAGCCGAGTACCGCGCGGGCCGAACCCCGAACCCGTGCCTCAGGTGCAACGAGAAGATCAAGTTCGCGGCTGTGCTGGAGCGCGGGCTCGCGCTCGGTTTCGACGCCGTCGCGACGGGACACTATGCCCGGGTCGTGGACAACGGGTCGGAACTGGAACTGCACCGCGCCGCCGACCCGGACAAGGACCAGTCCTACGTGCTCGGCGTGCTGAATCAGGACCAGCTGCGCCGCTCCCTGTTCCCACTCGCCGACACGCCGAAACCGCAGGTGCGGGCGGAGGCCCATTCGCTGGGCCTCAGGGTCGCGGACAAACCCGACTCCTACGACATCTGCTTCATCCCCGACGGGGATACCCAGGGCTATCTGAGGGCCCATCTCGGCGAGACCCCGGGGCCGATCGTGGACCGTTCCGGAACCGAGCTCGGACGGCACAGGGGGCATCACGGTTTCACCATCGGGCAGCGCAAGGGACTCGACCTGCGCGTCCCCGCGCCGGACGGCAACCCCCGCTACGTGCTGCGGATCGAACCGGCCAGCAACCGCGTTGTCGTCGGCCCCGGGGAGTCACTGCTGGTCACCAACCTCGCGGGTATCCGCCCCACCTGGACCCAGCACAGGGTGCCCGGAAGCTGGCGGGGACAGGTGCAGTACCGGGCCCACGGCGCGGCACTGTCCGCCACCATCACCACCACCGGGGACGACCAGGTGCGGGTGGAACTCGACGAACCGACCCGCGGGGTGGCGCCTGGACAGTCCATGGTGTTCTTCGACGCCACCCGGGTGGTCGGCTCCGCGACGATCAGCGGGACCTCGTGATGCGCGTCACCGCCGCCGGTTCCCTGCCCGGTGACGACTTCCGTGGGGCCTTGGCGGCGATGACCGAGGTCCTCCCGGAGGTGCTTCCCCTCCCAGAACTGCCCGCGCGGGGCGTGGGGTCCGGGATGACCGGCAGGGCGCTGGGAATCATCGACGGCCTCGGCTTCGACATCCAACCCGCCGGTTGGCGCCTGACCGCCGCGCCCGGGGCCGATCATCGCAGGGCGAGGGCCCGGTGGCGCCACGACCTGGACGACGCCGAGGAACTGCTCCAGGGCTTCGACGGTGTGCTGAAGATCGGGCTGGCCGGGCCGTGGACCCTCGCGGCCACGGTGGAACGCCCCCGGGGAGACCGGTTGCTGGCTGATCACGGGGCCCGCAGGGAACTGGCTCAGGCGCTGACCGAGGGCTGGTTCCAGCTCCGGGAGGACCTGAAGCGTCGCATCCCGGGGGCGAAGGTGCTGCTGCAGCTCGACGAACCCGCGCTGACGGCGGTCGGCGACGGTACCATTCCCACGGCCTCCGGTTTCGGCAGGCACCGCCGGGTCGAGGCCCCGGAACTGGGCGGTGCCCTGAAACCCCTGGCTGACGGCGCCTGGCTGCACTGCTGCGCCCCCGGAAAGTGGCTGCCGGTGGCGGAACGCGCGGGATTCGCGGCGGCCGCCGTCGACACCAGGCTGTTCCGGGATTCCGCGGAGATCGACGCCCTGGTGCAGTGGGCACAGGCGGGGCGGGGCCTGGCTCTGGGGGTCGTCGACACCGCGGCCGGACGCGTCCAAGGTGTCGACGAACTGGTCCGGGAAATTCTGCGAGTGCTGCGTCCCTTGGAACTTTCCGTCCCGAGTGTCGATTCCGGGGTGCTGCTCACCACGGCCTGTGGCATGGCCTCCTGGAAACTGGCGGACGTGCCCGGCCAGCTGGCTGCGCTCCGTAGAGCAGCCGCGCTCGTTGCCGAGGACCTGCAATAAACTTGCCTTCGTGCGCTTTTTCTCCGACCTCAACCTGAACGGCCCCACCCCGCTTCGTGCACAGCCCCGGGTTGGGGAGTGGGGGCCGAAGATGGTGCCCTCCACCCGTTGGAAGAAATGGGCCCGGGTGCTCGTGCCGCTGATCGCGATCGGCTTGGCCGTCGGAGTCTTCTTCCTGGCCCGGACCTTCTACCTGCTGCTCACCGGGGACGAGGCCGGGGCCTACTTCTCGTAGGTGACGGCCTTCAGCACCTCCGGCCAGGTCCGGTCCAGCCGCCGCCCACCCAAGGAGATCAACCCCAGGGCGGCCAGGACACCCAGGACCGGTCCCACCGGCAGGAACACCCAGCCGAGCAGCGGGAAACGGTAGGAGGCGAAGACCATTCCCGCCACCGGCAGCAGCAGGATCACGGAACCGATCATCTGGAGCATGCTGGCGAGGAAAGCCGCTCCTTGCCCCTTCGACGTGCTGGCGAACGGATTGGTGCCAGGCGGGGGAGCGGTTCCGTTCAGGAAAGAACTGACCAAAAGGCTCATCCCCTGGTTGGCGATCAGGATGCCCAGCCCCAACCCGAAGGCGAACGGGAAAATCCCCCACGCCCCCAGCAGCGCCGATGCCAGCACCATGGTGACCGCGAACGTGCCACCGTAGATCAGGGAATTAGCCATGAGGCGGCCCAGCCGGTCCTCGAAACCACGAATCCCGGAGACTGCGTGCAGCCACAACGCCGAACCGTCCATGGGCGTGTCCTGCAGCGCTCCGATGCCCCCCATCCAGGTGGCCAGGACAGCCACCAGCCACAGGAACTCCGGGATCAGCTTCTCGTCCTGGACCATGTTCGCGAAAACCACGAAGAAGGGTGTGGCCATGATCACCAGCACGGAGGCGAACCGGCGGGGATCGCGTCGCAGGTACCGCAGGTTCCGGGCCGCGATGGCCCCGGCGGGACCCGGGGGGAAGAGCCGGTCCAGCCAAGGCGACGACACGGTCGGGGCGCCGCTACTGGCGCTCGGCAGGGGAGTGGTCAGGGCCCGGTCCAGTTGCCGGGACCACACCCAGATCATCGCCGCGAGCAGCACCAGGGCCAGGGCGAAGCGCAACGCCGCCAACCCTGAGCGCCCGGCCGTCAGGTCGGCGGGCAGGGCCCAGGCCCAACCCATGGGGGTCCAACCGGCGGCGCCGCCAACCAACTCGACGGTTTCCCAGTTCAAACCGAGATTGAACATTCCGCGGCCCAGCAGTGGGGCACCCCAGCAGATCGTGATCAGGCCGAGCAGGAGCACCACGTACAGGAGATCCCGGCTTCTGCGGGCGGCCAGCCAGCGCGACAGGGCTGTCACCAGGATCCGGCCGGCAAGCATCCCCGTCACCAGTCCGAGAACCGTGGACGCGATCCCGGCGATCGCCAGCAGCGGATCGGTGGCCCAGCCGATCATGAAACCGCAGCAGACCAGGAGGGTGAAGGCCCCCGGCAGGGTGAGCAGGTCCGAGACCAGCAGGGGAACCACCAGATCACGGGACCGGAGCGGGAACAACACCAGGCGCTGCGGGGACACGGAATCGTCCATGGCGAAGAACAACACCGATCCGAAGGTCCACACCAGTACCAGGACGGCTCCCGCCGCGAGCATCAAGGGGGAACGCGCGTCGGGCAGGGACCTCAGGGAGGACAACCCCACGGTCAGGCCGATGAAAAGCGGCAACATCATCACAGCGAGCAGTACGTACCCGACCGTCGCCCACAGGCTGCTCCTGAGGGCGGAGAACTGGGAACGAAGCCTTACAGCGACGAGTGGCGCAACCATTGCAGCGTCTCCTCCCCGGCCATCCGTCCCTGACCGACCAGTTCCACGAATTTCTGCTGAAGGCTCGCGTCACCCCGGACCTGGTCCACGGTTCCCGAAACCAAGATGCGCCCTGCGGCCATGATCCCGACCCCGTCGCAGATGCTCTCCACCAGTTCCATGACGTGGCTGGACAGCAGCACCGTGCCGCCACCATCCACGTAGTCACGAAGCAGGTCGCGGATGACCTGACCGGAAACTGGATCCACGGCCTCTAGGGGTTCGTCGAGGATCAACAACCTGGGGGCGTGGATCAGGGCACTGGCCAGCGAGATCTTCTTGGTCATGCCGGCTGAGTAGTCGGCGACCAGCTTGTCGGCGGCATCCGCCAGGTCCAGCACACCGAGCAACTCCCGCGAACGTTCCTCGACGACCTCGGGGGCGAGGCGCCGCAGCCGACCGTTGTAGCGGAGCAGCTCGGAGCCGGTCAGGCGGTCGAACAGCAACACCCCGTCGGGCAGCACCCCGATGTGTTTCTTGGCGGTCACCGGATCGGCCCAGACATCGTTGCCGAGCACCCGGGCCGTCCCGTAATCGGGCCGGAGCAGACCACAGATCATGGACATCGCGGTGGTCTTTCCCGCGCCGTTCGGACCGACCAGGCCGAACAGATGCCCTTGAGGGATTTGAAGGCTCAGGTTGTCCACGGCCACCTTGGGGCCGAAGCGTTTGAGCAGACCGTCCGTGACCAGAGCTGGGTTCATGACCACAACTTTAGGGAATCGTGCAGTCCACATCAGGTGGTATCAGTGGGATGGCTGCGCATCGCGCAGGATTATCACCAGCTGCACCCGATCCCGGAGCTGGAGTTTCGCCAGGATCCGGGTGACGGTTTTCTTGACGGATTCGGGCTGGATGAAAAGCCGCTCACCTATCTCGGCGTTGGTCATTCCCTGGGCGACGAGCCCCGCGACCTCGCGTTCCCGGGGGGTCAACAGCCCGAGGCGTTCCTGCGCCGCGCGCTGCCGCGGGGTGGTGGTGCGCGGCATGTGCCGTTCGAGCAGTTGCCGGGTGATGCGCGGGGTGAGGATCGCGTCGCCCGCGGCGACCGCTCGGAGTGCTTGGTGCAGGTCGGTGGTCCGGGTGTCCTTCAGGAGGAAACCGGAGGCGCCCGCCCCGAGCGCACCGAAGGCGTAGTCGTCCTGGTCGTAGGTGGTCAGCACCAGAACCTTGACACCGGGATGTTTCCTGGTGATGGCGGCCGTGGCGTCGATGCCGTTCAGGACCGGCATCCGGACATCCATCAGGACCACGTCGGGCCGGGGTGTGCGCCGCCGTTCGATCTCGGCGAGCTGGTCGAGGGCGTCCTGTCCGTTCTCGGCCTGCGCGATCACCCGGAGATCATCGGCCTTGCCGATCATGAGCGCGAGCCCCAGGCGCGTGGCCCTTTGGTCGTCGACGATCATCACCGTCGTGGTCATGGCTGCTCCTTCGGTAGGACGGCGCGCAGACACCAGCCGTCAGCGGTGGCCCCCGCGGTCAGGGTGCCACCGTGGGAGGTGACGAGGCGGGTCAGGTTCGCCAGGCCGTGGCCGGGAACGCCCGGCCCCTCCGCCCGGCCGTCATCGGTGATGGTGATCGTCGTGGCGGCCGGTGCGTGGTCGATCGCGACGGTGACCCGGGTGGCGTCCGCGGCGTGACGCATGACGTTGGTCAAGGCCTCGCGGACGATCGTGAAGACCAGCCCGGCCAGGGCCGGATCGGCGGGCGGTGTGCCCGTCCTGGTTGATGCCACGGCCAGGCCGGTCCGCCGGGCGGTCGCCAGTAGTGGATCGAGATCATCCCAGGTGCGGGTGGTGGTCGCATTCAGGAACTCGTCGGCGGGGGATGCGGGATGGAGCGCGTTGACGGCGCGCCGGGTATCGGCCAGTCCCTCCCGGGCCAGGGTGTTGATGGTCTCGATCGCATCCTCGAGGGCGGCATTCCCTGTGGTATCCCGCAGCCCTTCGGACAGTGCGATGATGGCGGTCAGGTCGTGGCCGACGCTGTCGTGGAGTTCGGCGGCGATCCGTGTCTGGCGACGGGCGGCGTCGCGTTGATCGGTCAGCTGACTCTGCCGCTCCTGTGCCGCCAGTTCGGCGTCGCGATGACGCAGCAGCTCACGGCGCGCCCGGAGGGTGAGGGCCACGGCGACCACGGCCGTGAGAACGAACAGTGACGGGATCATCCCACCGACGAAACCCGCCTTCGATCCGCCTTTGAGAGCATCGGGGATGATCAGGCATGCGGCTGCCGTGCCGATCCCGGTGCAACACGCGAAGACACCGGCCCGGGAGGCCAGGGCGTAGACCCCCATCAGCATGGGAAAGGTGTAGTAGCTGTGGGCCCCCTCCAGCACGAGGCCCGCAGTCAGCAGGACCAGCCCGGTGGTGACGGCCGTGACGAGCGGCCAGCGGCGACGCAGCAGCAGGGAGGTGATGCTGATCGCGGTGAACGTCACCCACCAAGGGACGGACAGCACGCTTCCCGCGTCCTTGATATCCAGCAGCCGGTAGGTCATGAAGGACTGGAACAAACCGATCACGCCGGCGCCGATCCAGACGGGTTCAGAACTGGTGTGCCAGGTCCCGGCGACCTGATCCATGAAGGTCCTCGGGGCCACGGGCGTCTGCGGCGCGCTCATGGGTTGCGGGCAATCCTGCGCAGCAGCGCACTCGCCCAGAACACCACCCAGACCGCCGCTATGGAACCGGTCACCAGCATGGAGCCCACGGAGGCGATGCTATCGGGTTGGCGGGAGGCGAAGGCCGAGGTGATCAGGGAGAGCGGATACAGGCCGGCCACTGGCGGAGCTGCCAGGCTCAGGACGAATCCCCCGATGGTGGTCAGCAGCAGGATGCTCATGATCGCGGCAAAGGAGTTCGCGATGGTCCCGACCCACATGACGAACACCTCGACTACCCACACCGACAGGGCGATGGGTACGACGCGGGCCAGGTACGGGCCGAGTTCCGCCGGGTCGAAGCCGAGCAGCAACCCGGTGACGACGAACTCGGTGAGGAACACCAAAGCGCTCGCCAACGCAGTCTGCGCGGTGTGCAACAGCTTGCCCGCGACCATGGTGCCCGCCAGCCCGGAGGCCGACATGCGCTGCCAGTTCCGGCCCTCGTGCTCACCGGCGGCGCTCTGGGCGGTGAAGGCGCCTACGGCCAAGGGGATGAAGAGCATTGACGACATCAACGAGCCCTGCCCCCAGATGACGGCCCAGGTGGCCCCCTGGGCCAAGAACTCAGCCCGGTACTCCATGAACTGGACGTATCCGGAGAGCAGACTGACCGCGCACAGCAGGGCCAGCGCCGGCCAGTACCAGAGGTTCGAGACCTTGCGGTTCTCCCACAGCCAGGCCGCCCGCACCGAGGGACGGAGCCGGGGCGGTTTCCGATACCCGGTGGGAAGACGGTCGAATGTCGTGGTGCTCATCGGTGATTCTCCTTGTATTTGACGACGGACCGGGAGATGCAAACCCAGGCGGCGGCTGCGAGAACCGCCCCGAGCGCGTTCACCCAGGGATGGGCTACGAGCGCGGTCCCCATCCCGGTTTGTCTGAGCAGCTGTGTGCTCACCGGATTCGCCGCGGCCGGCAGCCCCCAAGGCAGTGCCCAGCCCAGCGGGGCCAGATTTATGAAGGGCAGGGCCGAGGAAGTGACCCCGGCCACGACGGCCACCCCCAGGCCGATCGCCTGCTTCTCCAGGCAGGCCGCCAACGCCAGCTGCACCGCCACGGTGGCCACCGAGGCCGCCAGCAGCACGACCAGCCCCGGCAAGAGCGCTTCCTGATATCCCGCGTCACTCCTCAGCCCGAGCCCCGGCCCGGCGGAGGCGAGGAGCCCGATGAACAGCAACTCACCCGCCGCGATGCTCGCGGAACCCACCACCAGTTTCGCCGTGAACCGTGTGGCTGCCCGCTGCTTGTAGGTCGTGAGCAGCTGATCCATGCGTTCCTCCGTGTCGAGCGTGACC
The DNA here is from genome assembly GCF_900637725.1 of Arachnia propionica. GTDB lineage: Bacteria > Actinomycetota > Actinomycetes > Propionibacteriales > Propionibacteriaceae > Arachnia > Arachnia propionica. The sequence goes on along the minus strand of NZ_LR134406.1, from coordinate 1,826,692 downwards.
AGCCTGGAGGCCAGCAGGGCAGCGACGATGGGCATCAGCAGCAGCCCCAGGTATAGGGGCTCGGCGAGGCTCAGAACCATCAGGCGCGCCTCCACCACGCCCGTGCTGCGTTTGAGTGCCATGGCGGCGAGCCAGAGCAGCTGAAGCGCGATGGCCCCGGAGGCCATGAGCCAGTAGTGCTTGCGTTTCATCTTGCGGATTTCCATGCCGACGGCGGTCATCACTGCACCTCCCGTCCGGCGAGGGGATCGGTCAGTTCCAGGAAGGCCTGTTCCAGGCTCTTGCGAACCGTCTGGACCCGGAACAGGGTCTGGCCGGCCTGGACGATCCGGGTCACCAGGTCCCCGACGAGCGGGTCGGGGAGCATCGGGGTGCGGATGACACCACCGGTGACCCGATGCCCGATCCGGTGTGCCCTCAACAGGGCGGAAACCCCGGCGGGATCGGCGGCCGTGAACTCGATGACCCCCTCGTCCCGCAACCCCGACAACGGTCCTTGGTAGCGCAATCTTCCGGCGCAGATGATGCCCACCGAGTCGGCCATCTGTTCGATTTCTGACAGGATGTGGGAGGAGACGATCACGGTCACCCCCTCCTGCCGGGCCAGGGCAACGATCAGTTGCCGGATCTCGGCCACACCGGCCGGATCCAGACCATTGGTCGGCTCGTCCAGCAGGATCAGCCGCGGATCCGCCAGCAACGCCATCGCCAGCCCCAGGCGTTGTTTCATGCCCATCGAGTACCGCTTGACCAGTTTGGATTCCTGACCCGCCAGGTCAACCGTCTTCAGCGCGTGCTGCACCCGGGCCTTGGGCAACCCCAGGTAATCCGCGAGCATCATCAGGTTTTCCCTGCCCGACAGGCTCGGGTAGTATGACGGCCCCTCGATCAGCGACCCGATGGCTCCGGCCGGCAGCGGCGACCCGGTTCCCACCGGGTGACCCAGCACACTCATTCTTCCCGATGTCGGTTTCACCAGGCCCAGGAGCAGTTTCATCGTCGTTGACTTTCCCGCCCCGTTCGGGCCCAGGAAACCGTAGACACCCCCCTGCGGGACCTGCAGATTGATTCCGTCCACCGCGTTGAAATCCCTGTAGGACTTGGTCAACGCCTCCGTGGCAACCACCAGGTTCCTTGCCGGATGCGGGCGGCGCGCTCTGCGCGGATCAATCGGGGCCAGCTTCGGCATCACTTCTGTCGTGTCCATGACTCCATGAGATCCCACGGCCAGTTTCTTCCGCACCCCGTCGGCTACAACTGTCCCCCTGGGGGGACCGGAACGGCTTGAAGGGGAAAGTGCCTCGAAGACTCGAAGCCGGTTCCGTTACGATCTTCCCCAATTCTCTGGTTGGTTCTGGGGGCCGAGGACAGGAAATTGAATGCGGAGGTCGGGAAACGGGCAGCGCAGCCCGCGCACAGGAATGACCAGGGCAACGGAGACCGTCGAACGGATCAAACAGCTCATAGCGACCAGCGGGCTTCGCCCCGGTGACTGTCTGCCCAGCGAATCCGACCTGTGCGACAGCCTGGGTGTTTCCCGGAGTTCGCTCCGGGAGGCCGTCAGGACCCTCAGTACCCTGGAGATCGTTGAGGTCCAGCACGGCCGGGGAACCTTCGTCGGGAACGCCACCCTACGTCCCTTGGTGGAGACGCTGGCCTTCCGCATGAACATGCTTCCCGGGAAACACCAGCACGCGCTTCTCGAGGTGGTCGAGGTGCGGCGGGGAATCGACCTGGGTGAGGCCGAACAGGTCTGTTCCACGCTCCGGGGCACCGGTGACGAGGAACTCCACTGGTTGGTAGACCGGATCACCGAGGCGACGGGGGAGGGAAAACCTTTCGCGGAGCTGGACCGCGGCTTCCACGTCACCCTCATGAATCGCGCGGGCAGAAGGATCATTGCGGACCTGGTCGCGGCCTGCTGGGATGTCCAGACCATGACATTGGCGAAGCTCCCACCGGGCACCGTGACGGACCTGCCGGGCGCGCACGCGGAGATCCTCGGGGCCGCCGAGGCCGGGGATGTGGACGGCTACCGGCGAGCGGTGTGCACACACTATGAACCTCTTCTCGAGAGGTTCCGGCGCTAGGATTGGCCACGCCCGCGGCAGCGGGATTGCAGACCAACTAGGAGAAACCGTGGCCCTGACCCCTCAGGAGGTGGCGCGGCTGGCAGCGCTGGCCCGGCTCGAACTGACCGAGTCGGAATGCGCCGAACTGGCCCCCGAACTGGAAGTGATCCTGGGCTCCGTGGCCCGGGTGGGCGAGGTGGCGGGTGATGACATCCCCCTCATGACCCACGCGCTTCCGCTGACCAACGTGATGCGCCCCGACCGGGTGCGCGAATCCCTGCCCCAGCAGGCGGTGCTGGCGGGAGCCCCCGACGTCGAGGATGAGCGTTTCCGTGTTCCCCGGATCCTGAGCGAGGACTGAGCCGTGACCGAGATCATCACCAGGACGGCCCACGAACAAACCGGCCTGCTCGCGGCGGGCGAGGTGAGTTCCGTAGAACTGACCCGCGCCCACCTCGAACAGATCGAGGCGGTGAACCCGGCCCTCAACGCATTCCTGCACGTCGACCCCGAAGGCGCCCTGGCCGCCGCGGCCGCGATCGATGCCCGCCGGGCCAAAGGCGAGGAACTCGGCCCGCTGGCGGGGATCCCCATCGCCGTGAAGGACAACTTCTGCACCACCGGGATGCCCACCACCTGCGGCTCCCGCATCCTGGAGGGCTGGATCCCGCCCTACGACGCGACGGTCATCGCGCGCCTCAAACAGGCCGGGCTGATCATCCTCGGCAAGACCAACATGGACGAGTTCGCGATGGGCTCCTCCACCGAGACCTCCGCCTTCGGGCCCTCCCGCAACCCGTGGGACCTCGACCGGATTCCCGGTGGCTCGGGGGGAGGATCCTCCGCCGCGGTGGCGGGCTGCCTCGCCCCGCTCGCCCTGGGTTCCGACACCGGCGGTTCCATCCGCCAGCCCGGGGCCGTGACCGGCACCGTCGGGGTGAAACCCACCTACGGCGGGGTGTCGCGCTACGGGGTGGTGGCGATGGCCTCCAGCCTGGACCAGCCCGGCCCCGTCACCCGCAACGTCCTGGACGCCGCGCTGCTGCACGCAGTCATGGGCGGCCACGACCCCATGGACTCCACGTCCATCGCGCAGCCGCTGCCCCCGCTGGCGGAGGCGGCGCGCCGCCGCGAGGTCCGGGGGTTGAGGATCGGCGTGGTCAAGGAGCTCGGCGGTGAGGGCTACGACGCCGCCGTCGAGACCCGTTTCGCCGAGGCCGTCCAGTGGCTGCGTGACGGCGGTGCCGAGGTGGTGGAGGTGTCCTGCCCGCACTTCGAGTACGCCCTGGCCGCCTACTACCTGATCATGCCGGCGGAACTGTCCAGCAACCTCGCGCGCTTCGACGCGGTGCGCTACGGGCTGCGGCTCGGCGACGACGGGTCGCGCGACATGGAGGCAGTCACCTCAATCACCAGGGGACAGGGCTTCGGACGCGAGGCCAAACGCCGGCTCATCATAGGCACCTACGCCCTGTCCAGCGGCTACCACGACCAGTACTACGGATCCGCCCAGAAGGTCCGCACCCTCGTGGCCCGCGACTTCGAGGCGGCCTTCGCCGAATGCGACGTGCTGGTCTCGCCCACCACACCCACCGTCGCGTTCAGGCTGGGGGAGCGCACCAGCGACCCGATGGCCATGTACAAGGCGGACCTGTGCACCATCCCGTCGAACCTCGCCGGCAATGCGTCGGCGAGTTTCCCCGTCGGTTTGAGCGAGGAGGGGCTGCCCGTCGGGTTGCAGGTGGTCGCTCCCCCGCTGGCCGACGACCGGCTCTACCGGGTGGGTGGGTTCATCGAGGCAACCCTGGAGGACAGGCTGGAGGGGCCGCTGCTCAAGCGGGCGAAGCCCCTCGACGGAACGAGGGCGGTGTGGTGATGACGGACCTGATGGACTTCGACGAGGTCATCGAGAACTACGACCCGGCGCTCGGGCTGGAGGTTCACGTCGAACTCAACACGAAATCGAAGATGTTCTGCGGCTGCTCCACCGAGTTCGGGGCGGAACCGAACACCCAGACCTGCCCCGTGTGCCTCGGCCTGCCGGGCGCGCTTCCCGTGGTCAACGCAAAAGCCGTCGAATCCGCGATCCGCATCGGCCTGGCGCTCGGGTGCCGGATCGCGCCGTGGGGCAGGTTCGCGCGGAAGAACTACTTCTACCCGGACATGACCAAGAACTTCCAGACTTCCCAGTACGACGAACCGATCGCCTTCGACGGCCGGGTCGAACTGGAGGTCGACGGGGAGAGTTTCGTGGTCGAGATCGAACGCGCGCACATGGAGGAGGACGCCGGCAAACTGACCCACATCGGGGCGACGGGACGCATCCACGGGGCCGACCACTCCGTCATCGACTACAACCGGGCCGGCATGCCGCTGATCGAGATCGTCACCCGACCCATCCTCGGCACCGGAGCGAAGGCCCCGCAGGTGGCGCGCGCCTACGTCGCCCACCTGCGTGACCTGATGCGCGCCCTCGACGTCTCGGACGTGCGCATGGAACAGGGTTCGCTGCGCTGCGACGCGAACGTGTCGCTGGCCCCCAAGGGATCGGCGGAACTGGGAATCCGCACCGAAACCAAGAACGTGAACTCGCTTCGTTCCATCGAACGTGCCGTCACCTTCGAGATGCGCCGCCAGGCCGCGATTCTCGCGGACGGGGGACGGGTCACGCAGGAAACCCGGCACTTCCACGAGGGCGACGGCTCAACCAGCCCTGGTCGCTCCAAGGAGGAGGCGCAGGACTACCGCTACTTCGCCGAACCGGACCTCGTGCCCGTGGCGCCCAGCGCGGAGTGGATCGAGGAACTGCGCGCCACGCTTCCCGAACCCCCCGCCGAGCGCCGCAGGCGCCTGGCCGAGGAATGGGACATCGATGCCAGGACCATGGCAGCCGTCGTGGCCGCCGGGGCCCTGGACCTGATCGAGGCGACGGTGGCCGCGGGGGCCTCCCCGCAGTCAGCCCGGAAATGGTGGCTGAGCGAATTGGCCCGCCGGGCCAACGAGGCCGGCGTCGAATTGGAGGCGCTCGGCGTCACCCCGGCCGATGTAGCGGAAACCCAGGCGATGGTGGATGCGGGCGAGCTGACCGACAAGCTGGCGCGCGCAGTGTTCGACGGTGTCATCGCGGGCGAGGGCAGGCCCGTCGAGGTGGTCGCCGGGCGGGGCCTGAAGGTGGTCTCAGATGAAGGCGCGCTGAACGCGACCGTCGAGGACGTGATCGCCGCGAACCCGGAGGTGGCCCAGAAGATCCGAGGTGGCAAGCACCAGGCGGTGGGGGCGCTCATCGGTCAGGTCATGAAGGCCATGAGGGGCCAGGCGGATGCCGCCCGGGTCCGGGAACTGCTGATGGAGAAACTGACCTGACCGGGCGGGCCCGGGCCGCTACAGGTTGCCGACGGCCTTCCGGAACTCCTCGACGGTCTCAGGTTCGGCCGTGATCCCGATGTCGGCTTCCCTGCCCGTCAGGAACAGCAGCAACTCCGAGGGCGGACCCGCGAGGCGCAGCGGTCGATTTCCCCTGCCGTGACGGATGACCTCACCGACGGTGGGAACCAGGATGAGCTGCCCACCCCAGGTGCGCTGCGCCCGGAAGGCCAGCACCCGGGCGGTGCGCAGCAACTCCGCCTGATCCTTATCGGTGAGGTGCTGGGTCCGGCCGTTCGCCCGCAGCACGTCCTCGTGGTGGATGAAGAACTCCACCGCATTGACGATGCCGTCGAGCGGGCGCATCACCCAGCCCGGGCGGCGCAGCTCCCTGACCAGGGCCGGGAACCCCTTCAGGTGCAGGGCCTCGACCTGGATGCGTCCGGTGAGTTCGGCGAACCGTTTCGAGCCGATCCCGGGCAGCGAAGCCGGTTTGTGCTCCCGGATCCACAGGTGCGCGGCCAGGTCGCCGACATTCCAGCCGTCGCACCTGGTGGGGGCCAGCGGCCCGAGTTCGGACATCAGATCGCACAGCGACTCGCGCTGCCGGGAAGCAAGGCTCATGCCCCAAGCCTACGGGCTCGGGGCATGGGGGTCGCCCCGGTGGACGGCATCCGAGGCGACCCCGGTTCAGCCCTTGATGCACAGCAGGGTCCGGAGCCGCGCCACGACCTCGACCAGATCGGACTGCGCCCGGATCACCTCGTTGATGTCCTTGTAGGCGGCAGGGATCTCGTCGATCACGCCGGGATCCTTGCGGCATTCGATTCCCCTGGTCTGCTCGGCCAGGTCCTCGGTGGTGAACCGCTGCTTGGCCTGGCTCCGCGACATTCTCCGGCCCGCGCCGTGCGAGGCCGACTCGTAGGAGGCCGGGTTGCCGAGCCCCCGCACGATGTACGATCCGGTTCCCATGGAGCCGGGAATCACGCCCAGATCGCCCTTCCCGGCCCGGATCGCCCCCTTCCGGGTGATGATCAGCTCCAGGTCGTCGTAGGTTTCCACGGCCACGTAGTTGTGGTGGCAGCGGATCGGGTCCTCGAAAGCGATCCGGGGGATGTGCCGTGAGAGGTCGTCGCAGATGCTGGCGAGCATCACGTCACGGTTGAGCAACGCGTAGGACTGCGCCCACCACAGGTCGTGGAGGTAGGCCTCCATCTGCGGGGTGTGGCTCAGGAACACGGCCAGGTCCCGGTCCACCAGGCCCTTGTTGTGGGTGAGGGACTGGGCGACCTCCATGTGTTCCTGCGCCAGCCGGTTGCCGATGCCGCGGGAGCCGGAGTGCAGGGTCACCCAGATGCGGTCGTCGTCCCCGGCACACAGTTCGATGAAGTGGTTGCCGCCGCCGAGCGTGCCGATCTGGTTCACGGCCTTGGTCTCGAGCCTCCCGAAGGAACGCGCGAGCCGACGGGCCTGCAGTGACTCGAAACCCTCCCGCATCTCCTTGAACCGGCGCTTCAGCCTGCCGTGCCGGTCGATGGTGGGGGAGTGGTCCTTGTGCGCCCCGTTCCCGACCGGGACGCCCCGCTCGATGGTGCGGCGGAGCCGGCCGAGATCGTCGGGAAGCCGGTCGGAACCCAGGTTGGTGCGCACCGCGGTCATGCCGCAGCCGATGTCGACACCGACCGCGGCGGGGGCGACGGCCTGGTGCATGGCGATCACGGATCCGACGGTGGCTCCCTTCCCGTAGTGGACGTCGGGCATGACGCGCAGCCCGTGGGTCCACGGAAGGGCGGAGACGTTGCGGAGCTGCCTGATAGCGGGCTCCTCGATGCCGGTCTCGTCGGCCCACATGAGGGTGTTCACGGTGCCGCTCAGCGACACCGGGTAGATGGACATGATGGTTCTCCTGATTCGGGAGGATCCGCGATGGGCAGCACCCATACGCGGGGCCTCGAAATGTTGACAGGGGCAACCAGAGACCTCTCGGAAACGAGGCATGTGAGTGTGATCGGGCGAGAGGGCTCCGTGCCCCGGAACTCAGCGGGACTGCGCGGAGTTCGTTGGACGGGTTGAGGCGGCAGGACGCAGCAGACGCGCCGCGGTGCCGCGACCAAGCTGCTTTCCTCGCATGATCCAACCCTCTCGCTCACCCGGCGAACCGGGCCCGGCGCCTTCCTTGACGCCGCGGAGAAGCATGGCAAATTCACCGGCGAAACGCAACCCGTCGGTGAGAACCACCCGAGCCGTCCTTGAGCGGGGCGGACCAACCCTGCGCCTCCGTGTCCGCTGGCAACGACCGAGAAAGTCAATTTTCGGAATAGGTTGACAATCTACATAGTTAGGTGGTTTACTGACTGTATGGCAACCAGCGCATGGCCCTCGGAGTGGCAACGGGGCCTGCTCCCCGCAGCGATCCTCGGGATCCTCGGCCGCCGCCCCCTCCACGGGTACGGAATCGCACAGGAACTCGAAAAACATGGCTGGGGCGCCATTCCAGGAGGGACCCTCTACCCGGCCCTGCGGACCCTGGAGACCAAGGGGCTCGTGACGGGTAGCTGGCGGACCGCCGAGCGGGGCCCGGCGAGGAAGTACTACCGGCCGACGCAGGCCGGCCTGGGGCTCCTGTCCCGGCAACGAACCCAATGGGACACGCTGTCCCGGTCGATGACACGGATCCTCGGCAGAGAGGCCGACCACGATGAATGAGAAAACGGACAAGTACACGGCAGAACTCGCACGCCATCTTCGCTTCCGGGGCGTGGACGAGAAACAGGTCCAGGAGGCCGTCTGGACCGTCGAATCCCACACCGCCGACAGTGGCACCTCGCCGCGGCAGGCCTTCGGGAGCCCCCGGGACTACGCCCGGACCTTCACTCCTGCCACCACCGCAGGCCCTGGCGACACGCCCCTGTACCTGGTGGGCTGGCTGATCGGGACCCTGGCGGGTGCCCTGCTGATCATCTGCCTGAGCGCGCGGGGCCAGGAAGTCGTCCTGGGGTTTCTCCCCCCGGTCGCGGGCATCGTCCTCGCGTCCGTGATCCTGGTCGCGTGGGGCGTTCTCGTCCTGGTCCGGTTGACCCGTCGCCCGAAACCCAACCCCACTGATTCCTCCAGGAGTGACATTCGCTGATGCTTGACCTCACGGATCTGACCACGACCTGTCGACCTCGGCTCCCGCATCACTGACGAGGTTCGCGTGGCCGGAATTCTGCAGGAGGTCTCGGAATTTCTGTGGCCCTTCCACGGCCTTTCGGGTTGGCCAGGCCAAGAGGTTACGGGAAGAATGGCTCCATGAGATTGCGTGAGGACGTGGCCGCCCGGGTACGGTTCAACGCCGACGGGCTCGTTCCGGCAGTCGCCCAGGACATCGCATCCGGGCAGGTGCTGATGCTGGCCTGGATGGACGAGGAGGCCCTGGCCCGCACCTTGACGAGCGGCCGGGCCACCTACTGGTCCCGCAGCCGTCAGATCTACTGGATCAAGGGGGAGACCTCCGGCAACCACCAGCGCGTGATCTCCGTTCATCTGGACTGCGACGGCGACACCGTGCTGCTGCGCGTCGAACAGACCGGGGCCGCCTGCCACACGGGTAATCCAACCTGTTTCTTCACCGAGCTGACCGGAAGTGACGTCGAATGCTGAACATCTCGCCGACCCTCGCCGAGTTCACGGAGCTGGCGAGAACCCGCCGCGTGATCAGCGTCCACGCCCGTCTGCTGGCCGATCACATCACCGCGATCGGCCTGTACGCCACCCTGTGCGGAGCGCGTGAGGGAACCTTCCTGCTGGAATCCGCATCGGAAGGGGTTTGGTCCCGGTACTCCTTCGTCGGGGTGCGGTGCGGCGCCACCCTCACGGAACGCGGCGGGAAAGCCGTCTGGCTGGGCCGTGAGCTGACCGGCATCGGCGACGGCGACCCGCTCGATGTCCTGCGCCAGACCCTCGCCGAACTCGCCACCCCGGCCACTGAGGGATTGCCTCCGTTCCACGCCGGGATGGTCGGCTATCTCGGCTACGACGTGGTGCGGCGGCTGGAGACGCTGCCGGACACCTGCATCGACGACCTCGGGCTTCCCGAACTGGTGATGATGCTCGCCTCACAGGTCGCGGTGCTGGACCACAGGACGCACGAGGTGCACCTGATCTTCAACGCCATCAACTACGACGGCACCGACGAGGGCGTGGAACGGGCCTACCACGAGGCGCTGGTCGGCATTGAGGAAATGGCCGGTCGGCTCGCCGAACCGACCCCCTCCCTGGTGGAACCGGCGCGCGACGGCCTGGCCGACCTCGAGATCAGGCGGCAACGCACTCCGGCCGAGTACGAACAGGCGGTTCGGGCCACCATCGCCGAGATCGAAGCGGGGGAGGCCTTCCAGGTGGTGGTCTCGCAGCGCTTCGACGTGCCCACCGACTCCGATGCGCTGGAGGTCTACCGGGCCCTCAGGCTGACTAACCCCAGCCCCTACCTCTATCTGCTGCGGCTGCCCGGGTTCGCCGTCATTGGTTCCAGTCCCGAGGCTCTCGTGACGGTCCAGGACGGCGTTGCCACCACCCGGCCCATCGCCGGCTCACGACCACGGGGCAGCACCGAGGTGGAGGACAGGGAACTGGCCGCCGAGCTGCTGGCGGACCCGAAGGAACGAGCCGAGCACCTGATGCTGGTTGACCTCGGACGCAACGACCTGGGGCGCATCTGCGAACCCGGCAGCGTCACCGTCCACGAGTTCATGCAGATCCACCGCTACAGCCACATCATGCACTTGGAGGCGGCAGTCAGCGGACGACTGGCCGAGGGGCGCACCGCGCTGGACGCCACCCTGTCCTGCTTCCCTGCCGGCACCCTCTCCGGGGCGCCGAAGGTACGAGCCATGGAGATCATCGATCAGCTGGAAGTCAGCCGCCGCGGGCTCTACGGCGGCGTGGTCGGCTATTTCGACTTCGCAGGCAACTCGGATGTCGCCATCGCGATCCGCACCGCCGTGCTCAAGAACGGCATCGCCCACGTCCAGGCGGGCGCGGGCATCGTCGCCGACTCCGTTCCTGGGAGAGAGGACGCCGAGTGTTCGCACAAGGCGGCTGCCGTCATCACCGCGCTCCGCCGCGCCGCAAAGTTGGGAGAAACCACATGACCGTGCTCGACGAGATCATCACCGGGGTCAGAGAGGATCTGGCCGTTCGCCAAGCCGATCAGCCCTTCGAGAAACTGCTGGAGCTGGCGCGGGAGGTGCAACCGGCGCGCCCCGTGGTCCCCGCCTTGCGGGCCCCCGGGCTGGCCGTGATTGCCGAGGTGAAACGCCGCTCGCCCTCCAAGGGGGACTTGGCCGAGATCACGGATCCCGCGGCACTCGCCACCGACTATGCCGCAGGGGGAGCCGCCGCGATCTCCGTGCTGACCGAGAAACGGCGTTTCAACGGCTCGCTGACGGATCTCGGCGCGGTCCGCGAGGCCGTGGAGACCCCGCTGCTCCGCAAGGACTTCATGGTGCATCCCTACCAGTTCTACGAGGCACGGGTTCACGGCGCCGACCTGGTGCTGCTCATAGCCGCCGCTCTCAGCGACGTGGAGTTGCGGGCCTTCCTGGACCTGACCGACGCGCTGGGCATGACCGCGCTGGTGGAGACCCACACCGAGGAGGAGGTGGAACGGGCCGTGAACGCAGGGGTCGAGGTGATCGGGATCAACAACCGGGACCTGAAGACCCTCGAGGTGGATCTCGACCGGTTCGGGAAACTCGTCTCCCTCATCCCCGACGACCGGGTCAAGGTCGCCGAGTCCGGGATCCTCAGCATCGACGATGCCCGCAGGGTGCGTCAGGAGGGAGCCGACGCCATCCTCGTCGGGGAGGCGCTGGTCCGGCACGGCGATCCCCGCGCCGCAGTAGAGGAGTTCGCATCGATCGACTGACCGCGCCGCCCGGCGGGTTCTCGTTCTCCGGCGGACCGGGGAACGGCCCGGAACGAGTGATCTGTCGCAGGAGAACAGGAACCAGTCGGTGGTGATCGGAACCAGGGCAGCATCGATGAACCTCGGCGATTCGGGAAGGTGATGTCCGCGTCTGCGGGAACCAGTAGACTGCTGCGCATGACCGCACTTCCCGATGCCCGAGGCCATTTCGGCCGGTTCGGCGGAACGTTCGTGCCGGAGGCGCTGCACGCCGCCCTGGCGGAGCTGGACACCGAGTTCCGGGCCGCCCAGGCCGATCCGGTCTTCCGGGCCGAACTCGCCGGCCTGCAACGCAACTATGCGGGACGACCGACCCCCGTGACGGTGGCCGAGAACTTCTCCAAGCACTGCGGGAACGCCACGATCTTCCTCAAACGCGAGGACCTGAACCACACCGGCGCACACAAGATCAACAATGTGCTCGGCCAGGCGTTGCTCACCAAGCGGATGGGAAAAACGCGCGTGATCGCGGAGACCGGGGCAGGGCAGCACGGCGTCGCCACCGCGACGGCGGCCGCTCTGCTCGGGCTGGAATGCCGCATCTACATGGGGCAGCTGGACACCGAACGTCAGGCCCTCAACGTGGCCCGGATGCAACTGCTGGGCGCCGAGGTCCACGCCGTCGCATCCGGTTCCCGCACCCTGAAGGACGCGATGAACGAGGCGATGCGGGACTGGGTGTCGAGCGTCGAGAACACCCACTACCTGCTCGGGACGGTCGGCGGGCCGCACCCCTTCCCCTACCTGGTCCGGGAGCTCCAGCGGGTGATCTCCACCGAGGCCCGCGCCCAGATGCTCGAGGAACACGGCGGCCTCCCCGACTGGGTGGTGGCGGCCGTCGGCGGTGGTTCCAACGCCATCGGCGCGTTCGCCGACTTCATCCCCGACGAATCCGTGCACCTGCTCGGCATCGAGGCCGCGGGTGAGGGCATCGAGACCGGGCGTCACGCGGCGAAGATCGGTGCAGGCCGCCCCGGGGTGCTGCACGGCGCCCGCACCTTCGTGCTCCAGACCGAGGACGGGCAGACCATGGAATCGCACTCGATCTCCGCTGGACTCGACTACCCGGGGGTCGGCCCCGAACACGCCTGGCTGGCCGAGACCGGTAGGGCCGGCTACGAACCCGTCACCGACGTCGAGGCGATGGACGCCTTCCAGCTGCTGACCCGGACCGAGGGAATCATTCCCGCGATCGAGTCCGCACACGCGGTCGCGGGTGCCAGGAGACTGGCCCTGAAACTGGCCGGGGAGCAACCCGGAGCACGCCCCCGCATCCTGGTGTGCCTGTCCGGGCGGGGCGACAAGGACGTCTCCACTGCCTTCGGCTGGTTCGGAATGTCCGGTGAACCCGATCGAGTCGTGGGAGAGATGGAATGAGCAACTTCACGGACCCCAACCGCCTGGGGATCTCCGGCAAGGTCCTGGCTGCCTGCCGCGCCCAGGGGAGGGCCGCCTTCGTCGGTTACCTGCCGGTTGGCTACCCGGATGTCGCGAAGAGTTGCGAGGCCTACCGCGTCCTGTGCGAGGGGGCCGACATGGTGGAGATCGGGATGCCCTACTCCGATCCCTTCCTCGACGGCCCCGTCATACAGCACGCCACCACCAGGGCCCTCGCCCGGGGGGTGCGCACCCGCGACGCCCTCACCGCCGCCGAGACCGTCGCCTCGTGCGGCAAGACCCCGGTGGTGATGACCTACTGGAACCTGATCGAACAGTACGGGCCCGATGCGTTCGCCCGCGACCTGGCCGCCGCCGGGGGAGCGGGCGTCATCACCCCCGACCTCACCCCGGACGAGGCCGACGAATGGATTGCCGCCACCGATGCCCACGGCCTCGACAGGATCTTCCTGATCGCCCCCTCCAGCACCCCGGAGCGCATCGCCATGACCATGGCGGCCTGCCGGGGCTGGGTGTACGCCACCAGCGTCATGGGGGTGACCGGCGTGCGCCGGGGCACCTCGCTGGCCGCCCCGGTGATCGCCGCCCGCGCCCGGGAGATAGACCCGGGGCTGCCGGTCGGCGTCGGCATGGGGGTTGGCAACGGTGACCAGGCCGCGGAGGTCGGCGCCTACGCGGACGCGGTCATAGTCGGCTCCGCCCTGGTGCGTTGCCTGGCGAGCGACGGGGCGGACATGCCGGGGGACCTGGAAAAGCTGGGCGCCCTGGCTGCGGAACTCCTGGAAGGTGTCAGGAGGAGCCGTTGACCGGACGGCCACCCTTGCGGGGGGTCGACGGGAACACGTGCGTGATGACCAGGGCCACGCAACCCCGGATCACGGAATGGTCGGGGTCGGTGCTGAGTATGATCCGCGGCGCCGGATCCCGTTTGGGGGAGTTCATCACCAAGGCGTCCTCCGTCCATCTCCTCAGCTGTTCCCCACCGCGGGCGACGTCGCCGTGCAGGATGTAGGTTCCGAGCCCCAGTATCTGTTCGATGTTCGCGAGTCCCAGCCCGATCATGTTCGCGTAGCGCTTGGCGAGATCCTCGCGGCGGTGATCCTGCTCCGAGCTGCACATCAGGCGATCGGAGGTCACCGTCTCCGGGTCCGGCAACCCCGCTTCTCCGGCGCGTTCCCTCAACCAACCCAGCGTGGCGACGGTTTCCCAACAACCCCGGCGCCCGCAGGCGCAAGGATCCCCGTTCATGTCCACCACCATGTGGCCCGCTTCGCCACCCGCTCCCCGGGTGCCCTGACGCACCTCGTGGTCCTGGAAGATCCCGATCCCGAGAACCTCACCGGTGAACACCGAACCGAAGGAGGCCAGGGTCCGCCCCGGCCCCATCCAGGCGTCCCCGTAGGCCTGAACCCTGGGATGGTGGGTTGCGAAGACGGGCACGCCGAGGTCCTCCCGGAGCAGGCTCGCCAAGGGGATGCGGCTGGTGCCGGGGCGGCGATAGTTGGCGATCAGCTCCCCGGTGGGCCAGTCGACGGTACCTGCGTAGGCGATGCAGACGCCGAGCAATTTTTCACTGCGCAGGACTGACGTGACCATCGCGAAAATGGTTTCCGGAAGCCTGTCCTCGTCGATGTGACTGGTGTCCATCCGCAGCGATGTGTGGATGCGGCCGTCGAGTCCGACGACGGCCGCCGTGCACTCGTCGGGGGACAGGTAGATGGCGCCGGCGCGCAGTTCGGTCCCGAACCACAGGGGGCGGGCCGGTTTGCCGCCCTTCTCACCCGAGGCGCGCGCATCCTGTTCCACCAGCATCCCGATCTTGATGAGGGGCTGGACTACCGCGCTCACGGTTGCCCGGCTGACTGCCAGACGAGTGGCGAGCTCGGCCCGCGTCAGGGGACCGGTTCTGTACAACAACTTCAGCACGCGTGAGCGGTTCGCCAGGCCGACGTCGGAGGAGTTCAGCAGCCAGTCCTCGGGCGCGGAGCCGTCTCGTCCGGTGGATTCCTCCGCGATCATGGACCCAGCCTATCCGCAGCCCCCAGAGTTTGTAGCACTTTCTAACAAACTGGCGTAGACTGCTTTCCGTGCTCCACGGTGGAGCGACACAACGATGTGGAGGAGACCATGGAGGTCGGTGTTCGGATCGGGGTTGTTGGCGGTGGGATCCGAGGCTCAATGTTCGGGTCCGTGATCAGGGAACATCCGCGAGGTTCGCTCGTGGGTTTCTGTGATCCGTCACCCGGGGCGAGGACTTCCCTGACGCAGCGGTTCGGGGTCCCGGTACACGAGGAAGTGGGTGCTCTGATCGCCGAGGGCCTGGACGCGTTGGTGGTGGCGACGCCGGACTTCGCCCACCTGGAGGCCGGGCTGGCCGGTCTGCGTGCCGGTCTTCACGTGCTCTTCGAGAAGCCCCTGGCCACCACGTTGCCGGATGCGCTGGCGCTCAGCGAGGCGGCCGAGGCCTCACCGGGGCAGGTGATGGTCGGCTTCGAGAACCGGTGGAACCCGAAGTTCCAGATGGTGCGCGAGATGCTGCGCGAGGCGGCAACCCCGCTGATCGCTCAGCGCGTCCTGCTCCAGGACACGGAGTTCGTTCCCCGCAGAATGCTGTCGTGGGCCGGGAAGTCGTCCCCGGCTTGGTTCCTGATGCCCCACACCCTCGATCTGGCCATGTGGATCAGCGGGGCGGAGCCCGTGGAGGTGTTCGCCCGTGGGGTGCGCAAGGTGCTGGTCCCCGACGGGATCGACACCTACGACCGGATAGCCGCAAGTTTCCTTCTCTCCGACGGCTCCATCCTCGACCTGGACTCCGGCTGGGTTCTGCCCGAGTCCCGTCCCTCCGTGTTCCAGTTCCGCTACGGCCTGGAGGCCAAGGGACTGGAATTCGACATCGAGATCGACCGCTCCGGGGTGACCTCCTTCGACGCATCCAGTGTGCGCTACCTGGGCGGTCCCGAAACCGATCTGCGTGGCCGGTTGCTAGGACCCCACATCGACATGATGCGGGACTTCATCGACCTCTGCGCCGGTGCGGAGATCGATCATCCGACGATTGCACAGGGGCTGCTGGTCACGCGTGCCATCCACGCCCTTCACGAGTCCCTTGAGACCCGAACCAACGTCGCGATCAGTTGAAAGGTGATGAAGAAATGACAACCTCCAACACAACCTCCCTCACCCGCCGTTCGCTCTTCGCGCTCGGTGGCCTGACGGCAGGCGCCCTGGCCCTCGGTGGATGCGTGAACCCCACCGGCGGAAACCAGACGGACAGCGCCCCGCTCGGTTCCGGGTCCGGAACCGCCTCCGGGGAGATCACGATCCTCGACGACAACACGAACTCCGTTTTCAAGGACGGGCTCATCAAGGTTTTCGAGGAACAGACGGGAATCAAGGTCAAGTCGTACGAGATGGCCAATTTCAACGATCTCCACGATCGTTTCGCCACCCTGTTCGCTGCCAAGGACACGTCCTTCGACGTGATCATGACCTGGGCGGGCTGGTCCGCCGAGTTCGGGCAGGCCGGGTGGCTCCAGGAGATCGACAAGGGAACCGTCCCCTCCGACCTGATCCAGCCCGCGCTGGACGCGGTCTCCTGGAACGGCAAGATCTACGGGCTCCCCAAATTCGCGAGCGTCCAGTCGATGTTCTGGAACAAGGACCACTTCAAGCAGGCGGGGCTTGACCCCGAGGCCGCTCCCGAGAACTGGGATTCCTTCGTGTCCGTGGCCAAGGCAGTCACCACCGACGGGCGCTACGGCTACACCTGCGACATGGGCAACCCCGCGGGTGCCTACCAGAACTTCCTCAGGGCGCTGCTGCTGGCGGGCGGGGAGCTCTACGACGCCCAGTGGAATCCGCAGCTCAACTCCGAGGCAGGCGTCGAGGGGCTCACCAAAATGGTCGAGCTCCTCCACCTCCACAAGGTCATGGATCCGGCTTCGCTACAGATCACCAACGCTTCTGATCTGGTCGAGGTGTTCGCCCAGGGCAACACCAGCATCGTCTTCAACTGGCCGTTCCAGTGGGCCGTTGCGAATGCTTCCGGGGCGAAGACCGCGGGCGTGGTCGGAAACGGCCTGATTCCCGGAATCGGTGTCCGCTCCGCATCCATCGACGGGTCGGAGGGATATGCGATCAACGTAAACTCCACGAACAAAGCGGCGGCCATGAAGTGGCTCGAGTTCGCATCCTCCAACGTCGCCCAGAAACAGATCGTCGAAAAGGAGGGGTGGTTCCCGGTTTCCAAGGCGACCTTGGCGGATCCCGCGACCGTCGAGGCACTGCCCGTGGTCAAAACCTACGAGGAGAGCACCAAGTACGTCACGAAACGCTACGGTACGCCGTGGTCCAGTGAACTCGACCAGCTGCTGTCCGTGCAGGTCTCCAAGGCCATGAACCAGGAGATCGAGCCCAAGGCTGCCCTGGACTCGGCCCAGGAACAGCTCAAACCGGTCATCGCGAAGTACATCGGCTGACAGGGGGAGAGATGAACAGGGTTCCGGTGTCCACCGCCGAGCGACAGGACAGGCGGTTTGCGATCATCGCGTCAGCCCCTGCCGTCATCACCATCGGTGCCCTGTTCGTCTACCCGATGCTGTATGCGGTGGTGCTCTCGTTCTACCGGGTCAACGACAAAACCCCGGCATCCAACGGAATCGTCGGGGTGGGGAACTATCTTTCCCTGCTCTCCGATTCCGGATTCCAGTCCTCGCTGCTCAGAACCTCCATCTTCTGTGTGTTCACGGTATTCGGGGGAGTGGGACTGGCGATCGGGATCGCGAGCCTGCTGAACAGAAGATTCAGGGGACGAACCGTCGCGCGGGTCCTGCTGCTGGTTCCCTGGGCCGTCCCGCCGGTGGTGAACGGAATCATGTGGAAGGTCGTGTTCGACGGCTCATACGGGGTGATCAACTACGTTTTGATGGGGCTTGGAATAACCGAGGACCGGATCCAGTGGCTCGCAACCCCGAACCTGGCGATGGGGGTGCTGATTCTCGCCGAGATCTGGAAGCTCACCCCCTTCCTGGCGTTGATGGCCCTGGCCTCGATGCAGGCGATACCGGCGAACATGTACCGCGCCGCGACAATCGACGGCGCGAGCAGCTGGCAACAGTTCTGGCGCATACTGCTGCCCAACATGAGAGGAACCATAATGTTCCTGCTCATAGTCCAGTCGATGTGGTCCATCAAGGTTTTCGATTCCATTTACGTGCTGACCGGTGGTTCCGGGGGGCCGGCGGAGGCGACCACCACGGTGAACTTCCTGGCCTACCTGACCACCTTCAGCTACCTGGACAGGGGATATGGGGCGGCGATGTCGCTAGCGATCATGGTTGTCGTCACCCTCGTGGCGATGTTCTGGGTCCTGGTCCTCGGCCGCAAGGGTAAGGAGTGAGCGAATGGAAGGAATAAAACGCAGCTGGTGGGGAACGCTGATCCACCGGGTGCTCGTGGTGTTGCTCTGCATCTACCTGGTGCTGCCCTTCGTATGGATGGTCGTGTACAGCATCTACCCGTCCCAGAACCTTCGTGCCATCCCCATGGACCTGAATCCTGCTGCCATCACTTTCGACAGCTACCGGAGCCTGCTGACGGATCAGGCTTTCCTGACCTCCATGCTGAACTCGCTCATCGTAGGGGCGGCAACCACCGCGTTGTGCATGCTCCTGGGTTCCCTGTGTGCCTACGTGCTGGCCCGTTTCCGTTTCCGGGGTTCCCAGGGGTTGTTGCTGGCCATGATGACGGTGCAGGCAGTTCCCGCGATAGTGCTTGCGGTGCCGCTGTTCGTGTTGCTTCGTGGAATGGGATTGTTCGACACCAGGATCGGTTTGATCCTGACCTACACGGCATTCATCCTTCCCCTGGTGATATGGATGATGGTCAGTTTCTTCAACTCCATTCCCGTCAACCTGGAGAAGGCCGCGCGCGTGGACGGATGCAGCCGAATCGGGATCTTCCGCAGGGTGGTGCTGCCGCTGTCCGGGCCGGGATTCACCGCGACCGCGATCTTCGCGTTCATCACGGCGTGGAGTGATTTCTTCCTCGCCAAGGTGCTGACCGGCACGAAAACGCCGATGCTGCCGGTCACCACGGCCTCGTTCCAAGGGCTCTTCGCCATGGACTACACGCGGGCCGCCACGGCCGGGGTCATCACGGCCCTCCCCGTCCTGCTTCTCGCGCTGCTGGCCCAGAAATGGATTGTGCAGGGGATAACCGAGGGGGCTGTGAAAGGATGAGAAGATGGCGCAGATAAAGTTGACCGACGTTGGCAAACGCTACGCCAACAAGGGGGACGACTTTGCCGTCCGGGGTGTTTCATACACGGTGGAGGACAAGGAGTTCGTCTCCCTGCTGGGGCCCTCCGGGTGCGGAAAATCCACGACCCTGAACATGATCGCGGGCCTGGAGAGCGTCTCGGAAGGAACCATCGAGATAGACGGGGTTTCCGTCGAGACACTGGAACCCCACAAACGCGATCTGGCGTTCGTTTTCCAAGACTACGCACTCTACCCGCATCTCTCGGTTTACGAGAACATCGCCTTCGGGATGCGGATGCGCCGGATGCCCAAGGCCGAGATCGCGACCCGGGTCAGGGAGGCGGCTGAGCAGCTGGGCCTGGTCGAGCAGCTCCGCAAGCGCCCCAGGGCGTTGTCGGGAGGGCAACGGCAGCGGGTCGCCCTGGCCCGCGCCATAGCCCGTCGTCCCGGGGTGCTCCTTTACGACGAGCCCCTGTCGAATCTCGACGCGCTCCTGCGGGACAGAACCCGCGCCGAACTCAAACTCCTGCACAATGAGATAGGGGCGACGAGCATCTACGTCACCCACGATCAGGAAGAGGCGATGTCGCTTTCGCACAAGATCGCGGTGATGAGTCGCGGGAGGCTCGAGCAGTACGGTTCCCCGGAGGAGATCTACAGCCGTCCCGCCACGGAGTTCGTCGCCGGGTTTGTCGGGAAACCCCGGATGAACCTGTTCACGGCGGAGCCTTTGGAAAGGGGCCTGGTGGCCGTTCCCGGAACCGGTTTGAAGGTTGATCTGGAATTGATGGAGTTCCGGGAGAAAATCCGGATCGGACTGCGGCCATCGGAGTGCCACGTGGTGTCGGCCTCCGAGGAGGCGGCCGCTGGGAGGGTGGCCGTGATAGAACCCCTGGGGGCCTACAGCGACGTGATAGTGGACATCGGAGGCGGGGAGCTGTTCGTCGCCCGCGAATCGGGTTTTCCCGAGGTCAGGGTGGGTGACCACGTCACCATCGACCTGCGGGACGCAGTCCGCCACGTCTTCGACATCGAAACCGGTCTCAGGTGCGGTTGAGGTCCGAGGAATCCGGGCCACCGGGTCCCGCGGTGGGGAACTGATCCATCAGCGCCTCACCCGGGCAGGACGGACGAAGGTCGGCGGTTCCGGGCGGACCGCAGCAGGTCTTCGGTAAACCCTTCGTGTTGTAAGCTGATCCGCGGCCGACGGGACAAAGGAGTTCACCTGTGGTGCGGCGTTGTTTTTTCGCAGTCCTGATCTGTGCGGCGCTTGTCGCCGCTGCCTGCGGGCGGGCAGCGCAACAGATCGAATCCGATCCCGCCCTCGACGCACAGGGCATCCTGAGCAGGGCGTTGAACCAGGGGAAATCGGAGCAGCTCATCTCCGACCACGATCAAACCGTGAAGATGAACACCGTGCTCAACACGTCGATGGACGGCGCGACCGTGATGTTGAACATGAGACTGGACTCCAAACGGTCCGGTGAACAGCGAATGAGCGAGGTCGGGGCCGAGATCAAGGTTTCGGCCGAAGCTGGGAGGAACAACTCCGCCAAATTTTACGTGCTCTTCCAGCAGGAGGAGAATGAATATCACGCCTACGCCCGGTTGGAGAAGGGGGCCACCAGCAGCAAACGGGGCCAGGAGGTGCTCTCCGAGGAGGGGATGCAGGATGTCCTGGGGCAGGTGCAGGAGTCCTCCATGGCGTCGGTGGAGATGTACGCGGAGAACCCGGAGAAAATAGCCGCCAAGGAGGACAACGGAACCTATGTCGTGCAGCTGGTTCCGTCGCACGAAGCGTTGATGAAGATCCTGAACCGGAGCGGATCCGGCGGCAAAATCGATGATTTGTCGAACAGCTATTGCCTGCTCACCCTGACCGTCGACAAGAGCACCTACCGGATGAAGAACTTCACCATGGAACTCAACGCCGACGTGACCGTTCAGGGCAAGAAGGCGAAGATGGACTTGAATGTGGACATGACCTCCGACGAGACCCAAGAGGTCACCCTCAGTATTCCCCCAGACCTGCAGGATGCCCCCGAGACCAGCCTGAAGACCTTCTTCTCCTCCTGAGACGATCTCGGGGCATGTACAGAAGCGATCCATGCTGACCCACCGCTTGTTTGCTGGCCTCGTTGAAGTTTGCTGGCTTCCCAGCGCAGGCGAACGTGACCGAGACCAGCGAAACAGCGGTGGGGGACAAGCAGGTTTATTCACGGCCCTTCCCAAGTGTGTGCTGAATAGGGGTTTTCCTGGCTGGCGCGCCGTCTGTGAATAAGCCTTAAGGCCTGTGATTCTGCGGCACTGAATTCCCTGGGCATGTCAGTTTTCTTGCCGGCGCAGCTGTGTCCCCGCTCCTCGGCGAAGCGGCGTCAACGCAGGCACGAGGAGTATGAGATAAAGAGCACCCCATGAAGCGATCAACCCCCACAGCATCACTGACACGGGCCACACAACCACCGAGCCGCCAGTGTTGAGCGTTGCCCTCGACGCAAGGGCGCAGACGAGCCCTCCGGCCACGATGGGAACAGCAGCCGCGATGGAGGCGGCCAAAGACATAGCGAAACTCTCGGCCGCGATCAGGGCGCTGATGTGTCGTCCTCGCATGCCTGCCGCTTGAAGAAGAGCGATTTCGCGTTCCCGGCCGCGTGCCGACAGGGCAACCACGGCGGCACTGGTGGCCAGCATCGATATGGCGACGACGGCAACTATCATCCACACGTCGGTCAGGTCCGCCCGAGTTCCCGGCTGAAGCGCATCGGTGAACGCGATGACGGAGTTCACGGCGCACAGCAGCAGCCCGATACCTCCCAGGCCAACAGCCAGCGGAGCAACCGTTGTGGCGCTGGTGCCAACGCGGGACGCGGCAGAACGGGTGCCCAGGGCAGGAACTACAAGGCCCATGCGTGAGAAAAGGCCGTTGAGCACCCAGAAGATGAAGCTCATGAGCTGTGGACACAGGAGATGGACGGCCATGAGGGCGCTGCCGCCCGCGGTGACGGCCAGATTGAACATCGGGCCAGGACCGGTCACCCCTAGCGGGCCAGCGAATCCGGCGGAGGCGACGAGACCTGATGCGACGATGAGGAAAAACGCACCACACAAAATCCGGAGGCCGGAGGCTGGTTCTCGGCCAAGGCCATCGGGGTGCCTCAGAACCGCACCGGGACGTACACGGGAAGCATGAAACGCTGGTGAAAGTCCACCCACCAAAGTGGTGAGGACACTTGCGACGATGGCGACGACGGGAGCCCACGCAGTGAGTGCGTATTCCGGCAGGCGGGCTGTCGGCGAGATCATCGCGTTGAATGCCGGAACGACCCAGAAACTCAACAACGCCGACACGAGTGCTCCAAGGAGCGCGCCACACAGACTGACAATGACCAGGAGAAGAATCGTCGACCCGAAAACCGCGGCTGGAGCTGCCCCGAGCAGCAACAACAGGGCGTAGGTTCGGTGAGTGGCGTGGATACTGGCCCGTCCCACCACAGTCAGGGAAATCCACGAGATGAGAGCAACCACGGCGTAGATCGTGACCGAGAGGATCTGGAACTCCGTAACCGAGACACCCGAGGCACCTGCCGCAGCGCGGAACCGTGAGTCACTGGTCCACGCGAACTGGTGAACACACAGCCCAATCATGGTCGCCATCACCGCTACCACAGCGATGGCTGGCACCCACTGCTTCCAATCATCAGCGAACATTCTGATCACGTATCGCTGCATGATTTCACGCTTTCGGATCGGTCATGAACTGCAGCAGCTCTTGGCTGGTACAGCGGCCAAGATGTCTCACGGTTCGGCCGTCGTGCATGATCACGATCCTGTCCGCCATGGCAGCCGCGTCGAGATCGTGGGTGACCATGATGATCATCTGTCCCTCATCGGCCATTCTCCGGAGGGTTCCGAGAACGGTCTGCGTGCTCTGCGAATCCAAAGCACCTGTTGGCTCGTCCGCGAACACGATGCCGGGGTGGCGTGCGAGCGCCCGGCAGAGTGCTGTTCGCTGCTGTTCACCACCGGAGAGCAAGCGGGCTGGTGTGCGGCTGCAACGGCCCAGGCCGAACGACTCGATGAGGTCCCGTACCAGGTCATGGGGTGCCGGTTCGTGGTCGAGCAGGAACGGAAGAGCAATGTTCTCCTCAACGGTGAGGAAGGGCACCAGATTGTACTGCTGGAAGACGAAGCCGACCTCGGAGCGGAGCATCTTCGCGCGCTTGGCAGCGGACTGCTGATAGACGTCGCGACCGTTGATCGTCACCGTGCCGGAAGTCGGTTCGTCCAAGCCACTCAGACACATCAGCAGCGAAGATTTCCCGGAACCGGAGTGTCCCACGACCGCGGTCAGACCACCTCCCTGCAACTCCAGATCGCATCCATGCAGAATGCTGGTCTCGGTCCGTCCGGTCGTGACGACACGATGGAGGCCTTGAGCGCTGAGCGCAATCATTGCAAGAAAATTTCCTTCCACGATTTAGTACATATGGCCGGAATCGAGCAGTCGCGGTTTCGAAAGGGGTCCGGTCGCGCTCGGGACCGTGATCATTCGCTGCTGGCGGGGGGCTCGTTGAAGAACACGTCGGGATCGTCGATGGCAGCGTGCCTTTTTCGCGGCCGGCCTCGGCTTCTCCTCGGACCAAGAAGTTCCACTGATCGGTGGGCGGTCCGTGAACAAGAAGGTTGATTCACAGACCGTGTGCCGACCGGCGAGATTCTCGGTCAGGGCGAAGCCGGGGATCGCTGTGAGCGAACTTCGAGTTTTTTGAGTTCTCGAGCCCCCGCGGGCGGGGATCAACTGGAGAGCAGGGTCAGGACGGCCTTCACCCGGCGGTGAACGCCCGGGTCCGGGTGGAGACCGAGCTTGGAGAAGATTCGCTGGGTGTGCTTCTCGATCGCCCCTTCCGTCACCACCAGGCGTTTCGCTATGCCGGCATTGGTGTGACCTTCGGCCATCAGTCCCAGGACTTCTCTTTCCCTGGGGCTCAGCTGGGCGACGGGATCCGCCTTGCGGCCACGCCCCAGAACCTGCGCCACCACCTCGGGATCGAGAACCAGCCCGCCCCCCGCGACGCGGTCCGCAGCTTCCAGGAAGGTGTCGATGTCGGCGACCCTGTCCTTGAGGAGATAGCCGAGGTGTGTGCCGCCGTCGGCGAGCAGCTCCTGCACGTAGGCGGCCACGACGTATTGGCTCAGCAACAGGATCGGGGCCTCACCCCAACGACTGCGGATCTCGACGGCGGCCCGCAGGCCCTCGTCGGTGTTCGACGGCGGCATGCGGATGTCGGTGATGATCAGCTCGGGACGCAGCTCCAGTGCGCGGGGCACCAGTTCCGTTCCGCTCCCGACGGCGGCGATCACTTCGTGACCGCCGTCGCCCAGGATCAACGCCAGGCCCTCCCGCAGCAGGACCGAGTCGTCGGCTATCAGGACCCGCAAGGGATCACCGCCTCGATCATGGTCGGCCCCCCGGCGGGGGAGGTGACGGTCAGCCTGCCGTCGACTCCCTGGAGACGTTCCTCCAGACCTGCCAGGCCGTGGCCCTTGGCCGTTGAGGCGCCGCCCACGCCGTCGTCGGTGATGGTGGCGTACAGCCAACCGTCCTGGACCGCGGTGATCAGGTCGATCGTGGTGGCCCCGGAGTGCTTGTTGGCGTTGACCAGGGACTCCGAGATCACGAAATAGGCTGCCTGCTCGACGTGATCGGGCAATTTCCCGGGGATGCTGGAGTAGACGGTCACCGGAATGGCGGAGCGCGCGGCGGTCTCGTCGATGGCGGCCTCGAGCCCACGGTCGACCAGCACCGGCGGTGCGATGCCGCGGGACAACTGCCTCAACTCGGCGAGGGTTTCCTGGGTCTGGCTCATGGCCTCCCCCAGCATCTCGCGGGCCCGTTCCGGGTCCTGATCCATCTGCCTGCGTGCCCTGGCCAGATCCATGTTGAGTCGCACGAGTCGCTGCTGCGGGCCGTCGTGGATGTCGCGTTCCAGTTTCCGCAGGGCCCCGGTCTCGGCGCGTTGCACCGCGGCCCGGGAATCGCGGAGCTGGGTGATCTGGGCATTGTTGCGGGCCCTCAGGTTCAGCAGGGCATCACCCACCGAGCCGCGCAACCAGGCCAGTCCGCGGAACACCGGTGGCGCCAGCTTGATGGCGAGCAATCCAACCACTATGTAGATGAGTGCATCGAGGATCCTCACGAGGGTCGGGTTCAACATGGGAGTGAAACCCGTGCCCCACCAGTAGAGGTAGGTGAGACCGCCGCCCTGCGATTGGAAGATCTCGTTGAGCAGGGCGGAAATGGGGCCTGTCACCGGCCCCGTGCACAGAGCCACCCAGGTTACGGCGAGCGCCCAGGTGAAGGTGCAAGTGATGAAACCCACGAAAACCCACAGGACATCGAGCCATGATTGGGGGTCGGCGATGACGTTGAACATCGCCTTGAACCAGGAATCCCCTTCCTGGCGCTGTCGATAGTGCAGTGCCGCCGTTTCGCGTCCGAAGAGTCTCGCCTGGGCATGCCGTTCCATGGTGGCGAACCCGCGAGCCATCAGTAGGGCGAAGGTCAGGATGGGGATGCCAATCCAGATGATGGCCGTACTGATCCCGAGAGCCGTGAAGGTCACGACCATCACGAAGGCGATCAGCATGACGGGCCAGCCGAGCAGGAGGTAGGCGATGCTCCCCGCGAGAGGGGGTTTGGAGGTGCGGGTTGTGTTCATGGTTTCACTCTTCACCCCGGCGGGTTTCCGTCCCATCCCGCTGGCCCGAGACCCAGGGTGGGGCTGGCCCGACATTTTCAGAGCAACTCCTTGAACTTCTTGAAAAAAGATTTGTGACTCGGGCCGTATACCTTGACGTCCCCGAAGATGCAGAAACCGGTCAGCACCAGCTCCGGGCCGCTCTCGTCCGGTTCCAGACCGGCCACCTTAACGTCCCCGAAGATGTTGGCGGTCTCGTTGCGGACCCTGACCCCGGCGGGCACCCGCAGGACCACGTCGCCCATGGCCACCATGACGTTCAACTGGGAGGACGCGGAGTCGAACACGGCCTTGGTCAGGTCCAGTTTCACGTCGCCGAAGACCGTGTTCACGTGGGTGTTGGCGCGCACCCGCCAGCCCTCGCCCCGTTTCGCGTTCCCGAAGATCGCGACGATGTTCTCACTTCCCGGTCCCGCCCCCGCAGGATCGACCAGCGCGCGCGACCGGTCGTCCCGGGGGCTCTCCACCAGGTACGAGGCGGGCTTGGGATCGGTGGGCACCAGGTCGGTGGTGATCTCCCGCAGGTCCCCGAAGGTTTTCGCCTCCCAGGTCTTGTTGAGGCGTTCGTCGTGTTCCTCGCGCGTCAGGCGACCGTCGGAGTAGGCATCGGTCAACAGCTGTTCAATGGCAGTACGATCCGCGTCCGAGCAGCGTAGATGGTCCGGTTGGGGCATGGGAATCAGCTTACGCGGTTCCCGCCCACCCTTACGGTCCCGATCCGCGTCCGGGGGTAGGGTTGGTGCCCGTTCGGGTCGGATGGAAGGAGCAGTCGTGGGGGATACGTTCGTGCACCTGCACTGTCACACGGAGTTCTCGATGCTCGACGGCGCCGCGCGCGTCCACGATCTGTTCAAAGGCGCGGAACGCATGGGCATGCCGGCACTGGCGATCACGGATCACGGGAACCTCTACGGGGCCTACGAGTTCTACAAGGCATCCAAGAACTACGACGTCAAACCCATCATCGGCCTGGAGGCCTACCTCACCCCCCGCACCCACCGCACCGAACGCAAGCGCGTGCAGTTCGGCGACGGCACCGGCGACGACGTCTCATCGAAGGGTGCCTACACCCACATGACGATGTGGGCCTCCGACAAGCAGGCCATGCACAACCTGTTCAAACTCAGCTCCCGGAGCTCCCTGGAGGGGTTCTTCTACAAGCCCCGCGCCGACCGGGAGCTCCTGAACGAATACGGCAAGGGGCTGATCGCCACCACGGGCTGCCCCTCGGGCGAGGTCCAGACCTTCCTCCGGCTCGGCCAGTACGACAACGCCCGGGCCGCGGCGGCGGAGTTCCGTGACATCTTCGGGGAGGGCAATTTCTACGTAGAGCTGATGGACCACGGCCTGTCGATCGAGAACAAGGTGAGACGCGACCTGCTTCGCATCGCCAAGGACCTGAACCTGCCCCTGGTGGCCACCAACGATCTTCACTACGTGCACGCCGAGGACGCCGACGCCCACGACACCCTGCTGTGCGTCTCGGCGGGCTCCCGCAAGGCCCAGACAGACCGGTTCAGGTTCGACGGTTCCGGCTACTACCTCAAGAGCCCCGAGGAGATGCGGGCCCTTTTCAAGGACATTCCCGAGGCCTGCGACAACACTCTCGCCATCGCGGAACGCATCGAAACCGTCTTCGACGAGGGCATCGGCACCTACATGCCCCGATTCGACTGCCCCGACGGCGAAACCGAGGACTCCTGGTTCCACAAGGAGGTGGAGAAAGGCCTCCACCAGCGCTACCCCGACGGCATTCCCGACGAGGTCATCGAACGCGCCGAGTTCGAATCCGGAATCATCTCCAAGATGGGATTCACAGGCTACTTCCTGGTGGTCGCGGACTTCATCAACTGGGCCAAGAACAACGGCATCCGCGTGGGTCCCGGGCGCGGGTCGGGTGCCGGATCCATGTGCGCCTACGCCATGCGCATCACCGACCTCGATCCCCTCAAACACGGCCTGCTGTTCGAGAGGTTCCTCAACCCCGAACGCATCTCCATGCCGGATTTCGACATCGACTTCGACGATCGCCGCCGCGGCGAGGTGATCCAGTACGTCACCCACAAGTACGGCTCCGACAAGGTGGCCCAAATCATCACCTACGGCTCCATCAAGGCGAAGGCCGCCGTCAAGGACGCATCCCGGGTGCTGGACATGCCGTTCGCCGTCGGGGAGCGGATCACCAAAGCCATGCCCGCCGATGTCATGGGCAAGGGGGTTCCGCTGCCGGAGCTGTTCAACCCGGAACACAAACGCTACGCCGAGGGCCAGGAGTTCCGCGATCTCTACGACTCGGACCCGGACGTCAAGACCGTGGTCGAGGCGGCCAAGGGAATCGAAGGCCTGAAACGCCAGTGGGGTGTGCACGCCGCCGGGGTGATCATGTCGAACGCCCCCCTGCAGGACGTCATCCCGGTGATGAAACGGGAATCCGACGGCGCCATCATCACCCAGTTCGACTACCCGGGATGCGAATCCCTCGGGTTGATCAAGATGGACTTCCTGGGGTTGCGGAACCTCACGGTGATCGCCGACGCGGTGAACAACATCAAACTCAACCGCGACATCGACATCGTGCTGGAGGATCTTCCGCTGACCGATCCCGCCACCTACGACCTGCTGCAGCGCGGCGACACCCTGGGGGTCTTCCAGCTCGACGGTGGCCCGATGCGGCAGCTTCTGCGCTCCATGCAGCCCGACTGCTTCGAGGACATCTCCGCCGTCGGCGCGCTCTACCGTCCCGGACCCATGGGGGCCGACTCGCACAACAAGTACGCGCGCCGCAAAACCGGGCGCGAGAAGGTGGAACCGATCCACCCGGAGCTCGCCGAAGCCCTCGAACCGATCCTGGGGGAGACCTACGGCCTGATCGTCTACCAGGAGCAGGTGATGGCGATCGCCCAACAGCTCGCCGGGTACACGCTGGGTGCCGCCGACATGCTCCGCCGCGCCATGGGCAAGAAGAAGAAAGCGGAACTGGACGCCCACTACGAGCGTTTCAGCAAGGGCATGCAGGAACGGGGATTCAGTCAGGAACCCATCGACGTGCTCTGGAACATCCTGCTGCCGTTCTCGGACTACGCCTTCAACAAGGCCCACTCGGCCGCCTACGGGGTGGTTTCCTACTGGACCGCCTACCTGAAGGCGAACTATCCGACCGAGTACATGGCGGCGTTGCTGCAGTCGGTCCGCGACGACAAGGACAAGTCCGCCGGTTATCTGGCGGAGTGCCGGCGCATGGGGATCCACGTCCTGCCCCCTGACGTCAACTCCTCCGAGATCGCCTTCACCCCCGTCGGCACGGACATCCGTTTCGGGCTGGGGGCCGTCCGCAACGTCGGCGACAAGGTGGTCTCCGCGTGGACCGCGGAACGGGCCCGGGTGGGCAAGGCCAAGGACTTCCACGACTTCCTCGACAAGGCGCCCTTGTTGATGTGCAACAAGCGGGTGATCGAATCGCTGATCAAGGCCGGCGGGTTCGACGAACTGGGGCACACCCGGAGGTCGTTGATGACCGTCTACGAGGACGCCGTCGACTCGGTCATCGAACTCAAGAAGAACGAGGAGCACGGCCAGTTCGACCTCTTCGGGGAGTTCGGTGACGAAGGCGAGGAGGGCGGTCTCGACAGGCAGCCCGTCCCCGACCTGGACGAATGGGACAAACGCACGAAACTGGCCTTCGAACGGGAGATGCTTGGGCTGTACGTCTCCGACCACCCGCTCAACGGCCTGGAACACGTGCTGCTCCAGCACGGCAAACACTCCGTCTCGAGCCTCGCCGCGGAGGGCGGGTTCCGGGGCGAGACCACCGTGTGCGGGCTCATCACGTCGGTGACGAGGCGGGTCAACAAGAAGGGGGCCTTCTACGCGGTCCTCATGTTGGAGGACCTGGAGGCCAGCATCGAGGTCACGGTCTTCCCGAAGGTCTACGACGTGGTCGCCCAGCACCTGGCCCCAGACACCATCGTCTCGGTCAAGGGCGTGGTCGAGGATTCGGAGGACCGGGCGCGGATGCGGGCCCAAGACGTTCACGCCCCGCAGGTGAGTGCCGACGGTGGCCTGGGTCCGGTAGTGCTGACCCTGCCGACGGTGCGCTGCACTCCCGGGGTGGTGGGCAATCTCAAACAGGTGCTGTCGGAGCATCCCGGATCGGCGGAGGTGCATCTCCAGCTCCGCAACGGCGACCGGCTCACCACCTTCCGGCTCGGCAACGGCTTCCACGTCACCCCGAGCTCGCCGCTGTTCGCGGACCTGAAAGCGCTCCTGGGACCGAGCGCGGTGTCCTTCGGCAGGGGAGCGGCGCATGGCTGAGACTCCCTCCCGTGCCGTACCCCGCCTGCTGTGGCGGATACTCCAGTTCCTCGGTGTGCTGCTGGGCCTGGGGGCGTTGTGCGCCTTCGTCTGGGCGAGATTTGCCCACCGGCCCGGCTATCTCGTGTCCCAGGAACTCGGGGCGAGCCTGTCGGAACGGGGCCTCGCGGGCGTCTTCTCGGCGGATGCGCTGTTCGCTCTGCTCGCCGCCCTGAGTGGGCTCGCGATCGGTTTGATCTCCTGGTGGTGGTTCAGGGACCGTGGCTGGTGGGTGTGCGTGGCCGCCGCCGGTGGCGCGCTGGTGGTGTGCCTGCTCATCTGGGCGGGTGGGCTGTGGATCCTGCCCCCGAGTTTCGATTCCCGTCTCGCCGCCGCGTCCGCCGGAGACATCGTGCCCATCGACCTCACCCTGCGCTCGATGTCAGCCCTGCTAGTGGGACCGTTCTGCGCGATCACCCCCGTCATGCTGCTCGCCGCCTTCTGGCCCGAACCGCCGTCCTCCGTTCCAGCACCGCCGTCGGAACCCCGGAGGATCGCGGCGGTAGACTGACCGACCGTGCTTAGAACGGTTGACCTGACCAGCCTCGAGGGCGACTACCGCTCCCACGTTCCCAGGGCGGCGCTGGACGTCGCGGGAGCCATGGAAGCGGTGCGGGGGGTGTGCGACGCGGTCCGTGACCGGGGAACCGAGGCGCTCGCAGAGTACTCGCAACGCTTCGACGGCGTGGTTCCCGGGACCTTCCGGGTGCCGGAGCGGGTGCTGGCCGGGGCCGCCGGGCAGCTCGACCCGGAACTCCGGGAGGCCTTCGAGGAGTCCATCAGGCGTCGCCGCCTGGTCGCAGAAACCCTGGAACGCGATTCCGATCCCGCCCCCACGATCCTGGCCGAGGGTGCCCGGGTGGGGTTGCGCAACATCCCCGTCGAACGGGTCGGCCTCTACGTTCCGGGCGGGCTCGCCCCACTGGCCTCCAGTGTGATCATGAACGTCGTTCCCGCCCAGGTGGCGGGGGTCCGGGAAATCGCCGTGGCGTCCCCGCCGCAGGCCGGTTTCGGCGGTTGGCCGCACCCGAACATCCTTGCGCTGTGCCACATGCTCGGGGTCGAGGAGGTCTACGCCGTCGGCGGGGCCCAGGCAATCGCGATGTTCGCCCACGGGGTGACTGGTCTCTGCGCACCCGTCGCCATGGTCACCGGTCCCGGGAACATCTACGTGGTGGCTGCGAAACGGTTGCTGCGGGGAATCGTGGGCATCGACTCCGAGGCCGGACCCACCGAGATCGCCATCATCGCGGACTCCTCCGCGAATCCCGCCTACGTGGCCGCCGACCTGATCTCCCAGGCCGAGCACGACCCGATGGCCGCGTCCGTCCTGATCACGGACTCCCCGGAACTCGCCGACCTGGTGGCGGCCGAGCTGGAACCCCGGGCGGCGGCCACGAAACACCGGGAACGGATCCGCACCGCCCTGACGGGTCAGCAGTCGGCCGTGTTGCTGGTGCGTGACCTCGACCAGGCGGTGGAGGTGGCTGACACCTACGCCGCCGAGCACCTGGAGATCCAGACCCGCGACGCCGGGAAGGTGGCCTCCCGGATCCGGAACGCCGGCGCCATCTTCGTCGGCGATCACTCACCGGTCAGCCTCGGCGACTACTCGGCCGGCTCCACCCACGTCCTACCGACCGCGGGCTGCGCGTGCCACGGATCGGGTCTGAACGTGCGCTCTTTCATGCGCACCGTGCATGTCATCGACTACTCGGCGCAGGCCCTGAGCGAAATCGCCGATGGGATCGAACGGTTCGCGCTGGCCGAGGACCTGCCCGGGCACGCCGCGGCCATCACGGTCAGGACGAGACGATGAGCGGGCTCTCCGGCCTGCCGCTCCGGGACGATCTGGTGGGGGAGGAACCCTACGGCGCACCGCAGATCGACGTGCCCGTGGTCCTCAACGTCAACGAGAACCCCTATCCGCCATCCGGTGAATTGAGGCGGGCCATGGGGGAGGCCATCCAGGAGGCCGCCGCGACTATGAACCGCTACCCGGACCGGGAGGCGGTGGCGCTCCGCGAGGACCTGGCCTCCTACCTGGGCAACGGCCTGACCGCCCGCAACATCTGGGTGGGAAACGGATCCAACGAGATCATGGGGCAGCTGCTGACCGCTTTCGGCGGGCCGGGCCGCAGGATGCTGACCTTCACCCCCACCTACTCCATGTACCCCGAGTACGCGCGCAACACCTGCACCGCCTACGTGACCGAACCCCGCAACCCGGACTTCACCGTGGATGCCGGCTTGGTGCTCTCCGCCGTGGAACATCACACCCCGACCGTGGTCGTCATCACCACCCCGAACAATCCGACCGGCACCTGCACCGCCCCGGAGGTGATCGATGAGATCTGTTCCGCCACGGACGCGATCGTCGTGGTCGACGAGGCCTATCAGGAGTTCTCCCGCCATCCCGGGGCGTTGCCGCTGCTGGCCAGGCACCCCAGGCTCGTGATCACCCGCACCATGTCGAAGGCCTTCGCCATGGCTGGTGGGCGCGTCGGATACCTGGCTGCCGCCCCGGAGATCGTGGATGCCTGCCGGATCGTTCGGCTGCCCTACCACATGAGCCTCCAGACCCAGGTTCTGGCCCGGGTGGCCCTCGCGCACCGGGACGAACTGCTGGCCCGGGTGGAGGAACTGGCCGAGGAGTGCCGGGCCTTCCAGGGCTGGCTGCAGGGCCACGGCTACGAGGTGGTGCCCTCGGAGGCGAACTTCGTGCTGTTCGGGCGCTTCAAGGACCGCCACTCCGTGTGGCAGGGGCTGCTGGATCGCGGGGTGCTGATCCGCGAGACCGGACCCGAGGGGTTCCTGCGAGCCTCCGCGGGCACCCCCCGGGAAATGGCGGCCCTGAAACGGGCACTCGCCGAGATCAATTCGGAAGGACGTCATCCATGAGCCGCACCGCAACCAGGTCCCGGATCACCAGCGAATCCGAGATCACCGTCACCCTCGACCTGGACGGAACCGGCCTGAGCCGGATCTCGACCGGGGTCGGTTTCTACGACCACATGCTCACCGCGCTGTCCAGGCACTCCCTGATCGACCTCGACATCCAGGCCAGCGGGGACGTGCACATCGACGGGCACCACGTCGTCGAGGACACCGCGATCGTGCTCGGCCAGGCGCTGGGCGAGGCCCTTGGGGACAAACACGGCATCCGGCGCTACGCGGACGCCACCGTGCCCCTAGACGAGGCCCTGGCGCACTGCGTGGTCGACGTGGCGGGACGCCCCTACGTGGTGTGCTCGGGCGAGCCCGAGGGACAGGCCTACGCCCGCATTGGCGGATCGGGTGTCACCTACGCGGGTTCCATGACCTACCACGTTTTCGAGTCCCTTGGTTTGAACGCGGGCCTGTGCATCCACCTTCGGCTTCTCGCGGGCCGCGATCCGCACCACATCGTCGAAGCCGAGTACAAGGCCCTGGCCCGTGCGTTGCGCGACGCCGTCGCCCTCGACCCGCGTGTTGTGGGTGTGCCCTCCACGAAGGGGGCGCTCTGAACCGCCGGGTGGGGTTGTTCGACTACGGCTCGGGCAACCTGCACTCCGCAGCACGGGCGTTGGCGGCGGCCGGGGGCAGGGTCGTGCTGACCGGGGACATCCGGGAACTGAAGGGATGCGATGCGCTGGTGGTGCCCGGCGTCGGGGCCTACGCTGCCTGCATGGCGGGGCTGCGGGCTGCCGGGGGAGTGGAACTCCTGGCGGATTGGCTGCCCACCGGGAAACCACTGCTGGGCATCTGCGTGGGGCATCAGATCCTCTTCGAGGAGGGCACCGAACACGGCATCTGCACCGCGGGTCTCGGTCTCTGGCCGGGAACCGTGCGGCCACTGGCGGCCCGCCGGCTCCCGCACATGGGCTGGAACCGCGTCGATGTTCCCCCGGGCAGTCGCCTGTTCGCAGGCGTCGAGAACGAGCGGTTCTACTTCGTCCACAGCTACGCGGCGACCCGGATGCCGGGAACCGACGGCACCCTGGTGACCACCGCCACCCACGAGGTTCCCTTCGTGGCCGCCGTGGAGCGCGGGAACGTCTGCTCCACCCAGTTCCATCCCGAGAAATCCGGGGAGGCCGGCGCCCGGCTGCTGCGCAACTGGCTGGATCCCCGGAACCCTCAGGACGCCAGCTGATCCACCAGTTGAGGCAACCCGATGGCCGCGGTGGTGCACCAGTGCAGGTCGCAGTCCAGGCTGGTGGGATCCGGGTTGACCTCCACCACGAACGACCCGGCACGCGCCGCCAGCCCGGGCAGGGCCGCTGCCGGGTAGACGATCGAGGAGGTCCCCACCACCAGGGTCAGGTCGGCTTGCTGGGCGGCCTCCACGGACGCGTCGATGTCGGTTCCATCCAGGGGCTCGCCGAAGAACACGATGCTCGGTCTGAGGTCGCTCCCGCAGGAATCGCACGGGGAGGGCGTAACGCGCAGGACCGGTTCCCTGGAGGCCATTGACAGGTCCGGCTGGCCGGGAAGACCGCAATCAATGCAGTGGAAACGGTCGAGCCTGCCGTGCAGGTGAGCGAGCACCACCGACCCCGCCCGCTCGTGGAGGTCGTCGATGTTCTGGGTGACGATGTCCAAGCGCTGCAGCGAAAGCCCTTCGCCGATCAAACCCGCCCAGCGGGCCAGTGCCTCGTGCCCCGCGTTCGGGGAGGTGGAGTTCACGATCCCGATGCGCCACAGGTACCAGGCCCACACCAGCTCGGGATCGGCACGCCAGCCCTCCTCGGTGGCCATCGCCTCGGGGGAGTAACGGGCCCACAACCCGGCCGACTCGTCACGGAAGGTGGGAACCCCCGACTCCGCCGACATGCCCGCACCGGTTAACACCAGGACCCTGCGGGCGGAGCGTGCCCGTTCCAGCAACTCGGGGGGAAGCGGTTCCAGTTTCTGGTGGTTCATGTCCCCACTCTTGCACAGACCCCACGACGCATGGACCTCATGGGCGGAAATGGGGACTGCCGAAAAGAACAGGGGTGCAGGACCGGCCCGCGGCCGGCGCCCGGTTAACCACCCCACCCCGGGGCGGGAATATCCTGAGCCGGTGAAGACCCTGGTGACCGGATTCGAACCCTTCGGCGGCTCCGATCGCAATCCATCCGCGGAGCTGACCGCCAGGCTCGGGGCCGAGACGGCGACCGCGGTGCTGCCGGTGGAGTTCGGGGCGCTGCGGCAACTGGTTCCGGAACTGTTGGCGGAGCATAACCCCACCCACGTGGTGTGCCTGGGGCTGTCGGGCCGTGCAACGGGACTGACCTTGGAACGGGTGGCCGTCAACCTGATCGACGCCCGCATCCCGGACAACGCCGGGGAGCGTCCCGTGGACCTGCCCGTGGTTCCCGGCGGCCCCGCCGCCCGGTTCGTCACCCTGCCCGTGAAGGCCATGTTGCGTGCCGTACAGGCCAGCGGGGTACCTGGGGAACTGTCCCTCAGCGCCGGAAGCTACGCCTGCAACGCACTGCTCTACCTGATGCTGCACGAGGCCGCCGCCCTGCCTCAGGAGCCCAGGCCGCGATGCGGTTTCATCCACGTCCCCCCGGAGGATGTCCTCGACCTCGACTCCCAGGAACGGGGCCTCAGGGCGGCCCTGGGACATCTCGACGTTCCCGAGATTCACTTCGCGGACGGGGAGCTCGGCTAGGGCCTTCTACGCTTTTAACCCCTGCTGATGGTTCTCTGTCCCGCAAGCCGGCTTCACGGTAGGGTTCGCGTCGTGGAAGCATTGCAGTTGTTGCCCGCCGTGGACGTCCAGGACGGCCAGGCCGTCCAACTCGTCCAAGGCGTCGCGGGCACCCAGAAGGAGTTCGGGGATCCGCTGTCCGCGGCCCTCAGATGGCAGGAGGAGGGGGCGTCCTGGATCCATCTGGTCGATCTCGACGCCGCCTTCGGGCGCGGCTCCAACGCCGACCTGCTCGCCGGGATCATCGGCAGGTTGGACGTGGACGTCGAACTCTCCGGGGGAATCCGGGACGATGCGTCCCTGGAGCGGGCCCTCGGCACCGGATGCCGCAGGGTCAACATCGGTACCGCCGCGCTGGAACGGCCCCAGTGGTGCGAACGAATCATCGAAACCCATGGTGACCGCATAGCCATCGGCCTAGACGTGCGCGGTGAAAGGCTCGCTGCCCGGGGCTGGACCACCGAGGGGGGGCCGTGGGCCGAGACACTCAACCGGCTGGCAGTGGCCGGGTGCCGGCGTTTCGTCGTCACCGACGTCAACTCCGACGGCATGCTCACCGGCCCGAACCTCGACCTGTTGGGCGATATCTGCGCCCGCACCGATGCCGCTGTGATCGCATCCGGTGGCATCTCCACCCTGGATGACCTGCGCGCCCTGCGGGAGCTCACCCGCGACGGCGTGGAAGGGGCCATCATCGGCACAGCCCTCTACCTTGGCAGGTTCACCCTGGCCGAGGCCATCGAGGTCGCCGGCCCGCAGCAGATCGGAGAGGCGGCATGAGCCCCGCGCCACGCACCAGCTTCGGAGCCTCGGAATCGACCCGCCTGCACACCCCGCCGCTGCTGACCGGGCGGATCGCCGAACTGCTCGCGGGTAAGAAGATCGCCATGACGGGCGTCACCGGTTTCATCGGTGAGCAGATGCTCTGGAAATTCCTCACCGAATGCCCGGACACGACCACCGCGGTGCTGGTGCGCCGCAAGGGTTCCCTGTCGGCCACCCAACGGGTCGCCTCGCTGCTCAAGAAGAAGATCTTCAAGGACATCGTCGACGAGGCCGGTTCCGTCGAGGAACTGATGGCCGCTCGCATCGATGTGATCGAGGGCGATCTCCCGGACGCCCCGGAACTGCCGCGCGACATCGACGTGCTGGTGCACTGCGCAGGGGACGTCTCCTTTGACCCGCCCATCGACGCGGCGTTCAAGACCAACGTGCTGGGCGTCAAGGCGCTGCTGAAACGATTCCGCGAATCCTGCTCCGACGAGAACGGCAACCTGGTGCGCGTCCCGCACTACGTCCACATCTCGACGGCCTACACGGCGGGGCGCCGCAGGGGACCGATCCCGGAGGCCGCCCACCCCCACGAGGTGGACTACGAGGCCGAGACCCGGGCGGCGCTGGCGATGACCGATCTCGTCGAGGCAAGGTCCCGCACCTCCGAGCAGCTGACGGCGCTGCGCAAGGAGGCCGAGAAACTGCACCGCCGCGCCGGATACCTCACCACCAGCGAGGACACCGAACGGCGGCGGCTCGCCTGGGTGAAGAAGGAACTGGTGGCCGCGGGCACGGAACGGGCCCGTTCGCTGGGCTGGACCGACGTCTACACCTTCGCCAAGGCGATGGGTGAGGCGGTCGTCGCGGACCTGTGCCGCGACATGCAGGTCTCCATCGTCCGCCCGGCAATCGTGGAGTCGTCGCTGAGATACCCGCATCCGGGATGGATCGAGGGTTTCAAGATGGCCGATCCGATCATCCTGGCTTACGGGCGGGGGCAACTGCCCGAGTTCCCGGCCTCCCCGGACGCAGTGATCGACATCATCCCCTGCGACTACGTGGTCAACACCATCGTCGCGGTCTGCGCCACCCAGCCGAAGGTGGGGGAACCGGAGTTCTATCACTGCTCGTCGGGGGCCAGGAATCCCCTGACCTTCCGCGGCATCTATGAGCACATCCGCTCCTACTTCTCCCGCCACCCGTACCGGGACGGACAGGGATCCCACCAACTGGCCACGTGGAACTTCCCCGGACCGGAACCGGTGGAACGCAAGCTCTGGTTCGCGGAGAAGGGGGTTGCGATCGGCAACCGCCTGCTGAGTTTCGCCCCGCGCGGCAAGAAGACCCGCGCCGCCGCCCAGGCCCTCGACAAGACGGCCAAGCAGCTGGACTTCCTCAACAGGTACCTGAGCCTCTACGGCGAATACCTCCAGTCCGAGCTGCACTTCGTCGACGACTGCACCCTGGCGCTGCACAACAGTCTCCACGAGGATGACCGCGAAACTTTCGGTTTCGACTCGGGAACCCTCGACTGGACCCACTATCTGGAGGACGTGCACGCTCCGGCGATCACGGATCCCGTGCGTCGCCTCGAGGCCGCCCGGCGGCGCCGAAAGGCCCGTTCCGCCACCTACCGGGACCTCAAAGCCGCCGAGCCCGGGAAGGTGCTGGCCGCTTTCGACCTGGACGGCACGGTGATGACCACCAACGTCATCGAGACCTACCTGTGGCTGAGGCTACCCGAGCTGTCGCTGACGCAGCGTGCGGGGGAGTTGATGAGGGTCGCCGCTCAGCTGCCCAACTACCTGGGGGCCGAACGCAAGGATCGTGGGGTGTTCCTGCGGCAGGTGTACCGCCGCTACGAAGGCGCCAGGCTGGACGAGCTGGGACGTTTCGTCGATGAGCGGCTGACCCCGTTCGTACTGGACCGAACCTCCCCCGATGCGGTCCGGCGCATTCGCGAACACCGGGAAGCCGGGCACACCACGATCCTCCTCACCGGCGTCATCCGTCCCCTGACCAGGCCCTTCGAGGGGCTCTTTGACCACATCGTCGCCGCCGACCTGGCGACGGATGCGGACGGGGTGTGCACAGGTTTCCTGACCGGTCCCCCCATGGTGGGGGACTCCCGTGCGGCATGGCTCACCCATTACGCGGGCCTTTACGGTATCGACTTGTCGGCCTCCTTCGCCTACGCGGACAGTCACGTCGACCTGCCGATGCTGCGCTCCGTCGGAAATCCCGTCGCGGTCAGCCCGGACATCGGCCTGATGCGTGCCGCCAAGGAATCCGGCTGGTCGATCATCGAGTGGCCCTCCCACGCGCTGCAGCCCAGATGGAAGCTGCCGTCGTGACCCGCCCCGGTTTCGTCCTGAAAGTCGACGAACGCACTCCGCCGCTGCTGACCCTCGCGGGCAGCAACGTCAGCCTGCAACGTTTTCCCACCGGAACCGGCGTGGTCTACCCGCCGCAGCCCGTGCCCTCCTCGGATCCTGTCGCTCTGGTGGAGGGGGCGCTTGCCAATCCCGTCAACAGCACCCCCTTGGTAGGGTTGCTGCGCCCAGGGATGAAGCTGACCGTCGTGGTGGGAAACGTCGACCCGGTGCAACCCGGGATGCGTTTCGACATCAGGCGCAGCATCGTCGAACGCGTCCTCGAACACGCCGCCAAGGCGCGGGTGGATGACGTCGCCATCGTGGTGGCAGGTGGCCTCGGACCCCGGTGGGGCGGTCAGGACATCGTCGAGGCCCTCGGAGACCGGGTTGCCACGTCCTTTCTGCCCGAGGGCAGGATCACCAGCCACGACGTGACCTCGGAGGACCTGGTCACGGTGGCCACCGTGACCGGGGAACCGGTAAAGGTGGAAGCTCGGATCGCGGAATCGGATCTGGTGGTCCTGGTGGATGTCTGCCACGGTCCCGGGGAGCGGATGTTGCTCGCTGCCGGGGCCACGGATGTGGCCACCATCAACCGGGTCGGTGGGTTCGGTGGCAGCGAATCGGAGTGCAGGCGGGTTGCCACGGCGATCCACAGGGCAATCCCCGTCTTCTCCATCATTGCGGTGCTCGGGCAGCCTTATCTTGGGCGCCACCTGAGTTTCCTGAACCACTGTGAGTGGGAATGGCGGCTTCCGGAACAGGTCGCCTACGCCACCGCTCGCCAGTTCACCGCGCTACTGCCCCGGCAGGGAACCCAGAAACTCTACGCGGCGCCGAGCGCGGACTACGAGCTCTGCGACGTGATCGGCGGCGATCCGGCGCAGGTGGCGACCCGCGCCGCCGAGGTGTGGCGGGCCGCCAACGCCGTCGCCGCGCCACGCACCGGGATCCTCCTGACCTCGGTGTGGGGCGGTGGTCTCGACCCGGGGGACCCCGTGGGTTCGCCCGTCAACGCCTCCCACCAGGCGTTGCGCAACGCGGGAACTTCCCTCCTGCGCGATGGCGGGATACTGATCGCCTTCCACCCGCTCAGCCGGGTCTTTCCGAACCGGACTCTCGCCCCGGCCGCTGACTTCTTCACCAAGGTGCTCCCCGTCACGAGGGAACCGGCCGAGATCCACGAGCGGTTCGAACGCCAGGCCCTGGCCGACGACTGGTACCTGAAGCTCTACCGCGACCACAACGCATGGCATCCGCTCGCCGTCTTCCACACCTGGTACGGGATCCGCCGTGACACCGCCCGTCTGGCCGACGTCATCTGGGTTGGGGCCGACCGGGAAACCGCCCGCATCCTTGGGCAGCGGGCCGCGACCACCTTGGACGACGCGCTCGACCTGGCCCGGCAGATCACCGGGGACCGGGGGGACGCCACCTACCTGCACGGGCCCGGACGGATCTTCGGGGAGCCACGGTGATCACCTGGTTCTCGGACATGCTGGGGTTCGCCCGGACGGGATTCGGGCTGGCCCGCCGCCGCCCGGCCGGCGCCCCGGAACCGACGGGGCGGCGACGTGACCGCCTGGCGCGCTCGGACCTGAGCGAGACCCCGGACCTGCTCAACCCCCTGACCTGGCGCCTGGAATACCAGGTGGCGGGGCTCGACTCGCTGCAGGGCCTGGAGGGGCCGGTTATCTTCGCCGTCAACGAGCAGGGGGTCCTCGACTGGCAGGTCCTGAAGGCCGTGCTTCCCGCGAGGTTGCACACGACCAACCGGGGGGTCAACCGCGCGCTGCTGAAAGGGCGCAGCATCGTCGTCTTCTCGGATCCCTCGCCGGTCGACGGTGGGGTGGGGGAGTTCACCGCACTGCCCGCGGAACTGGCGACAGAGCACAACGTTCCCATCATCCCGGTGGCGATCGTCGGGACCTTCAAACTGAACGAGGTGCTGAGACTCACCCTGCAGCGCAGGCCCCGGGTTTCCGTGCGTTTCGGTTCGCCCGTCTATGTCCGAGGCCAGTCGATCAAGGAAACCACCGACGTGGTGCAGGGCGCGGTCGGGGCGCTGTTCCACAGCGGGGAGCTCTCATGGTGGGCGATCCAGAGCCACGCCCCCATGGCGAGTGGTGAGGCCATGCCCCGCTGGCGCAGGCTTTGGCAGCAAACGGCGCCACGTCCCGACCGGAGCCGGCGCATCTGGAAGAACAATGGGTGAGGGAGGAGCAGTGGAGTTCTACATCGAGAACCATCTCAAGTGGCGTCTCCTCACCCCCGACGACTGGGATGAGATGCTCTCCCTCAGAGCCCAGCTGGAGGCCCTGGACGACCTCGTGCTGCCAGCCACCGACCGGGTGATCGGGGGAGCGCGGAGCATAACGGCAGGGGATGCCATCGGCGGCTGGGACTCCTACGGGAACCTGTCGGCCTTCGGGTGGAACATCCCGGAGCCGGGAAGCCATCCCGCGAAACTCTTCCTGCTCGGCGGGGTTCACCCGACCCACAGATACCAGGGAATCGGGCGTGCACTGCTGGCCTGGC
Source organism: Arachnia propionica (assembly GCF_900637725.1). Lineage (GTDB taxonomy): Bacteria > Actinomycetota > Actinomycetes > Propionibacteriales > Propionibacteriaceae > Arachnia > Arachnia propionica. The sequence goes on along the minus strand of NZ_LR134406.1, from coordinate 1,785,174 downwards.
AGGAGGAACGGGCACTCGCCTGGCGTGACGAACAACACCCCGGGGAACCGATCTGGCTCGGTTCCTACGTGGAGGCGGACCAGACCTGTTTGCGGCACCTGCTCGTGCAACGAGGCTTTCTGGCGGAGCGTTACTTCTTCGACATGCACAGGGAACTGTTCGACCTGCCCAGGCCGCACGACATTCCCGGGCTGGTCTTCGAGAACTTCACCCCGGAACGCAGCCACCAGGTTCTGGAGCTGCACAACTCGTGCTTCAGCGCCCAGATCGACGACGACGCGTGGGCGGAGTCGCTGGGGGAGGAAACCTTCCGCGCCGACTGGTCATGGGTCGCGATCAAAGGCGATGAGGTCGTCGGGTACTGCCTGTCGGGAACCGACGACGCGGCGGGCCTGGACGGCGTGATGGAGGGCTGGTGCGACCGGCTGGGCGTGGCCGGGGCACACCGGCACCAAGGGGTGGCCGAGGCCCTGCTGGCCCGGTCGCTGCGTTCGATGGCCGATTCGGGCTGCCCCGCCGCGGGCATCGGGGTGGACACCCGCAACCGCGCCGTCGCGGATTGGCTGCACCGGGTGCTGGGATACGAGGAACGCGACAGCGTGACCCTGTTGGGAAAGAGCATTCCGGCTGCTTGAGATAAGCTCGCTCAAGCAAAATGACCTCTACCCGAAGGGCGGGATGCATGAGCGGACACTCCAAATGGGCGACGACCAAACACAAGAAGGCGGTCATTGACGCCAAACGCGGCAAGCTGTTCGCCAAGCTGATCAAGAACGTGGAAGTGGCGGCTCGGCTGGGTGGCGGGGATCCGGGCGGCAACCCGACGCTCTACGACGCCATCCAGAAGGCCAAGAAGTCCAGCGTTCCGAACGACAACATCGACCGCGCGGTGAAACGCGGCTCCGGCGCCATATCCGGTGGCGCCGACTACGAGACGATCATGTACGAGGCCTACGGGCCCTCCGGGATCGCGATCCTGATCGAATGCCTGACCGACAACCGGAACCGCTCCGCCTCGGACGTGCGTGTCGCGGTCACCCGCAACGGCGGCACCATGGCCGATGTCGGCTCGGTGCAGCGTCTGTTCGCCCGCAAGGGGGTCGTCGTGGTTCCCAAGCAGCAGGAGAGCAGGGAGGTCACGGAGGACGACCTGCTCGAGGCCGCTCTGGAGGCGGGTCTCGAGGAGGTCAATGACGAGGACGAGGCCTGGGAGGCGGTCTGCGATCCCGGTGACACCGTGGAGGTCCGCAAGGCCATCGAGGCGGTGGGGTTCGACTACGACTCCTCGGAGGTGCAGTTCGTCGCATCCTTCGATCAGGATGTCGACACCGTGGAGCTCGCCCAGAAGATCTTCCGCATCATCGACGCCCTGGAGGACTCCGACGACGTGCAGAACGTCTTCACCAACCTGAACCTCACGCCGGAGGTGGCAGCGGCCCTCGATTCCGAGGATTGATCATCTATAATCCGAACTGATGTTCGAGAAAAAGCGCATTCTGGGGATAGATCCCGGCCTCACCCGCTGCGGTATCGGCGTGGTGGATGGTGCCGTGGGGCGGCCCCCCGTCTTCGTCGCGGTCGGGGTCGTGCGCACCAGCCCGGACCTGGACGTGGCCCATCGGCTGCTCCAGGTGGAGGCCGGACTCGAACGGTGGTTCACCGAACACACCCCGGACGTGGTCGCCATCGAACGCGTGTTCGCCCAGCACAACACGACATCCGTGATCGACACGGCACAGGCCGCCGGGGTCGCCGCCCTGGTCGCGGCCCGGCACGGGCTTCCCGTCACGTTCCACACCCCGAGCGAGGTCAAGGCCGCCGTCACCGGTTCGGGGCGGGCCGACAAGCCCCAGGTGACCTCCATGGTCACCACGATCCTGAGGCTCGACGTGCCCCCCAGACCGGCGGACGCGGCCGATGCCCTGGCCTTGGCCGTCTGTCACGCCTGGCGGGGCGGCCACACCAATCGATATGCGGCGCTGGTCGCAGCCGCGAGAGGAAAACGATGATCTCCCAGCTGACGGGCACTGTGACGGCCGCAGGGGCCGCATGGTTCGTGATCGATGTCGGGGGGGTGGGTTTCCGCGGACACTGCACCCCCGCAACCGCCGCTGCGCTGCGTCCGGGGGAGACGAGAACCATCCACACCTCTCTCGTCGTGCGTGAGGAATCGTTGACGCTGTTCGGGTTCGGCAGCGATGCCGAGCGCGAGGCCTTCGAGTTGGTGCAAAGCGCTTCAGGAGTCGGCCCGAAAGTCGCCCTGGCCATTTGTTCCGTGCTGTCCCCGAGTGATCTGAGACGAGCCATCCTCGCGGAGGACCTGCGTGCTCTGTGCCGGGTGCCCGGGATCGGCAACAAGAGCGCCCAGAAACTGGTGCTGGAACTCAAGGACAAGGCGGGGCTGCTGGCCCTGGGCGATGCGGAACCGGTGGAGGCCGTGAGCGCAGGGGCGGCGAACGAGTTGTGGCGGGAGCAGGTCATGGAGGGTCTCCAAGGGCTCGGCTGGTCCGCCAAGGAGGCCGGGGTCGCGTGCGACGCAGTCGCGGATCTGGCCGCCGGGGGCGCCGGCGTCGCCCAATTGATGCGGGCAGCCCTCGGAACGCTGGCGAAACGCTGAGGAGGGATCGTGGATTTCTCTGAGGTGGATCCTGTCGGCCGCTCCGAGGAGAAGGACTTCGAGGCGGCGCTGCGTCCAAAGCGCTTGAATGAGTTCGAGGGGCAGCCCCGGGTTCGTGATCAACTCGGTCTTGTCCTCGAGGCGGCGAGGCATCGGGGTAGCAGCCCGGATCACGTGCTCCTGTCCGGTCCGCCGGGGCTGGGGAAAACTACTTTGGCGATGATCATCGCGGCCGAACTCGGTGTGAATCTGCGCATCTCGTCGGGTCCCGCGATCCAGCACGCGGGTGACCTGGCAGCGATACTCTCGGGCCTCGACGAGGGCGACGTGCTGTTCCTCGACGAGATCCACCGACTCGCCCGTCCCGCCGAGGAGATGCTCTACCTGGCGATGGAGGACTTCCGAGTCGATGTGGTGGTCGGCAAGGGGCCGGGAGCGACCGCCATCCCGATAGACCTGCCGGCCTTCACCCTGGTCGGGGCCACCACCCGGGCGGGCCTGCTGCCGGGGCCGTTGCGGGACCGGTTCGGTTTCACCGCACAGCTGGAGTTCTACGATGCCGCAGATCTGGCAGGCATCGTCGCGGCGTCGGCCGTGAAACTGGGGGTGCGGCTGAAGGAGGTGGCCGCCAAGGAGATCGCGGGCCGCTCGCGTGGCACCCCTCGGATCGCGAACCGGCTGCTGCGCCGGGTCCGTGACTACGCCCAAGTGGGGGGACACCGGGAGGTGGAACTCGAACACGCCCGGGCCGCCCTGGAGCTCTACGAGGTCGACGAACGCGGCCTGGACCGGCTCGACAGGGGGGTGCTGCGCAACCTGTGCACCCTGTTCAACGGGGGGCCCGTCGGCCTGTCCACCCTGGCGCTCAGCGTGGGGGAGGAAACCGAGACCGTCTCCGAGGTGGCGGAACCCTTCCTGATCCGTGAGGGCCTGATGATGCGCACTCCGCGCGGTAGGATCGCCACCGCAGCCGGCTGGCGGCATCTCGGTCTGCGTCCTCCGGTCGGTGAGCCTTCGCTGTTCGAGTGAGCTATTCTGGCCCACGGCAAACCCGCCAACCGCCTCGTTAGGAATGAACAGATGCCAGGTCTCGATCTGCTTTTGATGCTCGTCGTCTTCGTGGGCGCCGCATATTTCTTGATGATCCGGCCCCAGCAGAAGCGCATGCGTGAGCACCAGTCCCAGATTGACGCGCTGCTGCCCGGAGCCCGCGTCATCCTCAACTCCGGTATTTTCGCCACCATCTCCCACATCGCCGACACGCAGGCGATTGTGGAGCTGGCTCCCGGTGTCGAGGTAACCATTCTCAAACAGGCCATTGCACGCGTCACCAAGAACGATGAGGAGGAGTTCGAATTCACCGACGAGGCGGAGGAAACCCCCGAGGGCGAGGAGAGCGAGGAGAGCGTGGACGGTGTTGACGCCCCCGAGCCGGAGGACACCTCCGCGACCGAAGAGCCCGTTTCCGAGAAAAACTGAATCGAGCCCGTATGGCAACGGCATCCCGTAAACCCCGACCCGGTTTGACACTGATCGTCTTCCTGCTCGCCATCGGCGCGATGTTCGGGATCATGGCATCCGCCGGCACCTGGTCCCCGAAACTCGGCCTCGACCTGCAGGGCGGCATGACCATCACTCTGACCGCGACGAACTCGACGGTCGAGAAGGACTCGCTCGAACTGGCCAGGAACATCATCCAGAAACGTGTCGACGGGCTGGGAATCGGCGAGGCCTCGGTGACCACCTCGGGTGACAGGCACATCGTCGTCTCCGCCCCCAACGTCCAGCGCGACGACATGGTGAAGTTGATCGGCAGCACCGCCCAGTTGACCTTCCGTCCTGTGCTCCGCACCGGCCAGGTGGGGCAGCAGAACAACGATCCCGACCTTCCGGGCCTGCCCACCCCAACCCCGGAACCGGGCGAGACCGGGAGCCTCCTGAGCGTCGAAGAGGTACTGAAGTACGAAGCCACGGAGCAGGACACCCAGGCGTTCAACAATTTCAAGTGCAAAGACAAGATCGAGGCCCGTCTGGACAGAGCCACTATGGGTTGCGACCCGACGGGCCAGATGAAGTACCTTCTCGGGCCCGCGGCCATCATCGGTGAGCGTGTCGTCAGGGCCAGTTCCGGGGTTCCGCAGGGGCAGGTTTCCCACGTGGTCACCCTCGAGTTCGACGAGGCGGGCACCAACACGTTCAGCCAGATGACCACGGCCATGGTCTCCAAACAGGCGCCCGCCAACCAGTTCGCGGTGGTGCTCGACGGTGTGGTGCAGTCCGCTCCGCGGGTCCAGACCGCAATCACCAACGGCCAGGCCCAGATCACCGGCAGTTTCACCGCCGAGTCCGCGGCCGAACTCGCCAACATCCTGAAATTCGGTGCGCTGCCCCTCAATTTCGAGCCCTCCCAGGTGGAGACGGTGTCCCCCACACTCGGCGGCGAACAGCTCCGCGTCGGCCTGATCGCCGGCGGTATCGGCCTCGCGCTCGTGATCCTGTACTGCCTCGCCTACTACCGCGGGCTGGGGCTCGTGGTGATCGGATCCCTCGGTGTGGCCGCGCTCGCGACCTACGCGTCCATGGTGGTCCTCGGCGAGGCGATGGGCTTCACGCTGAACCTCCCGGCCATCGCCGGGGCGATCGTGGCGATCGGCGTGACGGCAGACTCCTTCGTAATCTACTTCGAACGCATCCGTGACGAGATACGCGACGGGCGGAGTCTCAGATCCGCCCTCACCACGGGCTGGGTCAAGGCCAGACCCACGATCCTGGTTGCGGACATGGTCTCGATTCTTTCCGCCATCGTCTTGTTCATCCTCGCGGTCGGCGGCGTGAAGGGTTTCGCCTTCTCCCTCGGCCTGACCACCCTGCTCGACCTGGCGGTCTGTTTCTTCTTCACCAAACCCCTCGTGCAGCTGCTGGGTCGCACCAAGTTCTTCGGTGAGGGGCACCGGTTCTCCGGGCTCGACGCCAGCCACATGGGAGTCAGCCGGGACTCCCTGCTGGGCCGCCGCAGCCGCCGCACCCACCGCGCCAAGGAGGCCTGATGTCCACCAAACACGGGCTCGCCCACCGTTTCTACACGGGCCAGATCTCCTACGACTTCGTCGGCCACAAGAAATTCTGGTACGCGTTCTCGGCCGTGGTGCTCGCCGCCTGTTTCCTGGCCGTGGGGTTCAAAGGTCTGGCGCTTGGCATCGACTTCCGGGGCGGAACCGACTTCCAGGTGGCGATGCCGGTCACCGAGACCACCGTCGACGAGGTGCGCGCCAAGGTGGCCGATTTCGAGGTCAAGGACCTGGGGGCCCAGGTCTTCTCCCTCGGGGAGAGCGCCGTGCGGATCCAGACGCGCTCCCTCGACCCCGAGGAAACCGTCTCCGTTCGCGCCGCCATCGCCAAACTGGCAGACGTGAAACCCGATGACGTCACCTACACGGCGATCGGCGCCTCGTGGGGTGAACAGATCTCCCGGCAGGCCCTGATAGCCCTAGGGGTGTTCATAGCGCTCGTGATGGTGCTGATCGGTTTCTGGTTCCGCAACTGGAAGATGTCCTTGGCCGCCGTCATAGCCCTGGCGCACGACCTGGTGGTCACCATCGGCATCTACGCGCTGAGTGGTTTCACCGTCACACCCGCGACCGTCATCGGCGTTTTGACCATTCTCGGCTACTCGCTTTACGACACCGTGGTGGTCTTCGACCGGGTGTCGGAGAACACGAGGAACCTGAAGGAGAGCAGGAAGACCTACGGGGAGGCCGCCAACCTGGCCATCAACCAGGTGCTGATCCGGTCCCTGAACACGACCCTGATCGGGATCCTGCCGGTCACGGCTCTGCTGATCGGCGGCGCCATGCTCCACAGTGGCCCCCTCGCCGATCTCGGCCTGGCGCTGTTCATCGGCATGATCGCCGGCGCCTATTCCTCCATCTTCATCGCCACTCCGCTGCTGGTGCAGATGAAGGAAAAGGAACCCGCCCAGGTGGCCCATCGCGCATCGTTGGCCCGCAAGGCCGAACGCGCGGCCGCCAAGGCCGAGCGCAAGCCGTCCGGGGAGAACACGGGCGACGATGAGGAGGACGCCTCGGGTTCCGAGGCCGTTGTCTCCTCGGGGATGCGCAAGCAGCGCAGCAACTTGTCGCGCGAGCAGAGGAAGCGTCAGAGGCGATGAACCTGGTTTCCTCCCTGATTGCGGATGTTCCGGACTGGCCCAAACCCGGGGTGGTTTTCAAGGACATCACCCCGCTTCTTGCCTCTCCCGAGGGTTTCCGGCAGGCGGTTGACGCCATCGTGGCGTCGGCCCCCGAGGCCATTGACGTGGTGGTCGGGATGGAAGCCCGGGGATTCATCTTCGCCGCCCCCGTCGCCCTGGCCCTCGGGGCCGGTTTCGTGCCGGTCCGGAAACCAGGGAAGTTGCCGCGTCCCGTGCTGAGTGAATCCTTCGACCTCGAATACGGCACCGCGACCCTCACCATGCACGCGGATGCCCTCGTCACGGGGGCACGTGTGCTCGTCGTGGACGACGTGCTCGCCACCGGCGGCACCGTGGCAGCCACGGCAGCGTTGTTGAAACGGCTCGGCGCGGAACTTGTGCACGTGAGCGTGCTCCTAGAGCTCACAGCCCTCGGCGGCAGGGAAAGGCTCGCTGACCAAGGGATCAGCAGTTGTTCGGCGGTTCTGACGAGTTAGGGCCGTGGGCAGACTGAGGAAGCGGGTCCCCAAGGGGTATGCCACCTCGATGGTGAGCATGCCCCGCCCACAGGTGCGGCCGCTGCGTGAACTCGGGAAACGCGGGTTGCTGGCGCTCGTGCTGTTGATGATCAGCACCCTCGTCGTTTGGTTGGACCGCGACTCCTACGTCGACAACATCCGCGATGACGGGGTCAGTTTCATCGACGCCCTGTACTACTCGACGGTCACCATGACCACCACGGGCTACGGCGACATCACCCCCCTCGCTCCGCACGCCCGGCTTCTGAACGCGATCCTCATCACCCCGATGCGCGTCGGTTTCCTGGTGTTGCTGGTCGGCACCACCATTGCCGTGCTGGCGGACGAGGGCAGCCGCGCCATCCGTGACCTGCAGTGGAGGCAGAAAATGCGCAATCACGTCGTCGTGATCGGCTACGGCACGAAGGGCCGCAGCGCAATCAACACCCTTCGTCGCCACGGGGAACCGGATGACCGGATCGTGGTCATCGACAGCAGCGACGTCGCGGTGAGCGAGGCCAACCTCGACGGGCTGGCCGCCTTCCTGGGGGACGGGACACGCCGTGACCTGTTGCGGCGGGCCGAGGTGTCCAAGGCCCGGAAGATCATCATCTGTCTGTCCCGCGACGACGCCGCCATCCTCACCACACTCACCGCCAGGCAGCTCAACCCCGGGGCGAGCATCGTCGTCAGCGTCCGCGAGAAGGACAATGTCGCCTTGGTCCGCCAGTCCGGGGCCACCTCCGTGGTGACCTCGTCGGACACGGTGGGGCGCCTGCTGGGCCTGTCGGCGGTCGGTCCGGAGCTCGGTGCCATCATCCAGGACCTGCTGACCGCGGGTACGGGTCTCGAGGTCCAGCAGAGGCAGGCGAGACCCAGCGAGGTGGGGCAGTCTCCGAACGACGTCAAGGGGGAGCAGGTGATCGGGATCATCCGCAACGGCACGCTGCGGCGGTTCTACGACTCCACGGCATCCAAGGTCCAAACCGGTGATCAACTGATCGTCGTGCGCCGTGCGGAACGACCCGACTTGCGAGACACCGACGACTGAGTCAGATATCGGTTCCAATCGCACTAAACTTTCACCATGGCTGAGCAGGTGACGCAACAAGGAGCATTGCAACGCCTGACCAGCGGACCGGAGCAGCCGCGACTGCGAATGCGGCATCGATTGGCCCGGCTCGGGGCGGTCAGGCCCCGTTCAGCCGTACTCGATCCCTTGTTCAAGATCATCAAGGCCAGTCACCCGAAGGCCAACCTGTCACTGATCGAGCACGCCTATCGCACGGCGGAGCAGCTGCACCGGGGGCAGAAACGCAAGTCCGGTGATCCCTACATCACCCACCCGCTGGCGGTGGCCACCATCCTCGCAGAGCTGGGCATGACCGAACCCGTGCTGGTCGCTGCTCTGCTGCACGACACCGTCGAGGACACCGAGTACACCCTCGAGCAGCTGCGTGAGGAGTTCACCGACGAGGTGGCCCGGATGGTCGACGGGGTCACGAAACTGGACAAGGTGACCTACGGGGAAACCGCGAAGGCGGAAACCATCCGGAAGATGATCATGGCCACCTCCGAGGAGGTGCGGGTCCTGGTGATCAAACTCGCGGACCGTCTTCACAACATGCGGACCATCGGTTTTCTCCGCCCCGACAAACAGGTCAGGATCGCCACGGAAACCCTCAACATCTTCGCCCCGCTGGCCCATCGGCTGGGCATGAACACCGTGAAGTGGGAACTGGAGGACCTGTCCTTCCAGGCCATCGAACCCAAGGTCTACTCGGAGATCGCGGATCTGGTGGCGCAGCAGGCACCGGGACGGGAACGCTACCTGCGGGACCTGATCGCGCAGTTCAAGCAGCTGATGGCGGACAACAAGATCAAAGCGACCATCTACGGCCGCCCCAAGCACTTCTACTCGATCTACCAGAAGATGATGGTCCGGGGACGTGACTTCGCAGACATCTACGACCTCATCGGGTTGCGGGTGCTGGTGGACAACGTACGGGACTGTTACGGCGTGCTCGGGGTGGCGCACTCCAAGTGGAAGCCGATCCCGGGCCGGTTCAAGGACTACATCGCGAACCCGAAGTTCAACATGTACCAGTCCCTGCACACCACCGTGCTCGGGGATCGGGGCGAACCCGTCGAGCTGCAGATCCGCACCCACGAAATGCACCGTCGGGCCGAGTACGGCGTCGCGGCGCACTGGAAGTACAAGGAAAACCTGCGCAACGGGGTCACTCCCGAGGAAGCCGGGCTGCGTGCCATGCACCAGCTCGGTGTGATGAGCAAGGAAACCGAAGACCCCACGGAGTTCCTCGACTCGGTACTGTTCGAGATCAACTCCGACGAGATCTACGTGTTCACCCCGAAAGGTGAGGTGAACGCCCTCCCTGTCGGAGCGACCCCGGTCGACTTCGCCTTCTCCGTGCACACGGAGGTCGGGTACCGCTGTATCGGTGCCCGGGTGAACGGCCGCCTGGTGGCGTTGTCGACGAAACTCGTCCAGGGCGACAAGGTGGAGATCCTCACCTCGAAATCCCCCAACGCCGGTCCGAGCCGTGACTGGCTCGGATTCGTCGCCACCAGCAGGGCCCGTCAGAAGATCAAGCAGTACTTCTCCCGGGAGCGGCGCGACGAGGCGATCGAGGACGGCAAGGAGATGCTGGCCCGGCAGCTCCGGCGCACCGGGCTGCCGATGCAGCGTCTCCTCACCCTGGAGAACCTCACCGCCGTCGCCAACGAACTGCGCCACGCGGATGTGCCCAGCCTTTACAAGGCGATAGGGGAGGGGCAGATCGGCGCCCGGTCCGTGGTCACCCATCTGATAGAACTCGTCGGAGGCGAGGACGAGGCCGTCGACACCATCACCGAGGACGAGGGGGTGCGGAACTCCCGGCGGTGTCCCCGGGCGGCCACGGAACCCCGCGTGCTGGTGGACGGCGACCCGACCATGGCCGTGAAACTGGCGCGCTGCTGCCACCCCATTCCGGGCGACGAAATCACGGGTTTCGTCACCCGCACCGACGGGGTTTCGGTGCACCGCGTCGACTGCACGAACGTTCCCGCCCTGCAGGGAACTCCCGAACGATTGGTGAAGGTCACCTGGGACAAGGCGGAGGGTGGGCAGTTCCCCGTCACGATCCAGGTGGAGGGCATCGATCGGTCGGGGTTGCTCGCCGACGTCAGCAGGGTGATCTCGGATCTGCACGTCGACATTCTCGAGGCCACGCTGACCTCGGGCCGCAACAAGAAGTTCTCCGGGAGACTCACCTTCGAATCCCCGGATCCCAAGCACCTGAATCACGTCCTGAAGCAGGTGCGCCGGGTTCCCGGGGTTTACGACGCCTTCCGCACGAATTCCTGATCCCGGGCGTCAGCGACTCCGGCGCGGGGAACCGCCCTGATCACCCCGGGTTTTGAACTCGCACGAGCCGATCAGGTCCGTTAACGCATCGGTCGATTTCCAGGGGAATTCGTCTCCCGGATCGACCTCGAGCATGTAGCCAGGGGCGAATGGTGACACACGAACACCGGTTCCTCTCGCCCCATACCCGGGGCAGAGGAACCGGGCCGTGTCGGCTCACATGTCCTGGAAGTCCTGGAGGGTTTGCCTGGCCTGGTCCAGCCAGGAGGTGTAGGTTTCCAGCGATTTGCGCACGTCCTTCGCCTTGCGGGCATCGCCTGCGGCCTCCGCCGCGTCGAGGTCCTTGGTGAGCTTGTCCACCTGCGACTGGAACAGGGCGACGGTGTCCTCGGCGCGTTTGCGGGCTTCCGGGTCGGTGCGGCGCCAACGTTCGGCCTCCAACTCGCCGACCCGGTCGGAGAGCTTCCTGACCCGCGAGTCGAGATCCCGCATGGCCGCCCTGGGCACGTGCCCGATTTCGGAGAACTTGGAGAGGAATCCACGGAGGGTGGTTTTGGCGGCGTCGACGTCGGTCACGTCTGCGAGGTCGCGTTCCGCCTGTTCCAGGAGGGCGGTTTTCGCCGCGAGGTTCTCGGCCTGTTCGCCGTCCACGGCGTGCTGGGCCGCGGAACGGGCTTTGAAGAACTGGTCCTGCAGGGCGTGGAATCTGGCCCACAACGATTCGTCATCGGCTCTCCGGGCGGATCCGGCGGCCCGCCAACGGGCCATCAGGTCACGGAAAGCACCCGCGGTGGGGCCCCAATCGGTGGATTCGGCCAAGGGGGTGGCCTCCGCGATGATCTGTTCCTTCAGGCGCTTCGCCTCGTCGCGGCGGGCGTTCAGTTCGGAGAAATGGGCCTTGCGGCGGCGCGTGTACTGGGTGCGGGCCGAACTGAAACGGTGCCAGAGTTCGTTGTCCGTGGTGCGGTCCACGCGGGGAAGGGCCTTCCACTCCTCGAGGAGTTCCCGGAACCGATCGACGCCGCGGCGCCAGTCGTTTCCGCTCGCCAAGGCCTCGGCCTCGTTCACCATCGCGTGCTTGGCGGCTATGGTGTTCGCGTTCTGCTCCGCGCGGGCGGCCTTGCGTGCCTCGATCTGGGCCGGGAGCAGTTCCTCGAGAGCATCCAGCCGGGCCGTGAGGGCAGCGAGATCGCCGACGGCATTGGCCTCCGTGACGTTCGTGCGTGCGGTGCCGATGGCCTTGCGCGCCTCCTCGGGGGACATGGTCTGGGTCTCCACGCGGGACACGAGCAACGTCACCTCGGCGGCCAGGTTCTCGTAGCGCCGGGTGTAGAACGCCAGGGCTTCCTCGGGGGTGGAGTCGGGGATCTGTCCGACACTTCTCTCTGTGTCACCGACACGGACGTACACGGTACCGTCGGGATCGACGCGACCGAAGTCCGCGGGCGCTTGCTGTTGGCTCATGAACACAATCTAGCGGGCAAACCCGTCAGGGGACAGACGGGTGCGGGGTTCCGCGGAACCTCTTTCGTGCAAGCCCGGGATCGCTGCCATACAGTGGGCGGGTGCGTATCGAGACCATCCCAGTTTCCCCATGGACCGCCAACTGCTATCTCATCGCCGCCGACCCGTCCGACAACGGGTGCCTCGTGGTCGATCCGGGTGTGAGGGGATCCGAATTGGTCTCCGCAGCCCTGGACCGTCTCGGCTGGCATCCGGAGGCCATCCTGTGTACGCACGGACACCTCGACCACGCCGGTGACGCCGCCACCCTGGCGGCCGTGTGGGACGTTCCCGTCCGGTGCGCGAAAGCCGACCAGGAGATGCTCACCCGTCCCTCCGCGGGGCTGGGATCCCGGCTGGTGCCGCTGATCCGGCAGCTCATCGGCGAGGACGAACTGGATCCCCCCGGTGACCTCCGGGATCACGAGACCTTCCGGGCCTCCTGCGGACTCGAGGTCAGGCCCCACGCCGCCCCGGGACACACCCGCGGATCCACGCTCCTGGAGGTCGGGGACGAAACCGGGAAGGTGCTGCTGACCGGGGACGTGATCTTCCGGGGCACCATCGGGCGAACCGACCTGCCCGGCGGGAACCTGGAGCAGATGCGATCCACCCTGCGGGGAATCATCGAGGCCTTCCCTGACGAGACCGTGCTGCTGCCCGGCCACGGGGAACCCACCACCGTCGGGGCAGAGAAACTCCAAAACCCCTACCTGCAAGCCGATTTCCTGAAGGACTGAGCCATGGCACGCCCAAAACCGATCTCCGGTTTCCCCGAATTCCTTCCCACCGGACGCCTGGTGGAGAACCAGGTGCTCGCCGCCATCACCTCAACCTTCGAACTCCACGGTTTCGCACCCATCGAGACCAGGGCCGTCGAGCCCCTCGACCAGCTGGCTCGCAAGGGGGAGATCGACAAGGAGATTTATGTTGTCAGGCGCCTGCACGCACAGGAGGGGGACGCGGACGAACTCGGCCTCCATTTCGACCTGACGGTGCCCTTTGCCCGCTACGTGCTGGAACACTCCGGGCACCTGAACTTCCCCTTCCGCCGCTACCAGGTGCAGAAGGTCTGGCGCGGTGAACGCCCGCAGGAGGGGCGCTACCGGGAGTTCACCCAGGCCGACATCGACATCGTCGGACGTGACCGGCTGGCCGACCACCACGACGCCGAGATCCCCTTGGTGGCCCTCGACGTTTTCGGGAGGCTGCACCGCGACCTGGGCCTGCCGCCGGTGAGCATCCGGGTCAACAACCGGAAACTCTCGGAGGGGTTCTACCGGGGCCTCGGGATCGAGAGCACCGCAGCCGTGCTCCAACGCGTCGACAAGTACGACAAGGTGGGGCCGGATGTGGTGGTCGAGCTGCTGACCGAGCAGGTGGGGCTGAGCGAAACCCAGGCCCGCGCCTGCGTCGCCCTGGCGGGGATCAGTTCCGAGGATGAGTCCTTCGTCGACAAGGTGCGGGCCCTGGGCGTCACCCACGAGCTGCTGGAGGAGGGCCTGGCGGATCTCGCCTCGCTCATCCGGATCGCACGTGGAACCGAACCGGGCCGGGTGGTGGCGGACCTAAGGATCGCGCGGGGTCTCGACTACTACACGGGCACCGTCTACGAAACCCTGCTGCTGGGTTCGGAGAAGCTCGGATCCGTGGCCTCGGGCGGCCGCTACGACTCCCTGGCGAGCGACGGGAGAACGACCTTCCCCGGAGTCGGGTACTCCTTCGGCATCACCCGGATACTCGCACCGCTGATCGGCAAGGGTATCCTGACCGCCACCCGCGGTGTGCCGTCGGCGGTGCTGGTGGCCGTTGACTCGGAGGAGACCCGGGACCGGGCGATATCCGTGGCGCGCAGGCTGCGGGAACGCGGCATCGCGTGTGAGGTCGCCCCCAAGGCCGACAAGTTCGGGCGCCAGATCCGGTTCGCCGAACGCAGGGGAATCCCGTTCGTCTGGTTCGGCGCGAACCTCGACGACTCGGTCAAGGACATCCGGTCGGGGGAGCAGCTGCCCGCCGACCCGGATGCCTGGCTGCCACCGATCGAGGACGCCACCCCGCGGGTCATCCGGGGCTGACAACCCGGGAAGGGAACACGACGGGGCGAACCTTCCCGGGTAGGATTCGTCGCTGGCGGGCTGCACCGTCCATGCAGCCGGAACTAGAGAGGAAACTGCATGTTGCGCACACACCACGCGGGTGAGCTGAAGGCCGCGAACGTGGGTCAAGAGGTGGTGCTCGCCGGCTGGGTGGCGAAGCGGCGTGATCACGGTGGTGTCGCGTTCATCGACCTGAGGGACGCCTCCGGCATCGCCCAGGTGGTGGTCCGGGACGAAGTGCTGGCCTCCTCCGGCGCGCACGACCTGCGCAACGAGTTCTGCATCAAGGTCACTGGCGTGGTGGAGATCCGTCCCGAGGGCAACGCAAACCCGGACCTGCCGACGGGGGAGATCGAGGTCGCGATCTCCGAGCTGGAGGTGCTCAACCCGTCGGCGCCGCTGCCCTTCCAGATCGACGAACGCGTCACGGTCGGCGAGGAGGCACGCCTGAAACACCGCTACCTTGACCTGCGGCGGCCAGCGCCCGCCGCCGCGCTCCGGCTGCGTTCCAAGGTTAACCAGGCGGCCCGGAAGGTGCTGGGGGAACGCGACTTCGTCGAGATCGAGACCCCCACCCTGACCCGCTCCACCCCGGAAGGGGCTCGCGACTTCCTGGTGCCGGCCCGGCTCAATCCCGGCTCCTGGTATGCGCTGCCACAGAGCCCGCAGCTGTTCAAACAGCTCCTGATGGTGGCGGGAATGGAGCGCTACTACCAGATCGCCCGCTGCTATCGCGACGAGGACTTCCGAGCCGACCGGCAACCGGAGTTCACCCAGCTCGACATCGAGATGAGTTTCGTCGACCAGGAGGACGTGATTGAACTGGGGGAGGCCATTGTCAAGGAGATCTGGGCCATCAAGGGGATCGAACTGCAAACCCCCTTCCCGCGCCTGAGTTTCGCCGACGCCATGAACCGTTACGGCTCGGACAAACCGGACCTGCGTTTCGACCTGGAACTGACGGAACTGACCGATGTCTTCTCCGAGACCCGGTTCCGCGTGTTCCAGGCTCCGTATGTGGGTGCGGTGGTCATGCCCGGCGGCGCGTCGCAACCGCGACGCCAGTTCGACGCCTGGCAGGAATGGGCGAAGCAGCGCGGCGCGAAGGGCCTGGCCTACGTCACCGTCTCCGAGGCCGGGGAACTGGGCGGCCCGGTCGCCAAGAACCTCTCCGATGCGGAACTGGCCGCGCTGCCGGAACGCACCGGGGCGAAACCCGGCGACTGCATCTTCTTCGCAGCCGGGGAACGCACCGCCTCTCAGAACCTCCTGGGGGCGGCCCGCGACGAAATCGCCCGTCGCTGCGGGCTGATCGGAGAAAACTCCTGGAGTTTTCTGTGGGTGGTTGACGCGCCCCTGTTCAAACCCGCATCCGAGGCCAAGGCGGAGGGTGACGTCGCCGTCGGCGAGGGGGCCTGGACCGCCGTGCACCACGCCTTCACCTCTCCCAGACCCGAATGGCTCGACACCTTCGACGAACACCCGGGTGAGGCCACCGCCTACGCCTACGACCTGGTCTGCAACGGCAACGAGATCGGCGGCGGTTCCATTCGTATCCACCGCCGCGATGTGCAGGAGCGGGTGTTCAAGGTGATGGGCATCACGCAGGAACAGGCGCAGGAGAAGTTCGGTTTCCTGCTGGACGCATTCGCCTTCGGCGCCCCGCCGCACGGCGGCATCGCCTTCGGATGGGACCGGATCGTCGCCCTGCTCGGCGGCGCGGAATCGATTCGCGAGGTCATTGCCTTCCCTAAGTCGGGCGGCGGATACGATCCGTTGACCGCTGCTCCGGCCCCGATCACCGCCCAGCAGCGCAGGGAGGCCGGGGTCGATGCCAGACCGCGGAAGGAAAAAGCGGAATCGTGAGGTGTGGCCGCTGGCGCCCACCAACCTGACGGGTGTCGACCGGGCCGCCCCGGCATCGCGGTCGAGTACTGATCTCACGATTCCAACAGATGTACCAAGTATCTCGGTGCTTCGTCCATGCGGCCGTCCCCGGAAGGCGAAACCTGCCCAATCTGCTGCGGCGCCAGCTGCTGAGGAATTGGGCGCGTCGGCTGATGATGGTTCCGGTGGGCTGGGTGGATTCGCCTTGCCCACCACGTCGAAATCTTGAGACATCAGCCGTCCACGTCGCTCCTGCGTCACTCCCCGAAGACGACCCGTATCGGCTTCACGGGCTCACGTGCTTCTGACTCTCGCCGATGACCTGCCGTCCTCATCCGGGAAGAGCATGTTTTCCACGGGAGTTCCGAGAACAACAACCCGGGTGGGCCCGGCGCCGTTCTTCAGGAAGGTTCCCCGGGCTCGTTCAGCTGCTACCGGGGCTTTTGTCTTTCGCGGAGCTTCGGATGGATCCGACGCTCGCGAGGATCACCAGCGCCATGGCAGTCAGTTCCAAAACTCCGAGCTGTTCGCCCAGCAGCAGGAAGGCGACGAGCGCGGCGGCCGCTGGTTCAAGGCTCGTCAGGACTCCGAAGGTGGCCCGGGACATGCGTTGCAGGGCCCGCATCTCCAGGGGGAACGGAACGGCGGAACTGAGCAGACCGAGAGCCAGGCCCATTCCCCAGACGCCCGGGTCCAGGGCCCAGGAGTACTCGCCCGAGATGGCCGTGGCCAGGGTTACGGGAAGCAGCAGGATGGCCCCGATCCAGAATCCCACGGTCAAACCGGAGAAACCCTCCCAACGGGCCCCGAGGGTGGGGGTGAGCAGGATATAGACGCCCCAGCAGGCCCCGGCCAGCAGCGCCAGGAGCACGCCCACGGGCTCCAGCGGGGCCGGGCTGATCCCGAGGAGGATCACCCCCAGGGCGGCGAAAGCCACCCAGATCAGGTCGCGCCTGCGTTTGGAACCGAACGCGGCGACGGTCAACGGGCCCAGGAACTCGAAGGTCACCGCCATGCCGACGGGGATGCGCTGGATCGACAGGTAGAAGATCGCGCTCATGCCCGTGAGCGCCACCCCGTATCCCGCGGCCGAGAGCCACTGCTCCCGGCTGCGGTCGCGCAGGGTGGGGCGGAACACGATGCCCAGGAACACGGCGGCGAACAGGATACGCAACCAGGCCGCCACCTGCGGTGGGGCCACGGCGAACAGTCCCTTGGCCAGGGAGGAACCGATCTGCACCGAGGTGGTTGCCGTCAACACCAGCAGAACCGGGGGGAATCCTCGCCTCACAGCGTGAACTCGATCCGTCGCGGCCGGGCGATCAGCCACAGGCACAGTGCAGCGGCGGTGGCGCAGCAGAGCATCGCGATCGCCATCGGCGCGGCCGAGGTCAGTTCGAACTGACCGATGACGGGCCCCACCACGGCGGCGAGGGTCATGTTGAGGGCCCCCATCAAGGATGCGGCCACCCCCGAGTCCGCGCGATGATTCTGCAATGCCAGCACTTGGGCTGCGGGATTGCACGCCCCGAAGGCCAGGGTGTAGGCAAACATCGCCGGTATCAAGGGAATGTGGCCGCCGCGCATCGCGTCGAGTCCCAACAACGCCGAGGCCGCTGCGATCATTCCCGCGGTACCGACGATGAGCACCTTCTGCGGGCCGAGATGCGCGGACAGGCGGCTTCCCAGTTGAACCCCGGCGAAGACGCCTATGGAACAGATGGCGAACACGACGCCGAACTCGGTTTCGCGCAGCCCGAAGGCTTCCTGCAGCAGCAGCGACGAGGTCGAGATGTAGGAGAACAAACCGGCAAAGCAGCAGGAGGCGGTCAGCCAGATGCCGACGAACACCCTGTCGCCCAGTACCCGGCGGTAGGCGGCCCGGAGCGGCGCAAGCCCACCCGCGGTACGCTCACCGGGCGGGCGGGTCTCCACGATCAGGAACAGGATCAGCACCAACAGAACGGCGCCGTAGCTGGCCAGTGCCCAGAAAACCCCGCGCCAGTTCATGACCGTGACCATCCAAGAACCCACCAGAGGAGCGATGATGGGGGCCAGGCCGTTGATGAGCGCCAGCCTGGAGAGCATCACCACCAGCCGCCGCCCCGAGAACAGGTCCCGGGCCATTGCCATCGACACCACGGCCCCGCCCGCCGCCCCGATCCCCTGGAGGACACGCATGGTGGTCAGGAAGGTGACGTTGGGTGCCACCGCGACGAGCACGGACGAGGTCACGTGCAGGCTCGCCGCCACGATCAACGGGATCCGGCGCCCCAGCCGGTCGCTCAGGGGCCCGACCACGAACTGCCCGAGAGCGAACCCCAGGGTGGTGGCCGAGAGGGTCACCTGGACTTGGGAATCGGTGATCCCCAGGTCGGTCTTGAGGGCTGGAAAGGTGGGCAGGTACAGGTCTATGGTGAACGGACCGAGTCCGGTCAACAGACCGAGGGTGACGATGGTAGCAACCCTCCGGCGCGCGCTGAACCGGTCCCCGAGTGGTTGTGGCATTCGAACTCCGCTGATGCAGGGGCGTCAAGAGCAAACAAATGATACGGCAGGAGCCCGGAATCCCCCGCTACTGTAATTCGTGTGAGTCCTGACCTGTTCGGCAACCCCGACCCCGTGCCCACCAGGACGGGCGGTTCCTTGGGGAACGCCCGCGGCGAAGGGGCGCCGTTGGCCGTCAGGATGCGTCCTGCGAATCTGGACGAGCTCGTCGGGCAGCAGCACCTGCTCGGCCCGGGCGCTCCGCTCCGCCGGTTGGTCGCGGGGCAGCCGATGAGCGTTTTCCTGTGGGGGCCACCGGGAGTCGGCAAGACCACCCTGGCATC
This sequence comes from Arachnia propionica, assembly GCF_900637725.1. GTDB lineage: Bacteria > Actinomycetota > Actinomycetes > Propionibacteriales > Propionibacteriaceae > Arachnia > Arachnia propionica. Next base: position 1,766,163 of record NZ_LR134406.1, on the reverse strand, counting down.
CATCGTCTCCAACGCATCCGGGGCCCGGTTCGTTGAGCTCTCGGCGGTGACCGCGGGGGTCAGGGAACTGCGCGCCGAACTCGACGCGGCCAGGCGGGAGCTGGAACGGGGTACCTCTACCGTGCTGTTCATCGACGAGGTGCACCGCTTCTCCAAGACCCAGCAGGACGCGCTGCTGCCCGCGGTGGAGAACCGGATCGTCACCCTGATCGCGGCAACCACGGAGAACCCCAGCTTCTCCGTGATCTCCCCGCTGTTGTCGCGTTCGCTGCTGCTGCGGCTCAAACCCCTGACCGACACCGACATCTCGGCCCTGGTCTCCCGTGCGCTGGTCGACGAACGGGGCCTGGCGGGCACCATCGCCCTGGTCGATGCGGCCCGGGACGATCTGGTGCGTCTGGCCGGCGGGGATGCTCGCCGCGCGCTGACCTACCTGGAGGAGGCGGCGGCCTCCGCTGAGGCGCTCGGGCTGGGGGAGATCACCTCCGAGGTGCTCGCCCACGCGGTGGACCGGGCCGCCGTGCGCTACGACCGGGACGGCGACCAGCACTACGACGTGATCTCCGCCTTCATCAAATCCGTGCGGGGCTCCGACGTGGATGCGGCCCTGCACTACCTGGCGCGGATGCTGGAGGCGGGGGAGGATCCGCGATTCATCGCGCGCCGCCTGATGATCTCGGCCAGCGAGGACATCGGCATGGCCGCCTCCGGGGTGCTCGGCACCTGCGTTGCGGCGGCCCAGGCGGTGCAGCTGCTGGGGATGCCGGAGGCCCGCATCACCCTCGCCCACGCCACCGTGGCCGCGGCCACCGCCCCGAAGTCCAACGCCGCCTACATGGCTCTGGAGAAAGCCGTTGCCGATGTGCGCGCAGGCAGGGGAGGGGCGGTTCCGGCGCACCTCAGGGATGCCCACTACGCCGGTGCCAAGGCCCTCGGGCACGGCGAGGGGTACGTTTATCCCCACGACCTGCCCTCCGGGGTGGCTGCCCAGCAGTACCTTCCCGACGACCTCGCGGGGATCAGCTACTACCAGCCGACCGGCCACGGGTCGGAGGCGGCCATCTCCGAGCGCATGGCGGCGGTTCGGAAGTTGCTGGGCCGCTGAGGACACGGGTCGGCTAGAGTTACGGCGATACTTCGATTCAAGGAGGCGACCTCAAATGTCCGTCGGTGAGCTGGCAGGTCTGCTCGCAGCCATTGCTCTCTGCGTCCTCGTGGCCTTGGCGGCCGTCCCCCTGATCAAGGCCGGCCGGGCTCTCGACGAGGTCCGCATCGCGGTGCGTGACCTTGGACACAATTCAGTTCCCGTCCTGGTGGAACTGAAGAGCACCGTCGAGAACACCAATGCCGAACTGGAGAAGCTGTCCCTGGTCACTGATGACGTGGCCCGTGTCTCCGGGCACGCCACCGTGGTCAGCGAGCACGCCGCCAATTTGTCGCAGTTGTTCGCGGCCACCCTGGGCGGCCCCCTGGTTCGCGGCGCAGCGATCGTCCATGGTCTGCGGACCGCTTTGAAGGGACGCAAGAAGTGAGGCGTCTGTTCTGGATCCTGGTCGGCGCCGCCGTGGCCGTTGCGCTGGTGCTTCGGGGCCGCAAATGGCTTTACCAGCTCACCCCGAAGGGGGTGGCCGAACGCGTGGAGGCCTCCGGGCAGCAGGCCGTGAACAAGTTCAGCGAGTTCCGCGCCACCTTCACCGCCGCGATGCGGGAGAAGGAAGCCGAGCTTCGCGAAGAACTCGACATGCCCCGGAAGGCCTGAGAAACATCGAATCCAAGGAAAACCCGCCAATGAAAACCTCCGAGATCCGGAGCCGGTTCATCGACTTCTTCGCGCGCCACGACCACACCGTCGTGCCGAGCGCGTCGCTTCTCTACAACGACCCCACCCTGTTGTTCGTCAACGCCGGGATGGTGCCCTTCAAACCCTATTTCATGGGGGAAGAACCCACCCCCTACCGCCGCGCGGTTTCTGTTCAGAAGTGTGTGCGCACCCTGGACATAGACGACGTGGGCAGGACCACCCGGCACGGCACGTTCTTCCAGATGATGGGGAACTTCGCGTTCGGCGACTACTTCAAGGAAGGCGCCATCAACTACGCCTGGGAGCTGATCACCACCGAGATCCCCAACGGCGGTCTCGGGTTTCGGCCCGACCAGGTGTGGGTGACCGCACTGCACGGCGACGAGGAGACCGTATCTCTGTGGCGGAAGGCCGGGGTCCCGCGCTGCCGCATCCAGGAGCGTGGCTTCAAGGACAACTACTGGCACATGGGGGTGCCCGGCCCGGGTGGCCCCTGCTCCGAGATCTACATAGACCGCGGACCCGAGTTCGGTCCCGACGGCGGGCCGGAGGCCGACGAGGACCGTTTCCTGGAGATCTGGAACCTGGTCTTTCAGCAGGAGGAGATCACCAACGTTACCGCCAAGGACAAATTCGACGTGGTCAAGCCCTTGGCCACGCAGAACATCGACACCGGCAGCGGCCTGGAACGCATCGCCTACCTGCGCCAGGGCGTGGCGAACATGTACGAGACGGACGAGGTCTACCCGGTCATCGCGAAGGTGGCGGAGCTCTCGGGACGCACCTACGGGGCCGACCCGGATGACGACGTGCGGTTCCGGGTGGTGGCCGACCACATACGTTCCTCGCTGATGCTGATGACCGACGGCGTCACCCCCGGCAACGAGGCCCGCGGCTATGTCCTGCGGCGCCTACTCCGCCGCTCCATTCGCGCCATGCGGCTGCTGGGCGTCGACGCCCCGGTGCTCGGTGAGCTGCTGCCCGTCAGCCGGGACGTGATGAGCGTCTCCTACCCGGAGATAAACGACTCCTGGGCGAGGATCTCCGAGGTCAGCGAACACGAGGAGGTCTCGTTCCGGCGCACCCTGTCCGCCGGAACGCAGATCTTCGATCTCGCGGTGGGACGCGCCAAGCAGACCGGGGCGAAGGAACTGCCCGGCGACGAGGCGTTCCAGTTGCACGACACCTACGGTTTCCCGATCGACCTGACCCTCGAGATGGCCGCCGAGGCGGGACTCGGGGTGGATCGTGCCCGTTTCACCGAACTGATGCGCCAGCAGAAGGAACGGGCCCGTGCCGACGCGAAGGCCAAGAAAGGCGTGGGCGCCAGCCTCGAGGCCTACAAGGAACTCCGCGAGGGTCGCGAAACCCCCTTCGTTGGATACCGGGAACTCGAACACGAGACCAAGGTCGTCGGCATCGTCTCCGGCGGCCAGGTGGTCACCTCCGCCGCCGACGGGCAGATCGTCGAACTGGTGCTGGCCGAAACTCCCTTCTACGCCGAGTCCGGCGGTCAGGACGCCGATGCGGGACGGATCACCGGTGACGGCTGGTCCGCCGATGTGCTCGATGTTCAGCGTCCCGTTCCAGGCCTGATCGTGCACCGGGTTCAGCTGCTCGGTGACCTCGGCGAGGGGGCGATGGCGCACGCCGCCGTGGATCCTGCGGCCAGGCACGCCGCGTCGCAGGCCCACACCGCCACCCACATCGTTCACGCCGCGCTGCGGGAACTGGTGGGCCAGACCGCAACCCAGGCCGGTTCCTACAACAAACCGGGCTACCTGCGCTTCGACTACTCGGCGACCCACGGCATGAGCGAGGCCCTGCGGCTGGAGGTCGAGCAACGCGCCAACCAGGCCATCCGGGACTCCTTCGACGTGACCGCCAGCCAGATGAAACTAGAGGAGGCCAAGGCCTTGGGGGCAATGGCCATGTTCGGTGAGAAATACCCGCCGATCGTGCGCGTGGTGGAGTTCGCGGGCCCTTGGTCGCGGGAACTGTGCGGCGGCACCCATGTCGCCAACACCGCCCAGATCGGGGTGCTGAACCTGCTCAGCGAATCCTCCATCGGATCCGGGGTGCGCCGCGTCGAGGCCCTCGTCGCCCAGGACGCGTTCGAACGTTTCGCCGCCGAACGGGCCCTCGTGGCCACCCTCACCGACAGCCTCCGGGTGCAACCGGAGCAGCTCGCGGAGCGGGTGGACAAACTGCTCGGCCAGCTGAAGTCGGCGGAGAAACAGATCGCTGCCCTACAGGCGGAGAAACTGCTGGCCCGATCCGGCGAACTCGCCGCAGCGGCCCGCAGGGTCGGCGACATCAGGCTGGTGGCCGAGTCCCTGCCCGGTATCGCCGGCGGTGACCTGCGAACCCTCGCCCTCGACATCCGGGAACGACTGGGGGCAGAACCCGCAGTCGTGGCGTTGTTCGGCGGCGGGAGCAGAAAGGCGACCGGTGTGGTGGCCACCAACGCGGCGGCCCGTGACCTGGGTGTTCGCGCCGGCCAGCTGATCTCCGCGGCCTGCCGCGCCATGGGAGGCAAGGGCGGCGGTAAGGACGACCTCGCCCAGGGCGGCGGTTCCGACCCGGCAGCGGCCCCGAAGGCGATCACCGCGGTCGAGGAGATGCTGGCCGATCGTGGCTGAGCTGGGGCGCCTCGGGATCGACTGGGGCAAGGCGAGGATAGGTGTCGCGGCCAGCAATCCGCGCACATCGTTCGCCTATCCCGTGGAGACGGTTCGCTCGGACGGTTCGGAACTGAAACGACTCAGGGAACTGATTGAGGAGTACGAACCCGAACTGGTCTACGTGGGGCTGCCACTGACCCTGTCGGGGGAGCGTTCCTTCGCTGCTCAGTTCGTGGTCGAGAGGGCGTCCCTGCTCGCCGCGGTGGTGCCAGGCGTGCCGCTCAGGCTGGTTGACGAACGGATGAGCACCGCCGGGGCGTCACGTAGTCTTGGGGGAGCGGGCCGCAACTCCCGGCAACAACGGCGGATCATAGATCAGGCCGCCGCCGTGGAGATCCTGCAGCGCGCGCTGGATCTGGAAACGGCCTCCGGTCGGCTGGCCGGGGAACCACTGGAACAGGAGGATCTGTGAGTCCCACTTTCGTCGACAACGACGGTCAACCGGACTGGCGCAAGATCGGATATCACGCCCGCAGCGCGTTCGCGGTTCTGCTGTCGGCCGTGGTGCTGTTCGGCGGCGGCTGGTTCGTCGTCCACAAGGCTCACGAGGCGTGGGTCTCCTGGCGTACCGAAAGCGATTACATCGGTGAGGGCAAGGACGAGGTGGTCGTGGTGATCCCGAAGGACGCCACCGTCACGCAGATCGGCGACGTTCTCGTGGAGAACGGCGTCATCAAGTCCACCCGCACCTTCCGCTCGGTGGTCGGGCGCCAGACGGGGTCGGATTCCAAACTCCAGGCGGGGCGTTTCCGATTGCGTACCGAGCTGCCGGCCGAGACCGCACTGAAGATGCTGCTCGACCCAGCCAATAAGGTGGCTCTGAAGGTGACGCTCCCCGAGGGGCGGGTCCAGGTGCAGCAGTGGGAGATCCTGACCAAGGAACTGGGGCTCACCGAGGAGCAGCTGACCGAGGCGTCGAAGTCCAGCGAACTGAAACTGCCCAGCTGGGCAGGTGGCAGCGGCAAACTGGAGGGGTTCCTCTTCCCGGAAACCTACGAGGTGGCCGAGCCGGTGACCGCGCTCGGGGTCCTGAAACAGCAGGTGGAACAGTTCGACAAGGTGACGGGCGCCATCAGCCTGGAGTCCCGCGCCAAGGACATCGGCAGAAGCCCGTACGAGGTCCTGATCGTCGCATCCATCGTGGAGAAGGAGGCGGCACGCGCGGAGGACAGACCCAGGATCGCGCAGGTGGTCTACAACCGGTTGGCGAAGAACCTGCCCCTGCAGTTCGACTCCACGGTGCACTACGCGATCGGGCAGTTCGACCGTGTCACCACCACCGAGGGAGACCGGGCAACGGATTCGCCCTACAACACCTACAAGGTCAAGGGTCTACCACCCACGCCGATCTCGAACCCGGGACAGTCCGCCATCGAGTCCGCTCTGGCACCGAGCGGCGAGAATTTCTTGTACTTCACCACCGTCGACCTGGACACCGGAGAGACCAGGTACTCGACGGACGAGGCAGGTCACGCGGAGAACGTGAAACTGTTTCAGCAGTGGTGCCAGTCCCATTCAGGACGCTGCACGTGAAACGCTGCGCAGTCATTGGGGACCCGGTGGAGCACTCGCTGTCGCCGGCGATTCACCGCGCGGGCTACCGGATCAACGGCCTCGACTGGAGCTATGAGGCGATTCGGGTCGCTCCCGGAACGCTGCCGGAGTTCGTCGCATCCCTGACGGATCCCGGATGGGTCGGGCTGAGCGTCACGGCACCCCACAAGAAGGACCTGCTCGGGCTGGGCGAACCGGATTCGATCTCCCTCATGGTCCAAGGGGGCAACACGATTCTCCTGGGTGAGGAACCCCGTGTGTACAACACCGATGTGCCGGGGTTCATCAAGGCTTGGCGGAATCGTGGTCTGGAGGGCATTTCCACGGCGGTCATCGTAGGCAACGGCGCCACCGCGCGTTCCTTGTTGGTCGCGCTGTCGGGGCTTTCGGTTCGGGAAGTGACGGTGCTGGCCCGGGTTCCCTCCCGGGCTGCGGCGCTGTGTGAGCTGGGAATCTCCCTCGGGATCGACATCACTGCGCAGCCGATGGACGCTTCGTTCCGGGACGTCGATCTGTTGGCCAGCACCGTTCCGACCTCCGCGACGGCGAAGTGGGCCGGCTCCTGGGCGGAACGGGCCGCGGTGTTGTTCGATGCCGTCTATGATCCCTGGCCCACCCCCTTGGCCAGTGCTGCCGATCCTGATCAGCCGGTGATCACGGGATTGGAACTGCTGGCCGGACAGGCCGTGGACCAGTTCCGGCTCCTGACGGGATGCGAGCTGAGTTTCCAGGAGGCCCTGTCCGCGGCCACGGCCGAACTCGAGGCCCGGCGGCGCAGCTGACACAATTGCCCCCATGCTGCGTTACCTAACGGCCGGGGAGTCACACGGCCAGGCTCTGATAGCGACGATGGAGGGCGTCCCGGCCCATGTCCGCGTTGGGGAACCCGAGATCTCCGCCGCCTTGGCCAGGAGACGCCTCGGGGCCGGGCGTGGGGCGCGCATGAAATTCGAGGAGGACTCCGTGACCCTGCTGGGCGGGTTCCGGCACGGCGAAACCCTCGGTTCCCCGATTGCCATCATGATCGGGAACACGGAATGGCCCAAGTGGGAAACCGTGATGGCACCCGGCGAGGTGGATGCCGGGCGGCTCGCCGCCCAGGCCCGCAACGCCCCGCTCACCCGCCCCAGGCCAGGCCACGCCGACCTGGCCGGGATGCAGAAGTACGCCTTCCCCGAGGCGCGACCCATCCTGGAACGCGCCTCGGCCCGGGAGACCGCGGCGCGGGTGGCGCTTGGCGCGGTGGCCGCGGCCTTCCTGGACCAGGCGCTGGGAGTCAGCATCGTCAGCCACGTCGTCGAACTCGGTGGGGTCCGTGCGAGACGCACCGATCTACCCGTGGCCGCGGACCTCGCGGCCATCGACGCCGACCCCACCCGTTGCTTCGACGCGGCGGCGGCAACGGCCATGGCGGCGCAGGTCGAGGAGTGCCGCAAGGCGGGTGACACCCTAGGCGGGGTGGTTGAGGTGGTTGTGTGGGGTCTGCCCCCCGGTCTCGGTTCCCACATCCAGGGGGATCGCCGCCTCGATTCCCGGCTCGCCGGTGCCCTGATGGGCATTCAGGCCATCAAGGGGGTGGAGTTCGGCGACGGTTTCGAACTGGCCAGGCGCCGCGGCTCCGCTGCCCACGACGAAATTCTCCCCAGCGACAAGGGCATCACCCGCGCCACCCGCAACGCGGGGGGCGTGGAGGGGGGCATGTCCACCGGCGAAGTGCTCCGGGTGCGTGCCGCGATGAAACCGATAGCCACCGTCCCCCGGGCGCTGCGCACCGTCGATGTCTCGACGGGGAAGCCCGCGGTGGCCCATCACCAACGCTCCGACGTGTGTGCGGTGCCTGCAGCCGGGGTGGTGGCCGAGGCCGTGACCGCGCTGGTACTGGCGGAACTTGCCCTCGAGAAATTCGGCGGGGACTCCGTAGCGGAGACCCGCCGCAACCGGGACGCCTACCTCGCCGACGTCGCCGCCCGCGGCCTGGGAGTGCGGCGGTGACCATCGTGCTCGTCGGCGCCCCCGGCGCGGGGAAGACCACGGTCGGGGCGGAGCTCGCGGATCTGCTGGGAAAATCCTTCGTCGACGTGGACGCCCGGATCGAGGAGGTGGTGGGCAAGCCCGTTGCCGAGATCTTCGCGGATGACGGTGAGGCCCGTTTCCGTGCCCTGGAGGAATCGGCCACCCTCGAGCTGCTGGAAACCGGGGAGGTCGTGAGCCTGGGCGGGGGAGCGGTCATGAATCCCCGGATCCGCGAGGCCCTGGCGGGGCACGACGTCATCTGGTTGGAGGTTTCCATCCGGCAGGCCTCCCGCCGCGTCGGGCTCAACACCGTGCGGCCGCTGTCGCTCGGCAACATCCGGGGAAGGCTGATAGAGCTGCTCCGGGAACGCACCCCCGTCTACGAGGCGGTTTCAACCACCCGCGTAAACACCGACCGGAGCAACCCCAAGAGGATCGCCGCGGAACTCGCCGAGACCAGGAGACAGCCGTGATCGTGCCAGTGAACAGCCGCATCGCCCCCTACCAGGTGCACATCGCCCCCGGTGCGTTGGAACGGCTCGGTGAATCGCTCGGCGACGCCGCGCGGGTGGCGGTGATCGTCCCCGAACCTCTGAGGGCCCTCGCGGAACAGGTTGGGAAACACTGCCCGGGCCGGCGGGTGACCACGATCACCGTTCCCGACGCCGAGGCAGCCAAAACCCCCGCGGTGCTGGAGAGATGCTGGGACGAACTGGCCGCGGCCGGGTTCACGCGCAGCGACCTGGTGGTCGGGCTGGGTGGCGGCACTGCCACCGACCTCGCGGGGTTCGTGGCCGCCAGCTGGCTGCGCGGGGTCGATTTCATCAGCATCCCGACCACGGTGCTCGGCATGGTCGACGCGGCTGTCGGGGGGAAAACCGGCATCAACCTGGCGACGGGAAAAAACCTGGTCGGGGCCTTCCACGAGCCGCGAGTCGTGATCTGCGACCTCGATCTGCTGCGGGAACTGCCCGGCACGGAGGTGGCATCCGGGCTGGCCGAGGTGGTCAAGTGCGGTTTCATCTCGGATGCCGGGATCCTGCAGCTGGTGGATTCCGATCTCGGCGGCGCCCTCGACGTCACATCGGACACCTTCGCGGAACTCGTCGGTCGCGCCGTCGCGGTGAAGGCCGGGGTGGTTGCGGAGGATCTGACGGAACGCACATCCAGTGACGGCAACATCGGCAGGGAGGCCCTGAACTACGGGCACACGATGGGGCACGCCATCGAGGCGCACGAGGGTTTCCGGTTGCGCCACGGCCAGGCCATTTCCATCGGCATGGTCTGGATCGCGGAGGTCAGCCGACGGTTGCTGGGGCTGGACGCCGCCCTGGCCGCCGACCATTCCCGGCTGCTCGGGGCCCTCGGCCTGCCCGTCACTCACGATCCGGAGGCCTGGCACGGGCTTCGTCGTCTCATGAACCTGGACAAGAAGTCCCGCGGCGACGACCTGCGGTTGGTGGGACTCGCCGCCCAGGGGCGGCCGGTGATCCTGGAAAGCCCGGATGAGAGCGAACTCGCCGAGTCCTACGCCGTGGTTTCCGGGCGGGGGTAGGGCTCGGGTAAGATTCCGCGACGGCCCGTGCAAGCAGAGTCGGAAAGGCAACAGGCGTGGTATCCACCAATGATCTCAAGAACGGAATGGTGCTCGACCTGAACGGTGAGCTGTGGCAGGTGCAGTGGTTCCAGCACCACAAGCCGGGCAAGGGCAACACCGTCGTGCGATCGAAACTGAAGCACGTGCTCTCGGGCAAGATCATCGACAAGACCTTCAACTCCGACACGAAGGTGGACACCGCAACCATCGACCGCAGGGACATGCAGTACCTCTATCTCGACGGTGAGGACTACGTGTTCATGGACAACACCACCTACGACCAGGTCCACATCTCCGCCGACGTGGTGGGTGAGGCCCGTTTCTACCTGCTCGACAACCAGTCCGCGACCGTGGCCATGCACGAGGGCATTCCCCTTTTCATCGAACTGCCCGCCAGCGTGGAACTCGAGATCACCTACACCGAACCCGGCCTGCAGGGGGACCGGTCCACCGGAGGCACCAAACCCGCCACCCTGGAAACCGGCAAGGAGATCCAGGTTCCCCTGTTCATCACCACCGGCGAGAAGATCAAGGTCGACACCCGCGACGGGTCCTACATATCCCGGGTGAATGGCTGAGACCGTCCGCTACGGCACCCAGACGAAGGCCCGGCGGGTCGCCCTCGACGTCCTGTACGCCGCCGAGCTGCGGGGCCGGGGTATCGTCGAGACCTTCATCGAGGCCAGGGACTTGACCGCGATCACCGTGCGCGAACTGACCACGAGGATCGTCCACGGTGTGGCCGAACACCAGGAGGAGGTCGATGCGCGCATCTCGGCCGCTCTCGACAAATCCTGGACCCTGGAACGCATGCCCGCCGTCGACCGCAACCTGGCGAGGATCGCGATCTTCGAGATGGATCACACCGACACCCCCGGGCCCGTCGTCATCGCCGAGGCGGTGAGGTTGGCGCAGGAACTGTCCACCGACGGTTCACCCGGTTTTCTCAATGGCCTGCTCAGCAAGGCCCTTTCAATCAAAGAAACAAACTCCTGACCCCCGATTTGGAGCGAACATGAATCCCCTTCCCGCGCTGCTGGTTCTAGAGGATGGGCGTTCATTTTTCGGGAGATCCTTCGGAGCGGAGGGGGAGGCCTTCGGGGAGCTGGTCTTCTCCACCGGGATGTCCGGCTACCAGGAAACCCTGACCGATCCCTCCTACCGGGGCCAGGTGGTGCTGGCCACCGCCCCGCACATCGGGAACACGGGCTGGAATGACGAGGACGACGAGTCGGCCCGGATCCAGGTGGCGGGTTACGTGGTGCGTGACCCGGCGCCCCGGCCGTCGAACTGGCGCAGCCGCAGGAGCCTCGACGCGGAACTCGCGAACCAAGGAATCGTCGGGATCTGCGACATCGACACCCGGGCCCTGACCCGCCACATCCGCTCCCTCGGGGCGATGCGGGTCGGGATCTCGACCCGCGAACTGAACCCGGACAGGCTGCGCGCCAAGGTGCTGGAGCAGCCCGTGATGGCGGGCGCCGACCTGTGCGGTGAAGTCTCCACACCCGAGGCCCGGATCGTTCCCGCGGTGGGGGAGCGGCGTTTCACGGTGGCGGCCGTGGACCTCGGCATCAAGGGCATGACCCCGGCGCAGATGGCGGGCCGCGGCATGGAGGTGCACGTCCTGCCCGCGTCGACGAGTTTCGAGGAGATCGCCGCGCTGGAACCCGACGGGGTTTTCTTCTCCAACGGCCCCGGCGACCCGGCCACCGCCGACGGCCCGGTGACCGTGCTGAGGCAGGTGCTCGCCGCGGGCATCCCGTACTTCGGGATCTGCTTCGGCAACCAGCTGTTCGGGCGCGCCCTCGGGTTCGGCACCTACAAGCTGAAGTTCGGACACCGGGGCATCAACCAGCCGGTGTTGGACCGCACCACCGGGAAAGTCGAGATCACCTCACAGAACCACGGGTTCGCCGTCGATGCCCCCCTGGACCGGGTGGTGGACACCGAGTTCGGGCAGGCCAGCGTCTCTCACACGGGCCTCAACGACGACGTCGTCGAGGGCCTCGAACTGCGCAGGGACGGGAAACTGGTGGCATTCTCCGTCCAGTACCACCCGGAGGCCGCGGCAGGGCCGCACGACGCCAACCACCTCTTCGACCGCTTCGCCGACCTCATGAGGAGCAGGGATGCGCGCTGAGCGGTACGAGAACCGGATCCTCACCCCCACCGAGTCATCCCAGGAGAGCCATGCCCCGTCGAACTGACATCTCGTCGATCCTCGTCATCGGCTCCGGCCCCATCATCATCGGCCAGGCCTGCGAGTTCGACTACTCCGGCACCCAGGCCTGCCGGGTCCTGAAGGCCGAGGGATTCCGGGTGGTCCTGGTCAACTCGAACCCGGCCACGATCATGACCGATCCCGACTTCGCGGACGCCACCTACATAGAACCGATCACCCCGGAGTTCGTGGAACGCGTCATCGCGCAGGAACGCCCCGACGCACTCCTGGCGACCCTGGGCGGCCAGACCGCGCTCAACACAGCCGTCGCGCTGCACGAGAAAGGTGTACTGGAGAAATACGGCTGCGAACTGATCGGCGCATCCTTCGAGGCGATCCAGCGCGGCGAGGACCGGGAACAGTTCAAGGCCATCGTCGAATCCCTGACCGGCATTCCCGGGGGCGCCCCCGAGGTTGCCCGGTCCCGGGTCTGTCACAGCCTGGAGGAGGTGATGGCCGCGGCCGGCGAGCTCGGCTATCCGGTGGTGGTGCGTCCCTCCTTCACCATGGGGGGAGTCGGCTCCGGGCTCGCCCACGACCCGGAGGAGCTGCGGCAGATCGCGGGAACCGGCCTGGCGGCCAGCCCCGTCACCGAGGTGTTGATCGAGGAGTCGATCCTCGGCTGGAAGGAATACGAACTGGAGGTCATGAGGGACAAGGCCGACAACGTCGTCATCGTCTGTTCCATCGAAAACTTCGATCCGATGGGTGTCCACACCGGTGACTCCGTGACGGTGGCCCCGGCCATGACCCTGACGGACCGCGAGTACCAGCGGATGCGTGACGTCGGAATCGCGATCATCCGCGCGGTCGGGGTGGACACGGGCGGCTGCAACATCCAGTTCGCCATAAACCCGGACGACGGTCGCATGATCGTGATCGAGATGAATCCCCGCGTCTCGCGGAGTTCTGCGCTCGCGTCCAAGGCCACCGGTTTCCCGATCGCGAAGATCGCCGCCAAGGTCGCGGTCGGATACACCCTCGACGAGATCCCCAACGACATCACCCGGGTCACCCCCGCATCCTTCGAACCCGCCCTCGACTACGTGGTGGTCAAGGTTCCCCGGTTCGCCTTCGAGAAATTCCCGGCGGCGGACTCCACCCTCACCACCCATATGAAATCGGTCGGGGAGGTGATGTCCATCGGCCGCAACTTCACCGAGGCCCTGGGCAAGGCCATGCGCTCCACCGAGACCGGCACCGGGTTCTGGCTCGACAGGGCTGATGGGAATCTGGAAACCTTGCTGACGGAACTGAGGCGCCCCCACGACGGGCGGGTGTTGAAACTGATGGACGCCCTCGACGCGGGCGCCACGGTGGAACAGCTCCACGAGGCCACCCGGATCGATCCCTGGTTCCTCGATCAGATCGCCCTGATCCAGCAGGTCGGCGCCGAGGTGCGAGAAGCCGACCATCTGTCCCCGGAGCTGCTGCGCCACGCGAAACGCCACGGCCTGTCGGATGTTCAGATCGGCCGGCTCAGGGGACTCGACGAGAGTGTCATCCGGCAGCTCAGGTGGGCCCTGGACATCCGCCCGGTCTACAAGGCCGTCGACACCTGCGCCGCCGAGTTCGAGGCCCTCACTCCCTACCTGTACTCCACCTACGAGGAGGAGTCGGAGGTGCCGGCGCGCACCAAACAGGCGGTCCTGATCCTGGGTTCCGGGCCGAACCGGATCGGCCAGGGAATCGAGTTCGACTATTCCTGCGTGCACGCGACCATGGCGCTTCGCGACGCCGGGTACGAGGCGATCATGGTCAACTGCAACCCCGAGACCGTCTCCACCGATTACGACACCTCGGACCGACTCTACTTCGAACCGCTCACGGCCGAGGATGTCCTGGAGGTCTACCACGCCGAGACCCTGGCCGGCCCTGTTGCGGGCGTCATCTGCCAGCTCGGCGGCCAGACCCCCCTGAAACTCGCGCAGACCTTGAAGAACGCCGGGGTGCCGATCGTCGGCACCTCACCGGAGGCCATCAACCTCGCCGAGGACCGGGGCGCGTTCGGGAGGGTGCTGGCGAACGCCGGGTTGCCCGCCCCGAAACACGGAATGGCCGCCTCGGCGGCGGAGGCCAAACGGGTCGCCTCGGAGATCGGCTATCCGGTGCTGGTGCGCCCCAGTTTCGTGCTGGGCGGGCGCGGCATGGAGATCGTCTACGACGCCGCCGCCCTGGACCGCTACATCGCCGGGGCCACGGAAGTCAGCGACGGCGCCCCCGTGTTGGTGGACCGGTTCCTCGACGACGCCGTCGAAATCGACGTGGACGCCTTGTACGACGGCGAGGAACTGTACCTGGGCGGGGTGATGGAACACATCGAGGAGGCCGGGATCCATTCCGGGGACTCCGCCTGCTCGCTGCCGCCGATCACGCTGGGCGACGAGATGATCGAACGCATCCGGAACTCCACACGCCTGATCGCCGAGGGAGTGGGGGTGCGAGGCCTGCTGAACATCCAGTACGCCCTCCAATCGGACATCCTCTACGTGCTGGAGGCGAACCCGCGGGCCTCCCGGACGGTTCCTTTCGTCTCCAAGGCCACCAACACCTCGCTGGCCAAGGCGGCCGCCCGGATCATGCTGGGGGCCTCGATCCGGGACCTCCGCGGCGAGGGCCTGCTGCGGCCCACCGGGGACGGCACCGACATGCGTCCCGGTTCCCCCGTGGCCGTCAAGGAGGCCGTGATGCCTTTCAACCGGTTCCGCACCGCATCAGGTACCTTCGTGGACACCCTTCTCGGCCCCGAGATGCGTTCCACGGGCGAGGTGATGGGTCTCGACCTCAGCTTCGGCACCGCCTATGCGAAAACCCAGAGCGCCGGCGGGTTCCCGGTTCCCAGCGAGGGAACCGTGTTCGTCTCCATCGCGAACCGGGACAAACGCCACGCCATCTGGCCCATCAAACGCCTGGCGGACCTGGGATTCCGGATCCTAGCGACCTCCGGGACCGCCTCGGTGCTGCGTCGCAACGGCGTCGCAGTGCAGGAGGTGAGGAAACTCAGCCAGCGCGTGGAGGGAGACAACACCCCCTCCATCGTCGACCTGATCAAGAACGGCGGGATCGATCTGATCTTCAACACCCCTCAGGGCGCCAGCGCCGACACGAACCCACGGAAGGACGGTTACCTGATACGCGCCGCCTCGATCCTGGCCGACGTCCCCTGCATCACCACGGTCCCGACGATGGCGGCGATCGTGCAGAGCATCGAATCGAAACGGGCCGGACACCTTGAGGTCCGTTCCCTCCAGGACTGGGCGGCCCGGTCATGACGAGCCTGTTCACCCGGGCCGAGCTGGCCGCCTACCAGAAGCTGCTGCGCCCGATCCTGTTCCGCTGGGCCGGAGGCGATCCGGAGGCGATCCACGAGGCCATGATCTCCTGGCTCGGTCACGTGCCAGCCACCCGCTCCGCCCAGGTCGCCAATCCCGTCACCGTCGCGGGAATCGAGTTTCCGAACCGGGTCGGGGTGGCCGCTGGACTTGACAAGGATGGGGTGGCCGCCGCGGCCTGGGCACGATTCGGTTTCGGCCACGCGGAGCTGGGAACCGTGACGGGACAGGCGCAGCCCGGCAACCCTAGGCCGCGGATGTTCAGGGCCCGGGCCTCGCGGGGAGTCATCAACCGGATGGGATTCAACAACCGCGGCGCCGACGCCCTGGCCGACCGACTCCTGAAACTCGGGGTGCAGCGAGGCAACCGCAGGCTCGGCATCCCGCTCGGGGTCTCGATTGGCAAGACCAAGGCCATCGCGCTGGTGGACGCCGCCTCGGACTACCTGGCCTCCCTGGATGCGCTGCGGGACCACGCCGACTACTTCGCCGTGAACGTCTCCAGCCCGAACACCCCGGGGTTGCGTTCCCTCCAGGCCGCGAAGGAGCTGGAACAACTCCTGGGATGCATCGTCGAGTCGGCCTCGCAGGGAACCGATCCCATTCCGGTTTTCGTGAAGCTCGCCCCCGACCTGGAACCCGGCCAGCTGACCGAGACCGTCGCCGTGATCCGCGACTGCGGTGCGGCGGGAATCATCGCCACCAACACCACCCTGAGCAGGGAGGGCCTGGCCGCGGACGACAGGCACCTCGCCGGCGAGGAGGGGGGACTCAGCGGAGCTCCCCTGACCACCAGGGCCTTGGCGTTCGTCGAACGGGTGGTTTCCGTCACCGACCTTCCCGTGATCGGGGTCGGAGGCATCATGTCGCCGCGCGACGGGATGCGGATGTTCGAGGCCGGGGCCGTCCTGCTCCAGATCTACACGGGTTTCATCTACGCCGGCCCCGCCCTAGTGCGGGGCCTCAACGACCTCCTGAGGTGCGCATGAGCTACGCGGGAAAACTCTCGGAGACAACCACGCGACGCGGGAATCTCTGCGTCGGCATCGACCCGATGCCATCGGTCCTGGCCGCCTGGGGGTTGACGACGGATGTGAAAGGGCTCGAGGCCTGCGCCCGGGGAATCGTGGAGGAGCTGGGGGAGCGGATCGCGGTCTTCAAACCGCAGTCGGCCTTCTTCGAGGCCTTCGGTTCCCGAGGGGTCGCGGTGCTGGAGCGGGTGTTGGCGGACATCCGCGAGGCGGGGGCCGTCAGCCTGCTGGACGTCAAACGCGGCGACATCGGCTCCTCCATGACCGGGTACGCGACCGCCTACCTGGGGGATGGGTCACCGCTGGCTGCTGACGCCGTCACACTCAGCCCCTACCTCGGGGTCGGGGCGTTGCTGCCCGCCATCGATCTGGCCGTCGCGCAGGGCAGGGGGGTTTACGTGCTGGCACGCACCTCCAACCCGGAGGGAACGAGGATCCAGCATCACACGGCCCAGGTCGTGATCGACGAGATCACCGGACTGAACCCGGGCCGGGACCACGCGATCGGGCTGGTGGTGGGTGCCACCCACAGCGACCCGAGCTGCGATCTCACCGGTTTCAACGCCTCGATACTGGCACCCGGCATCGGCGCTCAGGGTGGCACCGTCGAGGGTTTGGCGGAAACTTTCGGGCCGGCGCTGGGTCACGTGCTGCCGACCGCCAGCCGTGAGGTGATCGGCGGTGGCCGTGACGAGCTTCATGCCCGGGCCACGAGACTGCTGGAGAAGGTGTCGTTGATCAAAATGTGATGCTCTCCGGGCCATCGATTTCTTGATTTTCCAAGCATCGGAAACACAAGAAGGGTAGATTTGTCAAGCAGGGGCATGAAGCCCCCGCGAGGCCGGTCACTTATCCACGAAGGAGGACCGATGGCCATTCCGCAACTGAGCACCGAACAGCTCGAATCGGCACGTGCCGCTGCGACGGAGGCGAGGCGCGCCCGGGCACAGCTCAAGGATCAGGTCAAGTCTGGTGCCCTCACGCTTCCCCAGGCCCTTGACCGGGCGACGGGGGACGAGGTCCTTTCCCGTGTGAAGGTGGTGGATCTGTTGCGCGCCCTACCCCGCGTCGGGGTGACGCGGTCCCAGGAGATCATGGAAAGCCTCGACATCGCACCGAACCGCCGTATCCGCGGCCTGGGTCGACATCAGATCGACCGGTTGAAGGAACTCTTCTCCTAGCCGGTCCCGCGGACCCCTTGGAGTTCACGTCAGGATGGGGTGGCGTGGCGAGACACCGACATGACGGTTCTCGCTGCGCCATTTTCCTATTGCGCAGCCTCTAGGATCGTTGGGTGCGTTCACCCAGACAACCTTCGGTTTGGATCATCTCCGGTCCCAGTGGCGTCGGCAAGGGCACCGTGTGTGCAAAACTGCGCGAACTGCGCCCCGGCATCCACATCCCTGTTTCCCTGACCACCCGGCAGCCGCGGCCGGGTGAGATCGACGGAATCAGTTACCATTTCGTCCCCGAGCATCGGTTCCGGGAGATGGCGGCTTCCGGTCAGTTGCTGGAACACGCGGTAGTTCACGGCAGATACAGCTACGGCACGCCCCGCAAGGATGTCGCCGATGCGATCGCCGCGGGGAGGGATGTGCTCCTGGAGATCGACATTCAAGGTGCGCGCCAGGTGAAGCGAAACCTCCCGGAGGCGAAGCTCGTGTTCATCGCGCCGCCCTCGTGGGAGGAACTCGTCAAGCGTCTCGAGGGACGGGGCACCGAGGACGCCTCACAGGTGGAACGCAGGCTCACGACGGCCCGGGTGGAGCTGGAGGCCCAGGAAGAAGCGGACTTCGTGGTCGTGAATGACCGGATCGAGGACACCGCCCAGGCTTTGATAGTCTTGATGGGCTTGTGACCGCAAGCCATCACTCGACCCTGCAGAGGTAGATCTTGAGCACCAATCCTGAAGGCATCACCAACCCCCCGATCGACGATCTGCTGGAGAAGGTGGATTCCAAGTACCGGCTGGTGATCTTTGCAGCCAAGCGGGCGCGGCAGATCAACGCCTACTACTCCCAGCTCGGTGAAGGGCTCCTGGAGAACGTCGGCCCGCTGGTCAGTGTCGCACCCCAGGAGAAACCGCTCTCCGTCGCCCTGCGTGAACTGCAGGACGACCTCCTCCAGTACACCCAGATCGACCCGGAGGCCGAGGCCGCCGAACGCGCCGCCGCCGAGGCCGACCCGGCGTTCACTTTCGTGGACCCGTTCGCCGAACTCGACGCCAACTCCCCCTCTTGATCCAAAGAACATTCCGGGAAGGAGCTCAGTCTTGAGCCGTCTGTTCACGTCCGAGTCAGTAACCGAAGGGCATCCCGACAAGATCGCTGACTCCATCTCCGATGCTGTCCTGGATGCCCTCCTTGCGGAGGACCCGGCTTCCCGGGTGGCGGTCGAGACCCTGATCACGACCGGGCTGGTGGTGGTTGCCGGTGAGGTGTCCACCACCGCGTGGGCGGATGTCGCGACCCTGGTCCGGCAACGCATCCTGGAGATCGGCTACAACAGCTCCCGGGTCGGGTTCGACGGGGCTTCGTGTGGGGTGACGGTGGCCATCGGATCCCAGTCACCTGACATCGCCGGTGGTGTGAACGATTCCTTGGAGGTTCGCAACCACGAGGACGGGGACGCCGCCAGCCGCCAGGGGGCCGGTGACCAGGGCCTGATGTTCGGTTACGCCTGTGACGAAACCGAGCAGTTGATGCCTCTGCCCATCCACCTGGCCCACAGGCTCGCGGCCCGCCTGACCGATGTCCGCAAGCAGGGGCTGCTCGACTACCTGTGTCCCGACGGCAAGACCCAGGTCACGGTCCGCTACGAGGAAGGAAAACCCGTCGGCATCGAGACCGTCGTGGTTTCCACACAGCACGACGATGGCGTCTCCCTGCCTGACGTGATGACCCCGGAGATCATCCGCGAGGTCATCCTTCCCGTGCTGGACGAACATGGGTACGACGGGGCCGCTGCCCGGATCTTCGTGAACCCCTCGGGCAAATTCGTGGTCGGCGGCCCGATGGGTGACGCGGGCGTCACGGGGCGGAAGATCATCGTCGACACCTACGGGGGCATGGCGCGGCACGGCGGGGGTGCGTTCTCCGGCAAGGACCCATCCAAGGTGGACCGCTCCGCCTCCTACGCCACCCGATGGGTGGCCAAGAACGTGGTGGCCTCGGGGCTGGCCGAGCGCTGCGAGGTCCAGGTCGCCTACGCCATCGGCCGGGCTCATCCGGTCGGTTTCTACCTGGATACCTTCGGGACCGGGAAAGTACCCAACGAGCAGATCGTGGATGCGGTGAACACCACCTTCGACCTGCGGCCCGCCAGCATCATCGCCGACCTCGACCTGCTGCGCCCCATCTACCGGCAGTTCTCCACCCTCGGGCATTTCGGACGCACCGAGGCGGACGCCACGTGGGAGCGCACCGACCGCGCGGAGGCACTGGCGAGGGCGGTGAAGGGCTGAGCGTGTCGGCCACGCTGTTCGAGGTTCCGGCCGTCGAACAGGTCGCCAAGGTGGCGGTCGACGTCCCGCTCGCGCATCTGGATCGTCTCTTCGACTACCGTATCCCCGGGAAACTTCTTGAGGACGCCCGCCCGGGGGTGCGGGTCACCGTTCCCTTCGCCGGACAGGTGGTGGACGGCTGGCTGGTTTCCGTCGGTGCCCCGGAGACCGGCGGGAAACTGGCCGATCTGCGTTCGGTTATCTCCCCGGAACCGATCCTGACCACAAGGCTCTTCGATCTGATCCGGGCGGTCGCCGACCACTACGCGGGAACCTGGTGGGATGTGGCGCGCTTGGCGATCCCGCCCCGCCACTCGAGGATCGAGAAGCAGGAACAACGTACCTGGCCGGTTCCCGGGCCCGGGGGAATGCCGGAGATCCTGCCGGGTTTCCCTGGAGGACCCGAACTGCTCACAGCACTGGCGGAGGGCGGCGCCCCGCGTGCCTTCTGGCAGGTTCCGTGCGTCGCCGGCCCGCCGGGGGATCTCACCGGAGGCGTGCTGGAAGCTGTTTCGGCGAGCTTGGCCTCGGGACGCGGGGCGCTGGTCCTGTTCCCGACGATCCGGGGCATGGAGGCCGGCGCCGCCCGGCTGGAGCGGCTCCTGGGACAGGGTTGTGTGGCGCGGCTCAGCTGGGAACTCAGCAGGGGGTTGCGTTACGAGAACTACCTGGCGTGTTCACGCGGCCGGGCCAGGGTAGTGGTGGGAACCCAGTCGGCGGTTTTTGCCCCCCTGCCCGATCCGGGCCTGATAGTGGTGGTTGACGACGGCAACGAGGGACACTGCTTCGAGCGGTTCCCCCGCCCGCACGTGCGTTCGGTCGCGATGATCCGGGCCGTTCAGGATGGCTGCGCACTACTTCTGGCCTCCCATGCCCGTTCTTGCGAGGCGCAGGGACTGATCGAACGCCAATGGCTCCGAGAACTGGCCCTGCCGTCGCGGGAAATGCGCCGTATCGGACCGGCGCTCCGGTCGGTGCCCGAGACCCAGCAGAGCAATCCCGGCGGAACCCGGCTGCGGCTTCCCCGTCAGGCCTTCGAACACCTGCGGATCCGGCTGGCCTCCGGGCCGGTACTGGTCTCCGTGGCCCGGGCCGGGCATTCCCCGGGTCTTCGCTGCGCGCGGTGCCGGGCGAGGGCGACCTGCCCCCGGTGCGGTGGCCCGCTGCTCCGGCCCTCGCGGGACCAGCTGCTCTGCCGTCTGTGCGGACACACCCCGGTCCGGTTCGAGTGCACCCGCTGCCACGCCACCGGGCTGCGTGCCCCGATCGCGGGTTCGGAACGCACCGCGGAGGAACTGGGAAGGGCCTTTCCCGGGGTGCGGGTGATCAACTCCTCTGCGGAACGGATCCGTTCCGGGATACCGGAAGAGCCGGCGATCGTCGTCGCGACCCCCGGCGGGGAACCCGGGGTTCCGGGCGGCTACGCGGGTGCCTTGATCCTCGACGTGGAACTGGCCCTGTCGCGTGCGGACCTGCGCGTCGGTGAGGAAACCCTGCGCCGTTGGTGCCAGGTGGCCTGCCTCGTACGACCCGCGGTTGACGGGGGAGGACTTCTCATCGTCGGGCCACCGGAGGAACCTGCGGTCCAGGCGCTGCTCCGGGCCGATCCAGGGGGATTCGCTGCCCGCGAACTTGCCGATCGTGCCGCTGCCGGCCTGCCCCCGGCTGTCAAAGCGGTTCAGGTTGGTGGCGACCCGGATGCGGTGGCGGCTTTCCTGGACAACGATCCGTTCACTGGCGCCGAGGTGCTGGGACCCACCCTGACACGGGAGAATCCCGACCCGGAGGCGATGTCGTTGCTGCGCTGCCCCCTGGAGGAGGGACGCGAACTGGTGAGGGCCGTCAAGCATGCGGCCGCCATCCGGTCGGCCCGCAAGGAGGGCGGCCGACTGTTCCTGCAAGTCGATCCGATGACCCTCACGTGAGGAGGAAACCATGAAACTGGTGTTCGCCGGCACCCCCGGGGTGGCCGTGCCGAGCCTCGACGCCCTGATGGATTCGAGACACGAGGTGGTGGCGGTGGTCACTAGGCCGGACGCCACGGCGGGCCGCGGGCGTCGGCTCACCCCCTCGCCGGTCGCGATCCGGGCCGCGGAGCTTGGACTCGAAGTCCTCAAACCCGCTCATCCCCGGGACCCGGATTTCCGGTACCGACTGGGGGAACTGGCCCCGGATGTGTGCGCGGTGGTTGCCTATGGTGCCCTGCTGCCCACCTCGGTCCTCGAGATCCCGGCTCACGGCTGGATCAACCTGCACTTCTCCCTGCTGCCCAGGTGGCGTGGGGCGGCCCCGGTGCAGCGGGCCGTGATGGCGGGCGATCCCGAGATCGGAACCTCCTGTTTCCGTATCGTCCGGGAACTCGACGCGGGGGACGTCTACCGGATCGCGGCCCGTCCCATGCCGGAGGCCACCGCAGGGGAGCTGTTCGAACTGCTCGCGGTCTCGGGTGCTGCCCAGCTTGTCGAGACCATCGACGCCGTCGAGGCGGGCGAGGCCCCCGTGCCCCAGGAAGCCGTCGGGGTGACACGGGCCGCGAAGATCACGGTGGAGGAGGCGCGGGTGGATTTCACCCGGCCGGCGGCCGAGGTCCGCAACCACATCCTCGGATGCTCCCCGGAACCGGGGGCTTGGTGTGGACTGAACGGAAAACGGCTCAAGCTGTACCGGGCGCGGCTCGCCGATGCCCAGTTCACCCCGGCACCCGGTGAACTGCACGTGACCAAACGCCAGGTCTTCGTCGGGGCGGGTGAAGGTGTTCTCGAGCTGCTGGAGGTCCAGGCCCCGGGCAAACGGCGAATGGCGGCCATCGACTGGGCCCGTTCCGGTGCCGCGTCGGGGAGGCTCGTGTGAGCGGGGGGCTGTCTCCTCGGAGGGTCGCGTTCGACGTGCTGAGGCAGGTGAGTGGTGAGGGCGCCTACGCGAATCTGGCGCTCGCCAAACGGCTGACCCGGGCGGGCCTGGAAACCAGGGACGCGGCCTTCGTCACGGAACTCGTTGCCGGTACCTGCCGCCTGCGGGGCACCTATGATGCGATCATCGAGTCCGCCTCGGGACGAGGCCTGAAAACCATGCAACCCGCGGTGGTGGACCTGCTGCGGCTGCTCGCTCATCAGGCACTTGGCATGGCCGTGCCCGCGCGGGCAGCCGTCGCCGCCACCGTGGGACTGGCCCGCGACACCGTCGGGCAGCGGGTCACCGGCCTGGTCAACGCCGTCGGGCGCCGGATTGCCGCGCACGACCTCCAGGAGTGGGTGGAGCTGCTGAGCGAGGGCCTCGACGAGACGGACAGGCTGGCGATCAGGACCCACCACCCCCGCTGGATCGTTGCGGCCTACGAGAAGGTGCTCCAGGAAAACGAGGTCGCCCAGGCTCTGGAGGCCAACAACCTGGCACCGAGACCAACCCTCGTGATGCGTCCCGGACTTGCGGAGGTCGAGGAACTCGCTCCCGCCGTCCCCACCGTGTACTCGCCCTTCGGGGCGGTTCTCGACGGGGCTCCGGGCGACCTGGCGGCGGTCAGGGAAGGCCGGGCCGGCGTGCAGGACGAGGGTTCGCAACTGGTGTGCCTGGCCCTGACCCGGGTGGAGGCACCGAGCGGGCCGTGGCTGGATCTGTGCGCCGGTCCCGGTGGGAAGTCCGCGCTCCTGGCGGGGCTGGCCAGGCAACGGGGGGAACACCTCGTCGCCAACGAGGTGGCCGCGCATCGCGCGAAACTCGTTGAACAGGCCCTGGCGGTCTACCCACCTGGAACAGCGAGCGTCATCTGTTCAGACGGGTGTGACCCGGAACCGGTCAGGCGGCACGCTCCTTTCGCCAGGATCATGGTGGACGCCCCCTGCAGCGGCCTGGGGGCGCTGCGTCGCCGCCCCGAGGCCCGGTGGCGCCGCACACCGGCCGACCTGGCGGAACTCGTCTCGTTGCAACGCGCTCTGCTGGAAACCGCCATCGGTCTGCTGGTTCCCGGGGGAGTGGCCGCCTACGTGACCTGCTCACCCCACGCGGATGAGACCGCCGCCATCGTCGAGGCGGCCCTGAAAAACAACCCACATATGGAACTTCTGGATGCAGCAGCCCTGCTTCCTGAGGTGCCCGGTGCCGCCCGGGGCGGGTACGTGCAGCTGTGGCCCCACCGCCACGGAACCGACGCCATGTTCCTGGCTCTGCTTCGTGGCACATCCTGAACATCGCTAGGCTTCGGGCATGCGCATCACCCCGAGCATTCTGAACGCCGACTTCGCCAATCTCCGACACGAAATCGGACGGATACCGGGGGCGGACGGGGTGCACGTGGATGTCATGGACAACCATTTCGTGCCGAACTTGACGATCGGGCTTCCCGTGGTCGAATGCCTGCGCAAGGTGACCGATCAGCTCCTGGACATTCACCTGATGATCGAGGACCCGGACCGCTGGGCCCCGGCCTACGCCGAAGCAGGGGCGGAGTCGGTTACCTTCCACGTAGAGGCGGCCCACGCCCCGATCCGGCTGGCCCGGGAGCTGCGGGCCCGTGGGGCGAGGGCGTCGATGGCCCTCAAACCCGCCACCCCGATCGAGCCCTACGCCGAGATGTTCGACGAATTGGACATGGTGCTGCTCATGACCGTCGAACCCGGTTTCGGCGGGCAGAAATTCCTTGATCTCGTGCTGCCGAAGATCCGCCGGACCCGGGAACTGATCGGGGATCGCCCGATCTGGTTGCAGGTCGACGGCGGGGTCTCGGTGGAAACGATCGGGCGCTGCGCTGAGGCGGGCGCTGACACCTTCGTGGCCGGCTCCGCGGTCTACAACGCCCCCGATCCGGACGCCATGGTGCGGGAACTGCGTGAGCTGGCCGACTCCGCGTGGTGCTGCTGAATCAGCCCGGTTCGTCGCCCCGGTCACGGAGGTAGCGTTCGAACTCCGCGGCGATGGAGTCGCCGGTGGCGCCCTCCACATCGGAGGCGTCGCGGGCCTCCTCCAGTTGTTCGATGTACTCGGCCACGTCGGGATCCTCGGCGCTCAGCTCATCCACGGCCTGCACCCACTTGCCGGCCTCACTGAGCAGGTCACCAGCCCCGAGGCTGGCGCCCAGGACCTGCTCCATGCGGCTGAGCAGGGCGTGCTGGCCTTTCGGGTTCGGGGGAGTGGCGACGTAGTGGGGAATGGAAACCCACATGGATGCGCTGGGGAATCCCTCGGCGATCAGCATCTGGTTGACCACGCCCGTGATGCCGGTCGGACCCTCGTAGGTGAGTTCCTCGATGGCGAGGCTGCCCTTCAGCTGCGAGTCGTAGGTGTACATGGCTACGGGAAGGGGACGCGAGTGTGGGGTGTCGCTGAGCATGGCTCCCAGCAGCAAAACCATCGACGGCTCGTAGCGTTTCAACCGCTGAACCAGCTCACGGGAAAAGCTGCGCCACAACTGGTTGGGTTCGGGACCGACCACGATGATCAGGTCGCGTTCCGGTAGGCGCACCCGCTGGAGGGTGATGTGGGGCCATTGGATCCAGGGCCCATCGGGGGAACGGCGCAGGATCGGACGGGTCACCTGGAAGTCGAAGTAGTGTTCGGCGTCGATGGTCTCGAGTTCGGACGAGGGGTAGTGCTCCATCAGGTGTAGCAACGCGTCGCTGGCCGCGTTGGCCGCGTCGTTCCAACCGCTGAAGGCGATCACGACGGCCGGGTTTTTGAGGTCCTCGGGCCGGGGGTGCTGCATCCTTCCAGTCTATTGGCCCTGCCGGTGACCTCAAACCGGGCGGGTCGGCAGCGATTGACAGGGGTGTTGACCGGGATTTATGCTCGCCAAGGAGTTTGGGGGGATCAACTCTGTTGCATGGGGCATTCCGTCAATTTCCGAACAATGTTCGACGCCGAGCCGGAAAGGCGCCCATGAAATTGCTGAAACGCATCGTGTTCGGCATGCTCGCCGCCCTTGTCACGGCCGTCAGTGGCATTGTTCTCATCCCGCGGCCGGCGCAGGCCGACTACGCCACCGGCGGCCGAGGCTATTTCGTCAAGTCCGTGGTCTGGGCCGAGTGGGGGAACAAGGGCGACATCATTCCCGCTTCGGGGCTCACGAAAACCCAGTACACGCAGGTCGGCAGCACAACGCTCGCTCTCGAATGCACTTTGTCACAACCGGATTCCGGCAGTGGGTACGGATACAATCAGAACACCACGCTGGATGTCTGGACCGCGGGAAGCTGGCGGAAGGACGGTTTGGACGACCTCTACAACCGTGGCGGCACGGGCACCAACAATCGGATGACCAATGCCATTCACACCAAATATGCCAAGACCACGGTCAGTTTCAAGGTTTCCTGCTCGGCCATCGTTTCCGGCCCGGGTTTCCCAGCGGGAGGGCAGCGTGTTCCGGTGGACGGAATGGTCGTTGCCGATGCCGAGTCCAGCGACCCGAATCCCGACGAATACATCAAGGTGGAAACCAGCAGCAATGCCCAGTGGCGGGTCCTGGACCGGATTCGCGACAGCGGTTGCACATCGACGACGCTGGCCCAGCAAAGCACATCGGGAGGATCACGAACCCTGACGCTTCTCCCGGGAGGCGTGACCTGTCCCAACACCGGCCCCACCGTCGCCATGGTTGCCAGCAATGTCTCCGAGGCAACCATCACGATGTTCGGTCAGGGACAGGCGGCAGCAGCCGTGGGCGCCGTCATCAACCTCGACTACGGCGATGCCCCCATCAGCTACGGAGCCGCAGCCGCGCAATACCTGACGGGCTGGAACGGTTCATCACTTCCCGACGGCACCACAGATGCCTTCAGCACCAGACTGGCATGGCCACCCAGGAACCCCGACGTGATGCTGGGCAGACGCATAGACCCCGAACCGGTCAACCCCGTGAACGGTGACGGCACCCAGGACGACAAGAACCCCGCCAGTCCGAATGACGAGGACGCCATATCGGGAACACCGCTCTACCACGTGATACAGGGCGGGGGAACCGCCACCCAGGAGATCGTCTGCACGGGCCGAGGACACAACCGCGGCTGGGTGGACTGGAATCGCAACGGGGTCTTCGATGAGGCGGAGGCATCCGACACGGTGCAGTGCGCCGGGGGCAGAGCCACTCTCACCTGGTCCATCCCGCAGGATGCGGTCACCGGGAACAGCTACCTGCGGCTGCGTGCCGCCGCCGCGGCGGATTCCCTGACGAGCCCTACGGGATTGACCGTCACCGGGGAGGTCGAGGACCACAAGGTGCAGATCAGCACCTATGAACTCGAGATCTCCAAGACCTCCGACGCCCTGGTCGGGAAGAAGTTCGCGGGCGACGAGGTGACATACACCGTCACAGCGAAGAACCCGAGCAGAACCCCTTTCACCAACACCAGCCCGGCCTACGTCTTCGACGACCTGAGAGGAGTACTCGACGACGCCACCGTGATCACGGGCTCCCTGCAGGCCACCGTCGGGAACAGCAGCCGCGGTGACGTGGTCTTCGACTCGAACACGAGCAGGATCGCATGGCGGGGCACGCTGGCCCCCAACGAAACGCTCACCCTGACCTATCGGGTGCGCCTCAAGGTCGGGGGAGACCGTGACCTGCGCAACGTCGCCTGGGGACAGGCGGGTGTTGCCACCCCGGCGACGAACGTGACCTGCGAGAACCGCACAGCCGAGGGACGTGACGGATCGACGAACCACCCCTGCGCCGCCGAGCGGTATCAGCTGATGTCGCTGCTGAAGACCTTCCAGAACAACTACGACCCGGCCCCGAACGCCGCGGACTGGACACTGACCGCTACCGGAAACTTCGGTGGCGAAACCGGCGACACCGAACGCGTCGTCCCGGGGAACACCGCCGTCACCAACGCGAACACCTTCGTGGTGCCAGTAGGGGAGTCCTTCCAGTTCAAGGAAAAGGCGGCTCCGGAGGTCATGAAGGGATACGAGTTCCTAAACCCCGGAGTGACCGCCGTAGGTGGGAACCAGGTGGAACTCGTCAACAGGGACAAACCCGCCTCCGCCAAGTGGACCAAAACCGACAGCGAAACCGGCGAGCTGATCGGGGAATCCGAGTGGACACTGAAAGGTCCCACCGCCCCCGGCGGACTGGTGATCACCGACTGCATCGCCGCCGACCGCAGCCTGTGCACGGGACCGGACAAGGATCCCGGGGCGGGTTCCTTCCTGCTGGAGGAACTGAAATGGGGGGAGCACACACTGACCGAGGTCGCGCCACCACCCGGGTACGTGCTGTCGAACTTCTCCGAGCAGATCGTCCGGCTCAGCAGCACCGACACCGGCTCCGAACCTTTCGAGATTGGCGCGATCCCCAACGATCGCCTGCCGGGATCCATCTCCTGGCGGAAGACGGAATCGGGAACGACGAACCCACTGGCAGGCTCCGTCTGGAAACTGACGAACGCCTCGGGAGCGACCATCACCGACATCACGG
Organism: Arachnia propionica; assembly: GCF_900637725.1. Lineage (GTDB taxonomy): Bacteria > Actinomycetota > Actinomycetes > Propionibacteriales > Propionibacteriaceae > Arachnia > Arachnia propionica. The sequence goes on along the minus strand of NZ_LR134406.1, from coordinate 1,738,021 downwards.
ACTGCGTCGCTCCGGGCAGCTGCACGGGACCCGACCAGGATCCCGCACCCGGGTCGTTCCGGGTCGAGAGGTTGTCGTGGGGCACCTGGACACTCACGGAGACCGGTGCGCCGCTGGGCTACCTGTTGACCACACGGGAGGAAACCCTCCAGATCGGCTCGCAGGCCGTGCACCAGACGGTGAAGGATCCGTTCGAGAACACCCGTGCCCCGGTCCCGGTGCTGCCGTTGACCGGGGGCACACCGAGCGACATCTACCACTACTCGGGGGGCGGCCTGTTGATCGTCGCAGCCGCGCTGGTCCTCCTCAAACGTTGCCGGAGGAACAAGCACTCGTGATCCCGCAACCTGAACGGGACCACACGCGAAACCGTCGATGAACTCGACAAAACAGATGGAGGGAATCAGATGACCACTCGGAACAAGCCCGGTGGGCGATTGTTGTCGCTGGCCGCGGCCCTGGCCGTCGGCCTGCTGGGGCTCACGGCCCCGGCGCACGCCGACTCGGCCAACATCAATCCGAACCAGAAGGCGAATTTGACGCTGCACAAGTGCGTCCAACCCAGCACCCCGGGGGCGCCGGCGAACGGCAAGGAACAGACGGGAATCGGATGCACCCCGATCGATGGGGTCACGTTCACGCTCTACAAGGTGGACGACATCGACCTGACCACCCCGGGCGGCTGGGAAGCGGTCAAGGGCCTGACGGCCCCGGAAACGGGAACCATCGTCGGCGGCCACACCTCCACCGAGATCTCGGCCATCACCACGACCGGCGGGGGCATCGCGAACTGGCAGGGCCTTGATCTCGGTCTCTACCTGGTGATCGAAACCGACACCGGTTCCCCCGACACCAAGGTTGTGCTCGGCAGCAAACCGTTCCTGGTCACCCTGCCCTACTACACCGACGACAACCAGTGGAACTACGACGTCCACGTGTATCCGAAGAACTCAGTGGCGGGCATCGAGAAAACCGTCGACGACTCGATCGTTCAGGCGAAGTACAACGGTGATGACGTGAAGTGGACCATCACTACCGACATCCCGCGCAGTGGACAGGGTACCGAGATCACGAGCTACGTCATCACCGACACCCTGCCGGCGGGCCTCACCCTCGACAACAGCCGGGTCACGCTCGGCGTCAAGGACGGCATCAACTTCGTGAACAACGACGACTACTCGTGCACGGGCAACCTGACCTGCACCTTCACCCCGAACGGTATCGCGAAGCTGAAGGCCAACGGCGGACAGAAGGTGGTCCTGACCCTGATCACCGACGTCACCGACGTGTCGCAGGCCGCCAACGGGGTTTTCACCAACAAGGCCAAGGTGACCATCAACGGGATCGACTCGGTCGAGGAGAGCGCCACCACCACTTGGGGACAGCTCACCGTCTACAAGTACGACGGAAGCAACGAGGGTTTCCTGAGCGGTGCCAAGTTCAAGCTCTGCACCAGCGAGGCCTGCCCGGACCAGGACGTCGCCCTCGCGGAACTGACCACCGGGCCCGATGGCAAGATCCTCTTCCCCGTGGTGCGGCCGGGCACCTACTACCTGGTCGAGACGGAGGCCCCCGCGGGCTACGTCAAGACCGAGACCCAGCAGGTCACCGTCGAGGCCGGTGTGACCGAGACCCCGGCGCAGCCCATCTCCGCCGGCAAGAACTACAAACCGGTCGCGAACACCAAACAGGCCGTTCCCCAGCTGCCCCTGACCGGTGGCATCGGTCAGGTCGCCCTGGCCGCCGGTGGCATCGGGCTGCTGGTGATCGGCGGCGCGGTGATGGTCATCGGCCGCGCGGCCGCCCGTCGCAAGCAGGCCTGAGAGGGACACCGGTAAACCATGACATCGCATTCCCGTCGGCGCCCACGACGCTGGAGGCCGAGCCTGACGACATGGCTGGCCGCGTCGTGTGCGCTGACGGGGATCGTGCTTCTCAGCTACACCCCGGCCGCTTCGTGGCTCTCCCAGTACCAGCAGTCGCGGCTGATCGACACCTACAACGATTCGCTGCGCAGGGAGGGACAGACAACCGGGAACGAAACCGGGCGGGCGGAGGCCGGGGAGGCCCTGGCGGATGCCCGGGCCTACAACGAAAAACTCAGGTCCGGGGCGATCCTGGCCCCGAACACCAACGTTCCCCGGAGCGCCGGGGAGACCGCCGGAAATGAATACCACGAACTGCTCAAGGGCCCGGCGGAGGTCATGGCCCGGATCCGGATCCCGGGCATCGACGTCGATCTTCCCGTCTACCACGGCACCTCCGACCTGACGCTGCTCCGCGGCGCCGGGCACCTGCAGGGCACGTCCCTCCCGGTGGGTGGTGAGTCCACTCATTCTGTCATCACCGCCCATCGCGGCCTCGCCGAGGCCACCATGTTCACCAATCTGGACAGGATGCGCGCCGGCGACACCTTCACCATCGAGGTGATGGGAGAGGTGCTGGTCTACGAGGTGCGTCAGACGCAGGTGGTGGCGCCCGAGGAGCAGGAGGCCCTGTACCCGCAGGAGGGCCGCGACCTGTTGACCCTGGTCACCTGCACCCCGCTCGGGGTCAACACCCACCGGATCCTCGTCACCGGGGAACGGGTGATTCCGACCCCCCAGGAGGAGGTGGACAAGGCGCTGCGGGATTCCGACCTGCCGCGTTTTCCGTGGTGGCTCTTCCTCTCCGGTGGCGGTGTCGTCACCGTGATCGGTTATCTCTGGCTGGCCGGACGCCGCGATGCCCGGCTCCACCAGGCCGCGATCGCGGCGGGGACGGAAAAGATGGAGGAACCCGCCGGCTCGGAGACCACCGACACGCCCGGGGACGAGCACCCAGCAGCGGGGCACGAGGAAACGATCGTCGACAATCGGGAAAATCCCACGCAGGACGAGGATTCCACGGGCGGCCGGGATGACGGGGAACCGGCCGGGCAAGCGGATAACCTCGAGGGGTGAACCACTGGAACACCCGGGCAGCCCTGGACCGGCTCGAGGAAACGCGCGGCCACGAACGGGCATTGACGCAACTGGCCCACGACCCGCTGTCCAGATGCCTCAGGCTCGGTCCCGGGCTGGAGATCCCCGCGGCGGACGGCGAGCTGGTCTCCGAGATCTTCGACGGCGACCGGAGACCGGACGACCTGCTGCTGGGCCGGATGGATGGCCACATCTGGTGGGCGCGCAGCGACGGTGAGGGAGGGACGGACCTGCGGACCCTCGACCTCCCCCCGGGCCAGACACAGCTCGCCATGATGGCGACGGCCCTCTACGAATGGCACCGCAGCAATCCCGTCTGTCCCCGGTGTGGGGAGCGGACCACACCCGACCGGGCCGGAACCGCGCGCCGCTGTCCGAAATGTGGCCGGGAACTCTTCCCGCGTACCGACCCCGCGGTCATCCTTGCCGTGACCGACCCCGCCGACCGCCTGCTGCTCACGCACGCCCGGGGCTGGCCGGGCAACCGCGTCTCCGTGCAGGCCGGGTTCATCGAGGCGGGGGAATCAGCGGAACAGGCCTGCCACAGGGAGATACGAGAAGAAACCGGCCTGGCCATCCGGAGTCTCGGGTTCTTCGGAACCCAACCCTGGCCGTTCCCACGATCCCTGATGCTGGGTTTCGAGGCGAGAACCGACGGCACGGAACCGAACCTCGACGGCGAGGAACTCTCCTGGGGTTCCTTCCACACGAGAAAGGAGCTGCGGCGGGCCGTGGCGGAAGGAGAACTCACCCTTCCCGGACCCGTCTCGCTGGCGCGCCAGTTGATCGAGGCCTGGCTGGCGCGAGGCGGGTAGGATGACCCGCCGTGACCAAACTTCGCGACCTGCTGAACTCCCGTGTCCTCGTGGCCGACGGGGCCATGGGCACCATGCTGCAGGCCCAGGGCGATCTCGACCTCGAACGCGATTTCCAGGGCCTCGAGGGATGCAACGAGGTCCTGAACCTCACCCGGCCCGATGTGGTCTCGACGGTTCACCGCGCCTACCTGGAGGCAGGTTCCGACTGCGTGGAGACCAACACCTTCGGCACCAACCTGGCCGCGCTCGCCGAGTACGGCATCGTGGATCGCCTGGTGGAGCTGGCCGAGGCCGGGGCCCGCATCGCCAGGGAAACCGCCGACGGATTCACCGACAAGCCGCGTTTCGTCCTCGGCTCGGTGGGTCCCGGGACGAAACTTCCCAGCTTGGGGCACATCGCCTTCGCCGACATCCGTGACGCCTACCAGGCCCAGGTGGAGGCCATGATCGCGGGCGGCATCGACGCCGTGCAGATCGAGACCTGCCAGGACCTCCTGCAGGCCAAGGCTGCGGTGATCGCCACGAAACGCGCCCGGGCCAGGCTCGGGGTGGATCTGCCGATCCTGGTCAACGTCACCGTCGAAACCACCGGCACCATGCTGCTCGGCTCCGAGATCGGGGCGGCCCGCTCCACCCTGGAGGCCCTCGGCGTCGACGTGATCGGATTGAACTGCGCCACCGGGCCGGCCGAGATGAGCGAACACCTCAGGTACCTGTCCCGCAACGCGTCCTGCGGCATCGGCGCCATGCCCAACGCGGGCCTGCCCGAACTGACCCCGGAAGGCGCGGTCTACCCGCTCGGCCCCGATGCGCTGGCGGACGCCCTGGCGACCTTCCTGGACGACTACGGGTTGTGCGTGATCGGCGGGTGCTGCGGAACCACCCCGGCCCACATCCGGCTGCTCGCGGAACGCTTCGGGGGCCGTGAGGTGCGTCCCCGCGAGGTCACGACGGAGCGAACCTGCTCGTCGCTGTACGTGGAAGTGCCGTTCCACCAGGACCTCAGCTACCTCAACATCGGGGAACGCACCAACGCGAACGGCTCCAAGGCCTTTCGGGAGGCGATGCTGGCCGGCAATATCGACGACTGCGTGGAGATCGCCAAGGGGCAGGCGCGCGACGGCGCACACGTGCTGGACCTGTGCGTCGACTACGTCGGCCGCGACGGCATCAGTGACATGGAGGAGCTGGCCGGGAGACTGTCCACGGCCGTGACCCTGCCGATCGTGCTGGATTCCACCGAACCGCAGGTCCTCCAGGCCGGTCTGGAGAAACTCGCCGGACGCTGCGTGATCAATTCGGTCAACTACGAGGACGGCGACGGCCCCACATCCCGTTTCGCCCGCGTCATGCCGTTGGTGGCGGAGCATGGCGCCGCAGTGGTCGCCCTGACCATCGACGAGGAGGGGCAGGCACGCACCGCCGACTGGAAGCTGCGGGTCGCCTCGCGCCTGATCGACGAGCTGACCGGAACCTGGGGCATGGACATCGGCGACATCCTCGTCGACTGCCTGACCTTCCCGATCGCCACCGGGCAGGAGGAAACCCGCCGCGACGGCATCGAGACCATCGAGGCGATCCGCGAGCTGAAACGCCGCTACCCGGGGGTGCGAACCACCCTCGGGGTCTCGAATGTCTCCTTCGGGCTCAACCCCGCGGCCCGGATGGTGCTGAACTCGGTGTTCTTGCACGAATGCGTCGCCGCCGGACTGGACTCGGCCATTGTGCACTCGGCGAAGATCATCCCGATGGAACGCATCCCCGAGGAGCAGCGGGAGGTGGCCCTCGACCTGGTCTGGGACCGCCGCCGCGACGGTTACGACCCGCTGACCCGCTTCCTGGAACTGTTCGAAGGGGTCACCGCCGCCTCCGTGCGGGCTTCCCGGGCCGCCGAACTGGCCGCCCTGCCCCTGGCGGAGCGGCTGCGGCGCCGCATCATCGACGGGGAGGCCAAGGGGCTCGAGGCCGACCTGGACGAGGCCCTGACCGGGAAGGCCGCCCTCGAGATCATCAACGAGGACCTGCTGGCCGGCATGAAGGTGGTCGGTGAACTCTTCGGCTCCGGGCAGATGCAGCTTCCCTTCGTGCTCCAGTCCGCCGAGGTAATGAAAACCGCCGTTTCCCACCTCGAACCGCACATCGACAAGGTGGAGGGCAGCAGCGGGAAGGGCACCCTGGTGCTCGCCACGGTGCGGGGGGATGTCCACGACATCGGCAAGAATCTCGTCGACATCATCGTCAGCAACAACGGCTACACCGTCATAAACATCGGTATCAAACAACCGATCCAGGCCATCATCGACGCTGCCGAGACCAGCGGGGCGGACGCCATCGGCATGTCGGGTCTGCTGGTGAAGTCCACGCTCGTGATGAAGGACAACCTCGCCGAACTGAACCGCCTCGGCCTGGCGGAGAAGTACCCGGTGCTGCTGGGCGGGGCCGCACTGACCCGAGCCTTCGTGGAACACGACCTCAACGACATGTTCGACGGGGAGGTTCGCTACGCGAAGGACGCCTTCGAGGGGCTCGCCCTGATGGACGCCGTCATGGCGGTGAAACAGGGAGTGCCGGGCGCGAAACTCCCGGAACCCAAGAAACGCCGCTACAAGAAGACCGAGGTGGTTGAGCAGCGGGAGATCGACACCCGCCGCTCCGACGACGTGGAGCGCCGCATCGATGTGCCGACCCCGCCGTTCTGGGGCACCCGAGTGGTCAAGGGACTGCCCGTCGCGGACGTGGCCCAGTGGCTGGATCACCGCGCCACTTTCCTGGGCAGGTGGGGGCTCAAACCCGTCAAGGATGGCCCGGACTACGAGGAACTCGTCGCGACGGAGGGTATGCCGCGTCTGCGGATGTGGCTGGACCGCATCACCACTGAGCAGCTGGCGAACTTCTCCGTGGTGTACGGCTATTTCCCCGTCCACAGCGAGGCAAACACCCTCATCGTCGGGGATCCGGACGATCCGTCCCGGGAGTTGACGCGCTTTGATTTTCCCAGGCAGCGCCGCGATTCCCGGCTCTGCCTGGCAGATTTCTTCCGCGACGCGGACGAAACCCGGGAGCTCGGCCCCGACGTGCTGGAGATGCAGCTCGTGACCATGGGCGCCGAGGTCGCCAGGGGCACCCAGCGGCTGTTCGAGTCCAACCGCTACCGCGAATACCTGGAACTGCACGGCCTCTCCGTGCAGCTGACCGAGGCCCTGGCCGAGTTCTGGCACCACCGGGTGCGCATGGAGCTGGGTTTCGTCTCCGAGGAATCCACGGTGGACGCGGCCATCCGCGACCAGGCCTACCGCGGGTCGCGGTACTCGTTCGGCTATCCGGCGTGCCCGAACATGGAGGACCGGAGGAAGCTCGTGACCCTGCTGAAACCTGAACGCATCGGGGTGGAGCTCTCCGAGGAGTTGCAGCTGCATCCCGAACAGTCCACCGACGCGATGGTGGTGCACCATCCGCAGGCCAAGTACTTCAACGCCAATTGAGGGATCATGGAACAGCGACGACTGCGTGCGGTGCTGTGGGACTTCGACGGCACCCTGGTCAATTCGGAACCGATGTGGATCGAACACGAGAAGGACATGCTCGCCCGACACGGCGCATCGTGGCCCGAGGAGCAGTTCAAGGCCCAGATCGGGGAGCCCGCGACCGTCACAGCGCAGCGGATCTCCGAGTCCTGCGCGGGCGCAATCACCGTCGCCCAGGCCTACGAGGAACTGCACGCACGGATCTGCGCCCGCTTCGAGGCGGGTGAGATCCCGTTCCTGCCCGGCGCCCGCGAACTGCTGACCGACATCCGCGCCCACGGGGTGCCTTGTGCCATGTACACCTCCAGCAACAAACGGATCATGTCGGTGATCGCGAGGGTGGTGCCCGAGTTCGAGTTCATCGTCGACGGGGATGACGTGAAAAATCCCAAACCGGATCCGGAGGGATACCTCCAGGCCATGCGGCGTCTGGGGGTGGGACCGGAGGAGGTGGTCATCATCGAGGACTCGGTGCCGGGAACCGATGCGGCATCCGCCACGGGGGCGGTGGTCCTGGCCGTGCCGTTGCTGGGTCGTCCCGGGGCGGCGCCGCGAAGGGTGTTGCGCGAGGGCGGCCTGACGGGTCTGGATTTCGCGGGCCTGGAGAAGATCTGGAGGAACCAGTGGTGAATCTGTCGGGGGTCCGGACCGGACCGCTCGTGGTGGGGGAGCGGGTGACGCTGACCGACCCCAAGGGACGCAGGAAATCAGTGGTTCTGAAAGAGGGTGCCGTCTGGCACACCACCAAGGGGGCGGTCAGGCACGACGACCTGATCGGCGGCCCCGAGGGCGTGACGGTGCGCTCCGCGGGCGGCACCGAATACCTGGCGCTGCGGCCCCTGCTGAACGAATACATGGTGGCGATGCCCCGGGAAGCAGCGGTCGTCTACCCGAAGGATGCCGCCCAGATCGTGATGTGGACCGACATTTTTCCCGGGGCCAGGGTCCTGGAGGCGGGGGTCGGTTCAGGAGCCCTGTCGCTGGCGTTGCTGCGGGCCATCGGTCCCGGCGGGAAACTGCACTCCTACGAACGCAGGCAGCAGTTCGCCGACGTCGCCCGCAGGAACGTGGAGAACTTCATCGGCGGGGAACACCCCGCGTGGAAACTGACCGTGGGTGACCTGGTGGAGGTGATGGCGGACGAACCCATCGATCGTGCCATCCTGGACATGCTGGCCCCCTGGGAGTGCGTGGACGCGGTGGGGGAGCGGCTCATCCCGGGTGGGGTGATCTGCTGCTACGTCGCGACGACCACGCAGCTCGGCCGGGTGATGGACACCTTCCGTGCCCACGGTGGTTTCACCGAACCGACCGCGACCGAGACGACGGTGCGCGACTGGCACGCCGAGGGCCTGGCGATCCGCCCCGGCCACGGCACCTCCGCCCACACCGGTTTCCTGGTGCTCTCCCGTCGCCTCGCTCCCGGGGTCAGCGCACCGATCCGCAAACGACGCCCCGCACCTGGGGCCTACGGGCCCGATTACCAGGGGCCGCGCCCGCTGAACATGCCGGAGTCGGACCGATGAGGGTAAGGATCGTCGGGACCGGCCTGGTCGGTTCCTCACTCGGGATGGCCCTGACGAGGGCCGGGGCCGATGTCCTGCTGGAGGACCTGAACTCCTCGCACGCCAGGGTCGCCGCCGGGCTGGGGGCGGGACGGGTGGCCACGGACGACGAACCGGTCGACGCAATCGTGGTGGCCTCACCCCCGGCGGCGATCGCAGGGGTCGTGACGCGGATGCTGGAACGCCACCCGGAGGCCGTGATCACCGACGTCGGATCGGTGAAATCCTCCATCATCCGGGCGGTGACCGCCGCCAGCGACCGTCCCGAACGGTACGTTCCCGGCCATCCGATGGCCGGTTCCCAGCTCACCGGGCCCCTGACCGCCTCCGCCGACCTGTTCACGGATCGCACCTGGGTGATCACCCCGCAGGCCGGCAACAGCCCCGAGGACGTTGACCTGGTCCACCGGCTGGCCCGTCTCTGTGGGGCGCGCGTGGTGGAACTCGACGCGGACCTCCACGACGAGGCCGTCGCCCAGGTCAGTCACGTGCCACACCTGATGAGCATCCTCACCGCCTCGCATCTGCGCGGGGTGCCGGGGGAGAACCTGATCCTGGCGGGGCAGGGCATCCGGGACGTGACGCGCATCGCCGGTTCCGATCCGGGACTGTGGCGGCAGATCATCACGACCAACTCCGCGGCCATCCGGAGGGAACTGAACGAGGTGGCCGCTGATCTCGAGTACCTGATCGGGGTGCTCGACCAGGCCGAACCCCTCGAGGCCTTCCTGGCCCTCGGGCAGCACGGCGCCATGGCGTTGCGCGGCAAACACGGGCAGGCGCCGAAGGAACTCGCGGCGGTCACCGTCGAGATCCCCGACGAGCCGCGCGCACTGACCAGGTTGTTCGGTGATGTCGGTGACTTCGGGTTCAACGTGGAGGATTTCGAACTGACCCACGACGCAGTCCGAGAGGTGGGCTACCTGTCCATCTCCGTGGAACGCCCCCAGGCGGAACGGTTCCGGGAAGACCTGGAATCGCGCGGCTGGCGGGCCTGGCTGGACCGGGAGGGAATCTGATGGATGAACTGGTGATCGCATTGGACGGGCCGAGCGGGGTCGGGAAATCCTCGACCGCGAAACTGGTTGCGCAAAAGCTCCGGCTCGCCTACCTCGACACGGGAGCCATGTACCGGGCCGTGGCCTGCGAGTTCGCCCGGCGGGGTCTGGAACGCACCGACGAAACCGGGATCGGGGAACTGGCCAGAACAGCAGACCTGAGGATGACCACGAACCCGGATGCGCCCCGCGTGTGCATCAATGGCCGCGACGTCACCGAGGAGATCCGGAAACCGGAGATCTCCGCGATCGTCTCGGCGGTGGCCGTCGTCCCGGAGGTACGCCGGGTGCTGACCGAACGCATGCGCCGGATCATCGCGGAACACGACCGCCGCATGGTCGTGGAGGGACGCGACATCACCACGGTGGTGGCCCCCGACGCCGAGGTGCGGGTGCTGCTCACCGCCGACGCGGCGGCGCGCATCGGGAGGCGGGCCGCGGAGCTGGGGGAACGGGCCGATCAGGTCACGGTGACGGATTCGATTCTCAGGCGGGACCACGACGATTCCACGGTCTCCAATTTCACCGAGGCGGCCTGCGGGGTGAGTGTCATAGATTCCACGCACCTGGGCCTCGACGAGGTCGTGGCGGAGATCCTGAAGTTGGTGCCCGATGCGTGAGCCCCTCGACGTTCTCGTGTTCTACGTGCCCGTCCCGGACACCGACCACGTGCTGGACGCTCTTTTCGCGGTCGGGGCCGGGCACATCGGAAACTACGACTCCTGCGCTTTCGTGGCCTCAGGGATGGGCCGGTTCCGGCCCCTGGAGGGGGCAAATCCCGCTATCGGGAAGGTGGGTGACCTGGAGATGGTGGCGGAGAACCGGGTGGAGGTCACCTTCCCAAGAAGCCTGCGCGCCACCGTCGTCGCCGCCCTGCGGCGGGCGCACCCCTACGAGGAACCGGCGTTTCACGTCGTGGAGAACGCGGCTCAGGACTGTTGAATCCGGGGCAGCACCAGTTCCGCCGCGTACAGCACATCGTTCTCGGGTAGGTATCCGATGGCGCTCTCGTCAAACAGCCGGTCGTGAATCGCGGCGGCCTGCTCCGGGGTCTCTGGTGAGCGGGCGTCGTCGGCTTCTTCCGGGATGCGGTTGACGCCGTCGATGAGCAATCGCAAGGCCATGTCGGTGTCGCCACGTTCCAGGCACTCGGCGACGTCATCGCGGATCGATCGCGCACTGACCCACCAGGGTTGGAGTTCGGGTGCGGTCGCGGTCATGAGTCCACACCACCATCCAGGTCGTGCAGTTCACCGTCCCGCGACAACTCCACCACCCGGTCCAGGCGGAGGCGCCCCAGCAGATCGGTGTCGTGACTCACGACCACCAGCGCCCCCGCATAGGTGGTGAGGCCATCCACCAGGGCATCGACGCTCTCGAGGTCCAGGTTGTTGGTGGGTTCGTCCAGCACCAGCAACTCCACCGGGGGATCGGCGAGCAGCACCCGGGCCAGCGCCACCCGGAACCGTTCGCCCCCGGACAGGGCGCCGACGAGACGTTCCGTCACATCTCCGCGCAGCAGGAACCGGGCCAGCCGGGCGCGGATCTCGTGGGGTGGGGCCGACGGACAGCCCCGTTTGATGCATTCGATCACCGGGAGGTCATCGTCCAGCTCGAGGCGTTGGTCCAGGAAACCGATCCGGCCGGAGGTCGCGTCCCGCACCATTTGGCCGAGCAGGGTTGATTTTCCCACGCCGTTGTCACCGACCAGCCCCAGACGCATCCCGCCGGTGACGTGGATGCTCTGGTTGGAGCCGACGAGTTCCGCTAGCCCCCTGCCCCGTGTCGATCTCAGCTCCGGGAGATCGACGCTGATCCGTTGCTCGCGGCGAACGGATTTCTCCGCGGTTCGAAGCGCGTCCCGGGCCTCGTCGACCTTCCGGGCCGCCAGCTTGTTCGCCCGACTCCGGCGCCCCTCGGCACTCGACTTGGACTCGGGATCGGACAGCCGCGGACCCTGCCGGATGGTGGTGAACCGTTGCCGGTCCTTACGGTCCTGGCGGGAGGTGGCCACCTGCACCCGCATCCGTTCCCGCTGCTCGATCCGCAGCTTCTGCTCGGCGGTTCTGACGGCCCGCTCGGTGGCCTCCTGCTGGGTTCGCAGCTGATCCCGGTAGGCATCGAAATTGCCGCCGTGAACGGTAGCGGTGCCGTCATGGATCTCCACGATCATCTCCATCAGGCGGAGCAGGGAGACGTCGTGGCTGACCACCACCAGCCCGCCGCGCCATCCCCGGATCCAGTCGTACAGCCTTGCCCGGGCGGTGGCGTCCAAATTGTTCGTCGGCTCATCGAGAAGCAGGACATGTGCCCCGTCCAATTCCAGTCCGGCCAGGGCGACCAATACGAGTTCCCCTCCCGAGAGGGTTTCAGCCCTGCGGGTAAGCAGATCCTCACCACGCAAGCTGGGGACACGGGCCGCCAGCAGAGCCAGCGAACGGGCCTCGACGTCCCAGTCGTTCCCCACGATCTCAAAGTCGGATTCCGCGATGCTCCCGGCCTCGATGGCGCGCAGGGCGCGGAGCCTGGCGTCGACCCCGAGGAGCTGGGCGACGGTGTTTTCGCCGCATTGCAGGAGATCCTGCGGTAGTCGGGCGGTCCTGCCGGGAAGCGTGACGGTGCCCGAGGTCGGTTGCAGATCCCCCGCGAGCAACCGCAGCAGGGTCGATTTGCCGGAGCCGTTGCGTCCGACGACACCGACCCGGGTCGCTGGGATGGTCAGGTCAAGGTCGCGCAGCAGGGGCGCGGGGGAGTGGTCGAAGGCGTAGGAAACGCCGGAGAAAACGATGGACGAAGGCATGGAGGCTCCCGGGAACGGCTGGATGCGCCGGACCGGAGCGCGGAACTGGCTCTACGGTGCAGCGCGGGGTCAGCGGTGCTGCGAGCCTGTCATTTCCGGGCCTTTCGTCGGGAACAGGACGCCGCCAGTGTAGCGGAACACTGGAAGTTGGGGGTGGGCGGCTACGATGATGCGTCGGTCCGCGATAGGAGGCGAAGCATGAGCGAGGAATCCACGATCAAGCCCGTGGTGGCGGTGGTGGGTCGTCCGAACGTCGGCAAGTCCACGCTGGTCAACCGCATCCTGGGCCGCAGGGAGGCCGTGGTGCAGGATGTTCCGGGCGTCACCCGTGACCGTGTCTCGTACGACGCGAACTGGAATGGTCGCGAGTTCGTGCTGGTGGACACCGGCGGCTGGGTCTCGGACGCCAGGGGCATGGCGCAGCAGATAGCGGAGCAGGCGGAACTCGCGATCTCGATGGCCGATGCGGTGCTGTTCGTCGTCGACGCCACCGTGGGCACCCTCGACGAGGACGAGGCCGTGGTCAAGGTGCTCAGGCGTTCCAGGAAACCCGTGGTGCTGGCCGCGAACAAGGTGGATGACCAGCGCCACGAGGCCATGGCCGCCACCATGTGGAATCTGGGGCTGGGGGAGCCGTATCCCGTCTCCGCCATGCACGGCCGGGGCTCCGGTGATCTCCTGGACGCGGTGCTCGCGGTCCTGCCGGAGGCTCCCCGGGAGAGTTTCGACGAGGTCGGCGGGCCGCGCCGGGTCGCGATCGTCGGGAAACCGAACGTGGGCAAGTCCTCGCTGCTGAACAAGCTGGCCCAGCAGCAGCGGGCGGTGGTCTCCGATGTCTCCGGAACCACCGTCGATCCCGTAGACGAGATCGTCGAGGTCGGTGGGACGGTGTACCGGCTCATTGACACCGCGGGTATCCGCAAGCGTGTCAGGGAAGCCTCGGGGCACGAGTTCTACGCCAGCCTGCGCACCCAGACCGCAATCGAACGCGCTGAGGTCTGCGTGGTGGTGATCGACGCCTCGACCCCGGTCACCGACCAGGACCTGAGGATCCTCACGAACGTCGAAGAAACGGGACGGGCCCTGGTGATCGCCTTCAACAAGTGGGATCTCACCGACGAGGAACGCCGCCGCTACCTGGAGCGCGAGATGGAACGCGATCTGGTGGCTTTCCGGTGGGCGCCCACGGTCAACATCTCGGCGCTGACCGGACGCAACGTCGACAAGCTGAGCAAGGCCGTCGAGGCTGCGGCAAAGGGCTGGGAAACGCGTGTTTCCACCGGCAGGTTGAACTCCTTCCTGGGGCGCCTGGCCGCATCTCACCCGCACCCGGTGCGCGGCGGCAAACAGCCGCGCATCCTTTTCGGCACGCAGGCGCACAACTGCCCGCCCACCTTTGCGTTGTTCACCAGCGGCCAGTTCGACGCCACCTATGTGCGTTTCATCGAGCGCCGGCTCCGCGAGGAATTCGGTTTCGTCGGTTCACCCATCCACATGGAGATCCGGACCAGGGAAAAACACAGGAACCGGCGGTGAACCACCCGACCGGCGTCCCGAGGTCGTGCTGAGACCACCGGGCCGGACGAAACTGAAACCCCCTCGCCCCTCGCAGGCCGGTCGTGATTCCGTCGCCCGGATTCCGAGGGACGCGTCCCGCGGTTCACGCCCCGGTGGCTATGGGGCGTGTCGGATCGGTGATCCAATCGCTCCACGACCCCGGGTAGAGGGCCGGGAGCGGCAGCCCTGCGACCACCGCCGCCAGGGCAACGTGCGCCGCCTGGATGCCGGAGCCGCAGTAGACCCCGACCCTGCCCTCACCGGCACCGACTGCCTCGAACCTCTCCCGCAACTCGTCGGCCGGCAGCAGGAATCCGAGCTCGTCGGCGAGTTCGAACGCGGGCAGCGAGCGGGCCCCGGGAATGTGCCCCGCCACGGGATCGACGGTTTCACCAACGCCCCGGAAGCGGTCCCCGGGGCGGGCGTCCAGGAGCACCCCGGCCGAAGCCATCCCAGCCGCCCCATCGGCATCCAGCACCGCGGAGGAAGGATTGCTTCCCAGCCGGAAATCACCCGGCACCGGAGAAATGTCCCCCTGCTCCACCGGAAGACCGGCGGACAGCCAGGCCCCGAGACCACCGTCGAGGACGAACGCGTCACCGTGCCCGTGGTGCTGCAGAAGCCACCACGCCCGGGCAGCGGCAATGGACCACCAGTTGTCGTAGACCACGACGGGCCGGTCGTTGCTGACTCCCGCGGCCCGCATCGCCGCCTCGAAGGCCTCGGGGTGGGGGAGCGGATGCCGTCCGCCAGGACCAACGCTCGGGGAGGCCAGTGCCGTGTCCATGTCCACCAGAACCGCCCCGGGGATGTGTCCCTCAAGGTGTTGCTCCCGGCCACCCGAACTTCCCGGCCCTCCGAACCGGACGTCGAGGAGGGTGACGTCTCGTTGCTGGCGCAGGGTGGCCAGCTGGGAAACAGTGATCAGTGGGTTCTGCATGGCCCCACTGTTTCACAGCCCCCGGCTCCGCTTCACGGGAGCTGGGCCCAATCGGGTCAGCCCTGCCCGAGAAGATCCGCCATGCTCATGGCAGACCGCCCGGTCAGGGCCCGGACGCTGTCGGAGACCACGTCCAGCTCCCCGGAGGCGATCGCGGTGTAGGTGGACACCCAGGCGTCGACCTGCCAGGCCGGGGCACCGTAGTGGGCGCGCGAGGCGTAGGCCTCCTCCACGGTTTCCTCCCGGTAGGTGACCTCCCGTCCCTGGGCCTCACCGATGATCCGGGCCATGTCCGTGAGCGAGAGGGCCTCCGGACCCGTCATGTCGTAGGTGCGCTCCGCGTGGGGCGACGGGTCGCGCAGGACCGCCACGGCCGACCGCGCCACGTCCTGCCTGGCGACCGCGCCCACGCGGCCGTTGCCTGCCGGGCCGCGCATCACACCGTGCTCGTCCACCATCCCGGGGAAGAAATCCAGGTAGAACGAGTCGCGCAGGAAGGTCCACGCCATTCCCGATTCGCGAATGTGCTGCTCGGTGTACCAGTGGTCGCGGGCCAGGGTGAAGGTGGCATCCGGGGCGGCCGCCAGGAAGGACGTGTAGACGATGTGCCCGACCCCCGCGGCGGCAGCGGCTTCCACGAAGACCTGATGTTGATGCACCCGGTCCGGGTTCTCCCCGGCGGAAACCATGAAGAGCACGTCAACCCCGGTCAGTGCCTTGCGGGAAGCCTCCGCGTCGCCGTATTCCATCACGGCCACGTCCCCCTCGAGCCGGGGTACCCGGCCGGCGTCGCGCACCAGCAGCCTCAGCTGCGGTACCAGATCCTGCAGGCCCGTCGCGACAGTCCCGCCGAGCTTCCCCGTGACCCCTGTGATGGCGATCGTCGATTTTTGTCCGGTCATTGCGGTCTCCTCTCCGACCCCATCATGCCGTGCGGTGTTTCCCACGGAAGGCCACGACACCGTTGCGGAGGGGCAGAGCGGCGGACCAAAGAGGCCGCACTCAGTGAATTACGCTATATTTGGGTACCATAAATACCGGCGGTGACGTCGCGTGGGCGTTGCCGCAAGCGATAGAGCAACCAGCCCCGAGGAAGAGGTCTTCATGGTCAAGCGCCAGTTCCCGAAGCCCAGTGAGATATTCGACCTGCTGCACTTCAAGATGCCAACCCTGAACGCCAAGAAGCGGCGTCTCCAGGACTCCCTGACGATCTGGGACCTGAGGAAGATAGCCAAACGCCGCACCCCGAGGGCCGCCTTCGACTACACCGACGGCGCGGCGGAGGGGGAGATCTCCCTCGCCCGGGCCCGTCACGCCTTCGAGGACATCGAACTGCATCCAGACATCCTCCACCCGGCGGAGGACGTCGACACCTCCTGCGAGATCCTCGGCGGACCGTCGTCCATGCCGTTCGGAATCGCACCCACCGGATTCACCCGCCTGATGCAGACCGAGGGCGAGATCGCGGGGGCGGGAGCCGCCGGGGCCGCCGGCATCCCGTTCACGCTGTCCACCCTCGGCACCGCCTCCATCGAGGAGGTCAAGGCCACCAACCCGCTGGGCCGGAACTGGTTCCAGCTCTACGTGATGCGCAAGCGGGAAATCTCCTACGGCCTGGTGGAACGGGCCAAACACGCGGGATTCGACACCCTGATGTTCACCGTCGACACTCCCGTCGCGGGCGCCCGCCTCCGCGACAAGCGCAATGGTTTCTCGATCCCGCCGCAGATCTCCCTGGGAACCGTGCTCGACGCCCTGCCCCGTCCTTGGTGGTGGTTCGACTTCCTGACCACCCCGAAGCTGGAGTTCGCCTCCCTCAGTTCCACTGGCGGAACGGTGGGGGAGCTGCTCGACTCCGCCATGGATCCCACCATCAGCCACCAGGACCTCGACGTCATCCGTGGCATGTGGGACGGGAAGATCATCATCAAGGGTGTGCAGACCGTCACCGACGCCAAGAAACTCGTCGACGCGGGCGTCGACGGCATCCTGTTGTCCAACCACGGTGGCCGCCAGCTCGACCGTGCCCCAGTGCCCTTCCACCTGCTGCCGCACGTGGTCCGGGAAATCGGCAAGGATGCCACCGTGATGGTGGATACCGGCATCATGAACGGAGCCGATATCGCGGCCTGCATTGCGCTGGGCGCTGATTTCACCCTCATCGGGCGCGCCTACCTGTACGGTCTCATGGCTGGAGGACGCGCGGGCGTCGACCGCGCCATCGCAATCCTGCACGAGGAACTGGTCCGCACCATGAAACTGCTGGGCGTCTCCAGCATCGCCGAACTCGAACCCCGGCACATCACCCAGCTCACGCGCTACGTGCCGGTTCCCAAGCTGGCCCAGCACGTGGCGGAGGCCCTCGTCTGAGCCCTGTTTCGACGGGAAACCGAATCATCTCGCTCGGCGGGCCGGGACTCCAGTCCCGGCCCGCCGAGTTCTTGAGCGTGGCCAAGGAACCGGAAACAAGCGAACCCACGCAACGGGTTCACCGTGTCGTGGGTTTGAGCGCGAGTTCGCCATCGACCCAAAGAAAAAAACCTGAACCTCCAAAACGGAGGTTCAGGCCATACCAATCTCCTGAGACATCACAGCACCAGTGTGGCGATCATTTGCACCGCCGCGGGGACTGAGAGTCGGCAACGCCTGGCCGATCCCCGACACCAGCGTGGTGACGACCTGGACCGAAGCCGACAACAGCGATGGCAGCGCCATGATGATGGCTTGCACCAGCGAGGTGATCAGGGTGGTCGCGGTGTGGTCCAGTTGAGGCAGAACAGCGATGATCCCGTCCAGCAGTGCGGTGAGGATCTTCATGCCGGTGTCAATGACGGTCGGCAGTTGGGCGCTGATGAAGTCAGGGCCTCTTGCAGGATCGTGCCTAAGGTCTCGATCATGGCCGGTGCGCCGCCGGTTTGGAAGGCGGTGGTCAGTTCGTCGACCCAACCGTTGACCATCGGCATGACGGTGCCTGCCAGCATCGTCGACAGCCCGCCAGCGACCACGCCCGTGAGGTTGGCGACCCCATCCTGCACTGTGGACAGCCGTCCGGAGAACGTTTTGGATTGGGCATCCATCGCCCCGTAGAAACGGCCGCCCTCCCCGGTGGCGGAGGCGAACGCGTCGGCCACCATGTCGGCGCTGATCGCGCCCTTGGCCATCTCGTCTTTGAGGTGGGAGATGGACTTGCCGGTCTTGCGGCTGATCTCCTCCAATGGGTTGAACCCGGCGTTGATCATCTGCAGTAGGTCTTGACCGGACAGTTTCCCGGCCGAGGAGACCTGCGCGAACGCCAACGTGAGCGATTCCATCTTTTGGGCGTCGCCTTGGGAGATGTCGCCGAGTTTTCCCAGACGCAGTTTGGCCTCATCGGCGCTCATCCCGAACGCCATCAACGTTTGGGTGTTCTTGGCCAGATCACCAACCCCGAAGGGGGTCTTCGCAGCCTGGGTCTTCAGGTCGTTGACCAGCTGTTGGGCCTTGGCCTGGTCGCCGAGCATGGTGGTGAAGCTGGTGGTGTACCGCTCCATCTGCGCGTTGTAGGACACGCCGTCCTTCATCGCTGTGGTGAAACCGCCCGCGATCGAATTGATGGCCGAACCGATGCCCCGGATTCCGGCCATGATCGCCCCGGAGGTCAGGTTGGCCTTGAGCATGTCCCCGAAGATGTGGGTCTTGCCGTAGGTGTCGTCGAGGTCATCGCCGAGATCATCGACAACGCCACCGAGCTTGTCGGCGTCCTTGGCGGCATCGTCTACCTGCGCACCGGAAGAATCAGCGCTGGCCCCCATCTTGGTGATGGCCGTATTGTTGTCCTTCAGTTCGCCTTCCAGCCCGCTGAGGGTGGCTTCGGCGTTGTTGAGCTGGATCTGCCAGTTCTTGGTGCGCGCATCCGATTCCCCGAACGACGAGGCGGCATTCGGCAGGACCTGCCGTAGCGTGTCGATCTTCTGCTTTTGGGCATCGATCTGCTTGTTCAACACCTCGCTGCGGGAGGCGTAGGCGGCGATCGAGGTGTCGGACTTGTCGAACTGGTAGGCCACCAGCGTCATCTCCGACCCCAAGACCTTGATCTCCCGGTTGATGTCGGTCAGCGCCTTCTTGGATTCCCGCTCACCTTCGAGCCCCAGCTTCAAACCAAACGACGAGTCAGCCACAGCGAGGTCACCTTTTTCGGGGACACTGGAACGGTGAGAAACAACAAGCCCGCCACTGAGTCGCCGGGCGACCTCGACGTGATGCGGTTCGCCGATCTGCTGAACCGGTTGCCCGCCCATCTGCCGATCTCAGATGCGATGGAGCAGGCCGACTCACAAAAGACGGGCCGCTGGTGGACCTCCCAGCGCGAGCACATGGTGGGCTGGTTCCGGGCGCAGACCACCACCGGTGCGGGAGCGTTCACCCGGGCCGAACCGAACCGGTCAGCGAAAATCACCTACAACCGGCTCCAATGCCCTGAAGGGCTGGTGTGGATCGCCGAGGCCCTCGGCGCGAATCCGGAGATGGTCAGCGAGGTTGCCCAGGCGGCGTTGCAGGTGCCACGTCGTAGCCGCAGCGGTTTCGTGCGCAAGAACCTGCCGTGGGAGTTGATCGCCGAACTGGCTACAAGCCGGTTGGGATCACATCGTCGATGAACCAGACCCGGGCTGGTTCTGCCCGGCCGGTTTCGATCCGCCAGAAGTCGACCAAGTCCAGCAGCTGGCCGAACACCATCAGGTCCACCTGCTCAGGATTCAAATACAGGTGGGCCAGTCCGATGTAGGTCAGGTGGCAGAACGTGGCCGCGGTCGAATCGGTATCGGCTACTCGCCCGCCGGATGATCTTTTGGGTCTCTGACTACGACGATGTCGCGGCGGGTTCCCGGGCCATGGCCTTCGAGATCGCGGTGCGGTAGTCGGCCAAATCCGCAGGCACGGTCAACAGTTCCAGCTGCTCCTCGGTCAACTCCTGGTGGGGATCACTGGGGTGTGTTAGGTTGTGAATCGCGACGGACTGGTTGGCCAGCAGACAGATCAGCCACACGATCTCACCGAGAGTGTGGGCGAGGTCGTCGCTGGTTTCGAGGGCTCCCCCGAGGTGTTCCAGTCCGCCGTAGCGGGCGCCGATCTCGCGGGTGGCGCGGGTCGGCGGCACCAGCTCATAGTCGGTGCCGCCGATCGTGACGATCGCGGAATGATCCGGTTCAACAGTGCGCTTGCTCATCGAGGGGGTCCTTACTGCTGGGGTGTGGTGGTCGCGGTGGCGGGCTCGTAGACCTGCTCGTACCATGCGGTGATCACCTCGGCCTTGACGCCGGTGCCGCCCTCGGTGACTTCGGCCTTCCAGGGTGCTTTCCTGCCGTGTCTGGCTTGTTGCGGCGCGAGATGGTGCCCTCGATCTCGGGGGTAGCGAACTCGATCTTGTCGGCCTTGGTCGACAGCGACATCTTCGGGACCGTGAACTTGACCCGGTACAGCCAGAAGTACTGGTACTTACCGCTGGAGCGGGCGGCACGGAACCCGATCGCGACCGGGGCGCCGCCATCCTCGGAGGCAGACACCAGCACCCTGTTGCTGTAGACCCGGGTACCGATCAACGCCGCGGCCGCCGTCGGCCCCAGATCATCGACGCCCAGCCCATGGTGAGGGTGCCAGAGGCAAACTCCTTGACCACCTCTGAGGCGCCGTCATCGGCATACTAAGGTGGCTTCGACAACCTCCACCTCGAGCTCGGCAGAGATCGCCTTCGCCAGCTGTACCAGCTTGCCGTAGGTTTCGGCTCCGGTGGCCGGGTCCTCAGTGATCGTGGTGCAGCAGAGCTTGTCTAAGCCGATGGTGGCCATGGTGGTGTCCTTTCGATAAGCAAACGGGGAGGGAATCCGGGGACGTGTGCCCTCGGCTATGGGCGGTGTGGGGCAATAGGCTGAGACCAGGCGTTTTCGAGGAGGCTGACAATGCAGGCAGATCTGACCCCGACGATCGACGAGTTCCGCCCCGTGGTGCCACGGGTCTTGGCCGACGGGCAGACCCTCCGGGTTCGGGACGTGTGCGAACTCGTCACCGATCACATGGGCCTGACCGCAGAGGTCCGGGCCGAGATGATCGCCTCGGGGCAGTTGAGGTATGTGAACCGGATCAACTGGGCCGACTCCGCACTGACCCACGCGGGGGTGTTGGACCGCCCGGCGCGCAGCAACTACCGCATCACCGACGACGGCCGAACCGTGGATGCGCGGTCGCTGACCAGCTACTCCGAACAGGACATGCTGGAGTGGCCGATATGGCGCGACTACCAAGCAGAACTTGCCGCCCGCAAGTCAGACAGTGTTCCGGTGCCGGTGGTGACCGAGTCCGGCCAGGTCGACCCCATTGAGGTGATGGGCGATGCGGAACGGGACTTCAACGCGCAGGTCGAGACCGAACTGTTGGCGAACCTTAAGAGTTCATCGCCGGAGTTCTTCGAGAAGGCCGTAATCGACGTGCTGTGGGCCATGGGATACGGTGGTGACTACGGCGAGAAGCAGCACGTCGGCCGCACCGGAGACGGCGGCGTGGATGGCATCATCCGCCAAGACGCTCTCGGGTTGAGCAACATCTACTTCCAGGCCAAGCGGTACACCAGCGGCTCGGTTGGCAGCGGTGACATTCGTGACTTCATGGGAGCTATGGATACCCGCGGCGCATCCCAAGGCGTGTTCATCACTGCCCCCACGTTTGTCCCGGCCGCGGTCGAGACCGCTCGGAACTACCGCCCCGGCAAGATCGTGCTGATCGACGGGCTCGAGTTGACCTCGCTGATGCTGCGCTATGGCGTCGCGGTCCACGAGACCCGCGAGTTGGCCTTATTCGAGATCGACGAGGACTACTTCGACACGGAGTTGGCTTAGGCAAGGAACGCAGATGACGAACACTCCGAGCATGGACCGGGACTCGATCCTCAATGGTGCTGAGGGCTACCTGATGGAAGAGCTCCAGCGCCGGGGTATCTCGGCCGATCCTGTGCTGACCGACTCCGGCAAGGCTTTGAGGATCGCGGGGCAGGGCATGTTATCGATGGAGAACGTCGCCGACGATCTCATGGTGGGTTCGGTGGCCGAGTGGGAGCCACGCCTTCAGCGTTGGCTCGAGGTGGTGGTGTCCACGGTCGAGTCCGAAACAGGGCCTGCTCCCATTCGAGAAGAGATCATGACCATGATTCGCACCCGACTGGTCCCCTTTGCCGAGATCCAAGGCTATGGCTACGCGCGGCGCTTCAGCGACGACTTGTCGCTGATATTGTGCCTTGATTTCCCCACCCACGTGGCGAAACTCACCGATGATGCACTCGCTGAACTGGGTATAGCAACGGAAGACCTCTTTGCCCAAGGGCAGAAGAACACCAACTCTGAGCCCATTGATGAGATGTTCAACGAGGAAGATGTTCGCTTCATTACGGGCGACTCGATGTTCATTGCTTCCAAAGCAGCCGACATGTCCACTCTCGTGCAGCAGCTTGGTGTCAACGCGCAAGATGGTCTCTTGTTCGCTGTCCCGGACCGAGCGACGTTCATGTATCGAGTTCCCACCCCAGGATCCGGAGTAGCTGACCTGATTGGGATTTCACAGTTGCTGCGTTCGCTGTCCCCAGAGGCTGGATACGAGAACCCCGGATGCGTACTGAGCCGCAACATCTACTACTGGGCGCCCGATGGGACCATCGAGCCGCAGATGGGGAACTTCCGCGAAACGATGGACGAGGCCACTCGCGCGGGGGCTCAGGTTGACTGGCCCGAGGACGGAACAGTCACGTTGCGGCCAGGACCGATCTTCTCCGCGAAGTTCATGCAGGCAGGCCGGTAGCCGCCCACCCAGCGATGTCGATGGCGTAGTGGTGGAATTTGGTGTCGGCCTCGTAGCCGATGTACTGCCTGCCGGTGATGGCGAGACCGGTGTCCAGCAGAGCCGTGGTGAGACGGTCGCGCAGGGGTAGATAGTTGCCGCGGGTGAACAGTGCGATGCGGGCTTCTTCGGTCTGGACGCCGGGGACGTTGTCGGCGAACGCCTCGAGCGTGTCGACCAGTGGTGTGATCACCAGGTAGGTGTCTGGGGCCGGTATCTTCGTGTACAGCGCGACGGCCGACGGCAGCCCAGCTGTTGGGCGAGCTGGTTGAGGGTTTCAAGCAGGCTCATGGCTGTACCTGACTGATTCGGGAGGCGAGAGCTTGCTTCATGGCGGCGACGGCCGGGGCTCGTGTCTGGGATCGGGTGGGTGCCAGGAAGGGGTGGGCTGGCTGGTTAAAGCGGCCGTGTTCGAGGACGTTGGCGATGAGCGCGTTGCTACGTCCGTCGGTGCGGTTCTCGACGAACCCGACCTTGATGTTGTGGTCTCCACGGGAGTTGACCTTGACCAAGGTTGTACCGAGCGCGGACAGAAGTTGCCCGGTAGAGCGCGACGGGTGCTGTCCTTGCCTGATGGCCTGTTGGAGGTTGGAGCGCATCCGGGCTTCGACGATGCTGGCTCCGGCGTGCAAGACATCGTCGGCGCAGGCATCGATAGCAGAGCTGATCGTTTGGAGGCTGTCGATGAACCGAGTGGTCAGGGTGATTTGGGCTTTTGCCACGCTGGCCTCCTGATCGCGTAGAAGTAGAGTTTGCAGTACGAGCTGGGATGATGCGGCTGCGGTCGCAGTAAGGATGGTGGCCATGTCCATTGAGCAGATTGCCTTCGTGATCCCTCCACGCATTGAGGCGGGCTTGGCCACCGGTGAATTCGTTCGATACGGCGGCGTTGTCCGCGACGGCGCAGGTCACATCGTGACGCATCTCAAGGAATTACCCACTCCAAAACTGGACAAGGCCATCGGCGTAGCTCGGAAGTTTGCCGAGGCGAACAAGGTGGCGCTCGTGGCGGGGACGGTAGCGGCCGCGGCCTTGGGCGGGACCGCAGTTGCTGTCTTCGCGGTGAAGCGCAAGAAGGTCAAGAAGGCGGAACTGCGGCTCCAAACCGCCTTGTCGGCATACATGAGAGCGATCGTCTCCCAGAAGATGAATCTCGTCGTCATCGATGGACTCGACCTCGCCTTGGCCGAACTCAGAAGCATCACGGGAATGGCCACGAGCGATATGATCGACGGTGAGGTCCTCGAGTCTCTGATCAGTTACAGTCGCGGGTTCATTCAGAAAAATGAACCTGCCCAGTTGCCGAAGTCGGAGATGGCGCAGGTCGTAAGTCTGGAGGAGTACCTAGCTGAGCAGAGGCGCATCTTCGACGAGGCAAGCTAGCTGGCATGCTCCGGAGCGCACTGGTGGGCGAGGATCTCCAGGTAGCGTCCGCCGATGTTCTCGACGGTGTCGATGATGAAGCGTCCGCGGTCGCAGGTCAGTTCCATGGATGGATCGACCTTCAGGCCGGGGATTACCCGGATGTGGAAGCAGTCGGTGGTGTGGGTGTAGGCGGACCGGTTGACCCAAGCGGCGGTGGCGTGGCGGGTTTCGAATCCGGCCGGGTCGGTGGTGGTGATGGGTGCGATGAGGTCGATCAGGATGCGCATTTGGCCTAGTCCCATGTGAGGGTGTCCTGTCTAGATTTTCCAGTCGCGGTCGAGCCGCGGCAGGGTGTTGACCGCGTTCCAGACCGCGTCGGTTGTGTCGGGTTTGTCGGCCCAGTATCCGGCGGTGGCACCGCCGCGGAATTCGTAGAAGTGGCTGGCGAGTATGATGATGGCTTGCCTGGTGGTGCCGCTCATGGGGTGGGTGTCGTAGTGGGCGTCGGGCAGGTGCTGGTAGGCGGTGGCGCAGGAAGTGGCGGCACCGATCAGGTGGGCGATCAGTGTGTCGTCGAGGTCGTGGGTCAAGACGAGGTTGGTCTTGACTTGGTCGATCAGGTCAGGCACTTCCGCCACCTCCTTTCGCCAGTGTGGGGAGTTATGCGCCGGTGGTGCCGGACTTGTGGGGAGGACCTTGACGGCTTCGGGGAGGATGAGCTTGCCGTCGAGGCGCTGGGTGGCGGGGAATCCGACCTGGCCGGTGTCGGCGAACAGCTCGTTGAGGCGCTTGAAGGAGCGGCCCTGACGGTCGGCGATCCAGTGGTAGCCCAGGTCACCGAAGGCGACGCTGCGGGCTCCGGCCTTGATTTCGGGCACGAAGGTGGAGGTGTAGACGGGGCGTCCCAGGATCAGGCTGGGGGATCCGGCGGTGAGGGCGGGCTGCCAAAGGTAATGGCCGTTGCCGTCCTTGAGCTTGCGGACGGTCTTGACGGTGGAGTCGCTCATCAGCCAGACGGCGTTCTTGCGGTAAGGGGCGCGTAGTGCAGGTCGATGAGTTCGTCGGCGGTGATGTCTGCGGCCGTGGCGGCGGTGACGCCATCCTGGGCTCCGGCGGTGGCGTCGAAGATGCCGGTGGGCTTGCCCTTGCCGTCACCGGCGATGAAGGCTTCCTCTTCGGCGGCACCGATGCGACGGGCGAATTCGGCGGTCAGGTAGGCCTCGACGTCGAAGGCGGCATCGTTGAGGAGTTCCTCGCTGATCTTGAGGAAGGTGCCGAGCTTGTGGGCCGACAGGGACAGCTGGATGAACTTCGCGTCGGGCTCGGTGTAGGCGCTGCCTTCGTCGAGCCAGGTCGCGGTGCCGTGTGTGGCGACGATGGGGATCTTGCGGTACTCGGAAGTGGTCTGGATGACGCGGGCCAGTGGGCGGATGATGTTCTGGTCGGCCATGGACTGCACGAGGGTGCGCTCGAACTCGTCGGGGACGAGGTAGCCGCCCTCAGCGTCGACGCCCTCGGGCAGGGCGTTGCGGACCTCGGGCGGGGAGGCGTTGAGTCGCATCGCGTTCCAGAACGCCTGCTTGTAGGTGTCGGTGGCGCGATGGTTCGACGGTGCGGGTTCGGGTTCGGTGTCTCCGGGTATGGATGCCAGCGTGGTGGCGGTGTCGCGGCGCTGGGCCCGCTCGGAGCGGGAGATCTCGTTGGTGAGGGCGTCGATGTCGGCTTCCATGCGGGCGTAGGTGGCGTCGTCTTCGGCCGACAGGATGCCGTCGGTGTTGCGGTGGTCGTCGAGGAAGGCCTTGGCGGTCTCCGAGCTTGTCAAGTTGTTTGTGTAAATGGTTGGGTTTAGTTGGTTTGGGGGAATCGTTCGGGGTAGCGGATGGCGAGTTCGTTGAGGGCTCTGGTCCAGCCCTGGACGGTGAAACCCTCAACCAGTTTCCCGGGGGTCGTGCGTTGGGCTCTGGGTTTGCCGGCCTGTTTGGCTCGTTCACGGGCCCTCTTGTCCTCGATGTTGCGGATTGAAGCGTCCTGAGTTTTTTTCCGGGGTTAGGGCGCAACGGGTGTTGGGTCCTGGTGGTGAGTGTAGGCGACTTCGACTTCCGTGGGGGTGTGGTAGTCCAGGGCCTCGTGCAGGCGGGCTGTGTTCCACCAGTGGACCCACTCCATCGTGGCCAGTTCGACGGCCTCGATGGACTCCCACAGGTGTTTGGAATGGATGAGTTCGGTCTTGTAGAGCCCGTTGACGGTTTCGGCCAGGGCGTTGTCGTAGGAGTCGCCCACGGTGCCCACGGAGGCTGTTACCCCTGCGGTGATGAGTGCCTCCGAGTATGCCAGGCTGACATACTGGGAGCCTTTGTCGCTGTGGTGGATCAGGCCTTCATGGCCGCGGCTGGTGCCTGTGCTCAGCAGGGCGTGCTCAAGAGCCAGCAGTGGTAGTCCTGTGGTATGCAGGCTTGCCGAGACGGCCCAGCCCACGATGCGGCGGGTGCAGACGTCGGTGATGAACGCGACGTAACACAATCCCGTCAGGACACGCACGTAGGTGATGTCGGCAACCCACAACTGGTTCGGGCGTTCGGCAGTGAACCGGCGTTCGACGAGATCGAGGCGGGTATCGGGGTGTCCGGCAGGGCGTGTGGTACGTGGTTTCCGGCCGCGGCGTACGCCCTGGAGGCCGGCGATCCTCATCAGGCGGGCGACCTGGTCACGACCGATCTGCCAGCCGGAACGCAGCATCGCGTGATGCATCTTCCGTACCCCGTAGACGCTGTAGTTCTCCTGGTGGATCCGTTTGATCTCAGGTAGCAGGACCTCATCTCGTAGGGCCCGTGCCGAGGCGGGGCGGGTCTTGGCGGCCCGATAGGCGCGGGAGGTGATGAACCCACACGTAGTCGCACGCAGAGTACGGCAGATGGCCTCGACCCCGAAACGGTCACGGTGTTCGTCGATGAACCGGATCATCTCGTCGTGGGGCGGTCGAGTTCCCTGGCGAAAAAAGCCGACGCAGCCTTGAGGATCTCATTGGCGCGGCGGGCTTCGGCAAGCTCGCGCTTGAGGCGTTTGTTCTGTTCCTCCAAGGACTCGGCCACAGGCCTTGGTTCTGCCTCGGGGCCGTATCGGTTGCACCACAACCGCAAGGTCTCCTCACCAACGCCGACCTGCGGGGCGATAGCCCGGATCGAACGCGAACGCGGACCTCCCTTGACCGCTTGACGTTCCAGAACCAATCGGACCGCGCGCTCACGCAACTCTGGGCTGTACTTCTTGGGCATGTTCCAATTCTCCTTCAACTGGATCGGAACCAAACCCAGGACGGTTCACCCAAACCGGCCAGATCATCCGCGAACTCACCATCGACCCCACCCGCGACTACCAACCCATCGACCCAAAGAAAAAAACCTGAACCTCCACAACGGAGGTTCAGGCCATGCCAATGTCCTGAGACATCACATTGTCGGGCTGACAGGATTTGAACCTGCGACCCCTTGACCCCCAGTCAAGTGCGCTACCAAACTGCGCCACAGCCCGAAACCGCTCAACGTGCGGCTCGGGTAGCTTAGCGGGTGAACGGCTGGGGACGCCAATCGGGCGCGCCAGGAAGGCACCGACTCCGTCTTGACGGACCCCGGTCGTACTCTTGTCATCATGAACCTGCGCCTCCGCTCCCTGCTTGTCGCCCTGGTGGGGTCGACGCTCCTGTTTTCAGCCTGTTCCCCGGGGAACACGACTCCCAGCAACACCCCCGAGAAGACCACCCCCACAGCATCCTCCACCCAGGAAACCTCACCCTCCCCGGTCGCACCGGCCGGGGCTCTGACCATCACGTCCTCAACCGACGCCGCCCTGCCCAGTGACCCCGTCACCCTGAGCCTGGAGAACGGCACCATCACCAACGCCACGGTCACGGGACCGGGAGGCGCGGTGGAGGGCACCTTCGAGAAGGACGCCTGGACCCCCTCGAAGGCCCTTGAACTGAACACGGAGTACAAGCTCGCCGCCACCGCCAGCGACGGCACGACGAAGGAGGCCAGCTTCAAGACGGTTTCACCGGGCTCCGCCGAGACCACTTTCAACCTGCCCTACATGGATGACAACCTGGGCGTGGGGATGCCCGCGTACGTGAAGTTCAGCCGGGCCATCCCGCAGGAGTACCGCGCATCCATCGAGAAACATGCGAAGGTCACCGTCACCCCAACGCAGGAGGGGTCGTGGGGCTGGATCAGTGACACCGAGCTGGCTTACCGCCCGAAGGAGTACTGGAAGCCGGGAACGAAGATTTCCCTGGATTTGAAGTGGCTGGGGGTGCAGGCGACCGATAAAACCTGGTTGAAGAAGGACTCCAGCGGTGCCTTCTCCATCAAGAACGTGTCGCGTGTCATCAAGGTGGACATCGCGAACTACACCACCACAGTCGTCGAGAACGGGGAAGTGGTCAAGACCCTGCCCTCCACCACGGGGAAGGAGGGTTTCGTCACCCGTTCCGGCACGAAACTGATCCTGGAGAAATACGACAGCCTGAAGATGAACTCCGACACCATCGCTATTCCCTCGGGCAGTTCCGAGGCCTACAACCTGGACGCACAGTACGCCATGCGAGTCACCTGGACAGGTGAGTTCATTCATGCCGCCCCGTGGTCGGTCGGTTCCCAGGGGAAGGCGAACGTCAGTCATGGCTGCGTCGGACTCAGCACAGACAACGCCGGGTGGCTCTACAAGGGCACCAGCATCGGTGATGTCGTGGAGTTCACTGGGTCCGATAGGAAGATGAAGCCCTCCGAGGGGATGGGGGTGTGGCTCTACTCGTGGGAAGAGTGGAAAGCGCTCTCGGCTTCCGGCTCGTGAGTTGACCGAGGGGCGATACCGGGCCGGATTGCTAGGATGACTGCGCCCATGCCTGTCATCGTTCCCGTAATTCTTCTCGCACTGGCCTTCGTGACCACCCCGCTGTTCGTCCGTTTCCTTGGGCGAAACGCAGGGTGGCCCTTGTCGGCGCTCTACGTGGCGGCCGCTGTGTTCGAAGCTCCCGCCGCCGGTGCCGTGATGGCAGGGGAGCGGCCGGCCTGGTCCGTGGACTGGTTGCCTGCCCTCGGCATCCGGCTGGCCTTCGCGACGGACGGTCTGGGCCTCGTCTTCAGCTTCATCGCGTTGCTGATCGGCGCGGTCGTGTTTGTTTACTCGACGCGCTACCTCGCGGTCGGCAGGAACTACGCCTTCTACCAGGTGATGACGGCCTTCACCCTCTCGATGCAGGCGCTCGTGCTCGCCGATGACCTGGTGCTGCTGTTCATCTGCTGGGAACTGACGTCCCTGGCGTCCTTCCTGCTGATCGCATCCGCCGGTAACGCGGGTGAGGGCGCCTCTATGCGCACCCTCCTGATCACATTTGTCGGCGGTGTCCTGCTCCTGCTGGCGATCGCCGCAATCTGGTGGCGCACCGGCACCACCTCGCTGTCCGGGGTGTTCTCCCACGAGGTGTGGGCCTCCGATCCTGGGTTCACCACGCTGATAGCCGTCCTGGTGGCCCTGGCCGGGTTCACGAAAGCGGCCCAGTTCCCATTCCACGTGTGGCTCCCGGACGCCATGGCCGCGATCACCCCGGTCAGCGCCTATCTTCACGCCGCGGCGGTCGTCAAGGCCGGCATCTTCCTGCTGCTGCGTTTCAGTCCCGTCCTGCACGCGAACGCGGTGTGGAACGGTCTTCTGGTGACGGTCGGGTTGATCACCACCTGCGTTGGCGGGTACTTCGCCCTGGAACAGACCGACGCCAAGAAGCTGATGGCCTATTCCACGGTCAGCCAGCTTGGTCTGCTGACCGCGAGCATTGGGTTGGGCACCGAGGCCGGTATAGCCGCGGCGGTGCTGCACACCATTGCGCACGCTCTGTTCAAGTCCGGGTTGTTCATGATGGTGGGTGTCATCGATCACTCCACCGACACCCGCGATCTTCGTCGTTTCCCGCCCGGACTGTACAGGCGGATGCCCTTCAGCTTCGCGGTGATGGCGCTGGGATGCGCGTCGATGGCCGGCATTCCACCGATGCTGGGTTTCGTCTCGAAAGAAGCGATCCTGGCCTCGCTGCTAGGGGCTCCCGGGGCGTCGTGGACCGGTTTGGCGGCTTTCCTGGTGGCCGTTCTGGGTTCCGTGCTCACCTTCGTCTACTGCGCCCGTGTCCTGCTCGGAATCTTCTTCGACGGCACCGACGAGAATCGTTCCGTGCACATGCACGATCCGTTGCTCGCGGGAAGTGCTGCGCTACCGATCCTGGTTTCCGTGCCCCTGATTGCCTGGCTCGGGGGACTGTCGGGCCCGGTGGCATCGGCCGCCGGGGCGGCTCTCGGCGGGACGGCACCCGGGGTTCACCTGGCCCTGTGGCACGGCCCCGGCACGGAGTTGTACGCGACGGTGGGCATCCTGCTCCTCGGGTCCGTCATCGCGTGGCGGCGCAGGACATTGGTCGACTGGGTGCTGCAGCATCGATTCCCGCTCAACGGTTCCAAGGCCATGTGGCACCTCACGGAGTGGACTCGTCGTCTCGGCGCGCTGCTGGCCCGCTCGGTGGCCTCGGACACCGCCACCCGGCACATCGTCTCGATCCTGGGTTCGCTGGGAGTGATCGGCCTGGCGGGCAGCTGGGCGGCCAACCTCACCGGCCTGCGGGCTCAACAGCCGGGACTGACCAAGTCGATCGATGTCGTCGTGTTCGTCCTCATCACCGCGGCAACCATCGGGGTCTGCATTTCCCGGGTGCGCATCGCATCGGTGCTGTCGTTGTCGGCGGTGGGGATCCTCGCGACAGTTCAGATCCTGGCTCTGGGAGCCCCCGACGTGGCCCTCACCCAGCTTCTGGTGGAGAGTCTGAACATCATCGTGATCATGCTCGTGCTTCAGCGGCTTCCGGTTCGGTTCCCAGTGCGCCGCCGGGGCCGGAACCTGCTGACCCTGGCCGCCTCCGCGCTGGTGGGTGGGGGAGTCGCGGCTCTCACCTGGGCCCTGACCGCGCGGCGCGACAAGTCGGATCTGGCGAAGGAGTTCCTCGAACGCACAAAGGAACTTGCCTCGGGCGACAACGTCGTGAACGTGATCCTCGTGGAGTTCCGCGGATTCGACACCCTGGGTGAGTTGAGCGTGCTCGCCATGACGGCGGTCGCCATCCTGGCTCTGCTCTCGACGGTGAGGGACCGCTACATCGATCCGCCAGGAGACGACCCCTATCTGATTCCGGTGACGGCGCTGCAGATAAACCAGAACCCGCGCTCGCGCGCGCACCGCGCGATCATGGAAGCGTGGCCCAATGCGGTCAGCCTCCAGGTGATGCTTCGTTTCATGACCCCACTGCTGATAGTGATCTCCGCCGTCCTGTTCTGGCGTGGGCACAACAGCCCGGGCGGGGGCTTCAATGCGGCCCTGGTGGCTTCCTCTCTGGTGGGACTGATCTACCTGTCGACCGCCAAGGACCGTTCCGTGGGCCCGCCCCGGTTGCCCCTGTTCCTGGTCGGCGGGGGAGTCATGCTGGCGGTCGCCACTGGTTTTCTCGACCTGTTCCTGACCGGTTCCTTCCTGCAACCGATCCACGGGGAAATCCTGGGAACCCACCTGACCACGTCGATGATCTTCGACGCCGGCGTGTACCTGGCGGTCCTGGGGCTGATACTCGTCTCCTTCAACGTGCTGGGCGCCACCCGGGGTACCAGGGCCGGGGGCGAGGGGACCCGCGAACGCATCGACGAGTTGCTGGAGGGTGAACTTCCGGGGCCGCTGGAGACCGTGCGGGGGGAACGTCCCCGGCGTCCCGCGATCCGGACCCGTTTCATCACCGAGGGCACCCGTCCGAAGGAAACCAAGAAATGATCCTGATAGCCACGATCTTCGTCCTGGTCACCGGCGGGGTGTACCTCCTGCTCCAGCGCTCCATGGTGCGCGCCGTGTTCGGGCTCGGGCTCTTGAGCCACGCCGTCAACTTCGTCCTGCTCACCACTGGTGTGCCGGGCTGGCGGACGGAACCCATCACCGACGGCACCAGCACGGTAACGGTGGCGGATCCTCTCCCGCAGGCCTTCGTGCTGACCGCGATCGTGATCACCCTGGCCACGAGCATCCTGATGCTCGCCATGGCCGTCATCGGGCGCAACGACAACATGCTGCGCCATCCTGAGACGGGGGAGACCCACCGCGCATGAACTCCGCCATCCTGCCCCTGTTCGTCGCCGTCCCGCTCCTGTCGGCGGGAGTCACCGTGTTGTTGCGGGGCCCCGTCGTGCAGCGCATCGTGCTGTTGTTGGTGTCGTCGGCGACGCTCATTGGTGGAGCGGCGCTCCTGGTGTTCCACCAGAACACCCCCGCCCTGGCGCATTCCATCGGCTCCTACAAACAGAAGATGGGTATCGTCTTCGTCTCCGACACCCTGAGCGCCCTGCTGCTGGTGGTCACCGCCTTCCTGACCATGGTCTCCGGCATCTTCCTGATGCTCACCAAGGAGGATCGCTACCGTTTCGTGGTCCCCTTGATCCTGCTGCTCAACACAGGTGTCAACGGGGCGCTTCTGACCGGTGACCTGTTCAATCTCTTCGTGTGGGTGGAAGTGATGCTCCTGCCCTCCTACGCGCTGATCGCGGTGACCGGATCCTGGCGGAGGCTCGGCATCGGACGGATGTTCGTGATCGTGAACATAGTCACCTCCACCATCCTCGTGATGGGCGTCGGTCTGCTCTACGGGGCCATCGGATCGGTGAACCTGGCGGCTCTGGCGGGCAAGGGCGGAGATCCCCAGGTCTCGCTGGCCACCTCGATCATCCTGTTCGCGCTCTTGGTCAAAGGAGGTGTGGTTCCCGTCCACGGCTGGCTGCCCCGCGCCTATCCCGCGACCTCTGCCGGGATCATGTCCCTGTTCGCCGGGATTCACACGAAAGTGGGCATCTACGCCGCCTACCGGGTCTATGCCACCGTCTTCGACGGGCCGGCTCCCTGGCTCCCGGTGCTGACGGCCGTGGTGGTGGCGACGATCGTCGTCGGCGCTTTCTCGACCTTCGGTGAATCCCGGATCCGGGGGTCGCTCGCCTTCCAGATGGTCACGGGGGTCGGGCAGATCCTGATCGGCCTGGTTGTGCTGACCGAGTTCTCCGTGGCGGCGGGACTGTTCTACATGGTTCACCACATGATCACCATGGCGGGCCTGGTGCTGGCCTCGGGCGCCGTCGAGAACGTCTACGGTTCGGGACGGTTCGACCGGCTCTCCGGGCTGATGCGCCGCGATCCGTGGCTCGCGGCCACTTTCGCCATCGGGCTGGCTTCGCTGGTCGGGTTGCCGCCGACCTCGGGGCTGTGGGGGAAGGTCGGGTTGCTGGGGGCCTCCGCCCAGGCCGACCCGGTTACGGGATGGCTTCTCATGGGCTGCGTGGCCCTGGCCTCCGTCGCATCCCTGATGGCCCTGCAGCGCCTGTGGCGAGAGGCCTTCTGGGGAGCGCCCATGAAGAACTACCTGCCCGACGACCCCACCACCTCACGTGGCGTGCCGACCCCGATCGCCGACGACGCGAAGGTGTCCTGGCGGATGCTGTGGCCATCGACCCTGCTGATCGGGATCTCCGTGCTGCTGTTCTTCGGCGTCGGTTGGGTGTGGCCGCTGTTCGAATCAGCCGCCCACGGTTTGATCGACGTCTCCGCCTATGTGGCCTCTGTGGATGCGGTGAGCGAGTGATGCAGGTTCTTAGACTGCTTTCGTGGTGGTGGTACCTGACCACCCAGATTGTCATCGGGTCGTGGAACGTGGCGGTGGCGGCGTGGCGCCCCAAACCGATGGCCGGCCCCGCCATTGTGGAATACCCGATGCGCGCCACCACCGACTTCGAGATCGCTATGTTCGCATCCGCCATCACCATCACACCGGGCACCCTGGTGCTCGGCGTCTGCCCCGGCGACGAGACCCGGGGACCCTCGGTGTTCGTTCATTCGCTGTTCGACTCGGAGCGCGCCTCCGTCATCGATGGCCTGGCAGAGTTGGAATGGCACCTGCTGCACGCGTTGCGACGCCATGGAATGCCGAAGGGGGAAAGATGAGTCTCGCAATCTGGGTCGCGATCGGGCTGCTCGCCGTCTCCGTTCTCCTGGGTCTGTTGCGGGTGATGACCGCCCCCGACTCCGCGACGCGGGCAGTGGTGGGAGACCTGGTTTTCTTCTCCTGCATCGGGATTCTCGCCATGTTCGGGATGCTGCACCATTCCAGCGTCTCGGTGGACGCCGCTCTGCTGGCCTCGATACTCGGGATCCTGGCCACCATCGCGCTGGCAAGAATCATGACCAGGGGGAGGAGATGACGATGCTTGAAATCCTGGCCTCCGTGCTGGCGGTGCTGGGTGCCGTGCTGGTGCTGTCCGTCGCGGTAGCACAGTTCAGAGCCAGGGACGCCGTCTCACGGATCAACGCGCTCGGACCGGCGACCGCGCTGGGGCTGCCCCTGATCCTGGTGGCGGCCGCCCTCGGCTGGACCGCCACCGATGGTTTCGACCTGATGCTGTGGGCGAAAACCGCCGTCACCGTGATGGCCCTGCTGATCGTGAGTTCGGTGGCCTCGAACGTACTCGCCCGCGCCACCGTCCGGACGGATGCCAGACTTGACCCGAGAACCGAACCCAACGACCTGAAAAGCGAGACATGATGCGCGCAGGAATCCTCATCGCCCATTGCGTCCGGACCCGCTCCTGAACGTGACCAAAAACCTGAACACCGTCTCCGCCACCGCGCGGCTGTTCACCCCCGACACACCGTTGGTGCTCGCCAGCGGCGCCGAGTTGGCGCCCGTGGATGTCGCCTACGAAACCTACGGGGAGCTGAACCCGCGGGGTTCGAACGCCATCTTCGTGTGTCACGCCCTGACCGGCGACGCCCATGCCGCCGGTCTCAGACCCGGTGACCGGAAACCCGGTTGGTGGGACAACCTCATCGGCCCCGGTAAGGCGGTCGACACGAACCGCTGGTTCGTGGTGTGCGCAAACATTCTCGGTGGATGCCGCGGCACGACGGGGCCGTCATCGGTCAACCCCGCAACAGGTGAACCGTACGGCCTGGACTTCCCGCTGCTGGCGATGTCGGATTTCGTGACGGTGCACCGCCGCCTGGGCCAACACCTGGGCGTCGACCACTGGGCCGTCCTGCTCGGGGGCTCGCTGGGAGGCATGCAGGTCCTCCAATGGACGTTGTCCTACCCGCAGGACTGCGACAACGCGATCATCATTGCCGCGTCGTCACGGTTGACCGCGCAGAACATCGCCTTCTCCGCCGTGGGCCGCCAGGCCATCATGCGGGACTCGGCCTTCCGGGGGGGACGTTTCCTCAGCGAGGGCACGATGCCCGCGAAGGGGTTGTCGGTGGCCCGGATGCTGGCTCACATCACCTACCTGTCGGAGGATGCGTTCAGCGCGAAGTTCGGCCGGACGGCCCAGTCGGGGAAACTGGATCCCGGTTTCGGGATCGATTTCGCAGTCGAGAGCTACTTGGAGCACCAGGGGGAGGCCTTCCTGGAGCGCTTCGACGCCCTCAGCTACCTGTACCTGACCCGGGTCATGGACTACTTCGACCCCTTCGCCTCCGATGACGCCTTGGCGAGGCTCACGGCCGATCCCGTGAAGTTCCTTCTGGTGAGTTTCGACAGCGACTGGCGATTCGACACCGGCCATTCCCGAAGGATCGTCCAGCACCTGGAGGGAGCCGGTCTGCCCACGTCGTTCCGAGAGATCCACTCCCAGTGGGGGCACGACTCGTTCTTGCTGGATCTGCCGGACTACCATGCCATCCTGCGGGCCTTCCTGGACCGGGCCTCGGAGGAGGGGAACCGATGACACGTGCCGACCTGCGGCTGATCGCGAGGCTCATACCGGAACGTTCCCGGGTGCTCGATCTCGGATGCGGCGACGGGGAACTCCTGCGGTTGTTGGAGCAACGCGGCTGCCACGGAACCGGGGTCGAGATCGAACCGGAGCCCTTCCTCGCCGCCGTGCGGCACGGCGTCAACGTCATCGACCTGGACATCAACAGCCAGCTGGGTCAGTTCGAGGACGGCTCCTACGACGTCGTCGTGCTGTCCCGGACCCTTCAGAACCTCCGGCAACCGGCCGAGGTGCTGAGGGAGATGGCAAGGATCGCGGGGCGCGGTGTGGTCTCGATGCCCAACTTCGTGCACTGGCGCAACCGGCTTCGGTTGCTGACCGGGCGCATGCCCGTTACCAAGGACTTGCCCTACAGCTGGTACGACAGCCCCAACCTGCACTTCACCTCGTTGAAGGACCTGTCCCCACTTTTCGCCCGGCTCGGCCTCGAGGTGGAGCGCTGCATCCCCCTGAACGAGAGCGGCCGCCCCCTGAGGACGGGGGAGTGGGGCGCCAACCTACTTGCGAGTTCCGCGGTCTATCTGCTCCAGGGCATGCGGTGATCCCGTGCAGGCCCTGTACCGTACCCGGATTCCCAGGTCGCTGACCGTTCTTCTCGCCCTGCTCGCCGGGCTGGGTCTGGCCATGGGATTCGCCCCTTGGGGGCTCTGGCCGTTGACGATCACCGGGGCGGGGCTGCTGACGTGGCTGGTCGCGGGCAGCACCCCCCGGGCCGGATTCGTTGTCGGCATGCTGGCGGGCTGCGCCCTGTACGGCACCACCATCTGGTGGGTGGGCGCGCAGGCTGGACCGGTGGTCTGGGTGCTGGTTGTGGTGATGGCCGTCTGGGTCGGGCTTCTTGGAGCCGTTTCCTCCCTCATCACCCGGCTTCCCGGCTGGTGTTTCCTGGTCCCACTGTCCTGGGGTGCCATCGAATACGGTGCCGGACAGATCCCGTTCGGGGGATTTCCCTGGCTGCGGCTCGGCCACACGACCATCGACCAGCCCTTGGCCGGCTGGTTGCCGCTGGTGGGAACCCCGGGAGCCACCTGGCTGGTTGCGATGGCGGGATGCTGCTGCCTGGCCGCGATCGTCCAGCGGCGCCGTCTGGTTCCGTTGATCTCCGTCATCGGTGTTTTCGCCATCGGGGGCGGAATGCTCCTGTTCCCGGCGGACCGCGGCGGCGAGGACGTCTCGGTGGGCATGGTCCAGGGCAACGCGCAGCTGGGGCTGCACGGCGGCTACATCGCCGCCACCGGGGCGACCCCCCACCACCTCAGCGAGACCATCTTCCTGCTGGCCGACGCGCGGGCCCACGGCCGCAACCTGGACATGATCGTCTGGGCGGAGAACTCCACCGACACCGACCCGATGCTCAACCCGACCACGAGGGCGCAGGTGAGTGCCGCCGTCGAACTGG
The DNA here is from genome assembly GCF_900637725.1 of Arachnia propionica. Lineage (GTDB taxonomy): Bacteria > Actinomycetota > Actinomycetes > Propionibacteriales > Propionibacteriaceae > Arachnia > Arachnia propionica. The sequence goes on along the minus strand of NZ_LR134406.1, from coordinate 1,700,296 downwards.
CCCGGGTTCCCCTGGACCTGGGGGCGATCACCGCGGGCCCTGAACCCCGGACCCGGCAAACCACCACGCTGATCTGGGTCCCGGGAAAAGGAATCGTGGATCGCTACCACAAACGCAATCTCGCCCCCTTCGGGGAGTTCGTGCCCTACCGAGACGTTCTGGAGCCCCTGTTCCCGGAGGTGAAACGGGCCGGGTACCAGTCGATACCGGGCACCGATCCGGGCGTCGTCACGGTGCCGACCCACACCGACCCGGACCTGAGGGTGGGTACCGTGATCTGCTACGAACTGGCCTACGACCAGACCGTCTACGACACCGTGACGAACGGCGCCGAGGTCCTGGTGGCACAGAGCACCACCCACAATTTCTCGGGAACCATCGAGCCCCAGCAGCAGATGAACATGAACCGGGTGCGGTCGGCGGAACTCGGGAGGGAGTTCATCGCCAGCACCCTCAACGGGTACTCGGGTCTCATCGACGCCAAAGGCGGGCTGCACGAATCAACCCGGGAGTACACGGCCGCGCACCGCATCTACACCGTCCCCAAGCGAAACAACATCACCCTGGCGGTGTACCTGGCTCCGATACTGGGTCCGACCCAGGTGCTCGGTTGCCTGCTGGCCACCGGATTTGGGTTCCGCTCGGCCCGCATCGCCTGCCGGACCGGTAGTCTTGAGCGGACGCCCACAAACTCGGATGAACAGGAGAAACAATGACCGAGGCCTCACGCACCGGCGAGGTGCTCGTCATAATCCCAACGTTCAACGAAGCCCAGAACATAGAGAGCATCGTCTCCCGGCTGCGGCGCAGCGTCCCGGAGGCACACGTGCTCGTCGTGGATGACAACTCACCGGACGGCACGGGCAAACTCGTCGATGCGATGGCCGAGCAGGACGATTACGTGCACGTGTTGCACCGTAAGGGCAAGGAAGGCCTGGGAGCGGCCTACCTGGCGGGATTCCATTGGGGCCTCGAACGAGGATACGGCGTGCTGGTGGAGCACGATGCCGACGGCTCCCACCAGCCGGAACAGCTGCCCAGCCTGCTGGCCGCCCTGGAACACGCCGACATGGTCAAGGGCTCCCGCTGGGTCAAGGGCGGTTCCGTGGTGAACTGGCCTTGGACACGCAAGTTCCTCTCACGCGGGGGTTCCCTCTACATCCGGTTGATGCTCGGGATGCCGTACCGGGACATCACGGGCGGGTTCAACGCCTTCCGCGCCGACGCCCTCGCCGGGATCATCGACCTGCCCATCGACCGCCGGGGCTACGGGATCCAACGCGACCTGACGTGGCACGCCCACCGGGCCGGACTGCGCATCGTGGAGGTTCCCATCGAGTTCGTGGAACGTGAGTTCGGTGATTCCAAGATGGGCGGTACCGTGGTCAGGGAAGCCATCATCTCGACCACGAAGATGGGGCTTCGGCACCGTTGGCAGCAGCTGAGAAAACTATTCGGGAGGCGCCGTGGCTGAACGAGGTATCCAGTTCCGGGGGGCGGCGGGTCTGTTGCTGGTCCTCGCGCCCCTGCTCGTCTGCCTGGCCGCCGAGGTGATCATCCTGGTCATGGTCACCAACGCCCTCGGCTGGTGGACCGTCGCCCTGCTGATCTTTACCACCCTGCTCGGCTGCTGGCTGCTTCAGCGGGAGGGACGCCGCGCCTGGGGTGCGCTGCTCGAGTCCTTGGGCAGGGGCTCCCTACCGCCGGGACGAACCGCCGATGCGGTGCTGGTGATGGTCGGTGGTCTGCTGCTCATCTTGCCGGGCTTCATCTCCGACATCGTCGGATTGTTGCTGCTGATCCCGCCGAGCCGGCGCCTGGTCCGCAGCACCTTGGGGAAGCTGTTCGGAAGGGCGATCGGCAACCCCTCCGAACAGCCCGTGGTGATCGAGGGGGAAGTGGTTCAGGAATCCCCGCCCACCGACACCCTGATCCCGGGAATCAGTCCGCCGAGCCCCTGAGCTTGTCCAGCTGCTCCGCCAAGATGTCCTCGAGTTCCGGGATGCTGCGCCTTTCACGCAGCATGTCCCAATGGGTCCGGGGGGGTTTCGTCTCCTTCGCCTCTCCCGTTGCGCCGTCGGAGCGTTTCGCCATCTGACCGCACCACTTGCACTCCCACTCGAAGGGCAGCTCCGCCTCGATTGCGAAGGTGACCTCGAAGTGATGGCCCTTGGGGCAGTCGAATCCCACTTGGCTGCGTTCAGCGAACTCGATTCCCTGTTCGTCCTCGAAGCTCTTGGCGCCCAGCCCGACACCACGAAGTGCTCGATCTGCCATGTCTTTGACCTCCCTACTTGGAGTTGAACGTCTCGGATGCTTCTCAGGTTCCAAGACTGCTGGCCCACATGCCCCGGGCCTGCAGTACCTCACGAAGAAGGTCCGGACGGTCCGTGACTATGCCGTCCACCCCCCAGTCGATGAGTGTGTGCATGTCGTCGCGCACGTCGATGGTCCAGACGTGCACCCTGTATCCGGCGCGATGGATCGCCTTGACACGCGCCTTGGTCAACAATTTGATCCTCACCCCGGCCACCTCGTGGGAGACGGGGATCTGGAACACGCCCGGGCCTCCCGGACGGCAGGTGCGGATGTTGCCCACCGCCATGGCCGCCACCCCCACCGGGCCGACGGCCGTGGTGACCCCGGGCATCAGTTTCCGGAACCTGTTGATCCGGCGCTGTGAGAAGGACCCGACGCACACCCGCTGCTCGGCTTGGAAACGACGGACGATCTTCGCGAGGGGCTCCACGGCTCCGGGGGCCTTGAGATCGAAGTTGAAACGCGCCTCGGGAAAGGCCTCGAACAGTTCCTCCACCGTCGGGATGGGTTCACGTTCACCGACACGAACTTCACGCACGGCAGCGAGGGGCAGTCGCGCGATGTGTCCCTCCACGTCGGTGACCCGGGCGAGGTTCGGGTCGTGGAAGGCCACCAGATGGCCGTCGGCGGTGGCGTGAACATCGGTCTCCAGGTACTCGTATCCCAGCGCGACGGAGTTGGCGAAGGCCGCCAGGGTGTTCTCGATACCGAGGTTGGCAGTGAGCAAGGCACCACCGCGATGCGCCATCGCGATGAACTCCGGTTCTAGGAAACCTGAACACATGGGAACCATTATGCCTAGTATCGCCGTATTCGTGGCACGGGACGTGGGAGACTTGCCCACATGCACAACGTCTTGTCGATCCAGTCGGCCGTCGCCTACGGCCATGCAGGGAACTCGTCCGCCACCTTTCCGCTGCAGCGGGCCGGAGTGAACGTATACCCCGTCTACACCGTCACCTTCTCCAACCACACCGGCTACGGAAGCTGGCGCGGCCCCATGATCGCGGCCTCGGACGTCGCGGACGTGGTCACCGGCATAGACGAGCGGGGGGCCCTCGCCGGTGTCGACGCAGTGCTCGCGGGCTACCTCGGCTCGGCCGACGTGGGACAGGTCGTGCTGGACGCAGCGGCCCTGGTGAAATCGCGCAACCCGGATGCGATTTTCCTCGCCGATCCGGTCATGGGCGATGTCGGGCGGGGTTTCTACGCCCGGCCGGGCATCCCGGAGTTCTTCCGCGATCACGTCGTGGCGGCCGCGGACATCATGACCCCGAACCTCTTCGAACTGCAGTACCTGGTGGGGCACGAGACGGGCACCCTGTCCGAGGTGGTCGAGGCGGCCCGTGAACTCCGGGACCGTGGCCCCGAGATCGTGGTCGTGACCTCGGTCGTGGCCACCGACGCCCCGGACGGTCTGTTGCGGATGCTGGCCGTGGACGCGGGCCAGGCCTGGCTGGTGGAAACCCCGATGCTGGAGCGCAGCTTCACCGGATCGGGCGATCTCACCGCGGCCATGTTCCTCGCGCACTGGTTGCGCACCAAGGACCTCGGTGAAACCCTCGGGGTTACCGCCTCGGTGGTCTATTCGATCCTGGAACAGACCTCGATCAGCGGGGAGGCCGAACTGCAGCTCGTGGCAGCTCAGGAGCAGGTGGTGAACCCGGTCAATAGGTTCACCGCGCACAGTCTCTGACCGCGGATCAGCTCGAAGCGTCACCCCAGAAGGTGTTGATCTGGGCGCCGAGCTGATTGAAACGCCTCGGCAGGTCCTCGTAGCCCCGGTTGATCACGTAGACATCCCGCAGGATGGTGGTGCCGCGGGCTGCGAGGGCCGCCAGGAACAGACACACCGAGGGCCGCAGCGCCGGCGGGCACTCGATGTCACGCCCACGCCATTTCGTCGGGCCGATGACCATCAGTTTGTGGGCGTCCATGACGGTGACGTTCGCCCCCAGGTCGCAGAGCTTCTTCAAGTGAACCGCGCGGTTGTCGTAGACCCAGTCGTAGATGATCGACTGTCCCTCGGCCGTCGCGCAGATCAGGGCGAAGAAGGGAAGGTTGTCGATGTTCAACCCTGGGAACGGCATTGGATGGATTTTGTCCAGGGGGGCCGTCAGCTCGGACGGTTTCACGGTGACGTCCACCAGCCGGGTGTGACCGTTACCCGATGGGTATTCGCTGCTCAGCGCCATTCGCTGGCCCATTTCTTCCAGAACGGCGAACTCCACCTCCAGGAACTCGATGGGGCAGCGCTTGACCGTCAGTTCCGAGCGGGTGACGATGCCGGCGGTGATGAGGCTCATCGCCTCGATCGGGTCCTCCGAGATGTGGTATTCGACGTCCTTGTTGATCTCCTTGACGCCCTGGATGCGCAGGGTGGTGGTTCCGATGCCGTCCACGCCGACCCCCAGTTCGCGCAGGAAGAAACACAGGTCCTGCACCATGTAGTTGCCGGAGGCGTTGCGGATCACGGTCAGCCCCGGGGTGCGGGCGGCGGCCATGATCGCGTTCTCGGTGACCGTGTCCCCACGCTCCACCAGGGTGATGTGGTGTTCGGGCGCACCGTCGCGCTGCACGGTGGCGTGGTACTGGCTGTCGTGCGCCTCCACGGACAGGCCGAGACGTTTCAGCGCGGACATGTGCGGATGCACGGTCCGGGCCCCGAGGTCGCATCCGCCGGCATAGGGGAGTTCGAAGGAATCGAACTCGTGCATCAGGGGGCCGAGGAACATCAGGATGGAACGCGTGCGGCGAGCGGCACGCTGGTCGATGGTCTCGGGGGTGAGTTTCTCCGGGCGGGTCAGTTCGAGATCCTGACCTCCATTGGTCGGGGTGACAGTAACCCCGATGGACTGGAGGACGTCGCAGATTCGATCCACCTCCTCGATGCTGGCGATCCCGCGCAGCACGGTGCGACCCCGGTTGAGCATCGAGGCGCAGAGCAGCGCGACGGCCGCGTTCTTGGAGGAACGGACCTCGATCTCGCCCGCAAGCTCCGTCGGCCCGGTGATCTCGAAGTTGACGGTGCCCTCGGTGGCCGCGAGTATCAAGGGCATCTCGAGCGCGGATGCCAGTCTCTCGATCATGTTGAGAGAGACGTTCTGCTGGCCCATCTCTATCCGGTGAACGGCGGACTGTGAGGAGTTGATTTCATCGGCGAGGCGCTGCTGGGACCATTGACGGGCCTTGCGCGCCTCCCGGATCATGATTCCCAGGGACTGGCTGGTGGCGGTCATGGCGTCATCTTAACTCATATCTGAGATAACGCCTGTCGCCCGGTGCTGGCCTGCGCGAGGCGGCGGGAGCACTAGAGTGGGCCCCATGACCCACGAATACGACGTCTGCGTGCTCGGCGCCGGTCCCGGTGGCTACGTTGCCGCCATCCGTGCCGCCCAGCTCGGCCTGAAGACCTGCATCATCGAGAAACGCTACTGGGGGGGAGTGTGCCTGAACGTCGGCTGCATCCCGACCAAGTCGTTGCTGCGCAACGCGGAGCTGGCCCACATCGTCACCCACGAGGCCGACACCTTCGGCATCCAGGGTGAGATCACCGTCGACTACGGCAAGGCCTTCTCCCGCAGCCGCCAGGTCTCGGAGCGGATGACCAAGGGAATCCACTTCCTGATGAAGAAGAACAAGATCAAGGAGTTCAACGGCTGGGGCACCTTCGTCGATGCCCACACCATCGACGTTGCCGACAACAACGGCGCCACCACCCGGGTGACCTTCAACAACGTCATCATCGCGGCCGGATCGACCACGAAGATGCTTCCCGGAACCAGGGTCTCGGCCAACGTGGTCACCTACGAGGAGCAGATCCTGGCCGACAGGCTCCCGAACTCGATCATCATCGGCGGTTCCGGGGCCATCGGAACCGAGTTCGCCTACGTCTTGCGCAGCTACGGCGTCGACGTGACCATCGTCGAGTTCTTCGACCGGATGGTTCCCAACGAGGACGCGGAGATCTCCGCCGAGATCACCAAGGCGTACAAGAAACTGGGCATCAAGGTGCTGACCGCCACCAAGGTGGAGTCAATCGAGGACACGGGCAGCGGGGTACGGGTCACCGTCAGTCCCGCCAAGGGAGGTGCCTCCCAGGTCCTGGAGGCGGATCGTTTCCTCTCGGCTGTCGGGTTCGCCCCGCGCACCGAGGGTTACGGCCTGGAGAACACGGGGGTCGCCCTGACCGAACGCGGCGCCATTGCCGTCGACGACTATCTCCGCACCAACGTTCCCGGGGTCTACGCCATCGGCGACTGCACGGCGAAGATGATGCTCGCCCACGTGGCCGAGGCCCAGGGCATGGTGGCCGCCGAGACCATCGCCGGGGTCGAGACCCATCCCGTCGACTACGACATGATCCCGCGGGCGACCTATTGCCAGCCGCAGATCGCGTCCTTCGGCTACACCGAGCAGCAGGCCAGGGACAAGGGCCACGAGGTCAAGGTCTCGAAGTTCCCCTTCGCCGCCAACGGCAAGGCCTGGGGCCTGGGGGAAGGGGTTGGTTTCGTCAAGCTCGTCGCCGACGCCCGATACAACGAACTGCTGGGTGCCCACATGATTGGCCCCGACGTCACGGAACTGCTTCCGGAACTCATCCTGGCCCAGAACTACGAACTGACGGCCGATGAGATCGCGCACGCCGTTCACGCCCACCCGACGCTGTCAGAGGCCATCAAGGAGGCCGCCCACGGCATCGGCGGGCACATGATCAACCTCTGAGTTCCGCGGCTCGGAGGAAGAACGGGCGGGACGGTACCCTAGGGGGTACGCAATCGGTTTTGACAACCAGTGATTGGAGCCCCTCATGTGCCGTCCCGTTTCCTGCCCGCGTTGCCACAAGACCACTTGGGCCGGATGCGGCCAGCACATAGAGGAGGCGCTGCGGGACGTGCCTTTGGAGAAACGTTGTACCTGCCCCAGGGAAGCGGACCGGTGACGCAGCTGGATCCCGATGCGGTGAGGCCGTCGGTTCTCCGCCTGAAACGCGCCAGCGGACAGCTCAACGCCGTGATTCGCATGCTCGAGGCCGGCCGGGAGTGCGAAGACGTGATAACCCAGATTGCTGCGGTCTCCAAGGCCATCGACCGGGCCGGTTATTCGATCATCGCCCACGGCATGCGCACCTGTCTGTTGGACGACCCGACGGGGGAGTCCATCGACACCCAGAAGCTGGAAAAGCTTTTCCTGAGCCTGTCGTGATCAGAAGTCGTTCAGGTTGACGGGACCAAAAGCGGTCGCGAACAGCCGGGAGAGCTCCTGGACGGAACCCGGGGAGCCATGGACGATGCCGGAACGGGCCAGTTGTGCGGCCGTCACATCGCCGAACCAGAGCCGGGCCAGGCTGTCCACACCGAGCTCAACGGCGGGGGAGAGGGAGGATCTCACAGCCTCCCCCCGGCCTTCTCGCACAGTGATGCACCAGGTTCCCTCGCAGAACCCCATCGAATCCGCGACCTTGATGACCACTTGGCCGTCCGAGTCGAAACCGCGATCCGCAACTGCCCTCTCCAGATCCAGGATCCGTAACCAGATGCCGTCGCGGATGACCTTCTGCTTGATGGCCCAGGGGTCGACGAGTGAGCCGGGCAGAGGATCATCCGGAACGGCTGACTCGTAGGTGAGTTTCTCGACCAGGTCGAAACTGGCCAGGCCCTGCCACAGCGCACGGTCGATCTCGGGGCTGGGGGAGCACACCGACAGGACCGCGGTGGGTGCGGGGGAATCGCTTTGTTTGCTCTCGAAACCACCGTGCTTGAACTCCGCGAATCCGTCCGGGGCACCGGAGGCGTCGAAGTGGAGCAGATACCGCAATTTCCTGGACGGCCCCTGCTCGTCGAAGTCCCAGGTGCCGTCCGCCTTGGCGAGATGCATGCCCAGGGGACTGAACGCACCGCGATGGGCCACCTGATGGACGGTGGACAGGTGTTCGAATATATTCTCATCGAGTGGGGGATTGACGAGCTCCAGTGAGCCCGGGGCAACCGCCACATCCGGGCGGATGGCGAAACGCCGGGTGTCGATCTCCCAGTCGACGTGCCGAGTGGCGACCCCGAAGCCGAAGCGGCCGTAGATCGTGGCCTCGCTGGCGCTCAACGCGGCCAGCGCGAGTCCCTCGGTCCTGGCACGTCGGAGGTGGTGGTCCATCATCAGCCGCATCAGGCCACGGCGGCGGTGAGTGGGACGGACCGCGACGGTGTTGATTGCCATGACCGGGACGACGTTCCCGCCGGCATTCACCCGGATAGGCGCCCAGGCCAGTCCGGCGACCACCTGACGTCCCTCGAGCCCTGGCCCTTCCGCGGTGACCATGCCGAGGGTCGCGCCATCGGCTCGCCGGTGCCTGCGGAAAGCGGCCAGGCCGTCATCGGAGGCGCGACCCTCGAGGAAGACAATCGCGAACAGATCCAGGTATGCGGCCCAGCGAGGATCGTCGTCCGGGGTGTCGAGCGGCAGGAGCTCGAGTTCGTAAGGTTCCATCACCACGACAGTCTATGAGGCCCGGCCATCGGGGACGAGGACAAGAGCACCGCGGGAAGACCGGTTGGTGCGCGTGCGGTTCGGCATTCTTCCCACCGGCCCAAATGTCCGATAAGAAACATTATGTAATTATAAAAACGGTTCAGAGGCCTCCGGGCCGGACACCGTGAGGCCCCGCCCCTCCTCCGCCCGTTCAGCCACACCATCCCATATTCTGGGCCGTACCGATCGGGATTGGAGTCGCAATGTTCACCGAAGAGCAGATTCCCGAGCTTCTCGCGCAGCTCACCCTCGAGGAAAAGTGCTCGCTGCTCTCCGGCAGCGATTTCTGGCACACCCAGCCGGTCGAACGGCTGGGGATTCCCGCCCTGATGGTCTCCGACGGTCCCCACGGGCTGCGCAAGCAGGCCGTGGGCGCCGACGAGATGGGCCTGGAGGAATCGGTGCCGGCCACATGTTTCCCCACGGCCGCGGCGCTCGCGTCCACCTGGGACGTGACGCTGCTCACCGAGATCGGCCGGGCGTTGGCCGAGGAGGCGAAGGCGCAGGGCGTCGGCGTGATCCTGGGACCGGGCGTGAACCTGAAACGCTCCCCGCTGTGCGGGCGGAACTTCGAGTACTTCTCGGAGGACCCCCTGCTGGCGGGAGAGCTGGCCGCTGCTCTGGCCGCGGGTATCCAGTCCGGAGGGGTCGGGACCTCCGTGAAACATTTCGCCGCCAACAACCAGGAAACTGATCGAATGCGCACAAACGCGCGGATCGACGAACGCACCCTGAGGGAAATCTACCTCAGCATATTCGAACGAATAATCGAACGAGCGCGTCCGGCGACGTTGATGTGCTCGTACAACCGGATCAACGACGTCTACTCGTCCGAGAACCGCTGGCTCCTGACCGAGGTACTACGTGAGGAATGGGGCTTCGACGGGCTGGTGATGACCGACTGGGGGGCGGTCCACGACCGTGTCGCAGGAGTCGCCGCCGGGCTGGACCTGGAAATGCCGTCCTCGCACGGCTGGAACGACCGGCTCGTCGCCGAGGCCGTCCGGACAGGCGCCCTGGACGAATCCGACCTGGACCGGTCCGTCGCGCGCGTGCTGCGGCTGGTCTCCCGGCACCACCGGGAAACACCCGAGGAACACCTCGATCTCGGGGCCCACCACGAACTGGCCCGCGAGGCCGCATCGCGAAGCGCCGTGCTGCTTAAAAACGAAAGGGCGGCGCTCCCCCTGCCCGGGCTCGGTGACGTCGTGGTCATCGGGGAGATGGCCCGCACCCCCAGATATCAGGGGGCCGGATCGTCGCAGGTGAACCCGACCCGCTTGGACAATGCCCTCGACGCCCTGCGGCGCAGGCACCCCGGTTTGCCGTTCGAGCCCGGGTATCCGCTGCCCGACTCCCCTGCAGCAGCCTTCCCCGCCGGGGAACTGCTCAGGCGAGCGCAGGAGGCCGCCGCGGGCCGCACGGTCCTGCTGTTCCTCGGCCTGCCCGCCGCGGACGAGTCGGAGGGATACGACCGGCAACACATCTCGCTGCCCGCCGGCCATGTGGACCTGCTGCGCGCAGTGCGCCGGGTGGCCAACAGGGTGATCGTCCTGCTCTCTAACGGCGCGGCCGTCGAGACCGCCTCCTGGCAGGACGACGCGGACGCGATCATGGAGCTATGGCTGCCAGGTCAGGGCGGGGGTGAGGCCGTGGCGCGGCTGGTCACCGGCGAGGACTCCCCAGCGGCAGGCTGGCGGAAACCATTCCTGAGAGGCTGGAGCAGCACCCCGCACAACTCAATTTCCCGGGTGAAGCAGGTGAGGTGCGTTACGGGGAAGGGATTTTCGTCGGATACCGCGGGCTCCAGAAACTCGGGAACCGACCGAGTTACCCCTTCGGACACGGTCTGGCCTACACCACCTTCGAGTTCAGCGATTTGCGGGCTGAGGTGGCTGAGGTCACCCCCGAAACGGCGTTGGGCGAGGTGGTTCTCACCGCTTCGTTCACCGTCACCAACACCGGAGGCCGAAGCGGTGTCGCAGTCCCCCAGCTCTATATCGGGTATCCGGTCTCCTCGGTGGGCCGCCCTCCCCGGGAACTACGAGGTTTCCGGCATCTGGAACTGGGGCCGGAGGAAAGCGCCCACGCTGAGATCCAGGTGACTCGCCGCGACCTGTCCTTCTGGGACGTGAGAACCCACTCCTGGAGCGTGGAACCGGGAAGGATCCGCGTCGAGATCGGGGCCTCTGCGGAGGACATCAAACTGGGCCTTGAGACGGACCTGCCCGCTCCCCCACAGCACCTGCCGCTGACGGAATGGTCCACCGTAACCGAATGGAGACGGCATCCCGCGGCATGGGAGAAGCTGGAACCCTTCCTGGCCTCCTTCGGGAAGGAATCGAAGTTCTTCCTGCTGGACCTGCCGGTGTGCAAGCTTCCGCTGATGTTCGAGGACACCCTGACCTTCGATCAGCTGGCGGAACTGCTCGCCGAAATCCGCACAACCCCCTCTGTTCCCTGAGCACACGGGCCGGTGAGACCGCCGATCAAGGAATGGTGTCCAGCAGAGAGGATTTCCGTACCGTTTGAAGAGTTTCAAGGGGTGAGAGGATCCGGGAATTGTTATTTGATTCCCGGCCAGTAGGCATTGGGGTCCAGGCGATTTCCGAAGATGGCCTGACCGACACGAACGCAGGTGGCCCCGTACTCGATTGCCAGTTCGAAGTCACCGGACATGCCCATGGACAGTTCGTCCCAGCCCTTTCCTGTGACGTCCCTCAGTTCCTGCTGCACCTGGCGCATCACCTTGAAGCACCGCGCGATGCGCTCAGTGTCGTCGGTGAACAGCGCCAGGGTCATCAGCCCCCGGACATCCAGTGCGTCGAAGGCGTCGAGTTGTTTGGCGAAGGTCACCACCTCCTGCGGCGGCAGACCGAACTTCTGGTCCTCGTCTGAGCTGTTCACCTGTACCAGGACCTCTAGCCTGCGGCCTTCCTGTTGCAGCCGGCGATCCAGTTCCGAAGCGACCTTCAGGGAGTCGAGGGCCTGGAACTCCGTCGCGAACCGGGCGACGTACTTGGCCTTGTTGGATTGCAGGTGCCCGATCACGGCCCACTCGATGTCGGCCACCTCCCGCAGGGCCTCCCATTTGTTCTGGGCCTCCTGCACCTTGTTCTCCCCGAACCTCCGGTACCCGGCGGCGTGGGCCTCGAGGACGGCCTCCGGGGGTTTGGTCTTGGAGACGGGGAGCAGCCGGATCTCGCTGCTGTCGCGTCCCGCTCTCGCGGCCGCGGTCGCGATTTGCTGTTCGATCTTCTGCAGGTTGGCGGCAATGCTGGTCACCCGCCCAAGTCTAGGACCACGCCGCCCAAGGACCGTCCGTGGCAGAATTCCGGCTCGTGGAGAGCTTTCGTATCACCCGGGTCCGGCCCATACCGGGACTCGGGACCGGCAGGTACAGCGAGCCGCTGGACGTCACGGTGACCAACGGCACTATCACCGCCATTGAACCCACCCGGGGTGTCGGCGACGGCGACTTCGACGCCGACGGCGCGAACCTCATGCCCGGTCTGTGGGACAACCACACCCATTTCTCCTTGGCGGCGCTGATCAGCCAGTGCACCCGCTTCTCCCACAAGGCCACGAAATCGGAGATCCTCGCGGCCGTCGAGGATCACCTGCGGCACCGGCCACCGAGGCTGGTCGGCTACGGTTTCCGTTCGGCAACGTGGCCCACTCCCCCGACCGCAGCCGACCTGGATGCGATCACCACCGTCCCGGTCGCGTTGATGTCCCGCGATCTCCACAGCCTCTGGTGCAACACCCCGGCCCTCGAACAGGCCGGGGCGGCCGGGCATCCGACGGGATTCCTCGTGGAGGAGGAGGCCTTCGCAGGCATCCGTCGCATCATGTCGCGGTATCTCGACCTGGTGGAACACGCCGTGCAGGCGGCCGAGCTGGAAGCCGCCTCCCGGGGGCTCGTGGGCATCGTGGATTTTTCCTCCGGCTGGGCCGTGGAGGCCTGGCAGCAGCGCGCGGCATCCCGGTCCATCGGGCTGCGGGTGGAGGCCGCCACCTACCCCGAGCGGCTCGACGATCTGATCGCCATGGGAGCCGGAACCGGCGACGAACTGGCCGAGAACTTGAGGGTCGGCCCGCTCAAGATAATCGCCGACGGCTCGATGGGCAGCCGCACCGCCCACTGCATCGCGCCTTACCCGAATCCCCTGCCGGGGTATCCGAACGGCAAACCCAACCACACCCGTTCCGAGTTGCTCGCATTGCTGGGGCGTGCCCGCGAGGCCCGGCTCCAGGCTGCGGTTCACGCCATCGGCGACGCCGCCTGCCACGACGTCCTGGACGCCTTCGAGATCTCGGGTACGCGTGGATCCGTCGAGCACGTGCAGTGCGTCGCTCCCGCCGACCTGCCGCGATTCGCGCGGTTGAAACTGGTCGCGAGCATCCAGCCCGCGCACCAGCTGGAGGACATCGGGGTGGTCGAGCGGGTCTGGCCCGGCGCGAAGGATCGCACCTACCCGATGCTCGACCTGCTGCGTGCGGGGGCACGGCTGGCCTTCGGCTCCGACGCACCCGTGGCCTCCCTCGACCCCTGGAAGGCCATCGAGGCGGCCTGTCACCGCCCCTACCGGGCGGACCAGGCGCTCGCTCCCCTGGCCGCCCTGCGGGCCAGCACCCGGACCACGCTCAGTGTTGGGCAGCCCGCCGACCTGGTGCTCACCGCCGGTCCCGGAAAGGTGTTGCTGACTATGCTCGGCGGCCGGATCACCTTCAGTCGCTGATCATTCGAAGGGGCCGGGATCGCCCGCCCCGACCCGCACGACCTCCGGTTCGTCACCGCTGAGATCCACGACGGTCGTCGGGGTCAACCCGCAGTCACCGGAGTCCAGGACCGCATCCAGTTCGTGGTCCAGCAGCTCCTTGATGGTCCACCCCTCCACGAGCGGCTCGGGATGATCCGGAAGCAGCAGGGTGGAGCTGACCAGAGGTGAACCGACCGCGTCGAGGAGGGCGAGGGTGGTGCGGTGATCGGGAATCCGCACGCCGATCGTGCGTTTCTTCGGGTGCTGCATCATCTTCGGCACCTCGCGGGTGGCCTTCAGGATGAAGGTGTACGGCCCCGGGGTTGCCGCCTTGACCGCGCGGAAAACCCAGTTGTCCATCTCCACGAAAGCCCCGAGCTGGGAGAACTCGGAGATCACCAGGGTGAAATGGTGCCTGTCCCCCAGCTGCCGGATCCGCCGGATGCGTTCGATTCCCGATCCGTTGCCGAGGGCGCAACCGAGCGCATAACAGGAATCGGTGGGGTAGGCGATCAACCCACCCTCCTCGAGGATCCGCACCATCTGGCTGAGGGTGCGGGGCTGCGGGTTCTCAGGATGCACGTCGTAGTACTGGGCCACGGATTCACCTTAAACCCGCCGGGCAAATCCGGGAGCCGTGTTATGACTCCTCACCCGGTTCACTGCCCCGGACCCGGGATTCTCATCCGGTGGGAAGAGCGGTCATCCGTCACCGGATTCGTTCGGTCGGCACCCTGGCCGCCTGGTGCACGGTGACATCCACCATGGGAAGCACCCGGATGGCGGTTCCCTCGACGACGGCGGTCGTGAACGCGGCCGCACGGTCAACCTTCACAGTGGCGTCGCCGAGAGCCGAGTTGAAGAGGGCCCGTCTCCCGGCTTCCCGGCCGTCCTCGGCGGAGCCTCCCAGGACGGCGGCGGCCCGGGCCGAGTCCTGGGCGGCCGCCATGGCCGTCGATTCCGCCCACAACAACAGCGACCACTGGAGCGCGGCCAGCAGCACCAGCATCGCGAGCGGCAGCAGCAGGGTGACCTGGACGCTGCCGCTCATGCCCCGCTGGTCCCGGCAGGGGCCTGAGGACCTAACCATTCCGGCCCCGGTAGGTGTCGACGGGCGATGTTCCCTCTCCCGTCAGCGACCGGCTGGCCGGGAAACCCGGCATGGAGACCGGGAACACCGCCCGGCAGGTGAGCCGTACCGTCACGGAGGCGACCGTTCCCATCGGGGCCTCCAGACCCCTGGCGTCCACGCTCACCTGAGCATCGGTACAGGTGATGCGGGAGTTGCCCAGCTCGGTCACGGCAGCATCCAATGCCGCTCGTTCGGCCGATGCCTGTGAACGCTCCAGCGAGGCCGCACGCGCCGCTCGTGTGGCAGCGGCGGTAACGGCCTGCTGCGCGAGGGCGTGCCCGGCCATCACGATCACCAGACCAACGAACAACATCGCGACGGGCAGCACCAAAGCCGCCTCCACCGCCACGGAACTTCCTCGTTCCGATGCCCTGGGAACCATCTGCATCCTTCCGGATCACTGTCAAACCATCCTGCCACTCAAAGGGTGCGGGCGGCTAGGCTAGGCAATGGAATCAATCCTGAAAGGAATGTTCATGGTCAAGAAGGTAGCCATTCTCACGGCCGGCGGTTTTGCGCCATGTCTGTCCTCGGCCATCGGTGGTCTCGTCCAGCGGTATACCGAGGTGGCTCCCGAGGTGGAGATCATCGCATACAAACATGGCTACCAAGGGCTTCTGCAGGGTGACTACTTCGTCGTCGACGAGACCGTCCGGGCGAAGGCGCACCTGCTGCACCTGTTCGGCGGCTCCCCCGTCGGGAACTCCCGGGTCAAGCTCACCAACGTCAAGGATCTCGTCAAACGCGGGCTGGTCGCCGAGGGAGCCGATCCGCTCAAGGTCGCCGCCGACCGTCTCGTCGCGGACGGCGTGGACGTCCTCCACACCATCGGTGGCGACGACACCAACACCACGGCCGCCGATCTGGCTGCCTTCCTCGCCACCAACGACTACCCGCTGACCGTGGTCGGCCTGCCCAAGACCATCGACAACGACGTGATCCCGGTCCGCCAGTCGCTCGGCGCCTGGACCGCCGCGGAGCAGGGGGCGATCTTCGCCAAGAACATCGTCGCCGAGCACAATTCGGGTTCCCGGATGCTCATCGTGCACGAGGTCATGGGACGCCACTGCGGCTGGCTGACCGCGGCCACCGCCGCCGAGTACCGCAAGTGGCTGGATACACAGGAATGGCTGCCCGGGATCGGCCTGTCCCGCGAGGCGTGGGACGTCCACGCCGTGTACGTGCCCGAGGCGGTCATCGACATCACCGCCGAGGCCGAGCGCCTCAACAAGGTGATGGATGAGGTTGGCAACGTCACCATCTTCCTGTCCGAGGGCGCGGGCTTGGACTCCATCGTCGCGGAGATGGAAGCGGCGGGTGAGGAAGTGCCGCGCGACCCCTTCGGTCACGTGAAACTCGACAAGGTGAACCCCGGGAAGTGGTTCGGGGACAAGTTCGCGGAGAAGCTGGGGGCCGAGAAGGTGATGATCCAGAAGTCGGGTTACTTCTCCCGGTCGGCCGCAGCCAATGAGGCGGACTTGGCGCTCATCAAGCGGTGCACCGATCTGGCGGTCGACTGCGCTCTCGCGGGTCGCTCCGGCGTCATCGGCCAGGACGAGGAGAACAACGACGAACTGACGGCGATCGCCTTCGAGCGCATCAAGGGTGGCAAGCCATTCGACATCACCCTGCCCTGGTTCACCGAGCTGGTGGCCGCCATCGGTCAGCCCGCACCGGTCGCCGCCGCAACCCACTGATCAGTCGCGATGGCGGTACCTCGTGAGCAGGGCCGCCACCGCAGCCCCGATGCCGAGACCGGTTATCGTCCCCATCCCGTAACCGATCCTCGTTCCGGCCCGGACCCCCTGCGCTGCCACATCGACCGGTATCGCAGGGGTCGGGTCGGGTGGTTCCCCAGCTTTCTGATCCGTGGTTTTCGGGTCGTGCGGGTCAACCAGTGACCGGTCGACCCCGGTTCTCTCCCCAGCCCATGCTGCGCAGACCAGCAGGATGGTCGACAGGAGGTTGAACAAAATCATGATCACGATCACGGGCCCGAAAACCACGGCAGCGGGATTGGAAGTGAAAATACCGAGCAGTACTCCCGCGAACTGTTGCAGCAGAGCGACCAGGGCTGCGCCTACCGTGGAGGGCAGCAACCAGCTGTGGGGGCGGATCCGATTCCTCGGGAGGGTGCAGAAGAGGAAGGCGAGCAGTAGCCAGCTCACCAAGAGGGTGAGGAGCAGGTGAACCAGCCAGCCGATCACCCCTGCTGAACCAATCCAGGACATCCCGATGACGGCGATTCCTGATGGGAGCAGCAGACAGGCGAACAAGCCGAGAAGTACCAGCAGGTTTCCGCCCAGTTCCTTGAGGAACCCTCGTACCCCTTTTTCCCTTTCGGTTTCTTGCTCATTGGTTTGCAGCATCCGGCAAAACCCAATCCGCAGATTCCCGACCCAGTTCGAGCCCGAGTAGGCAGCGGCAATCAAGGCGGTGCCGGCCAGACCGTACCAGTTCTCTATCGCGTTTCGCAGTACGTCAACTGCTTTCTCGGCGAGGTTCGTGCTGCCAAGAGCATTCACGATTCCGTCAGACAGAAGATGGAACCATTCAGGACGCAGCACCGCCAAGGTGAATCCGGCCGCAGCCCCTGCCAGCATCAGCACCGGCACCAAAGTCAGAACCGAAAAGTAGGTGATTGCGGCAGCATGTTGTGGACCATGGCGCCGCTTATAGCGTTCACTGATGGTGGTGAGACGTTTGACTGCGGGGTTTTTGAGAAATTTTCTCACCCGGTCTTGGCCCTCCTGCGGGATTCGAGCTCGTTCTCCGTGTGCAGGTTCTGCTGTGCAATCCGTTCGCTCGGAAGGTCGCCGAGGGTCCCCTCGATTTCCTGCCAGACGCTGGAGACGGATATCAGGAACATGCCCTGCCCTCCCTTGGTGAGGTCGAACAGTTCATTGGCGGTCGTGCACTCGTAGACGCTGAACCCGTCACTGACCAGTGTGAGTTCGGTCAGGTCCTCGACCCCGCGGGCCCGCAGATGATCGATCGCGATCCGGATCTGCTGCAGCGAGATCCCGACATCCAGGAATCGTTTCACGACCCGCAGCAGCAGAATGTCGCGGAAGGAATAGAGGCGCTGCGATCCCGACCCTGACGCTCCCCGGATCTCCGGTACGACGAGGCCGGTGCGGGCCCAGTAGTCAAGCTGCCGATAGGTGATGCCGGCAACCTTGTGGGCCACAGGGCCACGGAACCCCAGGTCCTTGGAGACGGGGGCGAAGTCACCGTCGAACAGCGCATCCTGCTGCGGTGTCTCGTCCATATGCCTGATGCCATCAGCCACTGTGTCAGCCCCTAAGTTCTCCCGGCCGCCGGTTCTGCGGCACTATTGACGCTAACCGCCGGGTGCCCCGGTCGTGGACGACACGCCCACCGGCACCGTTGTAGATTCTAAACCCTCCAGCAAGGCTTCAGGGTTGGTCCCGCCCCAGGACCGGGGTGCGGGATCCTCTCAGAAGTCCTCCGGCTGGACCTGATCCAAGAACTCCCGGAACTTCTCGACCTCGTCCACGTGAGCGATCTCGTCGGAGATCCCAACCTCGTCCAGCAGCTCCGCCGGGCAGTGGACGGGCCACCCCCGCCGGATCGCGACGGCCACGACGTCGCTGGGCCTGGCGTCGAAAGTCACACCATCCACCACTATTTCCGCGTAGAACACGCCATCCTCCATGGACCTGATCGTCAGCTGCGGCTGGGACTCGCCCGCGAGCTGCGCGAAGGCCTCCGCCAGCAGATCCTGGGTGAGTGGCCTGGCGAACTGCTCCTGTTCCAGGGCGACGGCGATGGCAGCGGCGTCGACGGCGGAGATCCAGACCGGCAGCAGCCGTTCCCCATCGTTCTCGCGCAGCAGGAGGACCGGGCCTTCATCGCCCACCTGTATTCCAACCACACACAACTCGACCATGCTCACAGCCTACGAGACCTTGTCAACCGAACAGCTGTGAGAACATCAGGCCGCTGTGCGCGTGCAGCACCAAGCGGTACACCTCGCGGAGGACCTCCTTCGGGACCCCCTGGCGGCCCTGGTACTGGCTGATGGCCTGTTCCACCAGCGCGGCCTCCAAGGAGGCCGACTGTTGGAGCACCCTCATCTGCCTGGGTTCGACCCCGTAGTCGCCAAGGCGTTTAGCAGCCACCGCCAAGGCCAGCATTTCCCTGCCGTACCGCTGGGTGCCCTTCCGGTGCGAGATCACCTTCAGGCGTTCCAATTCGATCAGGGCGGCCTCCCCCAGCCCCGACTCCGAGAGAAGTTCCCTGCGCGTGAAGAGCTGGCGCTGGGTTCCCGGTTGTCTGGGCTGCCTCCGTGACGGTTCCGCGTTCTGGGGTGTCGTCGGCACGGTCGCATCCGCGGTCTCGGGAGGCACCTCCCCCCGGTCCATGGCGGCGAGCTCCTCGCGGATCACCTTGAGCGGAAGATACCTGTCGCGTTGGGCACGCAACACGAAGAGCAGCCGCTCCACATCAGCCGGGTAGAAGCGCCGGTAACCGGAAGGATGGTCCCGTTCCGGGGAAATCAGCCCCTCGTTCTCCAGGTACCTGACCTTTGAGACCGAGATGTCGGGAAATTCGCCCCGGATCGATTCCAGAACCTGACCGATCGTGCGCGGCGCGGCCGGCATCAGCTCCGCCCGGCCTCGCTCAACAGGATCGTCGCCCGGTATTTTCCGATCTGGATCTCATCGCCGTGCCGCAACTGGGCACGGCCATCGATCAGAACCCTGTTGACGTAGGTTCCGTTGAGGCTTCCCAGGTCCTCCAGCATCAACTGGCCACCCGCGCGCACCAGCTTCGCGTGGTGGCGGGAAACCGTGACATCGTCCAAGAAGATGTCGGACTCGGGGTGCCGCCCGAGAGTGGTCACGTCGGAGTCGATCAGGAACTGCGATTCCTTAACCCCGCCCCGAGTGACGATCATCAGCGCGTTGCCGGGAGCCAGGTCCGCCGCATCGGCCGACGGGCTCCCCCCAATGGCGGACAGATGCTCGTCCGTGAGAGCCGCGAGAACGCTGGTGGTGTCGTTCTTCGAATCCTTGAGATCCCCTTGGCGGTGGTTCCTGACCCCCGTCATCGGTGGCCCCCTTTCCGTGCTGATCGCCATCCAAGCTGCCCCAAGCCTATCGAGGGACATCGGATTGACAAGCCTGCCATGCTAATTCGGTTTGGCGAATTCCGGCGCGCGGGGAGAAACCGTGGAATCAACGGAGATTTCCGTCAACTGCTTGATCTCGACTCTCCCCTGCACCCTGCTGCCCTCCACCTCGCTGACCAGACCACCCCTGAACCGGGCCCCGGCCTCCAAGGTGGCAGGATCCCCGATGGCCTCGATGACGACGGGGGTGGTCAGGGTCTTCCCGTCCACCGCTATCCGGCCATCCGCGTCCCGATCGATCCATGTGTTAGCGACCACGCGAACGGAATCGTTGAACTCGATCACCTCGGAACCTGCGTCACGCAATTCCTCCAGCGCATCCAGCAGAAGCTCCGGGGTCACTGCGCCCTGCGGGTCCTGGATGGTTATCCGCACCCCCGGCCCGGTCGCCGGCACCGTTCCAGCGATGATCTGCATCTGCTCTATCCGGTGTTTGGTCTCGTCATCGGCGGCCTTGGCCCCCGCCGCCCCGGAGACCAGCCCTTCGCGGGTCGTCGTCAGTTCCCTGACCTCGGATTCCAGGCGCCGCGTCTCGGCGGAGAGGTTGTCCAACAGCTGGATCAGGTCAGTGCGACGCAGATTGGAGTAGTCGGGCTGCGAGGCCTGGGAACGCAGGGTCCACACCACCAGCAGGGCGGTCAGGCAGAGCACCACCCCGACGACCAGCTGGCCGCGACCGGGTTTCAGGAAGGCACGCCAGATCTTGCCGGAGTTTGCCGGTTCGATCTGATCGGCGGCGCGTTTCGGGGTCTGCTCAGGCATGGAGCACCGCCCTTCGGATTGCCGCGGCATTGTTGAAAATCCGGATTCCGAGCACTACGACGACCCCGGTGGAGAGCTGGGATCCGACCCCTATCTGGTCGCCGGCGAAAACGATCAGCCCCGCGATGAAGACGTTCGACAGGAAGGAGACCACGAACACCCGGTCGGAGAAGGTGCCCTCCAGCCATGCACGAGTTCCCCCGAGGATGGCGTCCAGCGCGGCCACGATCGCGATCGGCAGGTACGGCTGGAGGAACACGGGCAGGACGGGTTCAACCAGCAGCCCGATCACGATACCGGCCGCGAGCCCAAGCAGCACCAGCATTTCTCCTCCTTCAGCTCTTGGCGTACCGCAGCGTCATCGCCGGGTCGGCGGGTAGTTTCAGATCGCCGTTCACCGTTTGAAGTTCGTAGGCGATCCCGTAGTTGTCGTGAAGATACTGCCACCACACGGCCGAGGAGGTGCGGGCGAAACGCGCCTGCAGCCGGGAAGGATCCCCGATGGCCTCTACCACGTAGGGCGGGTTCAGGGAGACATAGTCCACCGTGATGGCGGATCCCGCGGAACGGATCGGGGTGAGCGTCGTGATGCGATGGCCATTCACCGCCACGGCCTCGGCCCCGGCCTGCCACAGCCCGTTCACCAGGCGCGACAGGTCGGAATCGTAGATCACCCTGCTGCCGTTCCCGGTCCTCTCCGCGTCATTGACCCGTACCCGCAGACCGGGGCCCGAAACGGCGATGGCGCCGGCCGCCAATTCGGTTTCCTGCAGGTTGGCGCGAACACTCGGATCGGCCACGGCATCCTGGCGCAGTTGCCTGTTCTCCGCGTCGAGTTCACTCGCCCTGGCCGCGAGTTCATCGCGATGCTGCTGCTCAGCGGCGATCCGTGACAGGAGGTCCTTTCTCTCATCCGCCACCTCGCTGCGGGAACGGGTGGTGGAAACCACGGACAGCGCCAGTAAGGCGGCCGCCATGAGAAGCGCCAGTGGCATCGCCCAGCGGCTGCGTCGCGGGGACTTCGTGGTCAGGTACTCGGGCTCCATGGCCTCCGACGCGAGATCGCTCAGAAGGCTCATGCTGGCGTCAGGACGCATCCCGGTCACCCCTTTCATGCGCGAGTTCAACGGTTCCTTTCAAGTAGAGGATCCCGGCCGCCCAGTATGCGAACGCCCCGGCGATGGCGAGCACCCATCCCGCCCACTCGGCCACCACCAGGCCGAACGAGTCGGGAGAACCGAGCAGCATGATCGGGAAGGCCAACAGCAGGAGCATCGTGCCGGTCTTCCCGACCAGATTCACCGGGAGCGCCACCCGCCCGCTGCGGCGCAGCGAGGGAAGCAGGCACAGCAACAGCAGGTCGCGGGCGGCGAGAACGGCCAGCAGCCACCAGGGCACGAGTCCCCTGACGGTCATCACCACGACCGCGGTGAGAATGTAGAGCCGGTCCGCCACCGGGTCGAGGCGCGCCCCCAGCAGCGAGGTCTGGTGGAGTGTGCGTGCCAGGAAACCGTCGAGCCAGTCCGTTGCTCCCGAAACGGCAAGCAGGATCACCGCCGCCAAGTCGTGCCCGGCCAGGATGAGCCATCCGAAAACCGGCACGGCCAGCAGCCTCAGGAATGAGAGAACGTTCGGTATCGTCAGCAGTCGATCGGTGTCCCAGGTCTGGGTTGGTTCGACTGCTTTCACGACAACCAGCCTAGGCCATGTCCGTCCACGCCCCGGCCAGTCGTTCACGGGCATCACCGAGCAGTTGGGGAAGAGCGCGGGTCTGCCCGATGATCGGCATGAAGTTCGTGTCCCCCAACCAGCGGGGGACGACGTGCTGGTGCAGGTGGGCGGCTATTCCGGCGCCGGCGACGGTTCCCTGGTTCATGCCGATGTTGAAACCGGCGGGTTGCGAGACCTCCGTCAGGACCGCAATGGCCCGCTGGGTGAGTTCCGCCATCTCGCGGGTCTCACCCGCGGTGGCGTCGACGTACCCGCTGACGTGACGGTAGGGGCACACCAACAGGTGCCCCGGCGAGTAGGGGAACAGATTCATGACCACGAAGGCATGCTCGCCGCGGGCGACGATCAGCCCGTCCTCGTCACGTTTCGTGGGGGAAAGGCAGAACGGGCAGCCGGTCTCGTCCTTCGGTTTGTCACCCTCTACATAGACCATCCTGTGCGGGGTCCACAATCTCTGGAAGGAGTCGGGGACCCCGCACAGCTCAGAGGACGGTTCCGTCATCGCGCACCCGGATCCGTGTTGCTGCGGGAGGCGATGTGGGCGCGGATCCGCTCCACCGCCTGTTCGACGGGTACCCCGTTCAGTTGGGATCCGTCCCGGAAGCGGAAGCTAACGGCCCCCGCATCACGGTCCTCCCCACCGGCGATGAGAATGAACGGCACCTTCGATCGGGATGCGTTTCGGATCTTCTTGCCGAAACGGTCATCCGAGAAATCGAGCTCGACCCGGACCCCGTGGGCCCTCAAACGGGCTGCGACATCCGCGAGATGGTCGTTGAACTCGTCCGCCACGGGGACGCCGAGCACCTGCACCGGGGCGAGCCAGGCCGGGAAGGCCCCGGCGTAGTGTTCGGTCAGCACCCCGAAGAACCGTTCGATCGAACCGAACAGGGCCCGGTGGATCATCACCGGTCGCTGGCGTGTTCCGTCGGCCGCTTGGTATTCCAGTCCGAAACGTTCCGGCAGGTTGAAGTCAAGCTGGATCGTGGACATCTGCCAGGTGCGTCCGATGGCGTCCTTGGCCTGCACCGAGATCTTCGGACCGTAGAAGGCCGCACCCCCCGGGTCGGGCACGAGTTCCAGACCGGAGGCCGTCGCCACCTCGGCCAGGACGTTGGTGGCCTCCTCCCAGGTTTCGTCATCGCCCACGAACTTCTCGGGATTCTTGGTGGACAGTTCCAGGTAGAAGTCGTCCAGGCCGTAGTCCTTGAGCAGATTGAGCACAAAGGTCAGGAGACCGGTCAGCTCGTCGCGCATCTGTTCGCGGGTGCAGTAGATGTGGGCGTCATCCTGGGTGAATCCCCTGGCCCGGGTCAGGCCGTGCACCACGCCGGATTTCTCGTTGCGGTAGACGGTGCCGAACTCGAACAGCCGCAGCGGCAGTTCCCGGTAGGAACGGCCCCGCGAACGAAAGATCAGGTTGTGCATAGGGCAGTTCATGGGTTTCAGGTAGTAGTCCTGTCCCTGCCTGCGGATGTTGCCCTGCGCATCGCGTTCCTCGTCCATGTGCATGGGCGGGTACATGCCGTCGGCGTACCAGTCGAGGTGCCCGGAGGTCTGGAACAGGGATGCCTTCGTCAGGTGCGGGGTGTAGGCGAACTGGTAGCCCTCCTCGACGTGGCGGCGCCGGGAATAGTCCTCCATCTCCATGCGCACCACGGCGCCGTTCGGGTGGAACACGGCCAGTCCCGACCCGATTTCGTCGGGGAAGGAGAACAAGTCCAGTTCGGTGCCGAGTTTGCGGTGATCCCGTCTGGCGGCCTCGGCCATGCGGGTCTGGTAGGCCTTCAGGTCCTCCCGCGTGGCCCACGCGGTGCCGTAGACGCGCTGCAATCCAGCGTTGCGCTGGTCGCCCCGCCAGTAGGCGGCGCTCGATTTGGTCAGCGCGAACGCCTGGAGGTAACCGGTGTGGGGTACATGGGGGCCTCGGCACAGGTCGCGCCATGCGACGGAGCCGTCGCGACGGACGTTGTCGTAGATGGTGAGCTGCCCCTCCCCCACCTCGACGGATGAACCGTCGGCGGCGGAGGCGCCGCCCTTGTCCGCTATCAACTCCAGTTTGAAGGGTTCAGCGGCCAGTTCCTCGCGGGCCTCCTCGTCGCTGACCTCCCGCCGCACGAAGCGCTGTTTTTCACGCACTATCTGACCCATCCGTTTCTCGATCGCCTTCAGGTCCTCCGGGGTCAGCGGGGAGGTGGCGAAGTCGTAGTAGAAACCGTCGGTGATGGGCGGGCCGATACCGAGCTTCGCTTCTGCGAATAGGTGCTGCAGGGCCTGGGCGGTCACGTGTGCCGCGGAGTGGCGGATGATGCTGAGGCCCTCGTCGCTGTCGGCCAGGACGGGTTCCACTTCGTCGCCGTCGACCAGTTCGCGCTGGAGGTCGCGGATCTCGTCCCCGACCCTCATCGCCACGACGGTGCGATCCTCTCCGAAGAGGTCGAGCCCCGTGGTGGTGGTCGTCAAGTCGACGTTCTCACGGGAGCCGGGACGAATGACGACGATGGACGCAGACACGTGGGCGTTCCTTTCACTGGACGACCCGCTCATTCTGCCACCAGCTGGGCATGGCACGTTAAAGGTTCGTCTTGAGGTCACGCCAGCCCGGCGGAAGGCTCACCCGGGCTCCGGGAAGCGGCGTCCGGGCTGGTTCGTGGCGCTGTGGGTCGTGATCACGGATGGGGGAATCTTGCCACCAGGTGGGTGAACTCAGGTTTCTTCGTCACGCGTTCGGCGACGAAGGAACAGGTGGGAATGACTCGTTTCTCCTCGGCCTCGATTCGGGTCAGGGCGAAGTCGACCAGTTCGCCCGCCAATCCCCTGCCCCTGAAATCCGGTTCGGTGACGGTGTGGGTCAGCTCCAGCGCGTAGCCATGGTCCACGTAATCGATGTAAGTGGCCACGCGACCGTCGATCAACAGTTCGAACCGGGACCCGGCTTCGTTGTTCATCAGCTTTGATTTGCTCACGGGAGCCTCCAGATGAAAAACCCGAGCTCGCTGAGCCCGGTGCACTTTGTGGGCGATGCCAGGTTTGAACTGGCGACCTCTTCCGTGTCAAGGAAGCGCGCTACCACTGCGCCAACCGCCCGAGGTGGAGACGGGATTCGAACCCGTGTACACGGATTTGCAGTCCGTTGCCTCGCCTCTCGGCCACTCCACCGGGTGGAGTATGTCTCCGAGCGGACGACGAGATTCGAACTCGCGACCCTCACCTTGGCAAGGTGATGCTCTACCAACTGAGCCACGTCCGCACGCGCTTTCCCCGACCTCCCCTTCGGGTTGTCTCGTTCGGCGCGTAGAGAACACTAGCGCAGGGTTTCGAGCGGATGCAAGTTTCACCCGACAATCGGTGTTTCAGCCCCACTGGCCGGGGCTGAAACACCCGCGGGACTCAGACGGGGATTCCTACGTAGATGGTTTCCAGGTATTCGGCGATGCCCTCGGAGCCGCCCTCGCGACCCAGCCCCGAGTGCTTGACCCCACCGAACGGGGCGGCCGGGTTGGAGATCGCGGCGGAGTTGATCCCGGTCATGCCGACCTCGAGTCGCTCCGTCATCCGCAACGCGCGGTCGATGTCTCCCGTGTGGACGTAGGCGGCCAGACCGACCGGCGAGGAGTTCGCCCAGGCGAGCACCTGTTCCTCGGAATCGAAGGGCACCACCGGGGCCACGGGCCCGAACAGCTCCTCACAGATCACGGGTTCCCCCGGGTCGGTGACGGTCAGCACGGTCGGGCGGTAGAAATATCCCGGTCCCGCGACGTCCTCGCCTCCCGTGAGTACCTTGGCACCGCGTTCACGAGCTCCCTCCACGAGTCCCCGAATGCGCTGCCGCTGCCCGGATGTGATGATGGGACCGATGTCGGTGCTCGGATCGAGTCCATCACCCACGACCAGCCCCTCGAACTCGGCGGCGAGACGCGCAGCGAACTCGTCGGCCAGTTCCCGGGAGACGTAGAACCGGTTCGCGGCGTTGCAGGCCTCACCCATGTTCCGCAGCTTCGCGGATTTCGCGGCCGCCACCGCGCGGTCCAGGTCCGCGTCGCCGAAGACGATGAACGGGGCGCAGCCCCCGAGTTCCATTGAGGTCCGCAGCACGTTGTCAGCGGCTTCGCGAAGCAGTCCCTTGCCCACATCGGTGGATCCCGTGAAGGAGAGCTTCCGCAGCCTCGAATCCCGGAGCAGGGGCCCGGTCAGGGCGGCGGAGGACGAGGTGGGGACCACGTTGACCACGCCGTCTGGAACACCGGCCAGCCGACAGGCCTCGGCAAAGGCGAGGGCAGTCAGGGGGGTCAGCTTCGACGGCTTCAGGACACCGGTGCAACCGGCAGCCAACGCCGGACCGAGCTTGCGGGTGGCCATCGCCAGGGGAAAGTTCCACGGGGTGATGGCCAGGACCGGACCGACGGGACGGGGCATGGTGATTACCCTCAGGCCGCCCTCGGGGGTCGTGGAGTAGCGGCCGTTCAGGCGCACCGCTTCCTCGGAGAACCAGCGGAGGAACTCGGCCCCGTACACCACTTCACCGCGCGCCTCGGCCAAGGGTTTCCCCATCTCGATGGTCATCAGGACCGCGAACTCCTCCGCGCGTTCCACGACGATCTCGAACAGGTTCCGGAGCAGTTCCGCACGGGCCCGCGGTGCCGTGCGGGCCCAACCATCCTGGGCGGCGGCCGCGGCCTCCAGCGCGGCCAGGCCGTCTCCGGCACCCGCGTCGGCGACCCGGGTGATCACATTCCCCGTCGCCGGATTGATGACACCGAACCACTCGCCGCCCCGGGCCTCTCGCCAAGCGCCATTGATGAAGACCCCGGTCGGGGCGGCGGCGAGCGCCTTGGCCACCAAAGGGTTTTCTACGGAAACGGCCTCCATGGCCACACCTCCAGGAATCGGCGAACAAACCCAACCTTAGGGGTTCCATGAACAAACGCCGCTGACCCTGGCCACCCTGCTGGTGCGCCGGACCACCCCGCATCCCCAGACGCACGAACCTGGTGCGGCACACGCCCGGCCGTCCCACATTCGTTTCGGCCCCACGGCACGGCCTCGTCAACACCCGACCGGCCAATCCTCTGTTGGCACCTCCCCAGAAGGTGCGCTAAAGTGGCACACCGCACGGGCGATTGGCGCAGTGGTAGCGCGCTTCGTTCACACCGAAGAGGTCGGCGGTTCGAAACCGCCATCGCCCACTGATACTCCTCACTAAAGCCAGCCAGCCGCAAGGAGGAGAGGCATGTCGGCACCGGCCATCGTGCTTGTCGCACGAGGCGACGATGACTCTGCCGTCCGAACCTCTCTTGACGTCGTGATCGACCATCTCCATCGTCTGCGTCCCGATCTCCGAGTTGGTCTCGGTCTCCTGAACAGCACAACCCCGACGGTCCACGAAGCTGTAAAGGCCTTGGCCGACACCGGGGTGGAGGAGATAGCGATGGTCCCCATGGACCTGGTTTCGGCAACCGACCACTCCCCCGTACTGACCCATGCCCGCGACGAGGTCGGTGCGGCCAATCCCGGCCTGAGCATCGTGATAGCCCGTCCCATCGGCCCGGACATCGATCTGTTGAACGTCCTGGACATCAAACTGCGCGAAGCGCTTCACCGCGCGAACGCCGTCGAGGTGGACGCTTTGGTTCTCGCATGCCCCGATGGAGGGGATCTCAGGGGAAGTTCCCTGCTCGCCCGGAGGGCCCGGCAGTGGAGCGCACATCACAAGCTTCCGGTGCAGCTCGCGCAGAACGACATCACCGGTCGCGCCACCGCCCTCGCCGTCAATGCGCTGCGCGGTCAGGGACGGCGTCACATAGCCGTCGGCTCCCTGTTCCTGACCCCAGGGCCCGTTTTCCGGGCCCACCAGCAGGCTGCCATCCGGGCAGGGGCCCTGGCGGTCACCCCACCTATAACGGAGAATCCCCGAGTCACCGAGCTGATCCTGGCCCGCTACGCCTTCGCGGCCATGCGGCTGCTCGACATCGACCCCCACGAGGACGGAACATGACAAACGACTTCCCTCTCGACCTGCCCGACCAGGAATGGCGAAAGCGGCTGAACGAACTCGAATACCACGTGCTGAGGGAATCCGGAACTGAGGCCCCCTTCACGGGTGAATACACAGACACCGTCGCCGAGGGTGTATACGAATGCAGGGCCTGTGGGACCGAGCTGTTCCGCAGCGAGGCAAAATTTTCCTCTCACTGCGGCTGGCCCAGCTTCTTCGAACCCCTCGCGGGGGACCGGGTCGTCTACCTGGAGGATCATTCCATCCCCGGGCGCCCCCGCGTCGAGGTCCGGTGCGCGGCCTGCAATTCCCACTTGGGGCATGTCTTCCGGGGCGAGGGATACGACACCCCAACGGACGAGCGGTACTGCATAAACTCCATCTGCTTGCGTCTCGTTCCGGCGCGCCATCAAACCAGCCCGGGAGAAGACACATAGGCTCACTTCCGTGACTCTAGCTCCGCCCAACATGGCCGACCCCGAGTTCCAGCATGCCCTGGAGGAATTCGCCAGCATGCAGTGGCGCTCAGGAATCAGGGCCGAGGAGATAGGCTCCCCTCAGCGGATTGCGCCGTTCTCCATAGCCATGGCACTGGACTTCGTCGAGGATGACGAGGAGCTGGGAACCGGGAGGTTGATACTGCTGCACGATCCCGCCGGCAACGAGAACTGGGAGGGGCGTTTCCGCTTGGTCTCCTATGTGCGGGCCGAGGTGGACCAGGAAATGGTCACCGATCCGCTGCTGCCGGAGGCAGCCTGGTCCTGGCTGACGGACGCGCTCTCCAAGCACGGGGCCGCCCACCGGGCCCTGGCCGGAACCGTGACCGCATCCTACGGCCGGGGGTTCGGGGAGCTGACAACCCACCAGGCCGAGGTGGAGGTCCGGGCATCCTGGACCCCGGTTCTGGACAACCGCCACAAGATGACCGTTCAGCTCAAGGCCTGGCAGGATCTGCTCGGGCACATCTCAGGGCGTCCCCCGCTGCCCCGTGGGGTGGTGCAGTTCCCGGGGCGCTCATGAACCAGTTCGTCGAGCAGCCACGAGAACCCCTGCGTCCTCTGGTGGACACCCCCGAAACGCTCGACGCCTGCTTGGACTCCCTTTCCCACGGGACCGGACCAGTCGCATTCGATGCGGAACGCGCCCACGGCCACCGGTACTGGCCCAAGGCGTATCTCTTCCAGATCCGGCGTGAAGGAGCCGGCACCTGGTTGATAGACCCCATCGCCCTCGAGGACGGGGCCGAGGTGAGGCTCGGAGGGCTGGTCGACGCCTGCTCCGACGCACTGTGGATCATTCACGCAGCATCGCAGGATCTCCCCTGCATGCTGGATGTGGGCATTCGGCCTCCCGCCCTGTTCGACACCGAACTGGCGGGACGCCTCCTCGGGGCCCCGTCGGTCGGTCTCGCCGCCCTTCTCGAGACGAAACTCGGCATCCGGCTGCGCAAGGCGCATTCGGCGGACAACTGGGCCACTCGTCCGTTGCCGACCTCCTGGTTGATCTACGCAGCCCTCGATGTCGACTACCTGATCGAACTAGCCGATCTCCTGCGCACCGAACTCGTGGCCGGGAATCGCATCGCTTGGGCCGAGGAAGAGTTCATCCACACCCTGCGGGTCTTCTCAACCCCTCCTGCCCCCAGGCGGGAACCGTGGCGGCGTCTGTCGGGCATCCAGGGTTTGAAACACCCGAGGCAGCTGGCCGTGGCACGGGCGCTCTGGCAGGAACGGGACCTCGTGGCGCGACGACGGGACCGCCCCCCCTCCCGGATCCTGGCCGACGCCGCGATAATCGAGTTCGCCTCGGGGATCGACCCGGAAAGCCCGCTCCCGGACGCCCCCGAATTCTCCAGGATTCCCGGGTTCAACACCCGAGGGTCGGGAAGGTACCGGGCCAACTGGGTCCGGGCAGTCGAGTCGGTGGGCCGGTTGTCCCCCTCCGACTACCCCTCTCGCCGTCCGGAGCCGAACGGCATTCCTCAGCCGCGTTCCTGGGAGCGCAACAGCCCGGAGCGCTGGGAGCTCTGGAAGAAGGTCCGCGCAGATGTCGACGCGCTGGCCAAGGAGCTCGGCATCCAACCCAGTCTCATAGCGTCCTCCGCGATCCTGCAGGCCTTCGTCCACAACTGGGAACCCGGCAGCGATCCCCGGACCGCACTGCTGGGGGCCGGTTCCCGGAACTGGCAGGCCGATCTCCTGCTTCCGCTGTTCGCCAAGCATCTCTGAGAGCCACGTGGGTCCGGACGGTCCCCCCTCCGGTCGAGGAAACTCTCTCAGGCCGGCTGGGTGACCGTTCGCCGCTCCTGAAGTATTTTCTCGAGCACCCGCCGGGCTATGTGGCGCGACGTCAGGCCGAGCTCCTCCAGGACCTCGCCGCGGGTTCCCTGAGCGAGGAACTCCTGTTCGATGCCGAAGGCGAGCACCCGGGTTCCAGGTGCTTCCTCGGCCAGTCTCGCCCGCAGCCTCTCCCCCAGCCCGGCGATGACCAGGTTGTCCTCGATGCTCACGATCGTCTCGTGTTCGCGGGCCAGCCCGATCAGTTCGGTGCTGAGTGGGATGCACCAGGCGGGGTCCGCGACCGTGCACGCCAATCCCGCCGCAGCGAGCTTTTCCGCCACCTCGAGCCCGGTTCCCGCGAACTGGCCGTACCCGATTATCAGGATATTGGCGCCGGCGTCGACACGAAGCAGGTCGACTTGGTCACGTCCCTCACCCCGGCTGGCAACCGCGGGCATCTCGTCCGGGAGGCGTTCCTTCGAGTAGCGCAGCACCGTCGGAGCCTCCTGGACCGTGACCGCTCGTTCCAGGGCAGCGACGAGCCGGGTCTGGTCCCTCGGAGCCGAGATCTCGATGCCGGGTACGAGCCCCAGCATCGATAGGTCCCACATGCCGTTGTGGCTCGGGCCGTCGGTTCCGGTCACCCCGGCCCGGTCCAGCGCGAGGGTGACCCCCTCGCCATGAAGGGCTACGTCCATCAGGATCTGGTCGAAGGCCCGGTTCAGGAAGGTGGCGTACACGGCGACGACGGGATGCATGCCAGCCCGGGCCAACCCGGCAGCGGAGACGACGGCGTGTTGTTCGGCGATGCCCACGTCGAAGACCCGGTCCGGGAAAGCCGCAGCGAACCTGCCGAGCCCCGTAGGATGCAACATTGCGGCCGTGATGGCCACGACGTCCGTTCTACGCTCCCCGATCCGGACCATGGCCTCGCCGAAGGCATCGGTCCAGGTGGCCTGCACGGCGTCGCTGAGCGGCTGCCCGGTGATCTCGTCGATCCGCCCGATGGCGTGGAACTGGTCCTTCTCATGTTCTTCGGCGGCCTTGAATCCCTTGCCCTTGCGGGTGATGGCATGAACCAGCACGGGGCCCTCGAATTGTCGTGCCTGCTCAAGATGCCCAATGACCGCGCGGATGTCGTGGCCGTCTATGGGGCCCGTGTACTTCAGTCCGAGGTCGGAGAACATCCCCTGCGGCGCGAGAACGTCCTTGACCCCGGTCTTGAATCCGTGCAGCAGATCATAGATGGGGCGTCCCAGGATCGGGGTCCGGTGGAGCCGGTTCTTGATGAAACTCAGAGTCCGCTCGTAGCGCTGGTCGGTGCGCAACCCGGCCAGGTGCTTGGCCAGCCCGCCTACCGTCGGGGTGTAGGAGCGACCGTTGTCGTTGACTACGATCACGATCCTCAGGTCGGGTTGCGTCGCTATGTTGTTCAGCGCCTCCCAGGCCATGCCCCCCGTCAACGCTCCGTCCCCGACCACCACGACCACGGTGCGTTCCTCCCCGCGCAGGCGAAATCCCTTGGCGAGGCCCTCGGCCCAGGACAAGGCCGTAGAGGCGTGGGAGTTCTCAACCCAGTCGTGCTCGGACTCGGAACGGGACGGATAGCCGGACAGGCCTCCCCGCTGCCTGAGATGCTCGAATCCCTCGGCCCGGCCGGTCAGGATCTTGTGGACGTAGGACTGGTGCCCCGTGTCAAAGATGATCGGGTCGTGAGGCGAGTTGAAGACCCGGTGAATGCCCAGGGTGAGTTCGACGACACCGAGATTCGGCCCCAGGTGCCCACCTGTGCGACTGACCCGGTTGATGAGGAAGCCGCGGATCTCGGAGGCGAGACTTGTCAGCTGGCGGCGCGAGAGCGTTCGCAGGTCACGCGGACCACCAATCTTGGTGAGCAGGGACATGGCGGACAGTCTAGAGGCTCTCCCAAGGAACGGACACCTTGTAGTGTTACCGTTCCCGGCCGCGTGTTCGTCCCTTCCCTGCGGAACGGGCTCTCGGAGATCCGAGGCGATACGCTTCTCAACCATTGACGAAATGCTCCGGACCGTGCTGTGGTTCCGGTGCGGTGTCTGCGGAGCATGGAAGGAGGAAGTCCGTTCCCATGTGGTCCGGCAGAGACACGGGGTTCCGGTGCCCGCCTGTTCCTGTTGGTCACTGATGTTCCTGAATGTATTGGGAGCTCTGCCACCGGCTGCCCGTCTGGATCATCCGGGAGAAGAACCGGTCCAAGGTGCTCGCAGACCTGGGGAAGTTACGACGCTTGGCACTGACTCTCTCTTCCGGGTATACAGCACAGGTTTTCTTTCCCAGAGCTCTATGACTGCTGCGCCATCCTCCGGAATCAAATGCTTTCGGAAGGTCTGCTCCGGATGCTTCCAACTCACCTGTCCAATCGGACACCCCAGAGGCAACTCATCGTCGGGCGCCTCCGGAAAAACTGAAGTGCAGATCAGCAGGTCAGGCCATCAAACGAGAGTTGGTGGAGCACGGGTCACCCCGCACCCCACCAACTAATTCCTTATCCGGAATTGGGCACTCGTTACCGAGAAACGCCTCCGTGGACCTTCTTTCTGACGAACCACGAAATCGTCAATCCCACGAACCACAGGAGCGTCAGCCCCAAGGCTATCCGGGTGTCGTCATAACGCAACAACACATAGACCACGAACCCGAAGAAGCCCAGCACCACCCACGGCATGAAGGCGGCACCCGGCATTCGGAATGCCGCATTCTTGTGAGCCTCGGGATGCAACTTCCGATAGCGGATGTAGCACACCAGGACCAACGACCACATGAACAGCACCAGTCCTACCGATACCGAGGAGACCATGGTGAATGCCTCCATCACCGACCCACCGATGACCAGGATCGGGAAGGCGACACACGTCAGTGCCACTGACAGTATCAACGCCTTGGCCGGAACCTGGTGCTTCGACAGATGTCCGAAGGACTCGGGCGCCTGCTTCGACTGGGACAGCCCGTACAGCATGCGGGAGGTCGAGAAGATCCCTGAGTTCGCACTGGAGGAAGCAGAGGTCAGGACCACGAAGTTCATGGCTCCTGCAGCAGCGACGAACCCGACCATGCTGAACAGGTTCACGAACGGTGACATGCCCGGATCGATCTTGTCCCACGGAGTGACCGACATGATGACCGCCAAGGCCAGCACGTAGAAGATCACGATCCGAACCGGTATGGCGTTGATCGCTTTCGGCAGGGTTTTGTGCGGATCGGAGGTCTCGGCCGCAGCCGTTCCGATCAACTCAATACCGATGAACGCGAACACCGCGATCTGGAAAGCCGCCAAGAAGTTGTCACCATTGGCAGGGAAGATTCCCAACGGACCATAGGCACTCCACAGGTGAGTGATCGATGCAGACTGGAAGTTCACCAGGATCATCCCTATGCCGACAACGATCAGAAGCAGGATGGCGATGATCTTGATCAGGGCGAACCAGAACTCGATCTCACCAAACAGCTTGACCGTCAACAGGTTGCAGCCGAGCAAAGCCATCAGGAGAATGAACGTACAGATCATCGACCAGGTCATGTCCTTGATCCAGAAATCAAAGTAACCGGCGATGACAACGACTTCTGCACTGGCCGTGACGACCCACAGAATCCAGTACGTCCAGCCCGCGAAGTACCCGGCCCACGGTCCGAGCATGTCTCGGGCGAAATCCTGGAAGGACTTGTACTCGAGATTGTGGAGCAAGAGCTCACCCATGGCCCTCATCACGAAGAAGAGCATCGTCCCGATGAGCAGGTAGATCAACAGCAACGATGGTCCCGCCAGGTGAACGGTCTTGCCCGAACCCATGAAAAGGCCCGTTCCGATGGCGCCGCCGATGGCGATGAGCTGGATGTGGCGGTTCTTCAGATTCCGCTGCAGATGCTCCTGCCCCTCGGCGGCCTGCGTTGATGCTGTGGGGTCATCCGACATGATCCAGCGCTTCCGTCAGGGGCATCAGCGGCAGGTTGAACGCCTCGGAAACGCCCGCGAAGGTCAGGTTGCCCTTGACCGTGTTGAGGCCCTTGGCCAGCGCGGGGTTGTCCTTCAGCGCCTGGGCCGCGCCCTTGTCGGCGAGCTGGACCGCATAGGGAAGAGTGGCATTCGTGAGCGCCCAGGTGGAGGTGTTCGGCACCGCGCCCGGCATGTTCGCCACGCAGTAGAACTGCGAGTTGTGGACGGGGAAGGTCGGATCGTCGTGGGTGGTCGGGTGGGAGTCCTCGAAGCAGCCACCCTGGTCGATGGCGACATCCACCAGCACCGATCCGGGCTTCATCTCGGCGACCATGTCGTTGGTGACGAGCTTCGGGGCCTTGGCGCCGGGGATGAGCACCGTGCCGACCACCAGATCGGCCTGGAGGACGTGCTCTTGCACGGTGAGGGCGGAGCTCACGACACCGTGTACCTGGTTGTGGAACCTCCAGAAGGTGTTGCGCAGCTTGTCGAGGTCGGTGTCGAGAACCGTGACATCCGCACCGAGACCCATGGCGATATTGGCCGCGTTCTGGCCCGCGACACCGCCACCGAGGACTACGACCTTGGCGCTGGGAACGCCACCGATGCAGCCCATGAGGACGCCGCGCCCACCCTGGGCCTTCATGAGAGCGTGGGCACCGACCTGGGGGGCCAAGGAGCCTGCGATCTCGGACATGGGGTAGAGCAGCGGCAACGCACCGGAGGGCAGCTGAACGGTCTCGTAGGCGATCGCAGTGGTGCCTGCCTTGAGCAGAGCATCGGTCTGGGGACGATCGGCCGCGAGGTGAAGGTAGGTGAACAGGGTCAGGTCCTCACGCAGGTACTGGTACTCGCTGGAGATCGGCTCCTTCACCTTGATCACCATCTCGCCAACCTCCCAGGTGTCGGCGGCGTTGCTGACGATCTTCGCACCCTGCGCGACAAATTCCTCATCCGGGATCGAAGAACCGACGCCCGCACCCGCCTGGATGTAGACCTCGTGGCCCCTCCTGACGAGCTCATGGACGCCAACGGGGGTGATGGCGACCCGGAACTCGTTGTTCTTGACCTCGGTCGGGACTGCGATACGCATGTGTTACTCCTTCGTAATTGTTTCTGGCTGCCCCACCTTGGGCATCCATGCGTTTGCTTGATACTGACACTAGTACGACAAGGGTCAACACCTGCGACCACCCCCCTCATTTTCGGCTACGACAAGGCCTTGAGCTGCTGAAACCGGGGATGGCACCACCCCGCGAGGACCCAGAGGGGCCTCACGGAGGTCCGGTGAGGGCCGTTCAGGCCCTCGCCAGGTTGCGCAGTACGTAGGGCATGATGCCGCCGTTGAGGTAGTAGGCCCGCTCCCCGGGGGTGTCGATCCGCACGATCGCGTCGAATCCCGTCACCGTGCCGTCGGGACGGGTGGCGGTGACCCTGACCGTGCGCGGGGTGATACCGGAGTTCAGCTCGGTAATGCCGGAGACGGTGAAGATCTCCTCCCCCGTCAGCCCGAGGGAGTCAGCGGAGACCCCGTCGGGGAACTGGAGCGGAAGAACCCCCATCCCGATCAGGTTGGAGCGGTGAATCCGCTCGTAGCTCTCAGCTACGACGGCTCTCACCCCGAGCAGAGCCGTGCCCTTGGCCGCCCAGTCCCTGGAGGATCCGGACCCGTACTCCTTGCCTGCCAGGATCACCAGCGGAATCCCTGCGGCCGCGTAGTTCTGGGCCGCGTCGTAGACGGTGGTCACCGGGGCCCCGGGAAGGGTGAAGTCGCGGGTGAAACCACCCTCGGTGCCGGGCGCCACCTGGTTCCGCAGCCGGATGTTGGCGAAGGTGCCCCGGATCATGATTTCGTGGTTTCCACGCCGGGATCCGTAAGAGTTGAAGTCCCGGCGGCCCACTCCCCGGGACGCGAGGTAGGCGCCCGCCGGGGAGTCCGGCTTGATGCTTCCCGCCGGGGAGATGTGATCTGTGGTGACGGAATCCCCCAGCTTCAGCAGCACCCGGGCGCCCCCAATGTCCTCGACGGGGATGGGTTCTTCGGGCATTCCGTCGAAGTAGGGGGCCCGGCGTACGTAGGTGGATTCCTCGTCCCATTCGAAGACCGCCCCGCTTGGGGTGGGCAGCGAACGCCAGCGTTCGTCCCCGGTGAACACGTCGGCGTAGCGGGACGCGAACATCTCGGAACTGATTGATGAGCTGATGGCGTCCTCGATCTCGGCCTGGGTGGGCCACAGGTCTCGCATGAACACGTCGTTTCCGTTGCGGTCCCGGCCGATGGGGTCGTTGAACAGGTCGATGTCCATGGTGCCGGCGAGGGCGTAGATGATGACCAGCATCGGGCTGGCGAGGTAGTTCATCTTCACGTCCGGGCTGATCCGGCCCTCGAAGTTCCGGTTGCCGGAGAGCACCGCGGCCACGGCCAGATCGTGTTCGTTCACGGCGGCCGAGACCTCGGGAATCAGAGGGCCGGTGTTGCCGATGCAGGTCACGCAGCCGTAGCCGACGAGATTGAACCCGATCGCGTCCAGGTAGTCTCCGAGCCCGGACCTGGTGTAGTAGTCGGTTACCACCTGGGAGCCGGGCGCCAGCGATGTCTTGACCCAGGGTTTCCGGGTCATTCCCCGCTCGACAGCCTTCTTCGCCACCAGGGCCGCGCCCAGCATCACGGACGGGTTGGAGGTGTTGGTGCAGGATGTGATGGATGCGACGGTGACGGCGCCGTTCCTCAGCTCGAAGGACGTGCCGTCGGCGAGGGTTACCGGCACCGAGGCGTCGGGGGTGCCCGTGTAGGTGGGCAGCACCTCGCGGAAGCTGTCGCGGGAACGGGTGAGCAGGATCCGGTCCTGGGGACGTTTCGGCCCGGCGATGGACGGCACCACGGTTCTGAGGTCGAGTTCGATGTACTCGGAGTAGTCGGGTTCGTGATCGTCTAGATGCCACAGTCCCTGGGCCTTGGCGTAGGCCTCCACCAAGGCGATCTGGGTCTCGTCGCGCCCGGTCAGGCGCAGGTAGTCTATGGTTTTCCCGTCGATCGGGAACACCGCGATCGTTGAACCGTACTCGGGGCTCATGTTCCCGATGGTGGCGCGGTTGGCGAGCGGCACCTGGGAGACCCCCTCGCCGTAGAACTCCACGAATTTCCCGACCACCTTGTGTCGGCGCAGCATCTCGGTGATGGTCAGGACCAGGTCGGTGGATGTGGTCCCCTCGGGGAGCCGGCCGGTCAATTTGAACCCGACCACCCGTGGGATGAGCATGGAGACCGGCTGCCCCAGCATGGCGGCCTCGGCCTCGATGCCGCCGACCCCCCATCCAACCACGCCGAGTCCGTTGACCATGGTGGTGTGGGAATCGGTGCCGACGCAGGTGTCGGGGTAGGCCTGGAGGACACCGTCGACGATACGCGGGAAGACGACCCGCGCCAGGTGTTCGATGTTGACCTGATGGACTATGCCGGTACCCGGGGGCACCACCTTGAAATCATCGAATGCGGTTTGACCCCAGCGCAGGAACTGGTAGCGCTCTCGGTTGCGCTGGTATTCGATCTCGGTGTTCCGGGCGAAGGCAGCCGGGGTTCCGAACACCTCGGCTATGACGGAGTGGTCGATGACCATTTCCGCCGGGGAGAGCGGGTTCACTTTGGCGGGGTCTCCCCCGAGGGCCGTGACCGCCTCCCTCATGGTCGCGAGATCCACCACGCAGGGCACACCCGTGAAGTCCTGCATGATGACGCGGGCGGGGGTGAACTGAATCTCGTGACTCGGTTCGGCTCCCGCGTCCCAGTTCCCGAGCGCCCGGATGTCGTCGGCGGTGATGTTGACGCCGTCCTCCGTTCGCAGCAGGTTCTCCAGAAGGATCTTGAGGCTGTAGGGCAGCCTGTCGTGTCCTGCCACCGCGTCGATCCGGAAGATCTCGTAGGTGGTGCCACCCACCTCGAGGGATGACCTGGCCCCGAAGCTGTTGACGCTCATAGCTCTCCTTGGTCCGCCTCACGCCACATATCTTGACGTCAAGATATCACGGCGACGCCCTGTTCCCAAAAAGCCGGTGAACGCCTCAGGTTCTCGTGGCGGGTTTCAGGATGGCCACACACTCCACGTGATGGGTCATCGGAAACAGGTCGAAGGCACGGATCCGGTCCGCCTCATATCCGCGTACCGCAAAACCCGCCAGGTCCCTGGCCAGGCTCGCCGGGTCGCAGGCGACGTAGGCGACGGCCCTGGGCGCGAGATCCGCCACGCGCGCCACCACGGCGGCCCCCGCTCCCCGCCGGGGTGGGTCGAGGACGACCAGATCGACCCCGGAAGGGAGCCGTCGCAGTGCCTTCGCCAACGACAGCGCCAGAAAACGCCCCCGGGGCACGTTGACGCGGGCATTCGCAGCAGCCTCCCGGTCCAGTTCCACCCCGAAAACTTCGGCCCCGGAGTGATCCAGGCCCGCGGCGAACAACCCCGAACCGCAGTAGAGATCGAGCGCCAGATCCCCCTGTCTGGGCTTGAGCCCTTCCATGACGGCGTCGAGCAGGGTCTCGGCCGCCCTGGGGTGTACCTGCCAGAAACCGGAGGCTGCCACCTGGAAGGAGAACTTTCCCGCCTTCTCGCGGACCCGGGGTGGGCCGATCAGGAGTTTTCCATCGGCGAGCACGCTGACCCTGTTCGCCGCGCGAACCACGCTGAGCGATTCCGCTCCTTCCGCGAGTTCGTTCAACTGAGCCGGGAACAGGCCGGGTGCAGCGGCGAGGCATCCCGTCTCGGGCAGTGACACAACCTCGTGTGATCGCCGCCCGCGTAGCCCCACGCGACCACCGCTGACCGAGTACCTCATCCGGGTGCGCCAGTTGACCGTCGGCTGGATGGCCTCCACCCGCCCGGGCCAGGTGATTCCCGCCAATCGGGACAGCTGCTCCGCGACGACGGCCGTCTTGAGGTCGAGCTGGAGCTCGGGACTGGCGTGCTGCCAGTCACAGCCACCACACTCTCCGGCGATCGGGCACGGGGGCTCCACCCGTCCCGGGGAGGCCTCGAGAACCCGGATCACGCGTCCCCGATCGAACCGGCTGCCCTTCTCGGTGATTTCTACGACCACCCGCTCCCCGGGCAGTCCGCCCGTGACGAAGATCACCTTGCCGTCGAAGCGCCCCACGACCACACCACCGTGGGCCACCCGTTCGAGTTCGACCTCGATCATCTGGTGCCCTGTCTGGCCTCGCGGCGCCGCGAGCTGCTGAGCTGGTAGGGCACCGAGATCACCATCACCCCGCTCATGTAGTGCAGCCTGGTGCGGATCAGCAGGGTGGTCTGGTTGTGGAGCAGTCGCTCCCACCAGTTCCCCACCACATAGTCGGGAATGTAGACGGCCACCACGTCCCTGGGGTTCTCAGTGCGCATCTCGGCCACATAGCGGATGAAGGGCTGGGTGATCTCCCGGTAGGGGGATGCGATCACGCGCAACGGAATGCCGAAATCCTCCCTCCGCCACGCCTCCATGAGCTCGCGCGCCTCCTCGTCATCGACGGAGATCGTCACCCCCATCAGGGATGTGGCGCGACCCGCCTTCGCGTAGGCGATGGCCTTCGCGGTGGGCAGGTTCACCTGTTGCACCAGCACCACCGCCCTGACCCGGCTCGGCAGTGCCCGGTCGGATTCGGGGCGGAGGGCCAGTTCATCCCTGACCTGGTCGTAGTGTCTGCGGATCAGGACCATCAGCAGGTACATCAATCCCATGGCAACCAGGGCGAGGTAGGCGCCGTGGGTGAACTTGGAGATGAGCACGACCACCAGCACCACGGCGGTCATTCCCGCGCCGAGGAGGTTCACCACGCGGGATCGTTGCATGCGCCGTCGTTCGCCCCGGTCCTTCTCGACGCGGAGCGCGCGGTTCCAGTGCAGCACCATCCCGGTCTGTCCGACGGTGAAGGAGATGAACACCCCGACCACGTAGAGCTGGATCAGGGCCGTCACGGAGGCGTTGAAACCCCAGACGAGGGCGATGGCCGCCACGGCCAGCAGCACGATCCCGTTGGAATAGGCCAACCGGTCGCCGCGGGTGTGGAGTTGCCGGGGCAGATAACCGTCCTTGGCGAGGATCGAAGCCAGGCTCGGGAAACCGTTGAAAGCGGTGTTCGCGGCCAGGAACAGGATCGACAGGGTGGCGATGATGACCACGTAGAAACCCGGAACGAACCAGTCGCCGAAGACCGTGCGCGCCAGCTGTCCCGTCACGGTCACCGCCGCGGTGTGGATGGTCGAGCCGTCCGGCTTCAGGTAGTGGGTTCCTGTCAGTTCGTCGATCAGGTGCACACGGGTCAGGTTTGCCAGCAGGACGATCCCGACGAGCATGGTCACAGCGATCAACCCGAGCAACCCGAGCACCGAGGCGGCGTTGCGGCTCTTGGGGGGGCGGAACGATGGCACGCCGTTGGCCACGGCCTCCACGCCGGTCAGCGCGGCGCAGCCCGACGAGAAGGCCCGGGTGATGATCGCGACCAGCACCCACCCGAAGGCCTGGTCGGCGCCCTGGGCACCGATCACCGTCAGGTCGGAGGTCTCGCTCTTCAGCGAATGCCCCAGGACCAGGATCCGGAAGAATCCGATGGCGAGCATCAAGAGCATTGAGAACATGAAGACGTAGGTGGGCCAGGCCAGCACCCCCCCGGAGTCCCTGACGCCCCGCAGGTTCATCAGTGCCAGGACGACGATCACCCCGACCGCGATGGGCACCTCGTAGCCGTCTATCCCGGGGAGCATCGCCTTGGCGTTGAGCACACCGGCGGAAACCGAGACGGCGACCGTCAGCACGTAGTCGACCAGCAGCGCCGACGCCACGGTCAGTCCTGCGTGCCTGCCCAGGTTCGACGCGGCTACCTCGTAGTCCCCTCCACCAGTCGGATAGGCACGAACGGTCTGCCGGTAGGACATCGCCACCACCGCGATCACGACCCCGACCGCGAGCCCGATCTGCCACGAGAACAGGTAACCGGTCATCCCGGCCAAGGACAGGGTGATCAGAATCTCGTCGGGTGCGTAGGCGACCGAGCTCAGCGCGTCCGAGGCGAACACGGGCAGCGCAAGCCGTTTCGGGAGAAGCGTTTCCCCCAGTTGTGCACTGGCCAGGCGACGGCCGACGAACACACGCTTCAGCGCCTGATAGATGTTCACGAGGCCCTACGGTAGACCCATGGCAGGGTGATTGCGATACCGTCGGATCTGCGTCCGGGATCCGCCGGACCGGGAGGGAGACGCAAGTGCACATCGTGATCATGGGCTGTGGCCGCGTCGGTTCCATGCTGGCCCGGGGCCTCGAGAAACGAGGCCATTCGGTGGCGGTGATCGATGTCAACGTGGATTCGTTCCGGCGGCTCGGGATCGATTTTCAGGGGGCCACGGTCAGCGGGGTCGGTTTCGACCGGGAGGTGCTGGAGGCCGCCGACATCCGGCACGCAGACGGTTTCGCGGCCGTTTCCAGCGGCGACAACTCCAACATCCTGGCCGCCCGGGTGGTTCGCGAACAATACGGGGTGGACAATGTGGTGGCCCGCATCTACGACCAGGGCAGGGCCGCCGTCTACGAGAGGCTGGGCATCCCCACCGTCGCCACCGTCCGCTGGACCGTGGGCCAGGTGATGCGCAGGCTGCTGCCCGAGGGCAGCGAACCCGTGTGGCGGGACCCCTCGGGGACCGTGCGGTTGCTCCAGATCTACGTCCACTCGGCTTGGGTGGGAAAGCGCATCAGGGACTTGTCCGCGGCGGCCCAGGCCCCGATACCGTTCGTTTCCCGCACGGGCCGCGGCATCGTTCCGGACTCCCAGACCGTTTTCCAGGACGGGGACCTGGTCTTCGTCGCCTGCGAGACCGAGAGGACCGACGACGTCGAATCCCTGTTCGCCGCTCCCCCGACCCGTTCCCGAGATCTGTGAGGAATCACCATGCGAGTAGCCATCGCCGGAGCCGGCAACGTCGGCCGGTCCATCGCCCGTGAACTGATCAGCAACGGTCACCAGGTGCTCCTGATCGAGAAGGACCCGATGGCGATCAACCCCGATTCTGTCCCCGGGGCGGAATGGTTCCAGGCGGACGCCTGCGAACTCCAGACCCTGGAGGAGGCCGAACTGGAGAACTGCGACGTGGCGATCGCGGCCAGCGGGGATGACAAGGTGAACCTGGTGCATTCGCTGTTGGCGAAAACGGAGTTCGGGGTGCCCCGCACGGTGGCGCGCATCAACCATCCGGGCAATGAGTGGCTCTTCGACGAGGCCTGGGGAGTGGATGTCGCGGTCTCCACGCCCCGCATCATGTCGGCCCTGGTGGAGGAGGCCGTCGCGACCGGCGACCTGGTGCGGCTGTTCACCTTCACCAAGTCCACGACGAACCTCTCCGAGATCAGGTTGCCCCGGCAGAGTCCCTTCGTCGGGCGCCGGATCCGTGATCTGGAGCTGCCCCGAGAAGTGGTCCTGGTGGCGATCATCCGCGATGGCATCCCGCTGGTCCCCGAACGCGACGGTGCCCTCGAGGCCATGGACGAGATGCTGTTCGTGGCCAGTCAGGACGCGGAGGGCGAACTCAGCTCGATGTTCGCCTCCACCGACTGACCCAGTGTCAGCTGACGACCTCGAATTCGGGGTTGTACATGATGCGCCCGTTGTCGCCGGAGGAGATCCGGCCCTGCACGACGAGGTCACAGCCGGGCGTGATGCAGTCCAGGCGGCGGCGACCGGTCCAGTTCAGTTCTATGCTGCCCGTGCCGTCGGTCAGCAGCGCCTCCACGCCGCCCATGTCGAGGCTGGTGACCCAGCGGACGGTGCCCCGCACCTTCACCCTGGAGCGATCA
Organism: Arachnia propionica; assembly: GCF_900637725.1. Taxonomy (GTDB): domain Bacteria; phylum Actinomycetota; class Actinomycetes; order Propionibacteriales; family Propionibacteriaceae; genus Arachnia; species Arachnia propionica. Next base: position 1,656,836 of record NZ_LR134406.1, on the reverse strand, counting down.
CAACACTCGGACAGGGGGCTGGCGCCACAGTCGCGTGACCGCTCCTTCAGGTCCTCGGCCTCCAGTTCCTCGGCCGGGGAGAGGAATCGCCGCAGCCGCCGCATGAGGCCGTGCTGCCCGCCGGTCATTTCTGCTCCAGGTCCGGAATCGTCAGGGGAATGAGGCTGCCCGGCGCGGCCGGGGCGGTTCCTCTACGGACCACGAGATTGCCGAAGCACTCGAGAAGCGCGATGCTCGCGTCCTCATTCTCCGGTTCGAGGGCGGCGCGCCCGAAGACGATCCCGCGCAGCACCCATCCGGGCCCCCCGACCAGCCAGGTGCGGGAAACATGGGTTCCGCGCCTGCCCTGGGCGTCGGTGACGGGCTGCTGACGGCGCAGCTCCACCCCGAAGGGGCCCTCCAGGAGGGTGATCTCCCCGCCCTCCTTCTCGGTTGCCGCCGCGATCTCCTCGCGGATCTCGGCGAGCATCGAGGTGCGCCTCGGACCCGCGAACAGCGCGACCTCCATGGCCGATGCCCCGTCCCCCACCAGGAAGGACTGGACCCGCTGCCGGGGTTCGTCCACCTGGAGCTGCAGTTGCATCTCCTCGAACGGGGTGACCACGAGCGCCCCGAGGTCTATCCGCTGGACATCGTCCTCGTCCAGGTCCACCTCTTCGATGTCGAAGGGACCCTCGTAGCGGTCGAACAATTCGTCGATCTCGGCCCACTTCTCCTCATCGGTCATCTCATCGACGATCTCCTCGTCGTCATCGGTCTCTTCGACCGTTTCCTCATCGATGGTCTCCTCGACCGTTTTCTCATCGGTGGGTTTCATGCTGCTCCCTCGTGGATTCACTGTTGTCCGGTTGAACCATAACCGCCTTGGCCGCGCTCCGTCTCATCGATTTCGGCGACCGGAATGAACTGTGCGGAAATGAAGGGTACGACCACCAGTTGGGCCACCCGCTCGCCCTCCTGAAGCTCCACGGCCGTTTTCGTGTCGAGGTTGATCAGGCAGATGCGGATCTCGCCGCGGTAGCCGGAATCGATGATGCCGGGGCTGTTGACGATTCCCAGGCCACGCTTCGCGGCCTGCCCGGATCTGGGCGTCACCATCCCGAAAGTGCCCGCGGGAAGGGCGATGCGCACCCCGGTGCCGACCAGCCTGCGTTCCCCCGGTTGGAGGGTGACGGACTCGGTGATGCGCAGGTCGGCGCCCGCATCCCCCGACCTGGCATAGCCCGGCAGGTACTCGAGGGCGTCCACGACCACTGGTATCTCAGGCACCCGGTCAATCTAGCGCGGCTGCGGCCCATCCGGGACCCGGGACATAATGGGAGTCCCGAGAAACATCGAAAGGACCTTGTCATGGCCGTTGAAGAAAAGATTTTGTGGAAGATCTACGCGGGTGTGCTCGGCGCAGCAACCACTCTTCTGGCCCAGAAAGTTGTGACGAAGGCCTGGGAAGCGGCCACGGGAGACGTTCCTCCCGATCCGAACGACCCCGACACCCCACTCACCCAGGCGCTCATCTGGGCCCTGTGCAGCGGGGTCGGTGTTGGCATGGCGCAGCTCACCATGAACCGTTACATGCAGCGTCGCTGGTTCTCGAACACCGGTCGCAGGAGCCCGGGCCGGCTGCGCAACAAGATGGATCTGTGATCCCGGTCAGACGCAGTCGACGCAGTACTTGAGATCGCCCTTGGTCTCGGCCAACTGGCTCTGGGATTTGACGAGGAAGCAGGATGCGCAAGTGAATTCATTCGACTGCCGTGGCAGTACCCGCACTGTCAGTTCCTCGTGGGACAGGTCGGCCCCCGGCAGTTCGAACGATTCAGCCGCCTCGACCTCGTCCTCATCAACCTTGCCGGAGTTCTTGTCGTTTCGGCGTGTCTTGAGTTCCTCGAGCGAATCCTCGCTCATCTCCTCGTCACTCTTGCGTGGTGCGTCGTAGTCGGTGGCCATGTCCGTGGTCCCTCCTGGTCTCGCCGTCGGTTCGTCCCGAAATTGATCGGGGCTATGTGTACCACATCCTGAGCGTGGCGCAAGTCCCGGGTTCCGGCTGTGTCGGCTGGTAGGTTGTTCAATCAGACACAAGGGGAGTTTGCATGGACAGCGCACTGAGCCCGCGGGAGATCCAGTCCCGCATCCGTGGAGGGGCCACGCTCACCGAGGTGGCCACGGAGGCCGGGGTGGACCCGGCGCGGATAGAGGGGTTCGCCCTTCCCGTGCTCGCGGAGCGCGAGCACATGACCAGTACCGCCCTGGACTGCGCGGTCAGACGCCGGGGTGACGGTTCAGGACATCGCCGTTTGCAGGAACTCATCTCCACCCGCCTACAGGCCCGCGGGATCGATTCGGAGGACATCGCCTGGGATTCGTGGCGGGAACCCGACCGCAAATGGCGGTTGGTGGGGGTGCTGGAGAGCCACGAGCGGCGGGCGGAGTTCATCTTCGATCCCCGCGGCCGTTTCACCATCGCCGACAACCCGGACGCGCGGTGGATGATCGGTGAGGAACTGCCCGGCAGCAAGGACCCCGACAACGAGAACACTGTAGATTTCGACGACGAGTTCGCTCTGGTGCGCGCAACCACGCAACCCACCACTCCCCCTCCCCTCCCGGGCGACGACGTCCCCACCGGCAGCTTCGACGAGGGCCCAGCCACCTCCGAGCTCGACGATCTCTACGACATGCTGAGCGGTGTCAGCGAGGACTCGGTGCGGATCTACGTGGGCATCGACGACGAGTCCTCCGGGGAGGAAACCCCGCAGGAGCAGGACGGGCAGGAGGAATTCGAGGAGACCGAGGTGATCGACGACTTCGCCGGGATACCGGAGGCCGATGCCGCCGACACCGTCGAAACCTCCCTGATCGGGCCGGCCCAGGATTCCCTGGTCGAAACCGATACCGAGGACACCGCGCCGCAGCCCAGGTCACGGCACCGCCGCAGGGCCCGTGTCCCGAGCTGGGACGAGATCCTGTTCGGCGGCCCATCGTCCCGCTGAACCTTTCATTCCCCGAAGGGCAGGGGATCCTCTCCCAGGGTGGCGCGGGCCCGGGTCGCGGTCATGCGCCGCCGGTGATGGGCCCGGCAGAGCACCTCGTAGCGGATCTCCCCTGCTCCGGTGTCCCCCACCACCACCTGGGAGCCCTCCGTTACCATCAGGCCGTTGACGGTGCGGGCGTTGTGGGTGCCCTTCGCACCGCACCAGCACAATGGGCCGATGGGGAGGGTCTCCACCCGGTCGGCCAGTTCCACCAGCCGCTGCGATCCGGGAAACAACTTGGTTCTGAAGTCCGCGAGGATCCCGAAAGTGTAGACGTCGATTTGCAGCTCGTCCACGACCCGGGCAAGCTGTTCCACCTGCTCCCCCGTGTAGAACTGCGCCTCGTCGCAGACGAGATAGTCGATCCGCCTGCCCGCCACCAGCTGGGCGATGACGTGGGTCCAGAAGTCGAATTCCTCGTCCACCTCGGTGGCCGGCGTTTCGAGGCCCAGCCGGGAGGAAATCCGTGCCCTGCCCGAGCGGTCCCGGGACGTGAATATCCGGCCTTGCCTGCCGTGCGTGGACTGGGTGTGGTCGAGCTGCAGGGCAAGGGTCGACTTTCCGCAGTCCATGGGACCGGTGTGGAAGACGAGTTCAGGCACTCTTGGCTCCGATCAGCTCCTCGTAGATGGAAACGTAGGTCTCGGCGGTGTGCCGAGGGGTCAGTTCTTCGAGCAGGCCCCGGGAAGCGGAACGCATCGCGGCGCGCCGCCCGGGATCGGCGAGTTTCCGCATCCCGGCCGCCAGGGAACTGATGTCCGGTTCGGTAAGGAGCGCGGATTCCGGTGAGGTCGCCACGGTCAGGCGATCGTCGCAGTAGAGGATCGGCAGCCCCGCCGCCACGGCCTCGGAGAGCACCAGCGCCTGGGAGTCGAACCGGTGACTCGTCAACACGAACACGTCGGAGTTGACCAGTTCGTAGGCGATCGCGTCCAGGGAACGCAGATGGCCCCGGAAGTCGATGTTTCCGGCGCCCGCGGCCAGCATCTTGAGCAGGGGACGTTGGTCTCCGTCCCCGACGATCACCAGCTCCGAACCCGGTATGCCGGCACGCCGGAAGGCCCGCACCAGCACGTCCAGGCGTTTCTCCTTCGCCAGCCGCCCGACGGTCGTGAACCGCACCGCCTCGTCGGATCGTTCCCTGCGGACTTGGGAGATGGCATCCAGCATGCCCCGTCCGACGCCGGTGGGAACCACGTATCCGGGTACCCGGTGGGTGGCTGCTGTCTCCACCAGGTCCTTCATGAAGGGGCTGGGAACGGTCCAGGCGTCGACCTTGCCTGCTATGTCGGCGAAGGAGGCCCAGTCCATCCGTGCCGCCAGCCCACCGGGTTCCTGGCTCCGGGGCACCAGCCGGGAACGACTGGAGGCCCGCCCCGCCGCCCTGGTGAGCAACGGATTGATGAGGAATTGGTAGAGCCAAGTGCCGAATATGGCGGCCTTGACCGTCTGGTGGGTGCCTGCGACATTGGCGTGGAAGGTGTGGAGATGCGGGATGCCCTGCAGTCTCGCGATCCTGGCGCCGAGTATCAGGGCCCCCCGTTCGGTTTGCGTGTGCACCACGTCGAAACGCGCGCACTTCGTGATCAGCCGGGCGCGGCGTTCCGAGTTGTGCAGGATGCTCAGATGGGCGGGAAGCCCCTCGACGTAGATGGTCGGGCACTCGATGACGCGGCAGCTCCTGGGTTTCTCCAGGTGCCGGTCCGGGGCTATGAGACTGACCCGGTGTCCCAGATCCGTCAGTTCCTGGATCTGGGTTTCGACGGAGCGGCCGATCCCGCCGGAGGAGGGAAAAAAGTCGTCTATCAGCAGCGCGACGTGCATTATTGCGGCCCGAACGTGAAGAGCGGCACGTACATCTCGGCGGCCGTGAGGGAGCCGTGCTGGCCGTGGAGCCCGAACTCCTTCGGGAGGTTCCGGGTGTGGACGGCCCAGTCGCCCTGCATGACTACAAGCACGTCGCCGATGCGGGAACGGACCCGGTCGGTCACATCGCCGAACCAGCCCGCCTCGATCGCGTCGTCGCGCAGCCACACCTCTGCCCGCTCCCCCAGCTCCGAGGCCCAGGCCTTGGCGAGTCGCTCGGGTCGCTGGTCGTAGAGCTGCCGGAACCTGGGTTCGCCTCCCACCCGCCAGGCTCCCATCAGCCCCGGGTGATCCTCGATCGTGATCTGGTGCTGCTTGGGGACGTCGACCATGCCGTGGTCGCCCGTGACGAGCAGGCACGTATCCTCCGGGAGCGCTTCCACCAGGTCCGTGACGAGTTCCTCCGCCCGGACCAGCGAGTCCAGCCATTGCCAGCTTCCCACTCCGTGGGCGTGCCCGTTGTGGTCGAGGCCGCGTTCGTAGGCGTAGACCACCTCGTGGTCGCGCAGGGCCCTGGTGACCAGGCCGATGAACGCCCGGTGATCGCCCTCCGTCTCCACTCCGAGGTGTTCGGCCCCGCCGAAGGCCAGCCTCTGGAGTCCGCTGCCCTTGAACCGGGCGAGACTGACGCAGCCGCTGGTGATCCCCCGGGAACGCATCCGCTGGTAGAGCGTCGGTTCGCAGGCGAAACCCTCGACATCGGCGGGGCCGCCCGCCCACGTCAGGGCGTTCACCACGCAGCGGCGATCCGGGTCGAGAAATGAGTAGCCGACCATCCCGTGGCTTCCGGGAGCGGAACCGCAGCCGATGCTGGTGAGGGATGTCGCGGTGGTCGAGGGCACCGCGCAGGTCAGGCGCATGGCCCTTCCCAGTCCCGGGGCGAACAGGTCGCTGTCGTGGCTGTGTTCGGCAACGGGAAACCAACCCAGGCCGTCGATCAGCAGGATGACGTATCGCGCCGCCCGCGGCACGTCGAGCACCGGGGTCCCCCCCAGCAGGCGGGCAGCGACGCTGGGCAGCAGATTGTTCAGGCAGGCGCCCTCGTAGTCGGGCAGCACCAGGTCGCTCATCCGACGTGCTCCTGCAGCAGGGAACCGAAGGCCATGAGCTTTTCGACGCTCTGCCATCCGTCACCCGCGGGGCTCATCCGTACGGTCAGGTCGTTGGGGACCGACATTCCGGTCCATCCGTGATCCGCCTCGCACTGCGGGTCCTCGCAGGTCGCGGGGCCGATGTCCAGCCGGGATGCGGCTCCCCACGCCAGGGTGAGCCAGGCCTCGACGAGCTGCGATCCGTTGGCGGGATACTTCTCTGGGTGGTGCACGGAACGGGTCACCACGACGGAGTGGATGGCCCTGAGGGCGACCACTTCAGCGCTGGTTATGGCGCGATCCGGGTAGCCGGCGTCCTGTTCGTCGGTATGGCTGATGATCAGCTGTTTGTCGGTGAGCACGAGCGCCGTGAGGTGTCGCTGCAGATCGCCCGTTGCGAAGCTGGCCTCGTGATGCACGAGGTAGCCGAGCATCCTCTGCTTCCCCAACGCCCCGGAGATACTCGCCCAGACGAGTTCGGGGAAGAACCGGCAGTCCTCCACCTCTTTCTTGAGTGCGGCGGCCTTGGAGGCCTCGGGGGACAGCTGAATCACCCGGCCATTCTTCCACTAAATTGAGACACCATGAAGTCCCGGCCCTTCTTCGCCGCCCGCCTCGAGGATCGCCTGAACCGGGTGTTGAACCGTTTCCTGCTGCGCCGCGGCTGGCAGGAATGCATCACCTCGTACACCGGTTTCGGCACCACGAGGCAGGTCCGTGTCCTCGCGCGGGTCGTGCTGCGACCCCCGAAGGACGCGGGAATCGCGCAGGCAGCAACCGACCTGCTGCACCGTCGCGGATGGCGCAATTTCATCGCCGCCGCGAAGGTGACCTCCAGGGCCGAGATCGTGATCGGGGATCTCAGGGTCCCGGTGCAGGCCGACCGGGGCGGCTACATAGATGTCCGGATCCGCGACCACGGTCTGCCCGTCGGATGGCACCAGGTGCTCATCGAGGGTGCCGGTGGGGCCTCGAACTGGGCTCCGGTCCATGTGATCGACGAGAACCAGACCTTCGGGATCGTCTCGGACATCGACGACACCATTCTGTCCACGTGGCTTCCCCGCCCCATGGTCGCGGCCTGGAACTCCTTGGTGCTGACCGAACAGGCCCGTCAGGCCGTCCCTGGTATGTCGCGCCTGTTCCAGGAGCTGATCGCTGCCCATCCGGGTGCGCCGCTCATCTTCGTCTCTACGGGGGCCTGGAACACCTACCCCATGGTCACGCGTTTCCTGAAACGCCACGGTTTCCCTCACGGCGCACTGCTGCTGACCGACTGGGGGCCGACCAACACTGGTTGGTTCCGCAGCGGGGCCCACCACAAACGCACCTGTCTGCGGGAGCTCGCCAGGGACCTGCCCAACATCCGCTGGCTGCTGGTCGGTGACGACGGCCAGCACGACCCGGACTTGTACGCCGAGTTCGCCAGCCTCCAACCCGACCACGTCGTGGCCCGCGCGATCCGCCAGCTCACCCCCGGCGAACACGCCCTGGCCCACGGCACCCTGACCGAGACCCCGGACATCTGGGATTGGACCCCCGACCTGGCCCCGGAGGTCCGCGCACCCGACGGGGACGGACTTGCCGATAAGCTACGCCCGTTGATCCGGCTCAAGGAGATCTGAACCAGCCCATGGCCAAAACCACCGAGGAGTTCGAGGAACACATCCTGGACGTCGACGTCACCGAGGAGATGGAGTCCAGTTTCCTCGAGTACGCCTACTCCGTCATCTATGCCCGTGCCCTGCCGGATGCGCGCGACGGTCTGAAACCCGTCCAGCGGCGCATCCTGTTCTCGATGGACGACATGGGCGTCAGACCCGAGAAGGGGCACGTGAAGTGCGCCCGTGTGGTCGGTCAGGTGATGGGTGTGCTGCATCCGCACGGCGACAGCGCCATCTACGACGCCCTGGTGCGCATGGCGCAGCCGTGGGCGATGCGGTTGCCCCTGGTCGACGGTCACGGCAATTTCGGGTCGCTCGATGCGGGACCGGCCGCGATGCGCTACACCGAGTGCCGGATGGCCCATCCCGCGGTGGCGATGACCGCGGGTCTGGACGAGGACGTCGTCGATTTCAGGCCGAACTACGACGGCAAGGACACCGAACCCGAGGTGTTGCCAGCGGCCCTGCCGAATCTCTTGGTCAACGGCGCCTCCGGGATCGCGGTGGGAATGGCCACCAACATCGCCCCGCACAACCTACGGGAGGTGGTCTCCGCGCTGAAGGCGCTCCTGAGGGACCGGGAGGTCTCCCTGGAGGAGCTGATGCGGCACCTGCCCGGACCCGATTTCCCCAGCGGGGGGCGGATAATCGGTCTCGAGGGCATCCGTGACGCCTACGCCACCGGACGTGGTTCCTTCAAGGTGAGGGCCAGGGCCAGCATCGAACGGGTCTCGGCGCGCCGCCGCGGCATCGTCATCACCGAGCTGCCCTACCTGGTCGGTCCGGAGAGGATCATCGAACAGATCAAGAAGGGCATCGACTCACGCAAACTGGTCGGCATTGCCGGGGTGAAGGACCTGACCGATCTGGCCAACGGCACCAGGCTGGTGGTGGAGGTCAAGAACGGCATCAACCCCGAGGCCCTGCTGGAGCAGCTCTACCGGGTGACGAAACTGGAGGACACCTTCGCCATCAACGCGGTGGCGCTCGTGGAGGGGCAGCCGCGGACCCTCACCCTGAAGCAGCTGTTGGAGGTCTACCTGGATCACCGGCTCCAGGTGACGATCCGCCGCGCCCGGCACCGCCTTGGCAAGGCTCGGGAACGGTTGCACCTGGTCAGGGGGCTGCTGCTGGCCATCGTCGACATCGACGAGGTCATCGCCATCGTTCGTTCCAGCGAGGACGCCGCCGAGGCGCGTACCCGGTTGATGGGAGCCTTCGACCTGGACGAGGTGCAGGCGAACCACATCCTGGACATGCAGCTGCGCCGCCTGACAAAGTATTCCACGCTGGAGCTGAACGCTGAGGCCGACGAACTGGCTGCCCGCATCGACGAGTTGCAGCGAATCCTGGACGACGACACGGTCCTGAACGCTTTGGTGGCCTCAGAACTGGACGAAATGGCCGAGCGGTTCGGAACCCCCCGCAGGACGGTGTTGCTGGCCGCCGATGGCGTGGTCAGATCGGCGGCCCCCCTGGAGGTTCCCGACGAGCCGTGCTGGGTGCTGTTGTCCACCACGGGACGCGCGGCCCGCACCGACTCCGCCGCTCCCCTGCCCATGACGGGTCCCAGGGCTGCACACGACGTGATCGTGGCCGCGATCAGGGTCACCTCCCGCGCCGAGTTCGGGGTGATCACCAACACGGGGCGCCTGCTGCGGGCCAGGGCCATCGAACTTCCCACCGTGCCGTTGACCGCCACGGCACCGAACCTGCAGGGCGGTTCCGAGTCTCGGGAGCTGTGGCCCCTGGAGCAGGGGGAACGGGTGGTCGGCCTGACCTCTCTCGACCCCGGGGGTCCGGGCCTGGCCCTGGGGACGCTGCGGGGCGTGGTCAAACGGGTCAATCCCGAGGTGATCGGGAAGGATTCGTGGGACGTGATCCGCCTCGAGAAGGGCGACGAGGTCGTGGGCGCGGTGGAACTGGAATCCCCGAACCTGGCGTTCATCACCTCGGATGCGCAGCTGCTGCATTTCTCCGCCGACCTGGTGCGCCCGCAGGGACGCCTTGGTGGCGGCGTCGCCGGGGTGAAGCTGTCGAAGGACGCGAAGGTGCTGTTCTTCGGCGGGGTGGATCCCGCAACTGACCTGGTGGTCACGATCGCGGGGGCGCCGGATTCGTTGTTCGGGCACACCACGGGCGGCGCCAAGGTCACCCCTCTGGCCGAGTACCCGACCAAGGGCCGGGCCACCGGAGGGGTCAGGTGCCAGCGTTTCCTGAAGGGGGAAACGGCCCTCATCGCAGCCGCCATCGGCGGGTTCGTGACCGCCGCGGCCTCGGACGGCACGCCGGTTGCCCTGCCGGAACCCACGCCGAAACGCGACGGTTCCGGCGTTTCCCTGAAGGGGGTGGTCGAGGCGCTCGGGGCCCGGCGCACCCCTGAAGTGGTTGAGTTGATCCCATGAGTTTCGACGACCTGCTCTCCGCCAACCGCAGCTATGCGGAAAGTTTCTCCCGGAAGGGAATCGATGGCATCGCTCACGCCGGGGTCGCGATCGTCACCTGCATGGATTCACGCATAGACCCGTTGCCCATGGTCGGTCTCGGTCCCGGTGACGCCAAGATCCTTCGTTCCCCCGGCGGCTGGGTGGCGCCCTGGACAATGACGGGCCTGGTGCTGGCAGTCCAGCTGCTCCACGTCGAACGGATCATGCTCATCCCACACACCCGCTGCGCGATGTCCGGAACCGATGAGGCGTTGCACCAGTCGATCGCGGAACGCAACGGAATGGACGCCACGTGGCTGAGTTTCGGCGCCAGCCCGGACCAGATGAGCCGTTTGAAGCAAGACGTCTCCGCGGTGCTGGCCCATCCCCTGATCAAGAACCGAGCCAAGGTGGGGGGATTCATGTACGACGTGGACACCGGCCTGCTGGAGCAGATCTTCTGAAAACCCCGCCGCCCGTGGCCTTGCGAAAACCCGAGAAGAGATGTGGAGGCCATGCCGAAACCGACGTCCAGGAATGAGTTGGTTCACCTAGCGGCCGAGCGGTTCGAAGAACTGTGCGCGCTGTGCGATTCGATGAGCGATCACGAGCACGCCGTTTCGTTCGACTTCAGCGGCGGGGGCAACAGGAAAGAGGCTCATTGGCAGCGCGACAAGAACGTTCGGGACGTCCTGACGCACCTGTACGAATGGCACCAGCTTCTGCTGACCTGGGTGAGGGACAACAGGAACGGGCAATCAAGGCCGTTCCTGCCCGCACCCCACAACTGGAGGACCTACGGCAAGTTGAACGAGCAGTTCTGGTGCCAGCACCAGTCAACCACACTGGAGGAGGCAGAACGACTCGTGCGCTCCTCCCACGAACAGGTGATGGCCTTGATCAACTCCTTCAGCAACGCCGAACTGTTCGAGAAGGGCCGGTTCGCCTGGACGGGAACGACGACCCTGGGCTCCTACTGCACATCCGCGACATCCAGCCATTACGACTGGGCATTGAGGAAGATCCGCGCTCATCTCAAGGAATTGCGCTCCACACCCCGACCTTAGGGGCGGTGTTGTTCCGGGTGCCACGAGGCTCGTTCACGGCCATCCCCAGGTCTGCCCCGATCGAGGGCTTCGCGGTCGAGGGGTGGCCCGTGAACAAGCCTTCCTCAGACGTCTATGCGGTCGGATTCCAGCGCGTAGGCGCCCGCGACTATGAACTCCTTGCGCGGCGCCACGTCATTGCCCATCAGCATCTCGAAGACGGCCTCCGCTCGTTCCGCGTCGTCCACGGTCAGGCGTCTCAAGGTGCGACGCCTGGGATCCATGGTGGTTTCCGCCAGCTGATGGGCGTCCATCTCACCCAGCCCCTTGTAACGCTGCGGTTCTTTGAACCGCACCCCCTTCTTCGTCAGCTCCGCGGCCTTCCGTTGGTACTCCCCGTCGGTGTAGGTGTAGATGTATTTCTCCATGCCCCGTTTCGGATTGATCAGTTCGAAACGGTGCAGCGGGGGAACCGCCGAATAGACCCGGCCTGCTTCCACGAGGGGACGCATGTAGCGGAAGAACAGCGTGGCGAGCAGGCAGCGGATGTGGGCTCCGTCGGAGTCGGCGTCCGCCATGAAGATGATCTTGCCGTAGCGTGCTGCGTCCACCTCGAAGGTGCGTCCCGAACCGGCGCCGACCACCTGGATGATGGCCGCGCACTCGGCGTTCTTCAACATGTCGCCGACGGAGGCCTTCTGCACGTTCAGGATCTTGCCGCGAATCGGCAGCAGCGCCTGGAACTCGGAGTTGCGCGCTGTGTTCGCGGTGCCGAGCGCCGAGTCACCCTCGACGATGAACAGCTCGCTCAACTCGCCGTCGGCGCTGCGGCAGTCCTTCAGTTTCGGTGGCAGTGACGACGACTCGAGGGCGTTCTTCCGGCGCTGGTTCTCGCGGTGCGCCCGGGCCTGGACGCGGGCGCGGGAGGCGTTCACCACCTTCTCCATGAGGGTTCGCGCCACCTGCTTGGTCGCGGCCCTGGAGCTGGTCAGGAAATCCGTGAGCTCGTTCTCGACGATACGCGCCACCAGGCGCTGCACGGGAGGGGTGCCCAGCACCTCCTTCGTCTGTCCCTCGAACTGCGGCTCCGCGAGCCGGACGGTGACCACTGCGGTCAGTCCCTCGAGGCAGTCGTCCTTGACGATTTCGTCCCCGTTCTTCAACAACCGGGTCCCGTCGAGGGCCTTCGTGAATGCCTTTACCACCCCCCGTTCGAAACCGGATACGTGGGTACCGCCCTTGGGGGTGGCGATGATGTTGACGAAGGAACGCACCTGGTTGTCGTATCCGGTGCCCCACCGCGCCGCGATGTCGACCTCGAGGCTGCGTTCCACGTCGGTGGCGGTCATCACCCCGGCCTCGTCGAGCATCGGCACGGTCTCGGTGAACGAATCACCGCCGGTCAGCCGCAGCGCCTCCGTCAACGGGGCGTCCTTCGCCAGGAAATCCACGAACTCCGTGATGCCTCCCTCGTGGAGGAACACCTCTGTTTCGCGTTCTCCCCCGCGGGCATCGGTCACCTCCAGGCGCAGACCCGGGACGAGGAAGGAGGTCTGGCGCGCCCGGTCGTGGAGCTGGGGCAGGGAGAGACCGGCGTCGGCGAGGAAGATCTGTTCATCGCTCCAGTAGCGCACCCGGGTTCCCGTGCGGTTCTTCGGCACCCGCCCAAGTTTCCGCAGACCTGAGGCCGGGGTGAAGGGAGCATCCGGTCCTTCGCCGCCGAAGATCCCGGGCACCCCGCGCCGGAAACTCATGGCCCAGGTGGCTCCTTCCCGGTCCACCTCGACGTCCAGGCGGGAGCTGAGCGCATTGACCACGGAGGCACCAACTCCGTGAAGCCCACCGGTTGCGTTGTAAGAGGAGTTCCCGAACTTCCCGCCCGCGTGGAGCCGGGTGTAGACCACCTCGACACCGCTGAGGCCCGTGCGCGGTTCCTTGTCGACGGGGATGCCGCGGGCGTGATCCACGACCTCGACGGAGCCGTCCTCATGGAGGGTTACCGTGATGCGGTCGCCGAAACCGGAGAGGGCCTCGTCAACGGCGTTGTCGATGATCTCCCACAGGCAGTGCATCAGGCCACGGGTGTCCGTGGATCCGATATACATGGCCGGGCGTTTGCGCACCGCCTCGAGGCCCTCCAGGACCAGCAGGTTCTTGGCTCCGTAGTCGCGGGGGGTGTGGGTGTTGGGGTTCGAACGCACCGGGACAGGTTACCGGGAAGCAAGCAGCCACGTCAGCAAGAGGTTCGACGGCTGCTGCGCCCCGAGGAGGGGAATGTTGGAGGGACGCGCTACGTTAGGAACGGCACAGAGGTAATTCGGAAAGGAAGGGCGAGCATGACCAACACCGCCACTGAACAGGCCACCGGCAGCCTCACCGCCATGGACCGGTGCGACCGTTGCGGCGCTCAGGCCTACCTCCGCGTGGAGTTGAGCAGCGGCGGCGAGTTGCTGTTCTGCGCACATCACGCGAACAAGCACCGCGAGAAGCTCGCCCAGGTGGCTGCGCGAATCCACGACGAGACGGCACGCCTCAAGGAATGATTGCCGCCGTTGCGGCCCGGATCAGTTCCGGGCTCGCCACCACCGGCTCCAGACGGTTGGCCAGGACGTGGTGGAAGGCAGTGGCCACCCGTCCCGGTTCCAGGCCACGGGCCTTGGCCCAGGCCTGTCGGTAGATGGCCAGTTGCAGTGGGTCCGCATTCGAATCACCGATTTTCCAGTCGACCACGAGCGCATCGAAGGCCGGGTCGTCGCTGGGAAAGACCGCGTCGATCCGCCCGCGCAGCACCAGCGATTCCCAGCGGAGCAGGAACGGAACCTCGATTCCGAGTGGCGTCAGGTTCGCGAACCGGCTTGCCTCGAAGGCCCGTTTGAGGCGTTCCAGCTCGGGTTCCTCCGCGCGAGCCCGGAACTCGAGTTCGTCGAAACCGGGACTGACGGAGAACCGCGCCATCACCCATTCGTGGAACCGCTCCCCCAGCCGCGTGCTGCGTTTCGGTTCCCGCGGCATCCGGCGCGCCAGGCGCTCGGCGAAACCCACCGGGTTCTTCCGCAGTTCCATGAGCGCGGTGGCCGACAGGCCGGCGGGCAGGGTCAGGTTCCGGTTCGTCCTCCGGGTCAGTTGCTCGGCCAGGAAAGCAGCGTCCCGGTCCCACGCCGCGATCCTCTCCTGTTCCGCCGCCGAGGCGACGCCCGACCCCCAGACCCAGCCGGTCTCGTCCCCCCCGGATGCGATCACCTCCCGCGCCTGACGGACCAGGGCCGCGGCGTGGGCCGTGGCGGCCGCCCGGTCCGTGACGGGAACGGGCCAGGCCGCGGTCCGGGCAGCCGTGGGTCGGGGATTTTCCTCCAGGGGAGGCGGCATGGAGGATCCCTCGTGGAGTGCTGCCGCATCCTCGAAATAGCGTGAACGGCCGCGTGCCCGTTTCAGCCCGGGCGCCCAGGTGTGGGCTGAGACGACGAGCAGTCGTTTCGCCCTGGTGGCGGCGACATAGGCCAGCCGGTCCTCGGAGAGCCGGTGCTCCTGCTTCAACTCCTCCCGGTAGGCGTCGATGCCCCGCTTGGAGTAGTCGGCGAGCTGGGGGATCGCATCCGCGTCTCCCCTGAGCGGCGCGGGCAGCAGACGCGAATTCGTGCTCCAGTTTCCCGTCCGGTCGGTCCCGGGAAACACCCCCTCCGACAGCGCCGGCAGGTAGACCGTGTGCCATTCCAGTCCCTTGGCCCGGTGGACGGTGAGCAGCTTCACCGAATCGGCTGCGGTCGGTGTGGCGCGTTCCAGCGCGTCCCCGTGTTCCTCCTCGGCATCCAGCCATGCCAGTAACCCGGCCAGGCTCCCGTCGCCGTCGATGTCGGGGTAGGTGGAGCAGGCCGCGATGAACCGCGCAAGCTGGGAGGTGTCCCCGCGCACCAGTTGTTCGGCCTCCAGGCCGAGCCGGGAGATCACGCGGCGCACCAGCTCGGGGACGGGCTCGTCCAAGTGCCTGCGCAGCTCGGCGAGTTCCGAGGTGAACCGTTCCAGCCGCGCCCTCCCCTCGCCGCTGATGGCGGCCTGCCCCGGATCGTTCATGGCGTCCAACAGCGAGGGTGCGCAAGCCGGATCGGCACGCGAGACGAGTTCGGTCAATTCCTCGGGCAACGGAAGCGGTTCCTCCGCGGCCTCCCCCGGCGCCAGCTCCCGGGCGCGCCGCGCCAGCGCGGCCAGATCGGCCAGACCGAGCCGCCAGCGTTCCCCGGTGAGCAGCCCGGCCACCTCGGCGTTTGCCAAAGGGTCGGCGAGTACCTTCAGGGTGGCCACCACGGGGGCGATCTCCGGTAGCCGAAGCAGGCCCCCGATACCGACGATCTCCACGGGAACGTCGTGTTCGCGGAGACGTTCCCACACCGAGGTCAGGACGTCGTTGCGGCGGGTCAGGACGGCGATGTCCCGCCATGCCGTGCCCTCGGCATGCCGGGCCGTGACGTCGGTCGCCAGCCAGTCGAGTTCCTCCGCGAGGGTGTCGAAGCACAGGACACGGACCTCACCATCGGGTGCACCCTCCCCGGGGCGTAGTTCCACCCCCCCGCCCCTGTTGCGCGTGAGCGGCTCGGCCAGGGCGTTGCCCACCTCCAGGATCCGGCTGCCGCTGCGGCGGTTGATGGTGAGCGTGAACTCCTTTGCGGGTTCCCCCGTTGCCCCGGGGAAGTGGGTGGGAAACCCGAGGATGTTCGAGGCGGCTGCTCCGCGCCACCCGTAGATCGCCTGGTTCGGATCCCCGACGGCGGTCACGGGAAACCCGCGGCCCGACGCGGTATCGGCGCCGCTGAACAGTGCGCGCAGCAGGATTGCCTGCGCCGACGATGTGTCCTGGTACTCATCGAGCAGGACTACCCGGAACCGTTGTCTGAGCGTGGCGCCGACCGCGGGGAATGATTGCGCCAATTCCACTGCCTGGGCCTGCTGGTCGGCGAATTCCACCAGGCCGAGTTTCTTCTTGAGTTCCCGGTAGGTCTCGACGAGTTCCAACAACTCCAGACGCTCGTCGATGGCCCCCTGGGCCTCGAGAACCGCCTTCGTCGGTGATCCCCGCCACAGCGGTGCCTTCTCGAACCGGGCCCGGGCCCGCAGGGAGAACTCCCTGACCTGCGCGGGCGTTGCCAGGTGTGATCCCAGGGCCGCATCCAGGGCCAGCACCCGTTCCGGGAGCTGGCGAGGGGACAGCCGGGACAGGTGTTCGAGGGGCAGGGGGTGCTCGGCAACCGCCCGGGCGGCAACCCTGAACCTGGAAGCCCCGGACAGCAGCCTGGCATCGGCCTCGATGCCCAGCCTCAGGCCGTGTTCCCGGACGAGCCGGGCGGCGAAGGCGTCGTAGGTGAGCACCATCTCGCCGCCCTCCGTCTCGTCCCGGGAGGCCAAGTCGGCCCGTTCCAAGGCGTGACAGATGCGCCCTCCCAACTCCGCGGCGGCCTTCCGGGTGAAGGTCAGCCCGAGGACCTGCTCGGCCCGCACCTGCCCGGTGCCCACCAGCCACACGACCCGGGCGGCCATGACCGTGGTTTTCCCCGTACCCGCTCCGGCGACGATCACCTGTGGTTCGAGCGGGTCGCAGATAGCGTTCAGCTGTTCCGGGCTGAACGGGATTCCGAGTGCCTCGCACAGGTCGCCGGGGTCGTTCAGTGGTTTCATTCCATGCCTCCGGGGTTGATCGCCGGGCAGGAGGACCCGAACGCGCACCAGGCGCACTGCGGTCCCTCCCGGGCCTCAAAGGTCCCCCTCTGGAGGATCTCGACCGCCTGTTCCAGTTTCTCGGTGAGCCAGGAGGGGCCCTCCGGCAGGACCGGTTGGAATTGCCGTTCCGGTAGTGCTCCGCCGTGCCGGAGCTGGAGCAGCGACGGTTCTGCCACCTCCCTGATTCCGGGCGCCAGGGCCTCGAACGCCCCGAGCCTGGCGGCGAGTTGATACACCCCGAGCTGGGTGTGTTCGGCCACTTCGGCCCTGGTCGGGGGGCGGCGACCGGTCTTGAGGTCCACCACGGACAGTTTCCCGTCCCGCAGCTCGAGCCGGTCCACGGTGCCGCGCAGCAGGACCGGCACGTCCTTGACGACGATCGGGGCCTCGAAGTTCACCTCGACCCCGAGGAGCTCGTCGGGGTTTGTCTCGTTCCAGGTGTGGAACCGGGTCAGTGCCCGGCGCATCTGTTCCTTCTCGGCCGTCTCCATCCAGCGGGCCTCGAAACGGAGCCGGGGCCAAACCTCGTCCAGGCCCTGGAGCATCTCCGCGAGTCCCATGGTTCCCCATGCTGCCCGCTGGGCCAGCCGGTGGATCACGTCGCCCACACCGGCCTGGGGGCCTCGGGGCCGGTCGGCTCCGCCCCTGCGTGAGAGGAACCACTGCCGCGGGCAGGTCAGGAGCGCCTGCAGGGTGGATCCGGTGATGACCAGTGGCCGTGACGTCCTCCAGTCCGGGGAGGAGGGTTGTTTCACCCCCCACCAGTTCTCGGGGCGGGCCTCACGAAACGCCGGGCGGCACTGCTGGTCGGTGATGTCTGCGAGATGGGCCAGGCGCAACGCGGCCGCCCGCCGCATGGCCGGGGACTCTGCGGGGTCCGCCGCGACCCGCCGCAGCTCGGCGATCAGGGATGCCGCCGTCTGCCGCTGCCCGGGCAGTCCCGCGACGCGCACGGGGGCCACCCCCGGTTCCCGGCAGAACCGTGACGGTTCCGCCGGTTCGGCCTCGCTGGCCGCCGGCGCGCTGATGTGCAGCTGCTCCGATGCCCGGGAACAGGCTACGTAGAAGGATCGCCTCTCGGACGCGATCTGGCCGGCGGTGCTGGCCGCATCCAGGTGGTCGGGGGCGAGACGGTCCGGGTCCAGCAGCAGGCCCCGCCAGCCGGTCTGCGGCCATGTTCCCTCGCTGACCCCGATCACGTACACCCTCCGCCAGGAGCCGGTGCGGGAGCGGTGGGCCGTGAGGAGCCTGACGCCGCGCCCCTGGATGGAGAGTTCGCGCCCGGTGTCTGCGGGGATCTCCTCACGCATCACGGCCGAGCAGAAGGCATCTGCGCCGTGGTGCCCGGCGAGTTCCTGACGGCGCCCCGCGAGCTCGAACAGTTCGACGACGGCGTCCAGGTCCTGGTTGGCGCCGCGCGATCCCGCCAGGGCGGCTTCCCGCAACCTGTCGGGCCATCCGGTTCCGTTCCAAATCGTCCACAGCACCTCTGCCACTGGGGCTCCCCGGGTGAGTTTCCCGGCAGCCCTGACGAGCAGGAGCCCGAGCGCCCGGACGCGTTCGGCCTCGGGGCCGGGGAAGGCCTTCAGCAGTTCCGGCCGGCCGAGGCACTTCCCGAGCAGGTCACGGGAGTCCGGGTCCCCGGCCCCGGTGGCAAGCAGGGACCGGATCAGCGCGCGCTGTCCCACCGCGTCCAGTTCGCAGAGGGGACCGGCCAGCAGCCGGGTTACGGCCTCGTTCCCGAGATGTTCGAGGTTCGCCGCCCCGGTCAACCCGGCCAGGAGGGTTTCCACGGCGCACTGGGATCCGAGGGCCAGTTCGTCACCGGCCACCTCCACGGGGATTCCCCGCGCCGTCAGTTCGCGGGCCAGGGGGGTCAGCTGGCTGCGCCCGGATCGTGCGATCACCGCGAGCTCGTGCCAGGCGCAGCCGTCCACCAGCACCGCCTCGCGCAGCGCGGCGGCCAGGTGGGCGGTTTCCGCCGCCGAGTCGTCGTAGATGCTGACCGTGACGAGTGATCCCCCGCCCGGTGTGGGGGCGGCAGCGGGTGGGGCGTCGCCCGCGTCCAGCCGTTCCCGGATCCCGGCGAGCGCCTTCGCCACGGCCGGGCGATTCCGGTGGCCCGTGACGAGCCCGAGGGTCTCGGCCCCGGGCAGTCTGCGCAGCAGGGTGATGCTGGAGGCCGAGGCGCCGCGGAAGGAACCGAGTCTCTGCTGGGGATCACCGAACACAAGCAGGGGAAGACCGATCCGGGCCAGGTCCCCCAACAGGTTTGCCGCCACTTGGTCGAGTTCCTGGGCGTCGTCGACCAGCACCGCATCGAATCGAGAACGGCAGGCCTCTGCGACGGTGGTGTCGGCCAGGAGCAGGCGCGCGCGATGAACCAGTTCGGTGTAGTCGAGGGCCCCGTCGAAATCGGCGATCGTCAGGTAGGTCTCGAAGAAACGCCCGACCGCCTCGAAGACCGGGTCTCCCAAGGCGAGTTCTATGACGTGTTCCGGGTCGAGACCGAGTTGCCGGGCCCGGGCCAGCACCTCACGCAGTTGCCGGGCGAAGGCGCGCGTCCGGGCTGCGGCACGGACCTCCTCAGGCCAGGACTGCTCACCCTCGCCCTCGAGCAGGTCCCGGAGCCGCTGTTCCTGCTCCGGGGCCCGGAGCAGCCTGAGGTCCTGTGCCGGATCTCCCAGTTCCCGCAACAGCCCCAGGGCGAACCCGTGCACGGTCGTCACGCGGGCCCCGACCTCGGCTCCCCCACGTCGCCGGATGATGTCCCTCCTCAGTTCCTGGGCCGCCTGCCGGGAGGCCGTCAGGATCACGAGCCGCTCCAGCGTGGAGCCCTCCTCCAGGCGCCTGGCCGCCGCAGCCGCCAGGGTCGTGGTCTTACCGGTTCCCGGTCCCCCGAGCACCACCCGGACTCCTCGCCGCGGCACGGCTGCCACCGCCTGCCCGGCATCCGGCACGGGTATCTCGGGCGGGACAGCGGGCAGCAGCCGCCAGGCTCCGGTGTCGTTCACGGGTCAATGGAACCATGACTGACCCCCAATCTGTGGAAGAGTGATCCCCGGGGTCCACCGCAAGGTGCGGTGGGTCAGTTTTCGCAGGAGAACAACATGGCTCTGGGGACCGTCAAATGGTTCAACCCCGACAAGGGTTTCGGTTTCATCGCTGTCGACGACAGCAAGGGAGAGGACGTCTTCGTCCACTACAAGTCCATCGACATCCCGGGTTTCAGGACGCTGAACGAGAATCAGCGCGTGGAGTTCGAGATCGTACAGGGCCCGAAAGGAATGCAGGCGGACCACGTCCATCCTCTCTGAAGCTGCCTGTCAGGGCGGCTCCGGGCTAGGATGAGCCACACGACCAGCGAAGGCGAGGCCCAGTGACCATGCACCCGGCGGAAGCCCAGCCCCAGGACCGCGACCACTACACCGTGGTCCCGGCGCCGTGGGTGGCTGGTTGCAGCGACATCGGGACCCGGCATCGCACCAACCAGGACGCGTTGTGCGTGGCCGCCAGTTCACGTCCCACCAAGCGGGCCGTGCTGGTCGTCTCCGACGGCGTGAGCACGGCTTTCGGGGCCGAGCACGCGTCCTTGGTGGCGGTCGAGGAGGCCTGCTCGGTCCTGATCCGGGCGTTGGCTGCCGGCGGCTCGGCCGAGGCAGAATCTTTCAATTCCGCCTTCGCGCGGGCCCATGAAGCGGTTCTGGCGGCGGGCGCCCACGAGGAACCGGCGGCCTGCACCCTGGTGGCCGCCACCGTCGCCGACGGCCTGATCCGGGTCGGCAGCATCGGGGATTCCCGGGCCTACTGGTTCGGCGACGACGGGGTGAGCTGGCAGCTGACCAAGGATGACTCCATGGCCCAGGCGCGCATGATGCTCGGCATGCCGCGTGAGGAGGCCGAACGTTCCCTCCAGGCGCACTCCATAACACGCTGGCTGGGCCGCAACGCCACGGATGTCAATCCCGCCCTGGTGGAGTTGCGTCCCGACTCCCCCGGATGGGTGGTGGTGTGCAGCGACGGTTTGTGGAACTACGCCAGTTCCCCGGAAGACCTGGCGGCGGTGTTCGAGGGGGCGAAGCAGGTCAGCGGAAATCCGGTGGAACTGGCGGAGTCGCTGGTGGCATGGGCAAATTCCTGTGGTGGCCGCGACAACATAACGGTCGCGTTGGCGTACTGCGAGGGTTGAACGCGGCTAAGGTAGGCACCATGGACGTCAGGATTGGAATCAGCGACATCTCCCGCGAACTCCAGGTGCGCACCACGAGCAGCGCCGACGAGGTTGCCGCGGCCCTGGATGAAGCGCTCACCAACAATTCGACCTTCGAACTGGCCGACGACAAGGGCCGCCGGGTCATCGTGCCCGTGACGAAGCTCGCTTACCTCGACCTGGGGCCCGCCGAGGGACGTCCAGTTGGTTTCGGCGCTCTCTGACCCCTCCGGCCCTGATCCGAACAGGCGCCGCCCGACAGTTAGGTTTTCACCCTGAACGACACAACCACCTCCGAGACGTTCGCCGATCTCGGTATCCGCGAAGAGATCACCGCCTCGCTCGCCGACGCGGGGATAGTCAACCCGTTCCCGATCCAGGCACTCGCCATTCCCCTGGCCCTCAGCGGCACCGACCTGATCGGCCAGGCCCGCACCGGCACCGGGAAAACGCTGGCATTCGGGAGTTCCCTGCTGCACCGGCTCCAGACCAGCGCCGACGAATCGGAGGAACCCATCACCCACGGCCGTCCCCGGGCCCTGGTCGTCACCCCCACCCGGGAGCTCGCCCTCCAGGTGGCGCGGGATCTCGAACTGGCCGGTTCCCGGCTTCACACCCGGGTGTTGACCATCTACGGCGGCACCGGATACGACGAGCAGCTGTCCGCCCTCAAGAAAGGCATCGACGTGGCAGTCGGGACCCCCGGGCGGCTTCTCGACCTAGCCAACCGCCGTGCGCTGGACCTGAGCCACATCGAGGTGTTGGTGCTGGACGAGGCCGACGAGATGCTGGACCTCGGTTTCCTGCCCGACATCGAGAAACTGCTGGCGAAAACACCCCCGTCGCGTCAAAGCCTCCTGTTCTCGGCGACGATGCCGGCCCCCATCCTCGCCCTGGCCCGTGCCACCCTGAACCGGCCCGTGAACATTCGCGCCGAGGGCGCGGATGCCCAGGCGACGGTGCCCGACATCACCCAGTTCGTGTACCAGGCCCACGACCTGGACAAACCCGAGGTGGTCGCCCGCATCGCCCAGGCCCGCGATGCCAGCAAGGTGATGGTTTTCTGCCGAACGAAACGGGCCGCGCAGCGCTTGGCGGATGAACTGCAGGAGCGCGGTTTCCCCGCCACGGCCATCCACGGCGACCTGAACCAGATCGCCAGAGAACGTTCCCTGAAGAAGTTCAGGGCCGGGACCGTGACCATCCTGGTGGCAACCGACGTCGCCGCCCGGGGAATCGACATCACCGGCGTCAGCCACGTGATCAACTACGAGTGCCCCGACACCGACGCCACCTACGTGCACCGCATCGGCCGGACGGGCCGCGCGGGACACACCGGCGTCGCCGTCACCCTCGTCGACTGGCCGGACGTGACCCGCTGGAAAGTAATCAACAAGACCCTCGGTCTGGACTTCGAAACCCCCGTGGAGACCTACTCCTCGTCCCCGCACCTGTACACGGACCTGGACATCCCCGAGGGCACCAGGGGCCGGCTCCCCCGCTCCGCGCGCCCGCCGCGCGAAGCCCGTTCCCGCAGGGAGACCACATCCGAGGGCGGCACGCGGCGTCGCAGGCGCCGACGCTCCCCCACCACACCCCAGGGGGATCGCCCGTCTTCCACCGGCGGCTCGGAGGAGAGCACCGCTCCCCGCCGCAGGAGGCGTCGGCGCCGCGCCGGGGTGGACGTGACCGAGTCCCGCAGAAACGCCGAGTAATACCGCTCGCCCGGGGTGACAGCCAGGCCGGCACGAATCGCCTCCCGGACCCGGTCTGGCCAGACCGGGTGGCCGCGGCCACCCGGGATTCGTGGCTCAGTAATCCATGCTCATGGCCTGCCGAACCTCGGCCAAGGTGGTTTCGGCGACGGCATTGGCCCGTTCGTTGCCGGCCCTGAGCACGTCACGCAGCGCCCCGGGATCGGCCATGAGCTCGGCCCGGCGCGCCCGGTGAGCGGCGAAATGATCATTCACGGCAGCCGTGGCGAGTTTCTTCAACCCGCCGCCACCGCCATCGCCGATCTCCTCGGCCACGTCCTCGGGGACACGCTCCAGGCACATCGCGGCAATGTTGACCAGGTTCGAGACCTCGGGGCGGTTCACGGGGTCGTAGGTGATGTGGCGGTCCGAGTCGGTGACTGCACGTTTGAGCAGTCTCGCGGTTTCGTCGGCGGTCATGCCCAGCTCGATGGTGTTGCCGCGTGACTTGCTCATCTTGTTTCCGTCCAGGCCGAGTATGGTGCCGCTGCGGCTGAGCAGTGACTCGGGTTCCGGGAAGATGGGATGGGCCGGGTCGACGCGCCCGTAGCGCTCGTCGAAACGCCTGGCGATCACCCTGGTCTGTTCGACGTGCGGCAGTTGGTCCTTGCCGACGGGAACCAGATTGGCCTTGCAGAACAGGATGTCGGCGGCCTGGTGCACCGGGAAGGTCAGCATCAACCCGGACATGGGACGGTTGGACGCGGCCAGCTCGTCCTTGACGGTCGGGTTGCGGCGCAGCTCCGCGTCGGTGACCAGAGCGAGGAAGGGCAGCATCAGCTGGTTCAGGGCGGTCACTGCCGAATGGGTGAAGATGACCGTCCGCTCGGGATCGATCCCAGCGGCCAGGTAGTCGGCCACCATGTTGTAGACGTTGTCCTTCAGCTCACCGACGCCGTCGCGGTCGTAGATCACCTGGTAGTCGGCCACGATCAGGAAGGTTTTGATGCCGGCGTTCTGCAGCCGCACCCGGTTCTGGAGCGAACCGAAGTAGTGCCCGATGTGCAGCCGGCCGGTGGGGCGGTCCCCCGTCAGCAGTCTGAACCCGGCCGGATCTGAGGCGATCTCCGCCTCGATCTCGCGGCTGCGTTCCTCTGAACGCTGGAGGGATTTCTCTGCTTCTGGTGCGGACTCGGATTCCATGCGGGCAACCCTATCGCCCGGATGCCGGAACGGTCACGCAGAGCCGCCTCGCGCCCGGATCCGGGAGAGTATCTCGAAGTAGGCCGACTTGCGGGTGGTGTAACAGCCCAGTTGCCGCTCGGGCCGTGCGGTTCCGTGGTAGTCGCTGGAACCAGTGCGGAGCAGCCCCAGGCGCGCCCCCATCTCGAACAGCAACAGCCGGGTCTCCCGGTCGTGATCCTTGTGATCGGTCTCGATCCCGTCGAGTTCGTGTTCCCTGACGAGCTGTTCGATGAACGGCGCGCTGAGGGCCTCACGGGTCATGGGGGCCCACGGGTGGGCCAGCACAGCCACTCCCCTGGCCACGTGCACCAGATCGATGGCGCGGCCCACGTCTATTGAGTACCTGGGTACGTATGCCGGTTTTCCGGGCGCCAGGAACGAATCGAACGCCTCCTGCCGGTTGGCCACCACACCCTTGGCCACCAGGGTGTCGGCGACGTGGGGGCGTCCCACCGAGGGCGCCCCCTTCGCTATGGCCATCACCTCGTCGATGGTCACGGGGTAGCCGAGCTCCGTAAGTCTCCGGCACATCTCGGGGAGCCGTTGGGTCCTGCCGACCCTGACCCGGGCGAGTTCCTCGTTCAACAGGCGGTTCCACACGTCACAGCCGTAGCCGAGCAGGTGGACCGCGCGACCGTCGTGCTGGCAGGAGATCTCGATTCCGGGCAGCACCTTGACCCCGATCCTTTTCCCGGCCTCCGCCGCTTCGGCAACCCCGTCGAAGGTGTCGTGGTCGGTTAGCGCGATCACGTCCAGACCGGCCTGGAACGCCTTCATCACGAGCATCGTGGGGGTGTCCGTGCCATCACTGACTCGCGAGTGGGTGTGCAGGTCGATCCTCATGGGTCTCATGCTATCGGCTCATCCGTGGAACCCCTTGGTTATGGGCCCGAAATCACCGCTACATTGGTCCCCATGCAGCTCAATTACAAGCATGAATTCAACGGCAGCCCGGACCAGGTGGCGGCGCTGTTCCGCAACGAGGCGTTCATCGATGATGTCGCCAAGCACGCCAACGCGATCGAGCACACGGTCAACATCGCGGATGACGTCACCCACCTGGACCTGACCCTTCCCGCTCCCGAGTCGATTTCGAAGTTCTTCGGCAAGGGCATTCGCATCAAGCAGTCGTTCACCTGGGGGGAGCCCGACGACGCGGGTGTGCGGAAAGGGATTTTCACGGTCGACATCGCGGGCGCTCCCGTCAGCGTCGAGGCCGATGCCACCCTCTCCCCCACCGGTCCCAGCTCCTCGGAGGCGGTCTACGTTGGTGAGCTGAGCGTGAAGATTCCCTTGGTCGGCAAGAAGGTCGAAGCCCAGGTCGAGCCCATGATCGCCCGCGCCTTCGCGGGTATCGAGCGCCGGGCCCAGGACTGGCTGAGCCGCGTCTGACGAACGGTCATCAACGAAGCCCCCGGCGGTACTCCTCCACGTCATTCCACAGCAGGTCGGATTCGTGCAACAGTTCCTGGACCTCGTCGAAACCCCAGGCGGTGTCGATGTCCAGGCCGCGCACGGCAATTGCGGCGGCGGAGGCATCCACGCCGGGGGCTTCGCTGAACCAGCAGGTCATGGCCTCCGGGGCGATCCGGGTGAGGACGCAGGCGCCATTCTCGGGGTCATCGCCACTGGCGATCAGTGAAGTATCGACATCGGCCACCAGCACCAGCCTCTCCCCGAACCTCGTCAGGGCGGCCACGGAAGCCAGCACCAAGGCGGCGTATTCGGCGTCCTCCTCCTGGCCGGCGGTGTATTCCAGGGCGGCCAGCAGCTCCGGTGTCACGTGGTGCGCCGCCCGGCCGGTCAGCAGCACGGAGCCGTCGATCGCCGCCAGTTCGTCGCGGGCGATGGGTATGAACACCAGTTCCTTGGTCACCCGACAACCCTAGAGGCCGTCCGGAGGTTCACGGCCAGGCCACGCCCGGGGGTGTTGTCAATTCCCTTGAAGGTGTTGCCGGAAACCTCGGGTATGTTGTCAATGTCCTCGGCGGTGTTGTGAATCCCCTACCAACCCCTTATCCGGGTGAGGGGCGGGTGCGTAGCTTACCGGCGTGAACAAAGTATCTGCCCCCACCCTGGCCCATGCGGTGCTGGATGCTCTCCAGGGGATGCGGGCCCTGCACCAGATCCGTCCCCATCTGTCCCCCCGCGCTTTCCAACAGCTCGTGTCCTACTCCGATGCCGCGAGCTTCCGCATAGGCCGAGTGGGGCCGCTTCGCGTCCAGCGCCCCGCTCCGGACAGCCTGGAGGCTTCCGGTACCGTCCGGATCCGGGACAGGTGGTTGGCCTGCGTCATCCGCCTGGACCGGCGGGACAACTGGAAGTGTTCCGACCTGCGGGTGGTGGGATTCCCCGCCTAGGGGCCTGTTTCGAAAAGTGCTGTCCGAGCGAGGACGTGCCGGGCGGGATGGCGGGACGCCGGATCACCCGATCCGGCGTCCATAGCATTCGCGACGGGCTCCGGGGATTCAGCGTTTGCGCCTGGCCTTTTTGCGCCGTGCGGCGCGGTTCCCGCCGCCGCTGCTGCTGGTCGTTGTTTTCCTGGCGGGCTTCTTTGCTCCGTCGTCGCGGCTCGTAGTGGCCTCCCCGGACTCGTCAGGTGCGGAGTAGGTGAGGTTCTCCTCGCGTTTCCCGCCCAGCCCCTTGACCAGGGGTTCTGCGCGCCTGGGTTTCGCCTCACCTTCCGAGACGGCGGCGGCCTTCGCCAGCACATCCTCTGGCTTCCCCTCAGCATCGGTGACGACGCCAACGCTCACCGGTTCCGGCTGGTTGACCTGCAGGTTGAACAGCATTCCGATGATCTGCTCGAACGAGGCCTCCCGCATGGCGATGAACATGTCACCGCCCTCCCGCTGGTACTCGACCAGCGGGTCGCGCTGCGCCATCGCGCGAAGCCCGATGCCCTCGCGCAGGTAATCCATCTCGTAGAGATGTTCCCGCCAGTTGCGGTCCACCACGGAAAGCAGCACCTGGCGTTCCAGTTCCCGCATGGTCTCGGAACCGAGGGTCTCCTCCCGCTCGTCGTAGGCCCTGCACACGTCGTCGCTGAACATCTCGACAAGCTTTTCCTGTGTGGGAATCTCCTCCTCGATCTCCTCCTGGTCGAGGCCGACGGGATAGAGCGTCTTCAGTTCGTTGAAGAGCATCTCGAGGTCCCAGTCCTCCGGGATGCCGACGGTGTGCTGCCTAACGACCGCTGCAACCACCTCGGCCGCCCGGTCGCGCAGCTGCTCGGACAGGTCGGCCCCGTCGAGAACGCGACGCCGGTCGCGGTAGATGACGTGCCGCTGCCGGTTCATCACGTCGTCGTACTTCAGCACGTTCTTGCGCATCTCGAAGTTCTGGCTCTCGACCTGCTTCTGCGCCGACTCGATGGCGTTACTGACCGACTTGGAGTCGATCGGCACGTCGTCCGGCACCTTGAGCATGATCAGTGCGCGCTCCAGCACTTCGGGGCGGAACAGACGCATCAGGTCGTCGGAGAGAGAGAGGTAGAAGCGGGACTCGCCCGGGTCTCCCTGACGTCCGGAACGCCCGCGCAACTGGTTGTCGATGCGGCGGGACTCGTGACGTTCGGAACCGATCACGTAAAGCCCACCGGCCTCAACCACCTCGTCGTGTTCGGCCTCCACCTGCTCCTCGAGGGCCTTCAGCGTGTCGGGCCACTGGGCCTCGTACTCCTCGGGGGTTTCCACGGGATCGAGGCCTTGCTTGCGCAGCTGCAGGTCGGCCAGGAACTCGGGATTGCCGCCGAGCATGATGTCGGTGCCGCGGCCCGCCATGTTGGTGGACACGGTCACGGCTCCCTTGCGGCCCGCCTGCGCGACCACGGCGGCCTCCCGCTCGTGTTGTTTCGCGTTGAGGACCTCGTGCGGGATGCCCTCCTTCTTCAGCATCCCGGACAGCAGCTCGGACTTCGCGACCGAGGCGGTGCCGATGAGCACGGGCTGCCCGTCCTCGTGGCGGAGCACGACATCCTCGATGATCGCCTTGTACTTGGCCTCCTCCGTGCGGTAGATCCGGTCGCGCTGATCGATGCGGATCATCGGCATGTTCGTTGGAATGGGAATGACCCCGAGGCCGTAGATCTTCTGGAACTCGGACTCCTCGGTCTTCGCGGTGCCCGTCATGCCGGCGAGTTTGTCGTACATGCGGAAGTAGTTCTGCAGGGTGACGGTGGCGAGGGTCTGGTACTCGTCTTTGATCTTCACCCCTTCCTTCGCCTCGAGGGCCTGGTGCAGGCCCTCGTTGTAGCGGCGCCCGGCCAGGGTGCGTCCGGTGTGTTCGTCGACGATGAGGATCTCGTCGCCCAGCACCACGTAGTCCTTGTCCCGTTTGAACAGTTCCTTGGCCTTGATGGCGTTGTTCAGGTAGCTGATGAGCGGGGTGTTGGCGGATTCGTAGAGGTTGTCGATGCCGAGCCGGTCCTCGACCACCTCGATACCGGCGCCCGAGATCGCGACCGTTCGTTTCTTCTCGTCCACCTCGTAGTGCTGGTCGCGTTTCATGGAGCGCACCATCCGCGCGAAAACCGGATACCACTCGTGGGTGTCCTGGGCCGGCCCGGAGATGATCAGCGGGGTGCGGGCCTCGTCGATCAGGATCGAGTCCACCTCGTCGACGATGGCGAAGTGGTGGCCGCGCTGCACGAGGTCCTCGCTGTTGAGCGCCATGTTGTCACGCAGGTAGTCGAAACCGAATTCGTTGTTGGTGCCGTAGGTGATGTCGGCCTGGTAGGCGATGCGACGCTCGGCGGGCGACATCGATGCCAGGATGACGCCGACCTCCAGGCCGAGGAAATGATGGATCCGCCCCATCTGCTCGGACTGGTACTTGGCCAGGTAGTCGTTGGTGGTGACGATGTGCACGCCGTCACCGGAAAGCGCATTCAGGTAGGAGGGGAGGGTGCCGACGAGGGTTTTCCCCTCACCGGTTTTCATCTCCGCGATGTTGCCCCAGTGGAGTGCCGCACCACCCATGATCTGAACGTCGAAATGCCGTTTGTTCAGCACACGGACGGCGGCCTCGCGTACGGTGGCGAAGGCCTCCGGCATCAGCCGGTCCAGGTCCTCCCCGTCCTCAAGACGCTCCTTGAATGTGTCGGTCTGCTCTCTCAGCTCGGCGTCGGACATCCCCTGGAAGTCCTCTTCGATCAGGTTTACCTGATCGGCAACCTTCCGCAGCCTCCTCAGCTGAGAACCCGATCCGAGGTTGCTCAGGAAATCCATGAATCCCACGTCGACGATCCTTAACAGTTTGACTCCGGTGGCTGTGGCACACCGCCTGCCATCCTAGCCAGCCCCGGGGCCGTACAAAACTGTGACGGGCCGGGGCCTCACCCCCGGCCCGCCGTTACCGGTGATCATGCTTTTCAGGAATCCCGTGTACAAGGCGACGACAAGGACCGTCGCGGTGGAAACCGGAAAGCGCACCGGATCATCTGCATTCGGAAGTGCAACGCGGTCCGGACCTCCACCGGATCAAGGGATCCCGAGGCCTGATCGCGGAGCCTGTCGGGTTCAGACGTTCACGTTCAGGTGGATGACACCGTAGTTGTAGGCCTTGCGGCGATAGACCACCGAGGGTTTCCCCGTGGCGGAATCCTGGTAGAGGAAGAAGTCGTGCCCGACCAGTTCCATCTCGTCCAATGCCTGGGCCAGGCTGAGCGGAACGGTCTCGAATTCCTTCTCGCGAACCACGAGGGGTCCGTCGCCGTTGACCACCAGGCCCGCGACCTCGTAGGTGGGTTCCTCCGGTTCGTTCTCGGTTTCCTCCGGCACCGGTGCGGATGCGGGCTCCTCGGCGAAGATGGCCGTGCGCAGGCCCCGATGGGTCTTGCGCCGGTCGGCTGCTTTCCGGAGCTGTACCTTCAAACGATCGAAGGCTTGTTCGAACGCGAGTGTCTTGTCGTTGGCTTTCGCCTCGGCACGCACGACGGGTCCCCGGCTGCGAAGCGTGATCTGGACCTCAACGGCATCCGAGGGGTTCTTGGTGCCATCTGTGGCGGAGAACTCCACCTCCACACGGATCACCCGGTCCCGCAGCCGCTCGACGGTCACGATCCTGTCGCGGACCAGTTCCTTGAGCTCGGGGCTGATGGTGCAGTGCCGACCGGTGACGACGATGTCCATGTCTCCTCCTGGCTAGAAAACTACGACGCCAGCGGATCCCTGTTTCTCAGCCCGGACCCTGCTGACGTCTTCCATCCCTCAACGGTACTCCCATCAGGGGACTGGCAAGGGGATTTCACCATTTCCCGATCAGATTTGCATCGCCGATGACGGCGGCGGCGATGACCGTTGTCCCGTTGCGGGTCAGCGCCTCGCAGGAGACCGCCAACGAGGTTCCGGTCGTCACGACGTCATCGACGAGGATCACGGGTGACCGGCAGGTACGGGCCAGGAACCTGGCCCCAGAAAGCCGTTGCCTTCCGGCACGTCCCTGGGTGCGTTGGGCGTCCCCGTCGTCCCGTCTTCTCAGCAACCTTGCCGCCCCGATCCCCAGCTCCTGGGCGGCCCGGCGGGCCAGCACCCAGGTGTGGTCAATGCCCCTGCGGCGTACGGCAGCTGGCCGGGAGGGCACCGGAACCAGGAACGTTCCCGCCAGGAGACGGCAGGCGGCCACCGCCACGGCCAGCCTGCGAGAGAGCACCCGGGCCAGGACCCAGGCGCCGTCGTCCTTGAAGGCCGGGATGAGCCGCGCCAGCTCGGGACGGTACGGATTGGCGGCCCAGGTGGGCACCCGGATCCCGGGGCGCCGAACCCGGTGCGGGCTTTTGCCGGCGATCCTGTCCCGGCAGACCGTGCAGCAGGCCATGGCGGGAGAACCGCAAACCAAGCAGCGGGCTCCGAGCAGCAGGGGGGCGAAGTCGCGGAGAAGGGAGGCACACACCCATCACTGTGGAACCTCCCGGATCCCCGGAGGCTTTTTTCCACAGGTCAACCCGGATAACTGATCCAGGTCATCGGCGTCTTGGCCTGTTGCCATGTGCCGTGCTGTTCATACAGCAGAACGGTCCCATCGGCTGCACGCACGGAGACCGCGTCCCCACCCGGCCTGGGCAGCGCGGTCACCTGGACGGGAGACGCACTCACCGGTCCGAGGTCGGTGACCTCCGAGCCATCCACCGCGACCACGAACACGGACTTGCCGGAACCCGCACTCGCGACCACGGCGACGTTCACCTCCCCGGTCCAGTCGAGCGCAACCGCATCGGAGAGTTCCTTCTCCTGGGATGCGGTCAGGGGAACCTCCTGCCAGCCCACCATCCGGTTTCCCTCGATCAGCGACGCGGCCCCGAAACGGGTGGCCCCCCCGATCCCGAGCAGAACGGCCGCCCGCGTCCCGGAGGCGTCGAGGGAGAAGTCCACCACCTCACCGGGCAGCGCAGAAAGGTCGATGGCGGCGACCTCCCCCTGCGGGGACACGCTCAACAGCCGCTGTTCCCCGGAGGAACCGCGTCCGAGCAGCCACAGCCTCCCCTGCGCGAAATGCACCGATCCGGCCCGGGTCAGTCCAGTGTCCACCTGGATGGGGGCATCGCCACTGGGGCCGATCCGGACCGTCGCCGGGGATCCGGCCACGGTCGCGGTGAAGGCCCCGTCCAAGGAGATGGCGGTCATTTCCGCTGACGCCCCGTCGCTGGTGAGGGGAATGAAACTGGTGTCGGCGCTCAGCTTCCCCGCCCGGCCCTCGTGCACGCCGTACAGGTCGGCCGATCCTGCCTTTGAGAGTGGCTGGTAGTCCTGCTGGGAGGAAAGTTCCAGAACCTGTTTGTCGTTCTGCCCGGGCAGCGGGTAGGGCCTGCCGTCAACGACCAGGTGCAGTCCCGAGACCTTGGGGATCGACGAAAGCGACCACAAAAGCTGCGCGCCGAGTTCCCGTCGCTCCACGTCACCGAGACCCTGGGGCACCCCTTCGAGCGCAACCGTCACGACACCCGAGGAATCCACTACCGCACCCGCCGCACCGAGCCTGGTTCCCGCCGGAATCGCATTGCGCACACCGGAGGACAGGAAGGTGCCCGGCCCGGCAAGTTGCGCCTCCACGATGCGGCCCGGGGTGATCTCGGAGGCCGGCAGGTGCAGCGGTTCGGGAACCACGGCCTGACCGGAACGGGCGATGAAATACGACCGCGCCGAGTTGTATGACCGGGCAAAGATGTAGCTGGAGAGCAACACCCCCTCGGGCGGGGCGGAAACCCGCCATTCCCCCGCTTCCTGAACCAACCCGAAGTCGTGGGTGAGTGATTCCCTGGAAACGGTGAAACGCCCGACCGCGTCCACAGTTCCCCGGGTGGTTCCGCGCAGTTCCAGACCATCCCCGGCGGCCTCCACCCAGCCGTCGTAGACGACCGTTGCCCGTCTCGGAGCCCACTGCCCGCGCACGGACGACGAAAGGTACTGGCGCGCCACCTCGTAGTCACTGGTGGGATCCGCCATGGCCTGGAGAAAACCCTCGACGATCCTGGATGCGCTCATGCCCTTCTGGGGGGGTTCCGGGGCGATCTGCACGCCCCGTCCCTCCGCGGAGACCGTCACCTCGGTCACCGGGCCAGAGGTCGGGATGTCGGTACAGGCCCCGAGCAGCAGCGTCAGGGTCGCGGCGACCAGCCTGGTCAGGGCACTTCGGGGGCTCATCGCAGGTCCTTCCGGGAGTCCAGGTCCACCGGGATGATGGGCAGCGGCGAACTGTTGAGTGTCACCTCAGGCCCGCGGGGCAGGGTGAGGCGGAATTGGGCCCCCTTGCCGGGCCGCCCCCAGGCGGAGAGCCAGCCCCGGTGCAGCCTGGCGTCCTCCAAGGAGATTGCGAGCCCCAGCCCGGTCCCGCCAGCCGCACGTGCCCGGGACGGGTCCGCGCGCCAGAACCGGTCGAACACACGACCGGACAGTTCGGCCTCGAACCCGATCCCGTGATCCCGGACCGTGACGGCCACGGCCTCCTCGTCGGATGCGATCGTGACATCGATGGGCCGCCCCTCCCCGTGGTCGATGGCGTTGGTCAACAGGTTGCGGACGATGCGGCGGATACGGCGGGCGTCCAGTTGCGCGGAGGCCGCACCGTCCAGGTGCAACCGCAGTTCGCTCCCTTGGGAGCGGGCGAAGGTCTCCTGGGCCTGCACCTCGGATGCGACCAACGCGTCCATGTCGACCTCGTCCAGTTCCAGGATCGCCGCCCCGGCGTCGAACCGTGAGATCTCCAGCAGGTCCGCGAGCATGCAACTGAACCGGTCGATCTCCGCGTTCATCAACTCCACGGTCCTGCCCACCTCCGGGGAAAGTTCGTCACGTTCCTCGTAGAGCAGGTCTGAGGCCATCTTGATGGTGGTCATGGGGGTTCGCAGCTCGTGGCTGACGTCGCTGACGAACCGCCGCTGCACGGCGGACAGCGTTTCCAGTTCCCGGATCCGCTGCTGCAGATCCGAGGCCATCTCGTTCATCGAGACCGCCAGCGAGGCGAGATCGTCGGTTCCCCTGACGGGCATGCGTTCATCCAGCTGACCGGAGGCCAGGCGCAACGCCGTCCGCCCGGCCTTGCGGACAGGCCTGACCACCTGCAGGGTCACGAGATAGGCGATGGCCGTCAACCCGAGCAGGAGCGCCGCCCCCGTGGTGTAGACCGCGCGTTGGATGTCGCGGAGCGTGGCGACCTCACTCGTCATGGGGAAGACGTAGTAGACGGGGAATCGTTCACCGGCGGCCGTCACCAAGGTGGTGCCCACGACGAGCCCGGGTTTCCCCTCCCCCTCGCCCGCTATGGTCACGCTCGCTGCCGCAATGTACATTCCCTCCCCCGCCGTCACCCGTTGACGCAGCTCGACGGGCACGGATTCAAGCCCGATGCCCGACGAGGAGGACAGCACGGAAGCAGGTCCTTCGATGATCACCAGATACTGGGCGGCCTGCGCCCCGGCCAGCTCCACCAGGCGGCTGAGCTGCTCATAGGTTGCCGTTCCCAGCCGCTCCGGAGACTGCAGCTGCCCCTGCATGAAACGATGCATCCCGACCGCCTCCCGGATCGAGGCCGTTCGTTTCGTGGCGACGATTCCCGCGCTCGCCTGCTGCACCAGCAGCATCCCGGCCAGGACCAACACCACGCAGGAGGCGACGAAAGTGGTCAGCAACACCCGCAGGGGCAGGGAACTCCACCAGATCCTCGCCAGCTTCCGACGGCCTCGTTCACCAGGGCTGCGGCTCACCGGCCCGGTATCCGATTCCCCGAACGGTCACGATGATCTCCGGATGCTCGGGATCCTTCTCCACCTTGGAGCGCAACCGTTGCACGTGCACGTTCACCAGCCGCGTGTCAGCGGCGTTGCGGTACCCCCACACCTCGTCGAGTAGCGCTTCCCGGCTGAAAACTTGGGAAGGACGTTTCGCCAGTGCGAGCAGCAGATCGAACTCGAGCGGCGTCAACGAGAGCGTCACGGGACCACGTTTGACGGTGTGCGCCGTGGTTGAGATCACGAGATCCCCGATGGTCAGCTGGTCGGCACCCGGATCCGCGCTGACGCGGCGCAGCCGGGTGCGAATCCGTGCCAGGAGTTCCTTCGCCTTGAAGGGTTTGGCCACGTAGTCATCCGCCCCGGCCTGCAACCCAGCAACCACGTCGTCGGTCTCTGATTTGGCGGTGAGCATCACTATGGGTACCCCTGACTCGGCCCTCATGTCCCGGCAGACGCTTACCCCGTCACGTCCCGGCAGCATCAGGTCGAGCAGCACCAGGTCCGGCCGGCATTCGCGCATCGCCGCCAACGCTCCGGTTCCCGTGGCGCAATGGGTGGTGTCAAACCCTTCCTGCCGCAGCACGATCTGGAGCATCTCGGACAGGGCGGGATCGTCATCCACGATCAGGATCAGGGCACGATTCCGGTTCTCGGCCAACACCGACCTCCTTCCCGAACTGGCTTCCATGCTAGTGGAACGAACAACCATCCCGGGCACCCACCGGGTTCGCATCACAGGGGCGCGGCTGCGGTGATCCTACCGGGCAGGAACACCGGCCCGGGCCCCACGCCCCGCCTTCGTTCCCGAGGATGTGGCGGGCATCGTCGAAAGGTGGTGGCTCCGCCCGTTCGCCGGACCGCAGCGGTGGGATCGCACCGATTCGTGTGCCCGGACGGGCAGAATCCGGCACCGCAGGGGCATTGAATAGCCGGCTCCATCCGCGGGGTTTTCAGTTCCACTCGGAATGCCCGGTCCAGGTGGACCAGATTCCCGGACCGCCACCGATCCGGCGCAACACCCGGCGCCACAGGTCCTTCGGGGTCCCGAAAATCTCCTCCGCCCGGGCGTGGCTCCTGAACCAGGAGCCCCGCAGAAGCTCACCCACGAGCTGCCCGGCACTCCAACCGGCCAGCCCTACGTAGATGCGGATGTGGACGTAGGTTCCGCGCACCAGTTCCACCGGGGTTTCCAGGTCCAGCACCCCGACGTCCCCGAACAGGCGCCGCCATCCCGGCGGCTCCTCCCAAGGACTCCGGACCTGGGCCAGGCCCAGCGCCGTCTGCCGGGAGACGGGTCCGCCCTCGAAAAGTTTCGCGGGCGGGGTCAGCAGGTCACTGAAATGCTCCAGGGAATCAACCATGGTGACCTCGCCGATCTTGTGCAGACAGATCCCGAGGCTGCCCTCCTCGTTGTGTTCCAGCAGCAGCACGACACTGCGATCGAAGTATCCTCCCCGACCCGGTTCGGTTGCGATCAGGAGCTGTCCCGCCGCCGGTTCGCCCAGTTCCATACCTTCATTCTCGCAGGATCGTTACGATCTTCACATGAGCTGGGTTGAACACGCGATCTGGTGGCACGTCTATCCTCTCGGGCTTTGCGGGGCCCCGATACGGGAACCCGACACAGCTCCCGGCCCGCGGCTGAGACGTCTGCTCGGCTGGCTCGACTACGCGATCGAGCTGGGGTGCTCCGGGCTGTTGCTCGGCCCCATTTTCGAGTCACAGTCCCACGGCTACGACTCCCTCGACCTGTTCAGCATAGACACCCGCCTCGGGGATGAAACCGATTTCACCGAGCTCGTCTCCCAGTGCCGGGACCGGGGGCTCCGCATCCTCCTGGACGGGGTGTTCAGTCACGTGGGCGAGGGCCACCCCGGAGTGAAGCAAGCGCTGGCGGAAGGGCCCGGTTCCCCTGCCGGGAGACTGTTCGACATCGACTGGCAGCATCCCGGAGGCCCGAGGCCCCGAGTGTTCGAGGGGCACTCCTCCCTCGTACGCCTGAACCACTCCGGCCAGGAAGCCGTGGATCTGGTGGTCCGGGTGATGAACCACTGGCTGGACCGTGGAATCGACGGGTGGCGTCTCGACGCCGCCTACTCCGTTCCTGCCGGGTTCTGGTCCAAGGTGGTGGAAAGGGTGCGGCCCCACCATCCCGATGCCTGGCTGCTCGGTGAGGTGCTGCACGGTGATTACTGCGCTTTCGTCGCCGAATCCGGCATCGACTCGGTGACTCAGTACGAGTTGTGGAAGGCCATTTGGTCCAGCATCAACGACCGCAACCTGTTCGAGTTGGACCACGCCCTGAACCGTCACAACCAGTTCCTCGACTTCTTCACACCGAACACTTTCATCGGCAACCATGACGTCACCCGCATCGCCAGCAGGGTGGGGGCCGACGGGGCCGTCACCGCATTGGCGATCCTCATGACCGTCGCGGGCACACCGTCGATCTACTACGGCGACGAGCAGGCGTTCACCGGCATCAAGGAGGAACGCGTCGGCGGGGACGACGCAATCCGCCCCGCTCTCCCGGACTCCCCCACCGGACTCGCTCCTTGGGGTCAGCCGGTGCTGCGGGCCCACCAGGACCTGATCGGGTTGCGCAGACGCCATCCCTGGCTGGTCGACGCCCGCACCACGGCCCTGCACTTGGAGAACCAGCGAATCGTCTACCGCAGCTCTGCCACGAACGGTTCCACCCACCTGGACGTGGAGATCGACCTGACCCACTCCCCGAACGCGCTCATTCGTGACGCAACGGGTCGGGAGCTGTGGCGCCAGCGGAGCTGAAAACAAAGGATGCCCCCGACCGAGGTCGGGGGCATCCGCAAGATTCAGTGGAGATGGCGGGAATTGAACCCGCGTCCTTGAAAGGCGAACCAGGGATTCTCCGGGCGCAGCTGACTAGGCGGTCTGCTCGGCCCCTGCGCTCACGTCAGCAAGTCGCAGCCGGACCCAGTTCCAGTTGAGTCCCGAACCACCCCTGGAACACAGGCGGTTCAGCAAGCCTTCAAGAATGAGGCCAGGCACCAGGAGGAAGGCACCCCCGGGCGTGACCCTTCGATCGCTGATCAGGCAGCGAGAGCGAAGTCAGTGCGGCTGTTGTTGGCACTTATTGGTTCCCATGCAGCGTTAACGAGACAAGCATGGATCCTCGGCCCGCTTCTCCTCGAACTACCGTCCAAGTCGAAACCAGTCATCCCCTCTTGAGTTGTGCGAGACCCAGTGTAGCTCATCCGGCATCACCGGCGATCCTCCGGGGGGCGCATCAACATGAGCCTTTCGATGACGGCCGTTGATTTCTCTCCCGTGACCGACCGGATGGCCAGCCAGAGCGTCATCAGACCCCAGGCGATGAAACCCAAGAACAGCAGCACAGGAGGCGCCCAGTTCGAGAAAACCAGGATGACCGCGATCACACCGTAGATCAGGGCGCTGAACTGGAAACACATGGCGCGCGATGCCTCGGTGGCGATGCGACTCCTCGGCGAGGCCAGGGCCCGGGCGATGGCGGGGGCCAGGAACATCGTCGGCAGGGTCGCGAGATGGAGGAACCCGGCCGCCAGGTTCTGCATGCCTTCGTGAACGGGGTGCTGAACCGCAGGGGCGCTCGGGAACACATCGGCCACCCGCGCCAGTCCCTGCAATGACGCGTTCAAGTCGGCCCGGGTCTGAGCGGCCAGGGCCATCCCCAACCTCT
Source organism: Arachnia propionica (assembly GCF_900637725.1). Taxonomy (GTDB): domain Bacteria; phylum Actinomycetota; class Actinomycetes; order Propionibacteriales; family Propionibacteriaceae; genus Arachnia; species Arachnia propionica. The sequence continues at coordinate 1,618,931 of NZ_LR134406.1, read as the reverse complement.
GCTCGAACAGTTCATCGCTCAGGACCCCTGATGCGTACACCCGTTGCAGGTATTCCACGGCGCGGTCGCGCTGCACATCCGTGACCGTGGTGAAAAGGCTCGGATCGGTCATGTCATCCATGTTGCCCCATGGTCCGCCAAGTTCCACCGGGGTTAGCCCTGAACTCTCCCCGGTAACCTTCCGAAAGGGTCAGCGCCGCCTGGAACCCAGCCGGTTGCGCGCCCGCAGCGCCCGCTGCGCCTCGCGGTTCGCATCGCGTTCCGCGATGCTCCGCCTCTTGTCCCAGTCCCTCTTGCCCGTGGCGACGGCTATTTCCACCTTGGCGTAGCCGTCCTTGAAGTAAATCGACAGCGGGACGATCGTCCTGCCCGTGGCCTCGGTCTCCTTGGCGAGCCGGGTGATCTCCTTGCGGTTGAGCAGCAGCTTGCGGGAACGCTTTGCAGCGTGGTTGCGCCAAGTCCCGAACTCGTACTCGGGAATGTTGACGTTGCGCAGCCAGACCTCACCGTCATCCACCGTGGCGAACGCCTCGGCCAAGGAGACCCGTCCCATTCGCAGGGTCTTGACCTCGGTTCCGGTGAGCACGAGTCCGGCCTCGTAGGTCTCACCGATCTGGTAGTCGTGACGGGCCTTCTTGTTCTGGGCGACGAGCGTGCGTCCGGTTTCCCTGGGCATCCCGCAATGATGCCACGCCTGGACTCAGCTGAACCAGCGGGACATCGGGTTGGTCACGGAACCATTCTCCCAGACCATGAGGTGCAGGTGGCATCCGGTCGAATAGCCGGTGGTTCCCACGTACCCGATGATCTGCCCCTGGCTCACGTGGTCCCCAACCGAGACCACGTAACTGGTGGCGTGGTTGTACCCGGTGGTCACGTAGGTGCCACCCTTGCTGCCGTGGTCGATCATGAGGCGGTTCCCGTAGCCGGCGTTGAAGTAGCGCTCCGAAACCACACCATCCCCCGCGGCACGGATGGGTGTTCCGCAGCCGGCCGCAAAGTCGGTGCCGTCGTGCAGTTTGCTGTACCCCAGGACAGGATGAACCCGCATGCCGTAGGGAGAACTGACGGCGCCATCCACCGGGCGGATGAAACCGCCGCTGGAGGAGGAACCCTTGCTCGAGCCGGACGAGGAACCGGAACCGGACGAGGAACCGGAACCGGACGAGGAACCGGATGAGGAGGAGCCGCTCTGCTGGGAGGAGCGTTCACGGGCCTGCCGTTCCTCCTCCGCGCGTTTCTGCTGAGCGATGCGTTCTTGAATGCGGCGGTCGACCTCGCTGGATTCACTCTCCAACTCGCTCTGACGTCCTTTCTCGGCCGTCAGCTGCGAGTCGGCCTTCACCTTGGCCGCGTCGCGCTGGGCCACCTTCTCCGCTACCTCCGCGCGTTTCGCCTTCGCGGCCTCCTCCGCCTGTTTGGAGGATTCAAGTTGCTCGGCGGCTGCCTTGCGCGCCTCGGCGGCAGCGGCCTCGGCCTCATCGGCTTCCTTCTTCGCCGCGTCGAGCTGGAATTTGCGCGAGGTCAGTTCGTCCAGTTCGAGTGCGCTGGAACTGAACAAAGTGTCGGCCAGCTGGGCCCGCTGATTCATGTTGCCGACGCCGGCATCGCTGAAGAGAACCGACAGCTCCGCCAGCCCGCCGTTCTGCTGGGTGATCACCGTGATCTCCTCGGAGGTGCGGGCATCCACGGAGTCGTAGGCCGCCTTGGCGGCGGCCACGTCGGCCTTCGCCTTCTTGGCCTTGGTCTCCGCTGCCGCAAGCTCCGATGCGCGTTGGGTATCCAGTTCCTTGGCGGCCGTGAGCTTGGTTTCCGCTTCGGACAGTGCGGTCTCAGCGGTGGCCAGTTCCGTCTTCGCTGCTTCGAGGGCGTTCACCGCATCGGTGAGTTCCTTGGACGCCCCCTCCACCACTGATTTCTGGGCCTCCAGCTGTGAGTCCAGTTGATTTCGTTTGTCGTCCAGGTCATCCGCGCCGGCCCGGGTCGCGAGCGCACCGAGCATTGTGACGCTCAGGACCGAGGCAACCAGACCGCGGGCGATTCGATTGAGGATGGGGTTTTCGGGTAGATGGGGAAGAGCCCGATTCACCTTGATCTCCTTACACGTCAGATTCTTAGATACTTTCTGGTCGCCAGCAGCGTCGGGATGACCGACAATGCAACGCCAACCACTGCTATGCAAATGATGGCATTGAAAACATGATCCGCGCCAATCCAAGCTATAGCTGGGATTGAGGGTCTGGCGGTTTGCTCAATCAATAGCAAATAGGTAATTGCAATTGAGCCAGATGAAATGAGCACGCCGATCAGACCTGCAATGAGGCTTTCCAGCAGGAACGGCAGCAGGATGTAGAAGTTGGAGGCCCCGACCAGACGCATGATGCCGATTTCACGCCGACGGGTGAAGGCAGCCATCCGGATGGTGGTGGAGATCTGCAGGGCCGCCGCGAGCAGCAGTAGGACACTCATGCCGATCGTCGCCCACTGGAGCCCGCCGAGAGTGTTGAACACGGGATCGAGGACGCTCCTCAGGTCCCTGACGTTCTGAACTCCCTGGAGCCCCTGGGCCTCGCTCACCACTCCCTTGTAGTTCTCGGGGTTCAGCAGCTTGATGCGGAACGAATCCTGCATCTGCTCAACGGTGCGGGACGCGAGGACCGGGGAGTCCTTGAACACCCTCTGGAACTCCTTGAAGGCTTCTTCCTTGGATTCGTAGAAAACCTCCTTGACCTCGGGGTTCGCCTTCAGGGCCTCCTCGATCGCCTTGCGCTGGGCGTCCGTGGTGGCCTTCCCCGGTTCACACGTACCCCCCGTGCTGCGTTCCACGCACAGGAACACGGAAATCTCGACTTTGCCGTACCAGCGGTCCTTGACCAGATCCACCTCCATGGATGTGAGCAACCCGACCCCGAAGAGCGAGAGGGAAACCGACATGGTGACTATGACCGCGATGGTCATGGCCATGTTGCGCTTCAACCCGGACCAGGTCTCCCGAAACGTGTGCCGCATTTTTCCTCCCGCTTTCTCAGTTGACGCCGTAGACACCCTTGGCCTGATCGCGCACGAGTTCACCCTTGCGCAATTCCAGGACGCGGCGTCGCATCTGATCCACGATCGAGGAATCGTGGGTGGCCATGATCACGGTGGTTTCGGTCCGGTTGATCCGGTCGAGCAGTTTCATGATGCCGACGCTGGTCTCCGGATCGAGATTTCCCGTCGGCTCGTCGGCGATGAGGATCTTCGGCCGGTTCACGAAAGCCCGTGCGATCGCGACCCTCTGCTGTTCACCGCCCGACAGCTCCTCGTTCAGCCGGTTCTCCTTTCCCTCCAGGCCGACGAGCCTGAGGGTCTCCGGAACCACCTCCCGGATGACTCGTGACGGCTTGCCGATCACCTGCAGGGCGAAGGCAACGTTCTCGTAGACGGTTTTTCCCGGAAGCAGACGGAAATCCTGGAACACGGTTCCGATCTGGCGCCGCAGCACCGGCACCTTCCATTGGTTGAGGGTTGAAAGGTTCTTTCCCGCGACGTACAGCGTGCCCTTCGTCGGCCGGTACTCCCGCAGGATGAGGCGCAGGAAGGTGGACTTGCCGGACCCCGACTGACCCACGAGGAAGACGAACTCGCCCTTGGCTATCTCAAGGTTGATGTTGCGAAGTGCTGGGCGGTCCTGCCCGGGATAGAACTTCGTGACGTCCTCGAAAGTGATCACTGTGCTGCTCCGACCGACTAGGGGAAGTTTCCTGAGAGTATCTCAGGACACGGCCTGTAGCAGTTAACCACGCCCCGCCAAACCTGCCCAACCAACACGCCGCGGATGGTTGATCCGGGTTATGGACCGCGCGCCGCCGGAAGCCGGTTCGTCTCTGCCACTCGGCGGCGTGCCGGCTGTTCCACCCGCCCGGGCATCCAACGGCTCACGCCGGGCCGGGATCGGCCTGATCACCTGGCCCGGACCGTCCCGGCCGCGAACCCCTTTACCTCGTTGCGGACCCGCTCTTCTTGCGCCACCGGATGCCGGCATCGATGAAACCGTCTAGATCGCCGTCGAAAACCGCGTCCGGGTTCCCCACCTCGTACTCGGTTCGCAGATCCTTGACCATCTGGTACGGGTTCATCACGTAGGAACGCATCTGGGCTCCCCAAGAGTTCCCCCCGTCGCCCTTGAGCGCGTTCATCTCCTTCTCGCGTTCCTGCCGGGCCAATTCCAGGAGCCGCGATTGCAGCACCCTCAGGGCGGCCGCCTTGTTCTGCAGCTGTGACTTCTCATTCTGGCAGCTGACCACGACGCCGGTGGGCAGATGCGTGATGCGCACGGCCGAATCCGTGGTGTTGACGGACTGCCCACCGGGCCCCGAGGAACGGAAGACGTCCACCCTGATGTCGGACTCCGGAATGTCGATGTGGTCGGTTTCCTCCGTCACGGGCAGCACCTCGACGCCCGCGAAGGAGGTCTGGCGGCGGCCCTGATTGTCGAACGGGGAAATCCGCACGAGGCGGTGGGTGCCCTGCTCAACGGACAGGGTGCCGTAGGCGAACGGCGCCTTGACGGCGAAGGTGGCCGATTTCAATCCCGCCTCCTCCGCGTAGGAGGTGTCGTAGACCTCTACGGCATACCCGTGGCGTTCGGCCCAGCGCAGGTACATGCGCATCAGTTTCTCCGCGAAATCCGCGGCATCGACCCCACCGGCCTCGGCCCGGATGGTGATCAGGGCCTCCCGGGAGTCGTACTCGCCGGAGAGCAGGGTGCGGACCTCAAGCGCCTCGATTTCCCTGGCGAGCCGGTTGAGTTCGTTCTCCACCTCGGTCCTCGCCTCCGCGTCGTTCTCCTCGACGGCCAGTTCGAGCATCACTGCTGCGTCGTCGAGGCGGCCGCGCAGGCCATCAAGGCGCTCCACCTCGGCCTGTCGTGCGGAGAGGGTCGAGGTGACGCGCTGGGCGTTCTCCTGATCGTTCCACAGATCGGGGGCGGCGACCTCCTCCGCGAGTTGCGCTATCTCGGCGCGCAGCCCCGGCAGGTCGGCCACCGCCTCAATGGATTCCAAGGACCTGTCCAACTGGTCAATCTGGGTCATGAGGTCTGCATCAGCCACAAGCGGGCAGTCTACCGTCTCGGCCCTGTTCCGTTGACTGGTTGAATGGTGTTCTCGGAAGAAAGGAAACAAATGGCTGCTACGAAAACCCGCCTCAAGGCCGAACTGGCGAAGGCGCTGCGCGCGAAGGACGAGTTCACCAAGTCCACGATCCGCATGATGCTGGCCGCCATCACCGTCGAGGAGGTCGCCGGCAAGGTGGCGCGCGAACTGAGCGACGGCGAGGAGCTGGCGGTGATCACGAAGGAACGCCGCAAGCGCCTCGACTCGGCCGCGACATATGCGGAGGCCGGGCGCCCGGAACTCGCCGAAAAGGAGAATGCCGAGGCTGAATTCATGGCTGCTTACCTGCCCACCCCGTTGACCGACGAGGAACTGGAAGCCCTCGTCGAGGCGGAGGTCGCTAAGGTGAGGGCGGCTGGTGAGACGCCCACCATGAAGCACATGGGTGCCCTCGTGAAGGCCGTGAACGCGGCCGCGGCGGGCCGCGCCCCGGGGGCGGAGGTGGCGGCCCGCGTCAAGGCAGCAATTCTCGGCTGACTTGGCCCGGGCCCGTCCCTTTGCCACAATGGGCGAGCCCTAGGGCGCATAGCTCAGCTGGTTAGAGCACCTGCCTTACAAGCAGGGGGTCGGGGGTTCAAGTCCCTCTGCGCCCACCGGGGGCCACCGTGTGCCGGTATGCCGGCGGAAAACAAAATTCGGGTCCGGTCTCCCGTCTTTCCCCGGCCAACCCGGGAGGGACCCGGATCGCCCGGCCCGAAGGCCCGGAAGTGGTCGATCCGGATATGCGACACATGACGAAGACTTCCGGGGGACCTAGACTGGCTCTTTGGAACAGCCGTGGCGGGAAGGGGAAACGGATGACGGACGATTCGTCGTGGTCCGCCGGTCCCCGCAGGTCGGCTGATCACGGGGTGTCCGCCAGGCACGCCAGGACGATCGACCCGGCCCCGGCCCGAGGACGTCGTTCGCTTCCCGAAACCGATTTCGATCCGGAGCCCGCACGCAGAGGAGCCCGCAGATTCGCGGATCCGGAGCCCGAGCAGTGGCACGAACCGGATCGTAGCCCGCTCGACGGCCCGGGGGCACCTCACATCGAGAACCGGAGGTACCAGGAAACCTCCTACCCATCGCTACGCGAGGCCACCAGACCAAGGCCCCGGCCCGAACCGGTCTCCGATTTCTGGTCGGTAGCCGAGGCACGGAGCCGGGCATCGGCGGTTGAGGTGGAACCCGAGCTCCCGAAACGCACCACACCCGAACCCGTTCCGACACCGTCATCACCTTTCTCCCCGGAACCCGCCGACGAGAACGCGGGGAACGAGGAGGAAATCGTCCCGGCCCGAGCGGCCAGGCCTGATTTCCTGGGCAGGCTGAAAAGAATCGGCCTGGTGATCCTGGCCGGGATCCTGATCCTCGCTCTCGGTTTCACGGCATGGTCCTGGATCACACGCGGCACCTGGGAGTTCACATCCCTGTGGCCCTTAGGGGCCAGTGCATCCCCGGAGAAGTCAGGCTCCTCGGCACCGGCTCCGTCCGCATCCCCGGATCCCGAGAGCACGGCGGGGGCGAGGCCGGCCGCGAGCGAACAGGTCCTCGACGACACCCACTTCACGGTTCCCACGGGCTGGAGGGAATACGGTGAGGACCAGCCGTCGGCCGAACCCAACCGCAAGGTGGTACGTCTTCAGCACTCCGAAACTGATGTCCGCCTCCAGGTCACCTCTTTGGTTGAAATTCCCGAGGGGAAGGACCTCCTGGAGGCCTGTAAGGCGCTCTCAACGAGTCAGCAGGAACGTTTCAGCGCCCCCGTGCCCACACCGGCCTCCCAGGACAAGGTCAGCCAGGCCCAGGGCGGGAGCTACACCACCTGCGGTTTCACGGGTGTGCGGACCGAGAACCAGGTGCCGAACACGGTCATGTTCACCGTCCTGGTGCGAACCAACGATGGTCATGTGCTGATTCTGCGCAACATAATCCCGGACTCCGTGGGCGGGGGGGCCACCGCGCGTCAGGAGCTGGCGGGCATGAACTGCACCGCCAGCCTCAACTTCGGGGTCGCCCTTCCCCTCTGCTGACGAACGGGACCCACCCCGGTCATTTCTGGCCAGGGCGGCGGCTCAGGATGTCAAAGGGTTTACGCAGGGAACGCCACCACTGGGTGTGGGGGCGCATGTTCTCCCAGTCCATGTCATCGGTCACGTCACGAAGCGGGGCGAACAGGCCCTCGGCCCCGGCGTGCGCAGCAGCGTACTCGGACCGGCAGGCACGCAACTGACGATCCAGGTACCCAATGGCGTTCCAGGCCAGCCGGGTGGCGTTGATGCGGTCGAACGGCGAGGGGGTGCCGCCCTGTTGCAGGTGCCCAACCACGGACTCCCGCACGGAGAACCGCCCGTTCCCCTCCGCCTCGTAGAGCTTGCCCAGCACATCTGTGGTGTAGTGCTCGCTGGTTCCCTCCCCCACCACGGCCAGGTAGAAGTTCCGCCCGGAGTCGAAGGCGTCGACGAGGGCCTTGATGTCGGTCTCGAGCTCGGCGAGGGTTATTCCGGTCTCCGGTAGGTATGCCTTCTCGGCTCCCCCGGCCAAGCCACCGACCAGCGGCAGGAAACCGCAGCCGCGGCCCATCGTCTCCACGATGAACGCCCGTTTGCTGGCCGAGTCGCTCATCCGCAGCATGTCGATCGCATCCACGACCGTGTTGAGGGCCGTGTCCGCCCCGACCGCCATCATCCAGCCCGGGAGGTTGTTGTCAATACTCGCCGGCACCACCGCCACCGGGATGTTGAAAGCGGGATAGCGTCGACGTTCCCGTTCCATCAGGTCGACCGACGCGTAGGCATGGTATCCCCCCATCACCAGGAGGGCGTCCACCCGGTGGTCCTCCAGCTGACGCGCCATCGAGTAGAGCTCGGACTCCGAGGGGACGTAGCGGCGGGTCCCGAAATCTGCTCCCCCGGTGTGCGCCATGCCCTCCACATCAGCCCAGCTGACATCGTCGAAGTTGCCCTCGATCAGGCCCGGCATCCCACCGCGCACCGCCAGCATCTGGTAGCCGAGGTCGATGCCGGAACGCACCGCGACCCTCGCCAGCTGGTTCATGCCCGGGGCCAACGCCCCGGCGTGCATGATCGCGATCCTTTTGCCCGCGGGATCCGCCACCGACGGCCGCGCCTCGGTGATGGCCCGGTAGATGTCGATCATCATCTGGAACCCGGGGCCACGCGACGAGATGGCGGCCTCGTAGTCACCCTCTGCTATGTAATCGGCGATCCTGCGGGTCGCCACCACGGAGGCCAGCAGAGGTCGTGTCCCGATCCGGTCGCTGTGCACGCCGACGAGAACCGGTTCGGTCTCGGCACTGGCTTCGAGTACCTCGGAAACCGCCTCGACGCCGCAGGCGGTCGCCATCCAACGGTCGTAGGCCGAGGGTTTCCCGCCGCGCTGGACGTGTCCCAGGATCGTGATCCGGGCGTCCTCCCCACTCTTCTCCTTCAGGATGTCGCGGATGCGGTTCGCCGTGATCGGTTCGCCCTGCCGGTCCGCGGCGCCCTCGGCAACCACCAGAATCGAGTCGCGTCTCCCGGCCCGCCTGCCCCGGCCGAGGACATCCACCATGCGGTCCTCCCAACCGTCCCGGGGCGGGGATTCCGGCAGGAAGGTGTAGTCCGCGCCACCCGCTATGGCGCTCATCAACGCCAGGTAACCGCAGTTGCGTCCCATCACCTCGATGATGAAGGTTCTCTGGTGTGACTCCGCGGTGGCGGAGATGGCATCTATCGCCTCCGTTATGCGGTGCAGCGCGGAGTCGGTCCCGATGGTCATGTCGGTGCCAACCATGTCGTTGTCGATCGAACCGGCGAGCCCCGCGATCTGGAGGACGGGGTGGCGTTCGGCCAGTTCCGGCCCCACTTCTCCGCTGTTCACCAGCTCCGCCAGCAACTCACCCCATTCCAGGCGCAGCTGGCGGGTGCCGGTGAGGGAACCGTCGCCACCTATCACGATCAACCGGTCGATGCCGGAGGTCACGAGATTCCTAACCGCGGTCCTGCGCCCCTCGCGGTCCCGGAACTCAAGACAGCGCGCCGTCCCGATGACGGTGCCGCCCTTGTTCAGGATCCCGGAGACGTCGTTCCACCCCATCTGTTTGATGTGATCGCCACCCGTGACGGCTCCCTGCCAGCCCTCCTGAATGGCGAAAACCTCCGCGCCCGCCTGGATCGCTCCCCGCACGATCGCGCGCACAGCTGCATTCATTCCCTGGGCGTCCCCACCCGAGGTGAGCACGCCGATTCTCGTCCTGACGGTCATTTCCACGCTCCCTCCGAGGTGGGTGTCAACGTCGAGCGGTTCCCTTGGGGCGAACCACCTTGTGTGCCTGCCACTCCGGCGACACGTTCGCGGAACTGGTCAGGGACAGGCCCGCGGTGGCGGTTCCCTCGGCCAAGTCGCTCGGGGAGACGTATCCAGGCCTGCCGACCTTCGGGGTCAGCAGCCAGATGAAACCGGTGGGAGCCAGATCCTTCATCGCATCCACCAAGCCGTCGACCACATCGCCGTCGTCCTCCCGCCACCAGAGAACGACCACGTCCACCGCCTCTATGGCGTCCTCGATCATGTCTGCGTCGATGGCATCCATGATCTCGTCGCGCAGGTCGGGGTCGGTATCCTCGTCCCACCCCAGTTCCTGGACGACCATACCCGCGTCCAGCCCGAGCAATTCGGCTCCCCGCGCGGCGGTCACGACACTTCCCCTTGAATTATGTGTCCCACGAGACCTAGCCTGCCAGATCCCCCGGGCCCTGTGCACCCGGGGGATCCGATCGGTTCAGGGCACGACCCTCACTCGGAGTCCCCGGTCTTGCCGGAGGCCCCGGCGGTGACGTCGTCGAGACGGTACCGCCGGGCGGCTTCCAGGGGCCATTCGCGAGGCACTTCACCCTTCAGGGCCAGCTGTTGCAACACCGCGACGGCGATGGAGGGACCGTCGATGTTGTAGTAGCGGCGGGCGGCGGCCCGGGTGTCGGAGAAACCGAAACCGTCCGCGCCAAGGGTCGTGTACTCGCGCGGCACCCAGGGTCGGATCAGGTCCGGCACGGCGTGCATGTAGTCGCTGACGGCGACGATGGGGCCTTGCGTGCCGGCAAGCTTCGACTCGACCCAAGTGGGGATGTGTTCCCCGAACGGGTCGTTGAACCTGGCCTTGTCGTGGGCGAGACCCTCGCGACGCAGCTCACCCCAGGACGTGACGGACCAGACATCCGCGACCACCCCGTAGTCGTCCTTGAGCAACTGCTGGGCCTCGAGTGCCCAGGGCACGCCGACACCGGAGGCGAGGATCTGGGCGCGGCGGGCGTCCTGACCGACCCCGTCGAAGGAGCCGGGGCGCAGCAGGTACATGCCCTTCAGGATTCCCTCAACATCCACGTTCTCCGGTTCGGCGGGCTGCACGTAGGGCTCGTTGTAGACGGTGAGGTAGTACATGATGTCCTCGGGCTTCTCCCCATACATCCGGCGCAGGCCGTCGCGGACGATGTGCGCAAGCTCATATCCGTAGGCGGGATCGTAGGCGGCGAAGGCAGTGTTGGTGGAGGCCAGGACCGGCGAGTGGCCGTCCATGTGCTGCGTGCCCTCACCCGTCAGGGTAGTGCGACCGGCGGTGGCCCCGATCACGAATCCCCGGGCGAGCTGGTCACCGGCAGCCCACATGGAGTCGCCGGTGCGCTGGAAGCCGAACATCGAGTAGAACACGTAGATCGGAACCATGGGTTCGCCATGGGTGGCGTAGGAGGTCCCGGCGGCGGTGAAGGCCGCCATCGAACCGGCCTCGTTGATGCCGGTGTGGAGGATCTGGCCGTTGGTGGCCTCCCGGTAGCTGAGGAACAGGTCCGCGTCGACGGGCGTGTACTTCTGGCCGCCGGGATTGTAGATCTTGATGGTCGGGAAGAAGGCGTCGATACCGAAGGTACGAGCCTCGTCGGGGATGATGGGCACCACGCGCGGTGCGAACGCCTTGTCGCGCATCAGGTCCTTGAGCAGGCGCACGAAGGCCATGGTGGTGGCCACCTCCTGCTTGCCGGAACCCTTGCGGACGGATTCATAGGCCTTCTCCCCCGGCAGCGAGATGAACTTGCGGTCCCCACGACGTTCCGGCACGTAGCCGCCGAGCGCGCGGCGACGTTCCTGCAGGTACTGCATCCGCGGGTCCTCCGCCCCGGGTTTCACGTATGGCGGGCGGTAGGGATCGGCCTCGAGCACGGCGTCGGAGACCGGCACATGAACCCGGTCGCGGAACGCCTTGAGATCGTCGAGGGCCATCTTCTTCATCTGGTGCGTGGCGTTGCGGCCCGCAAAGTGCTGACCCAGGAAGTAGCCCTTGATCGTGTGGGCGAGGATGACCGTGGGCGCCCCCGTGAACTCGGTCGCCGCCTTGTACGCGGCGTAGACCTTGTGGAAGTCGTGGCCGCCGCGGGTCAGCGCCCAGATCTGGTCGTCTGTCCAGTCCTTCACCATGGCAGCGGTGCGGGCGTCGCGCCCGAAGAAGTGTTCGCGCACATAGGCGCCGTCGTTGGCCTTGAAGGTCTGGTAGTCGCCGTCCGTGATGGCGTTCATCAAGTTGACCAGGGCGCCTTCGCTGTCCGCGGCGAGCAGCGGATCCCACCCCCGGCCCCAGATCAGTTTGATGACGTTCCAGCCCGCGCCCCGGAAAAAGGCCTCGAGTTCCTGGACGATCTTGCCGTTGCCGCGCACCGGTCCGTCGAGACGCTGCAGGTTGCAGTTGATCACGAAGGTCAGGTTGTCGAGTTCCTCGTTGGCGGCCAGCTGCAGCAGGCCGCGGGATTCGGGTTCATCCATCTCGCCGTCACCCAGGAAAGCCCAGACGCGCTGCTGGGAGGTGTCCTTGATGCCGCGGTTCTGCAGGTAGCGGTTGAACTGCGCCTGGTAGATGGCGTTCATGGGGCCGATGCCCATGGAGACCGTCGGGAACTCCCAGAAGTTCTGCATCTGGTGGGGGTGCGGGTAACTGGGCAGGGCCCGCACCTTTCCGTCGACGATGTGGCTGTGTTCCTGACGGAATCCGTCCAGGTCCGCTTCCTCGAGACGCCCTTCCAGGAAGGCCCGGGCGTACATGCCGGGAGAGGCGTGTCCTTGGAAGAACACCTGGTCGCCGCCCCCGGGGTGGTCCTTGCCCCGGAAGAAGTGGTTCATCCCCACCTCGTAAAGGGTCGCGGCGGAGGCGTAGGTGGAGATGTGGCCGCCGACGCCGATGCCCGGGCGCTGGGCCCGGTGAACGGTGATGGCGGCGTTCCAGCGGAGCAGGCGGCGGATCTGGCGTTCCAGGTCCTCGTCCCCCGGGTAGGGCGGTTCCTTGTCCGCCGGGATGGTGTTGACGTAGTCGGTGCCGGTCAGCGAGGGAACCCCGACGTGGCGTTCACGCGCCCGTTCCAACAATTTCAACATGACGTAGCGGGCACGGTTGCGGCCACCGTGCTCGATCACCCCGTCGAGCGACTCCAGCCACTCGGCGGTCTCCCCCGGATCCGTGTCCGGGAGGTTCGTCGGCAGGCCGTTGAGGATCGGCCCGACCTGGTCCTGGATGCTCACGTGAGTCCTCTCGTCGCGATGTGTGCACAGCTGTGGCAAAGATACCGCGCAACCGGCTTTCCGCGAATTATCGCCGGGCCGCGGCCGCCCCATCCGGCTTGCAAACCCGCTCACACGGTGTCAAGGTGACCGGATGGAGTCGTGTTCCGCCCCAGCGGAAAGGACGGAGATGTTCCGAGTGAAGAAACGGATTGTTGTTGCCGCGCTGAGCATCGTGTCCCTGGTCGCCTGCAGCAGCGCGCCGGTGGAGGATCCCACGGATGCACCGAGCAATTTCTCGGGCGAATGCGCCGCCTTCGCGCAGTACGGATCCCTCAGGGGAAGGTCAGTCAACGTCTACACCCCCATCGTCTCCCCTGAGGACCAGTCCCACATCGACTCCTTCAAACTCTTCGAGGAATGCACGGGCGTCAGGATCAACTACGAGGGATCCCGGGAGTTCGAGACCCGTTTACCCGGCAAGATCGACGCCGACGCCCCACCGGACATCGCCTATTTCCCGCAACCCGGCCTGCTGAGAAGCCTCATCGCCCGTTTCCCGGGCAGGGTCAAGGAGGTGCAGGGGCAGGCCTTGGCCAACCTCGAGGCCAACTATCAGAAGGTATGGAAGGACCACGCCTCCGTCGACGGCAAGGTATACGCGGTTCCCGTGGGGGCCAGCGTCAAATCCTTCGTCTGGTACTCCCCGCGTGCCTTCACCGAGAACGGCTACCAAATTCCCCGGACCCTGGAGGAACTGACCACCCTGACCCAGAAGATCGCCGAGGATCACCCGGAGGCCAAACCCTGGTGCGCCGGAATCCAGGCCAGCAACGGAACCGGTTGGCCGGCCACCGACTGGCTCGAGGACATGATGCTGCGCACCGCGGGCCCGGACGTCTATGACCAGTGGGTTTCCCACCGGATTCCGTTCAATGATCCCCGTGTGGTGACCGCCCTGGACCAGGCGGGGAACATCCTGAAGAATGACGCCTACGTCAACGGTGGACTGGGAAACGCGAAATCCATAGCCACCACTTCATTCACCACCGCGGGCCTGCCGATACTGGACGGCTCCTGTTTCCTGCACCGCCAGGCCTCCTTCTACCAAGTCAACTGGCCCACCGACAAGAAGATCGCGGAGGACGGCGACGTGTTCGCCTTCCGCCTGCCGGGCACCACCGAGACGGATCCGCCTCTTCTCATGGGAGGGGAATTCGCCGCTGCGTTCAGTGATCGCGAAGAGGTGAGGGCCTTTCAGGCCTATCTGACCTCCCCCGAGTTCAGCAACGCGAAGGCGAAGGTCACTGGACCCGGTTGGATCTCGGCCAACAATAAACTGGATCCCTCAATTCTTTCCTCCCCCGTGGACAGGCTTTCCTACGAACTGATCACCAGCGACAACAGTGTTCTCCGCTTCGACGCCTCGGACCAGATGCCGGGTTCCGTGGGGACCGGGAGCTTCTGGGTGGGCATGACGGACTGGGTCTCCTTGGAGAAGTCCTCCCAGGACGTGCTGACCGAGATCGAGAACTCCTGGCCGAAGAGCTGACCGCCGCAGACGCAACCATCCCCCCGGCCGGTAGGCTGGCGAGCACCATGACCGCTAAACCCGCAAGCCCGGGGACCCTTCCCGCCACCGTGTCGTCGGCTCGCACCCGGGCCGCCATCTTGAAGCGGCTGCGCGCCGCCACTGCAACCATGAACACCGCCACCCTGAGGGCCCTGGAGATCCGTCACGCATGGTTCGGGGAACTCGACGCCGAGTCCCGCTCGTGGATCAGCGTGCTGGCCCGGGGAGGCATCGACGGTTTCGTGAACTGGGTCAGTGGCTCAGCTTTCTCATTCGAGTCGATCTTCGATTCCGCTCCCCGGGCTCTCGCGGGACGCATCTCCCTGCGACAAACCGTCGACCTGGTGCGCACCACCACCGATGTGGTCGAGGAGCAGATCCAGCTCCTGCTGCCGCGCGCTGACCGGCAGCCGTTGCTGCTGGGGATAGTGCACTACTCCCGGGAGATCGCGTTCGTGGCAGCCGCGGTCTACGCCCGCGCTGCGGAGGCACGGGGGGCGTGGGACTCGCGCATCGAAGCGACGATCGTCGACGCGGTGGTCCGGGCCGAGGCTGACGAATCCGTCACTTCCAGGGCCTCGACCCTCGGTTGGGACTCCGAGGCGCCCACGGTGGTGGTCATAGCGAGCGCCCCGAAGAATCTGCGGATCGACGAGCTGCGCAGGGCATCCGCGCGGCTCTCCTTGGACATGCTTGCGGCCCCCCAGGGGGAGCGTCTCGTGTGCATCTTCGCGGGTGAGGCCCTGACCGACCCGGCCCGGGCGTGTGATCTGGTGACCGAACTCGAGCCACATTTCGCATCCGGCCCCGTGGTGATCGGCCCGCTCGCCGAGGGACTCCGCGGGGCTCCCACGTCCGCCAGGTCGGCGGCCTCCGGGTACCGGGCCGCCCGGGCATGGCCCGAGGGTCCCAGGACCCTGTTGTCGAACGACCTGCTCCCGGAACGGGCCCTCGCGGGTGACGGGCACGCCCGAAGGACCCTGGCCCGCGACCTCTTCGGTCTCCTCAAAGGCTCCAAGGAACTGCTGGAGACCTGCGTCGGTTTCCTCGACGCCGGGTCGTCGATGGAGGCCACCGCCCGGGCCATGTTCATCCATCCCAACACAGTCCGTTACCGTCTGCGGCGGATCCAGGAGGTGACGGGATACAACCCCACGGATGCGCGCGAGGCCTATGTGTTGAGGCTGGCGATCACTTTGGGACGTCTCCAGGAGTGAACCTGCCCATTGTTGTCCCCGGGATCAGGTTTTGTAGGAATCCCACAACCCCTCCCGAGCCATTTTCGTCACCTTCGCAGCCGCACACATCGCCGGCGAAAGGGCAGAGTTGGGGGCGTGCTAGCTATCGTTGCGCCAGGCCAGGGCGCCCAGACCCCCGGATTCCTCGCCGCTTGGTTGGAGGAACCCAGCTTCAGGACCCGCCTCGAGTGGCTGAGCGCCGTCGCCGACACCGACCTCGTGGCCCATGGGACCACTTCTGACGCGGAGACCATCCGGGACACCGCGGTGGCGCAACCCCTACTGGTCGCATCGGCACTCGCCACCGCCGAGCAGCTGAGCCCCGTCGTCACCGGACTCGCAGATGTGGTCGCCGGGCATTCCGTGGGTGAGCTCGCCGCAGCGGCCATGGCGGGGGTGGTCTCCGCCGAATCCGCGATGGTGCTGGTCCGGGAACGTGGCCGCGGCATGGCCGAGGCATCGGCCGTCACGCCCACCTCGATGACCGCCGTGATCGGTGGGGACCGGGAAGAGGTGCTGGCGGCCATCGAGGCCGCGGGCCTGACCCCAGCCAACAACAACGGTTCCGGCCAGATAGTCGCTGCCGGCACCAAGGGGCAGCTGGCCGCCCTGGCCGACAACGCCCCCCGCCGCGCCCGCCTGATACCGCTCAGCGTCGCCGGGGCTTTCCACACCCATCACATGGCCCCCGCCGTGGCCCGCCTGGAGGCGCTGACCGCCGCCGTGCCCACCGAGGACCCCCGAACCGGTCTCCTCAGCAATGCCGACGGGGCGGTCGTGACCTCGGGGCGCGAGTATCTGGAACGCCTGGTCCGGCAGGTGGCGAACCCGGTTCGTTGGGATCTGTGCATGGAGACCATGTCGGGGCTCGGCGTCACCGGGATCCTCGAACTCGCCCCCGCGGGAACCCTGACGGGTATCGCAAAACGCAACCTCAAGGGTGTTGAGTTGTTCAATCTCAACACACCGGACCAGCTGGATGAGGCCCGTTCCTTCTGCGAAACCCACTCGACCAGGGCCTGAAATCCCACCCCTGCTTCACCGAACCGCCCGAAAGGCCGCGACATGACATTGACCCCCTCCACCGGCAGCCGCCACGCCCGCATCCTGAGCGTCGGCGGTTACCGTGGTTCGCGAGTCGTCGACAACGATGAGATGTGCACCATCATCGATTCCACCCCGGAGTGGATCGAGCAGCGCACCGGCATCCAGGAGCGTCGCTGGGCGACCGATGAGGAAACTCCCCTGTTCATGGCGGTGGCCGCGGCACGCAAAGCCATTGATCGCGCCGGGCTGGACCCGTCCCGGATCGACGGGATCATCTGCTCCACCGTTTCCCATTTCCAGCAGTCCCCCTCGCTGGCCGTCTACGTAGCCCACGAACTCGGTCTGAGCGCCGGGCCGGTCGCCTTCGACATCTCGGCGGCGTGCGCCGGTTTCTGCCACGGAATCAGCATCGCCGAATCGCTCGTCCGTTCCGGGGCAGCCACCAACGTCCTGGTGATCGGAGTCGAAACCCTGAGCCGCATGGTCAACCTGGAGGACCGCACCACCGCGTTCCTGTTCTCAGACGGCGCCGGGGCCGCCATCGTCGGCCCGAGCGAAGAACCCGCCATCGGCCCCGTCGTCTGGGGTTCCGACGGCTCCCAGGCCCTCACCATCCAGATCCAGGACTGGGCCGACGTGATCGATCCGGAGCAGCGGATGCCTCTGATCAGCATGGACGGGCGTACCGTGTTCCGCTGGGCCACCACTTACATCACGACCAAGGCCCTCGAAGCCGTTAAGGCGGCCGGTATCACCCCCGAGGAACTGGATGTCTTCATTCCCCACCAGGCCAACAACCGGATCACCGATTCGATGTTGCGCCACCTGAAATTGCCCGAGAACGTGGTGGTGTCCCGCGACATCAGGCACATGGGCAACTCGTCGGCGGCGTCCATTCCGCTGGCGATGGAGGCCCTGCTCGAATCGGGCGAGGCCGCATCCGGGCAGACCGCCCTGATCATCGGTTTCGGCGCCGGGCTCGTTTTCGCGGGCCAGGTCGTCGTCCTTCCATGACCCAACCAGCCATCGACCAACAAGGAGACAGCAATGGCAAGCACTGAAGAGATCCGCGTCGACCTCGCCGAAATCGTCAACGACGTGGCGGGCGTGGCCGCGGAGGACGTCCAGCTGGACAAGTCCTTCGTCGATGACCTCGGCGTCGACTCCCTCTCCATGGTGGAAATCATCTACGCGTGCGAGGACAAGTTCGGCGTCTCGATCCCCGACGAGGACTCCAAGAACCTGAAGACCGTTGGTGATGCGGTCGCCTACATCGAACGCGCCCAGGCCTGAGGCCGAGCCGGTGGGGGGTGGCGGCTGCCATCCCCCACCATACTTTCCAGCCCCGAGAAATCCTTCAGCCCCCAGGAGTTCAACATGACCGAGGTAGTCATCACCGGTTTTGGCGCGTTCACCCCGCTCGGCGTAGACGCCCCCAGCACCTGGGAGGCCATGCTCGCCGGCCGCTCCGGTGTGCACACCCTTCCCTACGACTGGGCAAAACCACTGCCCGTCACCTTCGCCGCCGAGGCTGCCGGTGACCCGAACGAGAAACTCGACCGCGTCGCGGCCCGCCGTCTCGACCGGAGTTCGCAGTTCGCCATGATCGCCGGCCAGGAGGCGTGGGAGGATGCCGGGCTCGGGCTCGGCGAAGACAATTCCACGGATCCGGACCGGCTCGCCGTGTGCGTGGGCACCGGTATCGGCGGTCTGCATTCCCTGCTCGGCAACTGGGACATCCAGAAGGAGAAGGGGCTGCGCCGGGTCTCCCCCTTCACCATCCCCATGCTCATGGCGAACGCGCCCGCCGCAAACCTGGGGCTGAAATTCGGTGCCGCTGCCGGTGTTCACGCGCCTGTCAGTGCCTGCGCCTCGTCGAACGAAGCCATCTCCCTGGGACTCGACCAGATCCGGCTGGGCCGCTGCGACATCGCGGTGGTCGGGGGGTCGGAAGGTGTCATCCACCCGCTGCCCATCAACGCCTTCGCCCAGATGCAGGCCCTGAGCCGTCGCAACGACGACCCGGAACACGCCTCACGCCCCTGGGACACCGGCCGCGACGGATTCGTCCTCGGCGAAGGCTCCGTGATCATGGTCATCGAAACCCTCGAACACGCCCGCGCGCGAGGGGCACGCATCTACGGAACCCTCGCAGGGGCCGGGATCAGCAACGACAACCATGACATGGTCCAGCCAGAACCGACGGGCCGCGGCCAGTCCACCGCAATGCGCAAGGCCCTCCAGGCATCAGGGCTCCAGCCCGGCGACATCAAGCACATCAACGCCCACGGCACCTCGACCCCGCAGGGTGACCTCACCGAGGCCAGTTCCATCGCAACCGCCCTCGGGTCCGCCGTGGACGAGTGCATCGTGACCTCCACCAAATCCATGAGCGGCCACCTGCTCGGCAGCGCGGGTGCATTGGAAACCTTCGCGACCGTAATGGCCCTCAGGCACCGGATCGTGCCCCCGACCATCAACATCGAGAACCTGGAACCCGGGCTCCCCATCGACATCGCCGTGAACGAACCACGCCGGCTTCCCGAAGGCGACCTCGCGGCCCTGAACAACTCCTTCGGTTTCGGGGGTTCCAACGTTGCGGTGACCGTGACCAACGCCAACATCACCGACTGACGCACCGGGTCGGGAGCGCGCCGGGCGCTCCCGACCCGGTGGTCGTCACACGACCTGGTGGAGCCACCGGATCGGTGCATCCTCCGAGCTGTACCGGAATTGTTCGAGTTCCTCGTCCCAGGCGGTCCCGAGGAGTCTTTCCATGGCTTGGTGAACGCTCATGCCCTTGGCGGACGCGGTGTCGAGGGCATGGCGGATGCGATCCTCGGGAACCAGGATGTCGCCGTGCACCCCGACCGTGGCGGCAAACGGACCGAGCGAAGGGGTGTAGCAGTAGCGGGTTCCCTCGGCCCCGAGCATGGCTTCCTCGGTCACCTCGAAACGGATGCGGGCGAACTCCGCGAGACGGGAGGCGAGCCTCGCCCCCGAACCGGTGGGCCCGGTCCACGAGAGCTCGGCCCGCTGGGAACCAGGCTCGGCGTGCTGCTCGCTCCACTGCCAGCTGAGTCCCGCGCCGAGCACCGAGGCGGCTGCCCATTCCAAATGCGGGCACAGCGCGGCCGGGGTGGAGTGAATGAAGATCATCCCCCGCGCCCCGGGCAGGCTCTCGGTGGCCGTGCAAGCGTTCATTTTGTTCTCTCCTGGGTCTCGGCCGGATTGCCTTCCCCTGCGATCCATCTCGACTCCAGGCGGTGTCAATTGTGCTACAGCTACGGGAAAGGCACAACAGGAGGCGGCGGGGCCGGTCATAAACTGTGACCATGCAGCGAATGTCCATTGACCAGGCCCTCAAGGGCATGGACTCCATCCGCCAGGTACGGGTCAGCGGGGACGGGGTGTTCTGGCTGGCGGGGATCGCCGCCGAGGACGGCCGGGTGACCGTGCGGCGTTGGCGGGAGGGCAGGATCACCGAGATCACCCCCGGGTTCAACGTGCGTTCCCGGGTGATGGAGTACGGCGGGGGTGCCTACGCGGTGGCCGACGCCCTGGTGGCGTGGTGCGACGATTTCACCAAGCGGCTGTGGATCCGGGACGGGGGGACCACCCGCCCCCTGACCCCCGGAAGCACCCGGTTCCGCTACGGCGGACTGACCCTCGATCCGCAACGCCGGTTGCTTCTCGCGGTCCGTGAGGATCACGAGGTGACCCCCGAGGAACGCAGCGAGATCGTCGCGCTGGACCTGGATTCCAGCAATGCCGACGGGGGCCACGTGCTGGTGAGCGGCGCCGATTTCTACGCGGGCCCGGCGGTGCGCGACGGACGGCTCGCCTGGTTCCAGTGGATGCACCCGAACATGAGCTGGGACGAGGCATCCGTGTGGGCCACGAACCTCGACGATCCCGGGCACGTCGACAGGATCTTCGGGAAGCCCGGGGTCAGTGCGCAACACCCGGTCTGGCTCGGGGACGGTTCCCTGGCCTGTGTCACGGACGAATCCGGCCACTGGAACTGGGTGGTGCACCACCGCGAGGGGATGTCGGCCTGGCGAACCCCTCACGACTGTTCGATTCCCGTGTGGGTGTTGGACACCCCGCCCGCCTGCGCAGTGGGGGATGACCTGCTGGCAACGGTTCAAATCGCCGACGGCCGCGGTGCGCTGGCGCTGTGGCATCCGCGCAGCGGCGGGGTCACCCATCCGCTGCCCGGAACGGCCATGGTCGAGTCCCTGGCCTCTTCCGGACAGGACCTGTTCGCGGTAGCGGAATGGGATGATCGTCCCGCCTCCCTGGTGCGCATCTCCCCCACCGGGGAACGAACCGAACTCGTGGCCTCCGAACCCCTGCCGGGTCTGAGCCGTCCCGTTAGTCGCTGGTCCGAGGGGCCCGCGGGGCCGGTGCACTCCTGGTTCTACCCGGTCCCCGACGCCGTGGCGGCGCCCCCCATGCTCGTTCTCACCCACGGCGGCCCCACCTCCGTGCACTACCCGAGCTTCGACAAGATGATCCAGTTCTGGGTTTCCCGCGGTATCTGTGTTCTGGACGTGAACTACTCGGGTTCCACCGGTTTCGGGCGCGCCTACCGGGACCGCTTGAAGGGGCGGTGGGGCGTCCTGGATGTCGCCGACGTGGTGGCGGCGGCCCGCGAGGTGTGCCGGGCGGAGCTGGCTGATCCCAAGCGTGTGGCCATCGCCGGAGGCAGCGCGGGCGGTTACACCACCCTGCAGGCCCTGGTTACCAGCGATTTTTTCGCAGCCGGCATCAGTTCCTACGGCATCGGGGATCTGCGGAGTCTCGTCGAGGAAACCCACAAGGCGGAATCCCATTACACCTTCGCCCTGGTGGCCCCGTGGCCGGAAGGGGAGCAGATCTACCGGGAACGTTCCCCGATCACCCGGCTCGACCGTCTCAACGCCCCCATGCTGATCCTGCAGGGTCTGGAGGATCACGTCGTGCCACCGGGGCAGGCCTTCGACATGGCGGATGCGGTGCGCGCCAAGGGGCTCGCCCTGGCACTGGTCACGTTCGAGCACGAGGGCCACGGTTTCCGTTCGCTCGCGGCCCGCGAGCAGTCGCTGGAGTCCCAGGTCTCCTTCCTGGAACAGGTATTCGGCCTGCCGCTCAGCGACGACGTTCCCGTCCTGCCGATCGAGAATCTCAAGGCCTGAGGAAAGAGACCGCGCTCAGGGCCAGCGCGCCCCCAAGGAGATCACGCCCATGGCGGCGAGGACCGCGAAGATTATCGCCAACCCCGCGTACTGGTCCGTGATCTCCATCGGAACCAGTTCGTAACCCAGGTCGGAGGAAATCGCCTGGTAGATCTCGCTGAGCTCGCCCGCCGATTCAGCCGAGAACTTCTTGCCCCCGGAGTTCTCCGCAACCACGTATAGCTCATGATGATCAACGGCCACCCGTTCCCGTCTACCATTGGATTCTACGTAACCGTTCTGGGTGCCGTAGGCGATGGTGTAGATGGGAACCCCCAGCTGCTTCGACTGCTGGGCCGCCGCGGCCGAGTCCCGCCCCAAGTTGGATGCGCCGTCCGAGAGCAGCACTATGGCCGCCGGGGCCGTTGCATCGGGATGATCGGGATCCGGTGGCACCAGTTTCAGCGCGTCGAGGCTGGTGTAGATCGCCTCTCCGATAGCAGTGGAGGGGGCCATCTGAATGTTGTCTATGGCGCGGTTAAGCACCCCCCGGTCCACGGTCGGGGGAACGCTGACACTGGCGGTTCCAGCGAAGGTCACCAGTGCGACATTGAACCGCTCCGGGAGGCTCGCGATGAACTTCTTTGCCGATTCCTTCGCGGCCTCGAGCCGGTTGGGGGACACATCATCGGCCTCCATAGACCAGGAGACGTCTATCGTGACGACGATGGTTGCCCGGTCCCGTGCCTGCTTTCCGTAGTCCTTCGGCATCGCCCAGGCGATCACCAGCGAAGCGAGACTGAGCAGCGCCAGCAGCACGGCGCCGTGACGTTTCCAGGCCGCATCCTTGGGGATGACGAACCTCAGCCGCGAGTTCGGGGTCTGCGACCGGGAAATCCGATTGGCCAGATACCAGTAGATCCCCGCGATGACGGGAATCAGCGCCAGCGCCCACAACCGGATGGGCTGCATGAACTCGAGCACCAGGGTCGTCATCGCGGCCACCTCGCAGCCATCATCACTGCCCCCAGCGCGGCCACCACTGCGAAACCCAACGCCCCGAACGCGTACTGCGCGGTCACCGGTTTCTTCACCTCTTCCGTGCCCACCGATGAACCGATCCTCTTGTAGGCGTCCTTCAGGCTGTCCGTGCTGTCCGCGGAAACCGATTCCCCGCCAGTGGTCGCGGAGATCGACCGGAGAACCTCGTTGTCCGGGGCGACGTTGTGCCGCTTCCCGTCCAAGTCAACGTATCCGTTCTCGGTTCCGTAGGCGATGGTGAACACCGGCACCCCGGCCGCCTGTGCGCGGCCCGCACTTCCCGCGGGCTCCGTTCCCGAAGTGTTCCCGCCATCGCTCAGCATCACGATCATGGCCGGCGCGGGTTCGGAACCGTCCTCGGGGGCGGGGGCCTCGCTGACGGCCTTGAGCGCCTGGTCCAGCGCGTCCCCGATGGCGGTGCCCTCCTTGAGTTCCAGGGTGTCGATGGCCCTGGTGAGCGCGCCCCGGTCCGTTGAGGGAGGCATGACCACGGCAGGGGAACCGTTGAGTGAGACCAGGGCGACGTTGTAGGAGTCGGGCAGCGCATCCACGAACTGTTTCGCTGCGGTCTTGGCCGCTTCCAACCGGTTCGGGTCCACGTCGGAGGCCTGCATGGAAAGCGATGTGTCTATCACCATGACCACGGTTGCCCGTTCCCGTGGGACCTTCTCCGTTCCGAGTGGCTGGGCCCAGGCCAGGGTCAGCGCCACCAGGGAGCACAGCGACATGAAAACGGCCAGGTGCCGCGTCCAGCGGCGCTGGGAACCGATCACCCGGCCCAGCACCCCGGTGTTGGTGTAACGCAGTGAGGTTCGCCCCTTGAGACGCATCAGCACCAGGTAGGCGATGATCAGCGCGGGAAGAACCAGCAGCACCCACAGCCTCTCGGGGGTCTTGAAAGCCAACCAGTCCATCATCGGCTCACTCCCTGGGGCGGCGCGTGAAGGGCGCTGGCGACCCGCCGGTAGCCGAGGACGAATCGCGCGATGTCAGATACCCAGTCGCGGTCCGTGCGCAGCTGGATGTGTCCCGCCCCCGCGCGCCTGAGCGCCACCTTGATGCGTTCACGCTGCGCGCGTGAGGCGTCGTCCATCCGCTGGCGCGCGGCCGGATCGGAGGTGTTTATGTAGCGCAGGAAGGAGGTTTCCGGGTCGCGGATCAGCATCTCCCCGACGTCGGGGAACTCCAGTTCGTGCCGGTCAACCACCTCGACGCACAACACCTGGTTGCGAACCGCCAGCCGCCTGATCGCCCGTTCCCAGGCCGGTGGCCGGTCAGGATCAAGCTCGGCCTCTCCCGAGGTCAGGAAATCCGAGACCACCACCCGCATGCCGCGGCGTCGCTGGGAGCGTGCCATCTGCTCAATGCCGTCGACCAGTTCCAGGTCACCGGGGGCGTTGTCGGGGACGATGGGTTCGGTGAGCATCTGCCGCAGCATCCCGTACAGGGCGGTCCGGCCCGAACGGGCGGGCAGCCGCTTGATGCGGTCGGGCAGCATCATGAGACCGCCGAACCGGTCCCCCATCCGTTGGCTTAGGAAACCGATCGTCGCGATGGCCGCGATGCCCAGGTCGCGTTTGGTGATGCCCTCGGTCCCCCAGTTCATCGACGGGGTCACGTCGAGCAGTCCCCAGACCTCGAGCTCCCGGTCGGCCATGGTGTCGCGGACGTGGGGAACCGTGGTGCGTGCGGTGACGGCCCAGTCCATCATCCGGACATCGTCCTGGCCCGGCTGGTACGGGCGGGCGTCGTTCGTGTCGGAACCCGGTCCCGGGAGCAGACCCAGGTGATCTCCGTGCAGGAACCCCTCCAGGCGGCGGACGACGGTGAGTTCCAGGCGCCGCAGGGCGGCTTCCGGGGCCAGTTTGGTCAGCGGGATGGTGGGGCCGCTCGGTGTGTGCAGCACGGATGTGGCGGCCCCGGGATCGTGGGGCGCCTGTGTCGCGGGTGCGGGTGCGAAGGATGGGGAGGTCAAGGTTCCCTCAGGCATGACCGGGCTGGTAGCCGTGTTGCTGGTGACGCTGCTGGCGTGACTGGTCGTTCCACACCGGGGTGGGTGCCGGGACCATGGCCAGTATGCGATCCACCACGTCGGTGGTGAGAACGTTGTCGGCCACCGCATCGAAACCGAGCACGATGCGATGGGACATGACGTCGCGGGCCACCGCCTGCACATCGGTGGGGAGCACGTAGTCGCGGCCGTTGATCAGCGCGAGGGAACGCGACGCGGCCACAAGGCCGAGCGTGGCGCGGGGGGAACAACCGATCTGAATCACCGGCTCCAGGTCCGGCATTCCGAAATCGGCAGGGTTCCGGGTGGCCAGCACGAGGCGCACGATGTACTCGCTGACCAGGTTGTGGACGAAAACCTTGGACGCCATGTCCTGCAGGTGGCGCACCAGACCAGGGTTCAGCACCTGCTCCGCCTGCGGGGGTTTGACGCTCATGCGCCTGAGGATCTCGAACTCCTCGTTGCCCTTCGGGTAGGGCACGTCCACCTTCACGAGGAAACGGTCCCGCTGCGCCTCGGGAAGCGGGTAGACGCCCTCGGACTCGACGGGGTTCTGGGTCGCGATCACGATGAATGGTTCGGGCGCGGGGTAGGTCCTGCCGCCGATGGAAACCTGTTTCTCGGCCATCAGCTCGAGCATCGCGGACTGCACCTTCGCGGGCGCCCGGTTGATCTCGTCGGCCAACACGAAGTTCACGAAAACCGGTCCGAGCTCGATCTCGAAGGATTCGGAGCTGGCGGAGTAGATGCGGGTTCCGACGATGTCGGAGGGAACCAGGTCCGGGGTGAACTGCACTCGAGCGAAATCCCCTCCGACGACTGTCGCGAAGGAACGCACCGCCAAGGTTTTCGCCACGCCCGGTACGCCTTCGAGAAGGCAGTGGCCCTTAGCCAGAAGAGCCACCATCAACTGCTGGACCATGTGTTCCTGACCGACGATGACCCGCTGCACCTGGCTGATGGCCACGCCCAGAAGGCGAGCGGCGTCGGCAACGGTGGTGGGCAGGGGTGGCTGCGCGCTGGGGGTAGTCAACTTGGAGTCTCCTTGAAACGATCGCGCACCACGATACCGCGCCCGCCGAGCAGGACCGAGATGCGATGCCCGGAGACGGAGGACCTCGCGATGTGATGTCATAGTCCTTGATGACTCAGCCACCAGATCCCACACCCGAATACGCGGAACACCATCCCCTTCTTCCGGAGGACCCGGTCCGCGTGGGCGATTTCTGGATCGACTCACGTCTCGCGGAGAGCCCAGCGGGTGTCGTCTACTGCGCGCACGCGGACGGCTCGGATCCGGTGATGCTGATCCACTTGCGCGACGGCGCCGCCTCGGATCCCGCTGCGCGGGCACGTTTCTCCGGTGAGATCAACGCCATGCACATCGACACCGTCGTGGCCCGCGGCGGTCAGGATCAGGACGAGGGGCGCATGGCGGTGCGTTTCCGGGACGAGGACGACGACCCGATCGTCGCCTCCCACCGCCCTCTAGCCCCGTGGGTGGCACTGGCCTTCTCCGGTTCCCCCAAGGCCGTGTCAGAGGCGCAACGGGTGCTCGCCGCCGTCGATCTCGTGCACACCCCCCAGCTCGGTTCCCCCGCGGGACCGGATTTCCAGATGCACTGGTGGCAGAACATCCGCCCGGGGACATGGCGGATGTGGCCGCTTCCCTGGCCGGGCCGCAAGGACCGGGCCGGCTGGCTCAGCCTGCTCACATCCTTCCTGCTGATGCTGCTGATCGCCTCCGTCGCGGTGCTGTTGGCGATCCTGGTGTTCCAGAACCAGCAGAAGGTGTCCCCTCCCGCCCCCGTGCCGAGTTCCGAATCCGCTACCGGTACCGGTAGCGGTAGCGGTTCCCCCAGCCAGTCCTCCGGGGAACCGTCTTCTGGGGAGTCGTCCTCCGGGGAACCCTCGGAACTGGAGAGCCGCAGCGACACCCCCTCGATGGAACAGCCCTCGGGTGACTCCTCGGGCCCGGGCAGCCCGAGCCCCGAACGCAAGTTGTAACCGGCTTTCTTCACATCTTTCGCATCCGGGGAACACAGGCAACGTACAAGTTGGCCCGGCTCAATGGTGATCGCCCTGAGGAAAGATCCTCTCCACCGATCAACAAGGCCAGCACATGCAATTCCTGCCCTACCTAGCCAACATCGTCGCAATCTGTGTCCTCGTCTTCGCCATCTACCTGCCACGGCATCACCGCCGCGATCTGGCGGTCGCCTATCTGGGCGTCAACATCGGCGTCATGGCGGTTTCCATCGGGCTGCTGAACAGCACCGTCGCGGCAGGACTCGGCCTGGGCCTGTTCGGGGTGCTGTCGATCATCCGGCTCCGGTCCGATGAACTGGCCCAGCACGAGGTGGCCTACTATTTCAGTTCGCTCGCCCTCGGTTTGCTGGGCGGGCTCGGGGGCTCCACCACCACCTACGCGACGATGGCCCTAATCGTGGTCGTCCTGGCTCTGGCCGACTCCTCCCGGTTCCGGACGGGGGTCAAACGCGAGGTCGTCAACCTCGACCGGGCGATCACCGATCCCGAGGAACTCCGCTACGAACTGGCGACCCGTCTCGGGGGCCGAGTGCTCGGGGTGAACGTCCAGCGCCTCGACTTCGTCGCTGACACCACCCTCGTCGAGGTTCGCTACGCCCCGGGAGCCGGTCTCCCGGTCATCGAGAAGGTGGAGGTGCTGCGATGAGCCTGAGCGATCTCGCCCCGGTTCACCTCGACGAACTCAACGCGGCCGCGGAGTTCATGAGCCGGGTGGACCGCAAGTATCCGCTGCACCAGCGCGCCGCCGAGGCGATACTCGATTGCCTGCCGACCGGCACCAGGGTCCTGAACATCGGGGGAAGAACGGAGTTCGGGTACACATCCGTCTACTTCGACACCACGGCACGCGACTCCTACCTGCTGGCCGCGAGGGGCCGCCCGCACCGGTTCAAGGTGAGGGTCCGTCACTACCGGGACTCGGGCGAGGCCTTCCTGGAGGTCAAGACCCGGCGCGGCGGAAACACCGTCAAGGAACGCATCCCCCACGATCCTTCTGCACTGTTCGAGATCGCGCCCGAACAGTACGGCTTCATCAGCGGCCGCCTTGCCACCGGGGGGATCCGCGGCATCCGCCCGCAGTGGCTGGGACCGAGCCTGGAAACCAGTTACCTGCGCACCACGCTGCTCGCCGCCGATGGCCGGGCCCGGCTCACCCTGGACCGGGAACTCGTCTGGAAGGAGAACGGCCACAGCCTGCGGGCTCCCCGGCTGGCGATCATCGAGACCAAGGCAGGGTCGGCTCCCAGTTCCGCGGACCGGACCCTCTGGTACCACGGCTACCGCCCACAACGGATCTCCAAATACGCCACTGGTCTCGCCGCCCTGCACCCCGAACTGCCCGCGAACCGCTGGCGCCGGGTCCTGAACCGACACTTCTGACAAACGAGACCACCGAAGGACCGACTATGAAAATGCGAAAGCTCAAACTCGGACTCGCCTCTCTCGCGGCAGTCGCCGTCCTCGCCGGCTGCTCCTCGGCCACCACGCTCACCGACGCCTCCGGACAGACCGCGACCCGTTCCACCGCCACCGGCAACAGCGGAAGCAGCGAGGCCCTGACCGCCCTGCTCTCCGAGAACCAGGAATCCCACTACTCCCAGGACGACTCCGATTACGACGAGTCCTCCGTCACCCAGATCACTCTGAACGGATCCTCGGCCACCGCCTCGGGCGGCGGGGTCACGGTCGACGGCTCAACCGTAACGATCACATCCGCGGGAACCTACCGTCTTGCCGGTTCCCTGACGGGGCAGGTGATCGTCAACGCCGACTCCCAGGACGTGAAGCTGATCCTGAACGGCGTCGAGCTGACCAACCCGTCGGGTTCCCCGATGGTCGTCACGGCCGCGGACGAGGTGACCCTGATCCTCGCCGACGGCACCGAGAACACGATTTCCGACGCGGACACCTACGCAGACACCTCCAGCGAGGCCCCGTCATCGGCCGTTGACTCGGCCAGCGACCTCAGCATCGCCGGGAACGGGTCGCTGAGCGTCACGGGCAACAACAACGACGCGATCAACTCCGCGGACGGGCTCGTCATCGCGGGCGGCAACGTCACGGTCAAGGCGGCAGATGATGGCATCCGGGGAAAGGACTACGTCATCGTCTCGGGCGGAACCGTCAATGTGGAGGCCACCGGGGACGGCATCAAGTCCGACAACGAGACCAACGCCGACCGTGGCTACGTCCTGATCGAGAACGGAACTGTCAACATCACATCCGGGGATGACGGCATCAAAGGGTTCAACGACGTCGCGATATCGGGAGGTGCCGTCACCGTCTCCAACTCCCTGGAGGCCGTCGAGGCCCAGACCCTCGTGATCTCGGGAGGCCAGACCCGGCTGACCAGCAGCGACGACGGCATCAACATCTCCGGCGACAACCCGCAGGGCTTCACCATCGCCGGCGGCGCCGTCACGATCGATTCGGAGGGCGACGGGCTCGATTCCAACGCGGCCGGGACGATCTCGGGGGGCAGCGTCGTGATCCTCGGACCCACCGTGGGGGGAAACGGCTCGGTCGACGTGCAGTCGGGGTTGACCGTCACCGGCGGCGAGCTTTGGGCGATCGGGACTTCCGGCATGGCCGAGTCCCCCTCAGAGAACTCCA
Source organism: Arachnia propionica (assembly GCF_900637725.1). GTDB lineage: Bacteria > Actinomycetota > Actinomycetes > Propionibacteriales > Propionibacteriaceae > Arachnia > Arachnia propionica. The sequence continues at coordinate 1,589,523 of NZ_LR134406.1, read as the reverse complement.
CCCAAGCATTCGTGTTCACGAACCTGAACGGCAGCTCCACCGGTGAGGTCTCCATCGCGGATTCCAGCGGGAACGTGATAGCCACCCAGGCCTCCTCCAAGCAGTACTCCTCGGTGCTGTACTCCGGTCCCTCCATCTCGGCGGAAAGCACCTACGAGATCCTGCTGGGCGGCAAATCGGCAGGCACGGTCTCCGCCAACCAGTACGCGACCGGCATGGGTTCCGGCCCGGGCGGCGGGCAGCCCGGTGCGGATCAACAGAGCAGCCGGCCCGGCAGGTGACCCCGGTGAACGCCGGTAGCCTGATGGCATGAAACCAGCCCTGATCGCTACGGACCTGGACGGCACCTTCCTGGGTGCGAACGCCGTCCTCCTCCAGTCAAACCTGGCGGCGGCGCGACGATCCGTCGAGGAGGGCGTCGTCTTCGTGATTGCCACGGGCAGGCCCAGGCGCTGGCTCGACGCCCTGGCGGAGCTGCGTGACCTGGATCCCCTGGCGATCTCCAGCAACGGGGCGGCCATCGGCCGGCTGACCAGGCCCCGCCCCGACTTCCTCCACCCGATCGAACCGGAACGGGCCCTGGCCTTCTCGGCGGCGCTGCCGCCGGAACTCGAGGTTTCGTTCGCGGTGGAGTACGAGCACGGGTGGGGTCGCGAACCCGGCTACCCGGTTGGGCACTTCTCCGGGGCCGATCAGGTGGCTGGCCTCCCGGACCTGCTGGCGGCCGGCCCGGTCATCAAGGTGCTCGCCCGCACCCGCCACGCCGACACCCACGCCTTCTCCCCCGTGGCCGTCGCCGCCGCGGGCGAGATCCTCCAGGCCACCTTCTCCTGGCACGACGTGTGCGGCACCGTCGAACTGTCGGCGCCGGGCGTCACCAAAGGTGCCGCCCTGGCGAGGCTGCTGGAGGAGATCGACATCGACCCGGCCGACGCGGTCGCTTTCGGTGACATGCACAACGACCTGGGGATGCTGGAGTTGGTGGGCCGGGGCTACGTCATGGCGGACGCCGATCCGTGTCTGCTCGGCCGGGGTTTCACCCGGATCGGCCCCAACAACGAGGGGGCCGTCGGCGAACAGATCCTGCGCCTGCTGGATGCGTGAACCGCATCACCCAGCGCCCGCAGGGTGGGCGGTAATGACACCGAGGACCGCCCGCTCCCGGAACCGTCCCCGGTGTTCTCACTTCGTGGCCGCGTCGATGGCGGCCCAGTCCAGGCCCACCGGAGCGAGGGCCGCGACGCCGGCCAGCAAACCCAGGCGAGCCGCCCTCAGCCCGGGTTCCTTCGCCATCACCAGGGTGTCGTTGAAGAACCGGGCGATGGGGTCGACCAGGTCCTTCGCCGAGGTTGCGAAACCGGAGACGGATTCGCAGGGTTTCCTGTCCGCAATGGCCACGGCGAGGGCCTTCTCCGCGTCGTCGACCAGGGCCGCCGGATCGAACCCCGGGGTGGTGCCCGCGGGGAGGATGCGGTGGATCCGCACGATGGCCTCCACGATGGCCCGCCAGCCGGGTTCCCCGAGAAGGGCCTCCAGGTCGTTGGCCTTCGTCTCCGCGTCCGCCGGGTGGGTGGCCGACGGCAGGACCGCGGCCACCATGTCGGCGGAGCGCCCCTCGTCGCGCATCAGCTGGGCGTAGCGGCCGATGACGAATTCCTCGGCCGCTACGATCGCGTCCTGCGAAACCGTGATGCCCTGGGTTGTCAACGCCTCCGCTGCGGCCTCCAGGCCGTCGCGCACACCGATGCCGGCCAGCCCGGGAACCTCACGCAGCACGCGCACCACGCCCAGCGCGGCCCGCCGCAGTCCATAGGGGTCGGAGGAACCGGAGGGTTTCGCGCCGAGGGCGAACATCGCCATCAGCAGGTCGAAGCGGTCCCCAAGGGCCAGCAGGGCGCCCGGAAGCGAGGCCGGGACCGCGTCGGCGGAGGTGTGGGGCTGTTCCATCTCGTGGAGGGCCTCGGCGACCGCGGGGGTCTCGCCTTTGCGGAGCGCGTACTCGCGGGCTACGAAACCGGCGAGGCTGGTCATGTCCGTGACGAGGTTCGTCGCCAGGTCGTACTTCGCCAGCTGCCCGGCGCGTGCCAGGGTTGCGGCCTGCTCCGGGGCGAGGCCCAGCCCCTCCCCCACACTGGTGGCCACCGCGGCGATGCGGCGGGCGCGCTGCCCCACCGAGCCGAGCCGGTTCTCGAAGGTCAGCTTCTCGAGGCCCGGCACGAAGACGTCGACCGATTCGACCTCGAGGTCCTGGTTCCAGAAGAACAAGGCGTCCTCGTAGCGGGCCCGCAGCACCGACTCGTTGCCCGCCGCCACCACGGTCTCGTCGCAGGCTCCGTTGGCCATGGTCACGAAATACGGCAACAGGCGCCCCTCGGCGTCGCGGACCGGCAGGTAACGCTGATGCTTTGCCATGACCGAGACCAGAATCCGGTCCGGGAGTTCCAGGTAGCGCTCGTCGAAACTGCCCAGCACCCCGAAGGGTTCCTCCACCAGGTTGGTGATCTCGTCGACCAGCGCGGCATTGTCCTCGAAATCGATGACGCCTCCCACACCGGCTGCCAGTTTCTCCGCCTGGTCCACGACCGCCCCTCGGCGTTCCGCGAAACCGAGCGCGATCCGTCCCTCGGCGAGCAGGCCCGGCAGGTCGTCGGCGGAAGTGAGGTCGTGGAATCCGACAGGAACGCCGTCGAGACGTTTCCCGCTCCCGGTGGATGCGGCGGTGGTGCGTTGCAGATAGGTGCTGCGCCCCGCGGCCACCTCGGAGACGCGGGCCGGGACGATCTGTTCCCCCCAGAGCGCCACCAGCCAGCGCACGGCCCGGGAGAAGGACAGCTTCGGGTCGCGCCAGCGCATGTTCTTCTCGGCGCGCAGCCCGGAAACGCAGTCCTCGACGAGGCCCTTCAGCACCTCCAGGGCGTTGCGGCCCGGTGATTCGACGGCGACGCAGGCGTGTTCGGCGCCGTTCACCTCAGCCTTTACGACCTGCTCCAGGGTGACTCCTTGGCCGCGCATGAAACCCTGCAACGGTTTGGTGGGGTTGCCGTCGGCATCGAAGGAAACCGCCCATTTCGGGCCTTTCCGCAGGTTCGTGGCGTCCGGTTCCCGGGCCGCAACCCCGTCGACGATTGCCACGATGCGCCTGGGGGTGCCGTCGACGCGGATCTTGCCGTGCGCCAGGCGTGAGGCCGCAAGCCCGTTCGTGAGGGTCTTGTTCACCGCCTCGACGGTGGGGCCGACGACGTGCGGGGGAAGCTCCTCCAGGCCGATCTCCAGGGCGAAGGTCCGGGGCCGGTCCGTGGCGGGTTCCTCAATGGCCTCCTCTGGTGTCCCGGTTTTCCTCTCGGTTTCCTTGAGGAGCGGGAACCCGAGTTCGCCTCGCCGTTCCACCCACAGCGCTGCGGTGTCGCGCATCAGGCGGCGCATGGTGCTGAACGCCTGGGCGCGTTCCGTGGTGGAAATCGCGCCACGGGCGTCGAGCACGTTGAAGGCGTGACTGGATTTGAGGATGTAGGAGTGGGCGGGAACCGGCAGCCGTGCCTCCACCATGCGGGTGGCCTCCGAAACGTAGGCCTCGTAGAGCCGCCGGTTCGTCTCGATGTCGGCGTCGTCCAGGTAGTAGCGGCTCATCTCGTACTCCTGCTGGCCGAACGCCTCACCGTAGGTGACGATACTGCCGTCGGCTTTGCGGGCGTAGGCGATGTCCTTGAAGTGGGTGACGCGCTGCTGCGCCATCAGGATGCGTTCGATCCCGTAGGTCAGTTCCACGGGAATCGGGTCGAGGTCCTGCCCGCCGACCTGCTGGAAGTAGGTGAACTGGGTGATCTCCATGCCGTCGAGCCACACCTCCCAGCCGAGTCCCCAGGCGCCGATGGCGGGCTGCGCCCAGTTGTCCTCGACGAAACGCACGTCGTGGGCGTCGAGGTCGATCCCGAGGGCCTCCAGCGACCCGAGGTAGAGCTCCTGGGGGTCGCCGGGTTCGGGTTTCAGGATCACCTGGAACTGGGTGTGGGTCTGCAGCCGGTTCGGGTTCTCTCCGTAGCGGGAGTCGTCGGGACGCACGGAGGGTTCGACGTATGCGACGTCCCACGGTTCCGGTCCGAGGACCCGCAGCACGGTGGCGGGGTTCATGGTGCCGGCCCCCACTTCCGAGTTGTAGGGCTGCCAGGTCAGGCAGCCGCGCGAGGTCCAGTAGTCGGACAGGATCCGGAGGGCGTCTTGCATCGTCAGCACCGGGCCAGACTACCCGGCCAGCACCTCGCGCAGCACGTCAAGTGGCAGCGAACCGACAGCCAGGGCGCGGTCGTGGAAGTCGCGCAGGTCGAATTCCTGCCCGGCCCGGCGGGCCGCATCGTCACGGATCTGCTCCCAGATCCGCTGGCCGATGCGGTAGCTGGGGGCCTGTCCCGCCCAGCTCAGGTAGCGGTGCAGCTCGAAACGCAGCTGGTTTTCCTCCATGGCGACGTTGTCGCGCAGCAGCTGCCAGCACTTGTCGTGGTCCCAGATCCCGCCGCCATAGCGGTCGAAGGCTGGTTTGCCGAGGTGGATTCCCAGGTCGAGGACGACCCGGGTGGCGCGCAACCGTTGGCCGTCGAGCATCCCGAGGCGCTCCCCCGGGTTCAGGAAACCGAACTCATCCATGAGACGTTCCGCGTACAGCGCCCAGCCCTCGCCGTGCCCGGAGACCCAGCAGACCAGCGACCGCCAGCGGTTCAGGCTCTCCCCCTGGGCGACGGCCTGCCCGATCTGCAGGTGATGGCCGGGCACACCCTCGTGATGGACGGTGGTCTTCTCCTGCCAGGTGGTGAACTCGGTGACCCCCTCGGGAACGGACCACCACATCCGGCCGGGACGGGAGAAGTCGGCGGACGGTCCGGTGTAGTAGATGCCACCGGTCGCCGAGGGGGCGATCATGCCCTCGATGGTGCGCACCCGCGGATCCAGGGTGAAGTATTTCCCGTCGAGGGCCGCCACGGCCTCATCGGCGGTGCGTTGCATCCATTCCCGCAGCGCCCCGGTGCCGTGCAGCTGGTTCGCCGGATCGGCGTTCAGCACGTCGATCGCGTCGGCGATGGTGGCCCCGGGTCCCGCGATCTCGCGGGCGATGGCCTCCTGCTCGGCGGTGATCCGGGCCAGCGACTCGACCCCCCATTCGTAGGTTTCATCGAGGTCGATCCGGGCGCCCAGGAACTCCCGGGAGGCCCGCTGGTAGCGTTCGCGCCCCACCGCATCAGCTTCCCGGGCTGCGGGGGACAGGTCCTGGGTGAGGAACCGGGCCAGGTCATCGAAGGCGCCGCGGGCGAGCTCCGCGGCCCGTTGCAGCTCGGCGCCGAGTGTTCCCTCCCGACCGGATTCGGCCGCCAGCTGGCGGAACCTCGATTTCTCCCCGGCCAGGGCGGCGGCCTGGGCCGCCACGTCGGTCACGGTACGGCGGGCCGGGACGATGCCCCGTACGATGCCCTCGCGCAGGGTCTCGATGTAGCCGCCGACGGCGCGGGGCATGTCCGCCATCCGGGATGCGATGTTGCTCCAGTCCTCGTCGGTCCCGGTGGGCATCAGGTCGAAAACGTCCCGCAGCCACTGGACGGGCGAGTCGATGTTGTTGACCGCGGCGAACTGGTCACCTGCCTCGATGCTCTCCAGTTCGAGGCCGAGCCGTTCCGTCATGGCCGCGGCGGTGACCTCGTCGACCGCGTCCGTTCTCGGGGTTTCCTCGATCAACCGGAGCGTACGCCGCAGCTCATCGGCCCAGCGGCCGGTGCCCTCCGGGGAGTAGTCGGGCAGTTCGTGGTCGTGTCCCGGCAGACCGATTCCCGTTGCCTCGAGGGGGTCGTTGACCGCCAGGGCCTCGACATGGGCCTCGGCGACGGCGTCGAGTGGAGTGGATTTGCGCATGCACCCAACCTATCGGGTGATGAGATGCCCTTTCCGGGTGCTCAGTTCCTTGTGGGTGAACACCAGGGCGCGTTGGGCGGCGAAACTGATCGCGAAAAGCGTGACCTCGGTCAGCAGCTTCGCCAACGCCAGTGGCATGACGATCGACAGGGCCCGCAGCAGCACGTAGTTGGCGGCGAGGATTCCACAGGCGAGGAGCGCGTACCTCAGCGGGGTGCTGCGGTCGCCGTCGCGGAACACCGCGTGCCGGTTGAGCAGGTAGTTGACGGTGGCGGACAACACCCGGGCGGCGATCACGCTGAACAGCAGGTTGTGGGTCGCGGCCACCAGCAGCAGCAGGGCCACGAAATCGACTGCGAAACCGGCCAGCGACGAGCCTGCGAAGGCCAGCAGCGGCCGGTAGACCCGCCACGAATCCCGGATGGGACGGAAGTGGGAGCTTTTGTTGCCGTGCAGGTAGATGGTTTCGATCTCGACCTCTCGGATGCTGATGCCGGCTTTTCCGGCCTGGAGCAGCAGGGACAGCTCGTACTCGAAACGTTCCCCCGGGACGGTGCCGAGCCATTCGAGCAGGCTCGGCGGGTAGGCGCGCAGTCCGGTCTGGGTATCGCCCACTCGGATCGCGGTCAGGGTTTTGAACAGCCAGCTGGTCACCTTGTTCCCGAAGGCGCTGCGCAGCGGCACCCGGCCGGTGAACCGACGGCCCCCGAGCACCATCTCGCGGGAGCCGATGTCGACCTCGCGGGCCACCCGCATGATGTCGGGAACCTTGTGCTGGCCGTCGGAGTCGGCGCAGACGACCACTTCGCCCGGGTGGTGCCGCCGGGCGATGGCGAACCCGGTCTTGAGCGCGTGACCTTTTCCGCGGTTCTCCGGGTAGCGGTGCACGGTGGCGCCGTGAATGCGCGTCAGGGCGAAGATCTCGTCGTGGTCGGGGCCGGAACCGTCGTCCACCACCAGGACGCTGGGAGAAGCGGGATGGGCCCGTAGCTCACGCACCAGGGCGATGAGCGAGTCGCCGGGTTCGTAGGCGGGAATGAGAACGAGCATGATGTCACTTTCCGATCCACAGGATGTCGCTGGTGCCGCGTTCCTTGTTCTTGCCGAGGGGGTTGTTGACGAGGGAGCCGTTGAAAACCATCTGGGTGGAGCCGCCGCCGTCGAGGTTGTAGGCGACCCGCGCCCCCAGGTCCACGAAGAGCTGGGCGAAATCGGTCATTGTGATGCCGTTGCTGTACCCGGCGGAACGGCCATCCACCACGACAAAGACGAAGTGATTTGCGGCGATCATTCCCAGTCCCGTCCTGGGCTGGGTGCCCTGGATGGAGTGGTTGCCGAAGTTGGTGTCGATCTCGAGTGTGTCGATGCCTTCGATGACGGCTCCGCCGTCGACGAGCGTGGGGCCGAAGGAGAGGGTCTGCCAGGCACCGTCGGAGATCAGTTTCGCGGCGTTGGTGCCGGTCTCGTCGTAGCTGACCATGGTGCCGTCCCGCATGATCGCCAGGCCTTGGCGGGCCGGTTCGTCACGGAATGCGACACCGTCACGGATGATGATCCCGGTGTCGCGGAAACCGTAGTAGTCGCCGTTGATGGCGAACAGGGCCCCGACGTTCTCCGCAATCGCAGTCGGGTACTCGATGATGTTGGTTCCGAAACTGTTCTTCGCGAAGGCGTTGCGCAGGGCGGTGACGTCGTTCAGTTTCACGTCGGCCACGTACCAGGCCTTGGCGGAGTTCCCGGAACCGGATGAATGCGGGGTGATGGTGATCTGCCGGTCACTTGAGGTGTAGGTCGTGCCCTCGATCACCCCGTCCCCAGCCGATGTGGCGGTGGCTGTGGCGGTGCCGCTGGCCTGGGTGCCGGGCAGCCCCTGGTAGTCGGACGCCGATGTGACGTCGGTGTGCTCGATCAGGTATCGGTCGAGGGCCCAGGCCGTGCCGCCTGCCGCCGCGAGCCCGACGGCTCCGGCGGCGCCGGTGATGATGGTCCGGCGGGAAAGGCGCGGGGTGGGTCGTGAGTTCGTCATGCCGAACACCCTCGTGAACCGCCCTGTGCTGGACCTGTGGTGACGCTTCGCGCGCGGCATGAGCATCACCGCTAGACTGTGCCATCGGATCGGGGCGTTAGCTCAGCCGGTCAGAGCAAGGGACTCATAATCCCTGGGTCGCGGGTTCGAGCCCCGCACGCCCCACGAAACAACGGGGCCCGCAGGAATTGGATTCCTGCGGGCCCCGTTTCGTCGCGGTTCCTCAGTCACCGGTGCGCGGCAGACCAGGCCTGATGGGCACCGGGGTTGATGAGGGCACCGGCTTCGGGGACGCCGACGGCGAGGGACTTGGCGACGGGCTCGGGGACGCCGACGGCGAGGGACTCGGCGACGGAGACGGCGACACCACAGGAGGCGGAGGAGTCACCGGAGCGCAGGCCTGCGCCGAGGACTGTTCCCCGTTGAAGGTGAGGGTGGCCCGGTTCAACAATCCCGTTCCGTTCTCCCCCGCATCCAGCGTGCAGTCAGCGGCCTCCTTGGTGATTGCCGCGGACACCTTTGCCCGAACCTCGATGACGAAGGTGTGCGAGGCTCCTCCCTCGATGGCTTGGTTGCTTGCAAGGACCTTGTCCGTCGCGCCGTCGAAACCAGCATTGGCTGCTGGGCCGCCCTCGACCGACACCAGCGCCACTTTCTCGACGGAGATCCCCTCCCCCGGGGCGGGAGTGTCGCTGAGGTCGTAGGAACCCGCCCGGGATCCGGTGTTGGTCACCGTGATCCTGTACGTGGTGGTTACGTCCTGGCCTTCCTGACGAGTCTCCTGGACTTCCTTGGTCACCTTCACCTCCGGAGGGTTGAGGAAGGTGTTGACGACCTTGATACCGATCTCGGCGATCGTGTTCGGATCGTTGGTTTCAACCGGGATGGCGTTGGCCCAATCCCCCGGGGTCACCTCGTGGCTGGTGGCTCCCCCGGTGTCCGTCTCCTCGCCGAAGCAGCGCGCGCCCAGCGGCAGTTTGGCCTCCGCCCCGGTGGCGTCGGTGACGGTGACGCTCTGCCCGCCCTTGAGCTTGACGGGACCGCTGAACACGGTCGTCCCGGCCGCCCCGTTGTCATCCGGCATTTGGCAGGTGACGGTGACGGTGAATTCCTTTTCCTTGGCAGCCTCCACAGCTGCCGCATCCCCGTTCAGTTCCTTGGTGACCTTGACCTTTCCGGCCGAGTAGTAGTTGGTGAGTGAGGCCTTGACGCTCTGGCCCGCCGATCCGTCCGCGTCCCAGCCGATGGTCACGGTGCTGGACGGGGGTTGTGCTTGCGGGTCGGCATCTGCGGCGTCCGTTTCCGTGACCACGCAGACGCTGCCGACCGGGATCCCCGTGATCGGGTTGCTGTCGGCCGAGGTGGCGCCGTCCGGGGTTTTCACCTTGACGTCGGCTCTGTTCAGCACCTCCTTGCCGTCCAGGGTGCAGACCACGGAGAAGGCGAACTCGTCCCCGCCCGCGAAGGGAACCACGCCCTGTCCTTCGAGTTGTTTGGTCACGGTGAGAGCACCGCTGGCCAGATAGCCCGCATCGACGGTCGGATCGTCGGTGTTCTCCGGCAGCACCACAGGAGCACTCTGGCCGGTGGTGGCATCGGCATTCGAGTCGAGAGCGGGGTCGGACCCGGCTGTCTGCTGGGTGAAGCCATCCGCCGCCTTCCCGAAGGTAACGGTGTATCCAGCTGCGTCGGAGGCCCGCAGGTTCGGGAATCCGTAGGCGCCCTGGGCGTCTGTCTTCGTGCTGAGCGAGACCGCATTGCCCAGGTCATCGGTTCCTTTCAGACTGACCTCCACCCCGGCCATGGGCGGTTCATCAGATCCGTCGAACTGATCCTGGATCCCATTGCGGTTGACGTCCAGCCAAGTGCGGTCGCCGATGCTGCTGCTCACCACCCGTTCCGTGCGGGCGATCGGCCCGACGGGGAACTGGAAACCCGCTGCCCGGGCGAACGCCTTGTTGGTGTAGACGTCTCCCTCGGCGTTCCCGATCCCGGCCATGGTGATGTCGAACTCGAGGACCTCACCTGAGCCGAAGGCACCGGGCTGGATCACCCGCAGGGCAGTGACCTCAGAAGCTGCGGCCGGGCAGGTACCCGTGCCGTACACCGCGGTGCCTCCCGCCGGGGAATCGCACCACGTGGTGCCTCCCGCAGGGGAATTGCTGGCGTCATCCGGGTCCTGGTTGACCTCACCGGCCGAGGTATAGAGAATCCTCGCAGCCGCTGTTCCCTTGGTGATGGCAGCCGACTGGAACTCGAAGGTTCCGGAATACTTCGTCTCGGTCACGCCCGTCAAACCGCTGGTGACGCCGTCGCGGGGCAGGACGTCGATGACGTCCGGGTTGTTCACGGAGTCGGCCTCGGGGCTGGGCAGTGTGTTGGTCAGACGCACCCGCCACTTGTTCGGCTCGTTGGTGGTCTGGCCCGGGAGATTCACCTGGGTCACGGGGGTGAGAGCCGTTTTCTGCAGCTTGATCCCGGCCAGGTTAGCGGTGACGATCTCCGCTTGATCGGTGCGCTGCTCCAGGGTGGAGGCATCGTCCTCGGCCCAGACCACGACGTCGTTGATGTACGTTCCGTTGACCGCGGCCGGGGAGATCTCGGTGGTGACGACGATGGGTTCCATGGCCTTGTTCACCTCGTGACCGGGGAACACCCATCGCAGGTAGGTCTCCCCCTCATCGCAGGCCGGACGTTTGGCATCGGCCGGGGTGGAGCCCTCGGAGACCACGGACGGGCTGATCGAGGCGGAGGTGAAAGCAGCGGCTGTGGGAAGGCAGTCCTCCACCCACACGTCCTTCAGGATGCCGGGAACCTGGGCCGGCGAGGTCAGGGAAGGAGTGAGCTGGAACTGGGCGGTGTCGCCTCCTGTCACCTGCGGAGGAACCGAGCTGAACTCGCCAGAGGTCCCCTTGCGAACCTGCTTGTCCACCCGGACCTGGGCGGCTGCCAGGATGAGCCTGTCGCCGTACTGGCCGGAGTGGTTCGCCGGATCGTAGCTGGAACGCCCCCAAGCAGACTTGTTATCCAGGAGTTCTTGTCGGGTCAGTTCCGACATGTTGACCCGTTTCACACCGGCCCAGTTCGGCAGGATGTCGCCGGTGGGACGACCGGAGTCGACCACCTCGTGGCTGATGGCCACGACCATCCGGACCCCGACACCAACCGTCTCATTGTTGGCGACGGGTTCGGGCAGCACCGTGTAGATACGCACTCGGGAAACCGCGGAATAGACCCCCCTGGCCAGCAGATCCGGATCATTGCCCGGGACAGCGGCCGGATCGTCGTACCAAGGTCCTTGGGCCTCGCCACACTCCGAGGCCTCACCATTGCCCCCGGGCACCGCGGAGTACTGAACCTGGATGCCGGGCACCTGGGAGGATTCCGTCGCGTAGACGGCACTGCCGTTCACCAAGGCATTGTTGTAGCCGGAAACCCATACAGGTGCGCCAGCGGAAGCAACCCTTTGGAAATGAGCGTTGGGGTCGGTGCTGGCCGGGACGTTCCTGGCCTCGAGTCGCAGGCGTGAGCTGTCCCAGGCATCACACATCAGGGCGCTGATCTTTCCGGGATACCCGGGGTTGCTACCGACTATCTCGAGCTGGGACTGGATGTCCTGTGTGGGAGCCACCGTAATGCCGCCGGACATCCGGGTGGCACCTCCCGCTGGGCCCTCGCCCTGGGCTGAATCCGATGGACTGAATTGTTGTGCGCTCATGTTCCCCGGGCTTCCCGGAACACCTTCGAAAGACTTGGAGAAGCCCGTCCCCACGCTGATCTGGGGAGTAGTGCTCCGGTGATTGTTCCAGTCCTTCTCGTCCTGCGAATCGTCACCGGGGACAGCGCTGGTCTGGACATCCGCGGTGGTCAGGCCGGTTATGTTCAGGTTGGTGTAGGAGTTCTTGGTGGCAAGGGTCCATGTGTTGTCTGCCTCCACACCGAAATCCTTGATGGTTGCCACGGGCGTGTAGACGATGAACGATGTGGAGATCGCGTAGGCCGTGTCCGCTGGGATGGCGTTCCCGGCTGGCCTGAGTGTCTGTTTCGGGTAGGTCCACAGGGTCATGTCAGCATTTTTGACCGTGAACTTGGCGGGTTGTCCCGGGCCGTCCTGGTTGATTTCAACCTTTCCCGAGTCCCGCACCGAATTCAGTGAAGTTCCACCGCTCACACCGATCTTTGGGCCGGGTGCGCTGTAGAAGTAGTCGTATGGGTAGACGCGGCTGCCGTACTTCCCCAGGTCCGCCTTGATGGCTGCGATCTTTCCTGCATCCAGCCCGGGGTACATCGCCTCGGGAGTCACGTCGTCGGTCCACGTGACATCCCCTGTCGCGGGCATGGCTCCCTTTCCACCGGTAGGAGCGCCGATGAGCGCGGTGTAGGCGGTCATCTTGCAGGTTGCGGCCTTGTCCCACGGACAGGCGGTGTTGGTGGGGCCGTACACGTAGCCCTGGTTCGGCGAGGACGAAATGCTGTTCTTTGAGATGTCCCATTTCAGTCGGGAGGATGCGGTGACGGTGGCCACCGTGGGGCTGGAGACAGTGGTTGCGCCATCCGCGCTGAGCTCGGCCGAGGCCAGCGGTAGAGCGGTGCCGTTGCGCACGAGATTGCTGACCTTGGCCGTGAAATCGAAGAAATCAGAGCTGGCAGCAGGCTTGTTCCCGAGATTGCAGACGAGGCTCTGCGCTGGCATGGAATCCAATGAGTTCCCCGACAGCGGAAGCTGGGGCGTGGGCAGTGTCTCCGGAGTCAGGGCCGATCCCGCCCCTGTGCAGAATCCGGGCAGCTCCTCCATGTAGATTCCCTTGGGAAAACCGATCTTGACGGTGGTGTTGTCCCCGGCGTCCTGGTTCACCCCGTACTGGACCCTGTAGGTGATGCTGTCGTTGACCCGGACAATTCCGTTGGTTGCGCTGGAATCGTTTCCTGCCGAGTCGTCGGCATCGAATGACGGAGTGCCGTCACTCTTGACCGTGACATCAATGCTCAGTTGCGGGGTGGCGTGCGCTACCACAGGAGACATCGCCCCGATCAGGGCACTGATCCCCAGAATGGTCAGGGCACGTGCTCGCCACCTGCCGACGGTCTTCAAGACCATTTCTTCCCCCCTAGCTACATCGAGTAGACGCCTGTCGCCGGAACCCGGCGAAAATCAAGCAGCTGAATCATAGCTGCAAACATCACTCAATGCTAACCAGGGATAGGGAACCAAGTTCCATTCGGTGAATCGCGTTCAGGGACGTTCCCCAAGCCCAATCGGCGGGGAACAAGAACCGCTTCCCCGGCGAAGTCAGCCCCGGGAGCGGAACGCTTCTCGGATGTCGGTGGCGCCGTCGACGTATTCGAGAGTCCTGCCAATGGTTTCACCCATTTCGAGAGCGGCTTGGATGGTCAACGCTACGTTTCCCCTGGAGACCGTTCTCCCCGCCGATTCGCGGAGCGGGGCGAGGTCGATGGTTCCGGTTGGTTTCTCGAGGGTGAGGGTGGCGGGACCGAGAATCGTCCAGTCGAGCCCGGAGGAACGCAGATGAGCGTCCGCCGCAGCCTTGGCCTGAGCGTAGGCGTGGAAGGGAGCATCCTGGGAAATGCCGTGGTCCGGGCCCGCCCCGAAGTAGGAAACCATGACGTATCGCCGCACACCCGCTCGGAGCGCGGCGCCCATGCTGCGAATCGCCGCGTCCCGGTCGACCGCGTAGGTGCGTCCGGGATTCCCTCCCCCGGCCCCGGCCGACCACACCACCGCGTCCTTCCCCTCGAAGGCCCGCACCAGGTCATCCTCCAACGCGGTTTCCACGTCCAGCACGAGCGGTTTCCCGCCTGCCGCTTCGATGTCATGCTCGTGTTCCGGATTGCGGATCACGCCCGTCACCGAGTGTCCCGCCTCCCGGAGCAGGGGCATGGTCAGCAGGGAGACCTTCCCGTGTCCCCCGATGATGATGTGGTCGGCCATCTCGTTGACTCCTTCCAACGGTGGTCAGCGTCCGGCACGGAGGTCACCTGTCCGCGGAGTTCCGCGGACAGGTGATGGTTGCTCTACCGCGACTCTTTCTTCCCGGATTTGCTCGATTCGTCATCCTGGGTCTTGGCCCGATCCAGGGCACGCTTCCTGGCCTTTTCGGAACGCTCGGCGATGCGCTGGGCATTCTGTTCATCCCGGGTCAGGTTGCGGCCGGATTCAGGGTCGAAGACCATCATGTTCTCCGGCATGAAGTAGAGCCTGGCCTCCTCGCCCTCCAGGATCTGGGACCTGGGGTCGAGGTTGACGACGAACTGGGTGCGCATGCCCTCGCCGTCGAGGTCCCGGTCCAGTTCCTCCAGGGTGCTTTGCACCGAGGGATCGGACTGGAACGGAATGTAGGCGTACTGCTCGTTGCCGAGCCATTCGGTGACGTCGACGACCGAGTTGAAGACCACGGCTCCGGCGGGAGGCGTGGCCACCTCGGCGTCCTTGATGTGCTCGGGCCGCAACCCGACGATGACGACCTTCTTGCCGGCCAAGTCCTGGCGGGCGCTGTCCGGAATGGGAACGGTGGCCATAGGAAGTTCCAGGTGATCCCCCTGGACCGTGGCGGGCAGGAAGTTCATCGGAGGCGACCCGATGAAGCCTGCAACGAACAGGTTCACCGGTTCTTCGTACAGTTCCCGCGGGGAGGCGCACTGCTGCAGCACCCCGCGTTTCAGTACCGCGACCCTGTCACCCAGCGTCATGGCCTCGGTCTGGTCGTGGGTGACGTAGATGGTGGTGATGCCCAGCCGGCGCTGCAACCGGGAGATCTCCGTGCGCATCTGGCCGCGCAGCTTGGCGTCGAGGTTGCTCAACGGCTCGTCGAAGAGGAACGCGTCGGCCTCCCGGACGATCGCACGCCCCATAGCGACACGCTGCCGTTGGCCGCCCGACAGGTTGGCCGGTTTGCGTTCCAGGTGTTCCGTCAGCTCCAGCATCTCGGCTGCTTGATCCACCCGGCGGCGGATCTCCTGTTCCGGGAGCTTGTTGCGGTTGAGGCGCAGCGGGAATGCGATGTTCTCCCGGACGGTCAGGTGAGGGTAAAGGGCGTAGTTCTGAAAGACCATGGCCAGGTTGCGGTCCTTGGGGGCCAGGTCGTTCACGGTCTTCCCGTCGATCAAAAGGTTCCCGGAGGTGATGTCCTCCAGCCCGACGACCATGCGCAGGGTCGTCGACTTGCCGCAGCCGGACGGGCCGACGAAGATCATGAACTCGCCGTCCGCGATGTCCAGGTTGATGTCGTTGACGGCCTTGAAACCGTCCCCGTACTCCTTGACGATGTTCTTGAGGGTGATTTGGGCCATAACTTTCTGCTCCTTGTCGAGGTCAGCCCTTGACTGCGCCAGAGGTGAGGCCGGAGACGATCCGGCGCTGGAAGATGAGGACGAGCACAACCACGGGCACCGTCACGACGACGCCCGCGGCGCAGATGGCGCCGGTGGGTGACTCGAACTGGCTGGCGCCGGTGAAGAAGGCCAGCGCCGCCGGGACGGTGCGCGCCTTGTCGCTGGTTAGCGAGATCGCGAAGACGAAATCGTTCCAGGCCGTGAAGAACACGATGATCGCGGTGGTGAACACCCCGGGTGCCGCCAGGGGCACGATCACCTTGCGGAACGCCTCCCAGCTGCTCGCGCCGTCAACCTGGGCGGCCTGTTCCATCTCCCAGGGAATCTGCTGGAAGAAAGCGGACAGGGTCCAGATCGACAGCGGCAGCGTCAACACCAGGTAGGGCAGGATCAGGCCCGGGATGGTGTCGAACAGGTGGACCTGACGCCACAGGTCGAACAGCGGGGTGACCAACGAGATCACGGGAAAGAACGAAACCGTTAGCGCGGTGCCGAGGATGAGTCGCTTGCCCGGGAAATCGAGCCTGGCGATGGCGTAGGCACAGAAGGTCGCGAGGATCACGGCGATGAGCGTCGCGATGAGCGTCACCAGAATCGAGTTGAACAGTGCGGGGAGGAACAGGTCCCTGGCCCCGCCGGTGAAGATCAGCTCGTAGTTCTCGAAGGTGGGGTGCACAGCCCAGAAATTGCCGTCGGCACGGTCTGCACTCGGTTTGAGCGACAGGTTGACGATCCAGATCAGCGGGATGATCGTGTAGACGATGATCGCTATGGTTGCGACGATCTGCCAGAACTTCTGGCCAGCGGTGAGTTCACGAGTCATGTCCGCTCACTTCCTTCCCCGGGCGAGGTCCACACGGAAGCCCTTGACGAAGATCACTGCGATGATGACCACGCACAGGAACAGCAGCACCGATACGGCGGAGCCGAGGCCCACCTCCGTGCGCGAGATGGTTTGGTTGTAGGCAACCAGGGACAGCGAGGCTGTGTCGTGGCTGCCCGCGGTCATGATGAAGATGTTGTCGAAGATGCGGAAGGCGTCGAGGGTGCGGAACAACAGCGCGACCATGATCGCCGACTTCATGTTGGGCAGCACGACGCGCCGCATCCGCTCGCCCCACGTGGCGCCGTCGACGATCGCCGCCTCCTCCATGGCCGAGTCGATCTGGGTGAGGCCCGCCAGCAGCAGCAGCGACATGAAGGGTGTGGTCTTCCAGATCTCGGAGACGCAGATCGGGACCATGGAGGTCCAGAACCCACCGAACCAGTCGAATTTCTCGGGGAATGCCCCGAAGCTCAGGCTGTGCAGCAGGGGATCGACGAATCCGGTGTCGGTGGCGAAGGCGTAGAACCAGGAGAACGCCGAGACCACGGTGATGATCGAGTACGGGATCAGCACGACGGTGCGCAGCAGCCCGCGGCCGAGGATGATCTTGGCCATTGCCAGGGCGATCAGGAACCCGAGGACGAGCTCAACCACCACCGTGACGATAGTGATGAACGCAGTGGTTCCAAACGCCTGCCACCAGAGCGGGTCGCGCAGGATGATCAGGTAGTTCTCCAAGAACACGAACTTCTGCGCTCCTGGATCGGTGAGACGGTGTTTGAACAGGGAACTGTAGACGGCCTGGAGGATCGGGTAGAAGGTCACCAGGACCATGATCACGAAGGCGGGACCGGCGAGTTTCCAACCGAGCCTGCGCTCCTCCCTGGCGCGATCCGATATGTGTGACCCGCCGGAACTTGACTTGCTCACAACAACGCCTCCCCCCTGAGAACCTTCATGATCAGGTCCGTGGACTGTTTCGGCGTGGTCGCCGGGTCCACCGAGTCGGGCGGCGACCAGGTGCGCTGGACCGCCGTCGACAGATCCCCGTAGTAGGCGGTGCGGGGCCGCTGAACCGCGGCGTTGAGCGACTCCCTGATGGCGTCGGCCATCGGGAACTGTTCGCGGATCTCGGCATCATCGAAGACCGCAGCCCTGGAAGCCGGGTTACCGGTGCCCAGCATGTAGTCCTTCTGGTGCTGCTCGCTGGTGATGCACTTGATCGCTTTCCAGGCCAGGTCCTGCTTCTGGGAGGCCGCGTTCACCCCGAGCTCGATCCCACCGAACGGCGGTGCAGATTTCTTGTCCGCGTCCACCCGGGGATAGGTGGTCCAGGCGACGTCGTCGATGAAGGAGACGCCGTTGGCCTTCATGGCAGCGTAGACGTAGGGCCAGTTCAGCATGAATCCCGAGCTGTCCTCGGCCTGGAACATGTTGAGCGACATGGTCTCGTCCATCGACGACATGGCGGGTCCGACGACCCCGGAGTGGGAGAGCTTAGAGATCAGGGCCGCTGCCCGCTGGCCGGCCGGGGTGTCGAACCCCAGTTTGGTGTCCGCGGCGGCGGCGCCCTCGTTCTCGACGATCTTCCCGCCGGCTCCCGAAACCAGCGCGTTGACGAGGACGGTGTATCCCTCGTAGCGCTTGCCCTGCACCGCGATGTCCTTGCCGGTTGCCTTGGCGGCATCCATCAGCTGGTCGAAGGTGACCGGCTGGGTCATGTCGAGCCCGGCCTGCTGGGCCACGGATTTGCGGTACCACAGCAGCTGGGTGTTGGCCCAGAACGGTGCAGCGACCAGCTTGTCCTTCCACTTGGATGCGTCCAGCGAGCCCTTCACCCGGTCCGCGGTGAAGTCCTGTGTGTACTGTTCGGGGACGTCCACCAGGTAATTGGCCTCGGCGAATTCCGGCACGACCACCGGGTCCAGGCTCATGATGTCGACCCCGGTGTCGTGGGCCGCCAGCCGCCGGATGAGCTGTTGACGCTGGTCCGACGCATCGTTGGGTAGTTGCTCCACCCTGATGGTGTACTCGCCGCCGGAGGCCGCGCTGCACTCGGCCGCCAGCTGAGCCTGCCCGCCGCCGGTCGCGGAGGATCCACCGCCGTCTGGGTTGATGAACCATGTCAGCGTCGTTCCGCCCCCCGATCCTGACGAGCACGCCGCCAACCCCGGGGCAATCAGAGCAGCGGTCGCCAGAAATGCGACTGCCCTAGTTTTGAACCTCATCGTTCTCCTCACGAACTGCAAAGTTCTCTCTGCCTTGAAACTGCGTGTTCTCGCCACCCTAGAGGAAATCCGGGTCGCGTGGGGGAAAATCCGAACTTTGGCACGTTCTCGCGTGCTCGGCGGACGGGCCGCACGTGGCACCGGAGATGAGGAACGCTCCACTCGGTGAGGTCTCACCCGGTGAGACGCAGAAAATAAGCTCCCCGGACTGGACTCGAACCAGTAACCCTTCGATTAACAGTCGAATGCTCTGCCAATTGAGCTACCAGGGATCGTCGCGGCCTGCTGGCCACGCGGAGAGACTTTAGCAGGGTCTCCCCGGGAACGCCAATCAGCTCGGCTGGAGCATGGTGGCGCTCTCCACGCCCGTCAGCACGAGGTGATCGACGCGGTTGAAGCAGCGCAATTCCGTGTCATCGCCGGGGAACAACCGGAACCACGAGACCGAGGTGTTGTCGAGGGCGAACCAGCTCGAGGTCTCCCCCACGATCTGGCCGGAACGCCGCGTCAGCTCGGAGGGACAGAACAGGGCGGTTGCGAGCAGGGAACCGATGGCCCCGTGACTGACGAGCACCACGCAGTCATCGGGGCCGAAGTCCCGGCGCAGCCACGTCACCAAGTTCTTGGCCCGCTCGATGGCCTGGCCGCGGGTCTCGAACGGTCCCTTCCACCAGCCCTCCTCCGTGACATCGTCCGGCAGCACGATCCGGGGGGAGACCTCCTGTAGCACCGAGCGGGGCGACCCCGGATGGTGGCGGTGCTCCATGATCGGGCCGACGAACGGCCCGCTGCGTTCCATCAGATCGGCCCTGACCGCCACGTCCATGCCGAGGCTCTCCGCCAGGGGAGCCGCCGTCTCCAAGGCCCGCATGAACGGCGAGGAGAACAACTGGGTCGGGTGGGGGGCGAACCCCGGGAACCAGTCGGCCAGCGCCCCGGCCTGGGTTCTTCCGAGTTCGGTCAGCCCGGGATCGGGCACCCTGAGCGTCTCATCGCGTTTCTCCGCCCAGGTCCTGTTGTTGGTGGATTCGGCGTGTCTGATGAAGATGATGTCCACGAGGGAAGAACCTACCGTTCAGAGTCCGTATTCGGATCGCAACCGGTCGGTCTCGGCCACCACGAAGGCCGCCGTCCCGGGGTCCTCCAGGCTGGCCCCACCGCTGGCGCTGGCCAGCCAGGTCACGTCCCCGTCCAGGAGGTTGCGGCGGGCGATGATCTGCACGGCCCCGCGCGGCAGGTCGTGGTTGACGGTCATCACCGTCGATGCGAGCACCCGTTCCCGGAAAATCGACAGCAACTCCCCCGGGGAGTCGAGCACGCATTCGAGGCATTCCCCACCGGCTTCCCAGAACAGCACGGAGTCCTCCTCCCGCCACCCCCCGCGAAGCACCTCATCCCATCCCCAGCCCCGCCACCGGCCGTCGAGCCGGGCCACGAGCATGCCCGTGGTGGCCACCACCACTACTCCCCCCGGTCCCCCGGCCCACCCGAGCATGCGGCCCCGGGCTCCGGTCACTTTCTCCACCTCCGGGCGATGGGACATGTGACGTGTTCGGTTCGGCATGCACCAATTGTGCCCGCGATGCGGGGATGTGTTTACCCGGGTCCGCCGGGTGTTGTCACTTCTCCCCGAGGTGTTGGCAATCCTCCCCGAAGCTCTGGCCCCGTTGCTCGTGCGGTGGCAGCGTTCCGGTCATGAACACCACGAAACTCGTTCTCTCGGCCCCGCTGCTGTGCGCCGAGGAGGAGAAGGACCTGGCCAGGAGGATCGAGGCGGGGCTCTACGCCGAGCACCTGATCGCCACCGGCGACCACCGCCACCCCCACGACGCGCTGAGACGCGTGGTCAAAGGCGGTGCCCGGGCCGGGGAGATCCTCTTCCGGACGAATCTCCGGCTCGTGATGAAACTGGCTGGCCGGGTCGCGAATCGCACAGGCCTGCCCCTCGACGACCTGTTCCAGGAAGGTTGCCTGGCGTTGGGTGATGCCATCCGGCACTTCGATCACGGGCGCGGCACACGTTTCAGCACCCTCGCCCACGAATACGTTTCACGGGCCCTGGGGCGTGCCGTGCGCACCCGGTGCGGAAGGCTGGACATGGTGAGGCCCGCCGACGGCAGGCGCAGCCCGGTGCGGTTCACGGAGCTGGACCAGGCACCGGCTCATCTTCTGGCCTGCGACGGCGGTTTCGACGAGGTCGAGTCCTCCTCCATGGATTTTCTGGACCTGCTGGGTGTTGGCGGGTTGGTGCTGAGGCTTCGCTTCGGGATCGGAACCGCAAGCCACACCCGCGACCAGGCGGGAGCCGCGCTCGGAATGTCGGCGACGAGCGTCAAACGCATCGAGGAACGTGCCCTGGCCGAGGCGCGTCAACTGTTGAACGCGGAACGCTGCCGGATAGAGGTCATCAGGAGAGGCTCTGTTCCAGGAGCCGTTTGCGGCGCAGCTCGAGCCCGGTCAGTTCCTCGAACATCGCCTTGTGCTGTTCCGGTTCCTTGACGGGATCGGTCCGCTGGAGCCTGGATTTCAGCCCGGTTATCCGCCGGGATAGGTCCGCCAGCTGAAGCCGGTTCGTGTGGGCCAGGGAGTAGCTCTCGTCCGCCTGCCGCAGGAGGGGTTCTACCAGCAGCATGACGAGCAGTTGGAGCACCAGTTCGTTCGGGCAGCCTCGCCGCAGCTCCTCCGTCCAGCCGTCCCCCGGTTCGGTTGCGGAGATCACCCGGAACACCGCGGCGTAGCCGGGGTGGGAGAACTGCTCGGGTCGAACCGAGTTCCAGGCCTGATCGAAGGTGAACGGATACTGGAGCATCAGCTTCAGGGTGTCGCGTTCCAGTCGCAGCGCAGGATCGTCCGGGTCCGGCCAGTCCGCATCGGCCCTGCCGGAGCGCGGGTTCGCGTCCCGGCCGGGGCTGCCGCCCGGGGTGCGGCGGGACCGGTTCGCGGCCTCCCTGCGCACGTCCTCCAGGTCCATGCCGAGCATGTCGGCCAGTTCCCTCAGGTACTGGTTCACCAAGGAACGGTCACGGATCGCACCCAGCAGCCCGGCGGCCTCACGGAGCGCCCCCAGCCGCCCGTCAGCGCGTTCCAGGTCGTAGCCCTTCAGGACGTTGGACATCACGAACCGGTACAGCGGTATCCGTCTGCCGACGAGTTCCCGGACCGCGGCCTCCCCGTCGCGCTGCCAGAGGTCGCAGGGATCGAGGCCCGATGGTTCGACCGCGACATAGGTCTGGACCATGAAGTTGTGGTCCCCCTGGAACACCTTCAACGCAGCCTTCTGGCCCGCCGCGTCGCCGTCGAAGGTGAAGACCACCTCACCGTGCAGCCCGTCGTGGGTGCCGAGGAGGCGCTGGAGCATGCGGGCGTGGTCGTCGCCGAAGGCGGTGCCGCAGCTGGCCACGGCGGTGTCGACCCCGGACAGGTGGGCGGCCATCACGTCGGTGTAGCCCTCGACCACCACCGCCTGCGCGCGTTTCCCGATGGCCCTGCGGGCCAGGTCCAGGCCGTAGAGCACGTGGGATTTCTTGTAGACGGGGGTTTCGGGAGTGTTGATGTACTTGGCGGGCAGCCGGTCGTCGTCGAAGATCCGGCGGCCGCCGAAACCCAGCACTGAGCTGGCCGAGTCGCGGATCGGCCACAGCAACCTTCCGGAGAAGAAGTCACGGCCGCCGTCACGCACGAGTCCCGCGGCCCTCAGCGTGGCCTCTTCGAAGCCCTGCGAGGTGAGCGCCTGCCTGAGTGCATGTCCGCCACGGGGGGCGTAGCCGAGCACGAACTGTTCCGCAACGGCCCGGTCGAAGCCCCGCTGGTCGAGGAACTGGCGCGCCGTCACGGCCTCCGGGGAGGCCAGTTGAGTGGCGAAGAACTCCTGGGCGGCGGCGTTCGCCTCGAGGATGCGTTTACGCTGTCCCGGCGGCTGGCCGGGTCCCTGACCGTCGTCGGTGATCCTCAGGATGATCCCGGCACGATCCGCGAGGGTCTGCACGGCCTCGGTGAAACTGAGGTTCTGCTGGCGTTGCAGGAAGGTGATGACGTCACCGCCCTCACCGCACCCGAAACAGTAGAAGAAACCACGCGACGGGGTGACGGTGAAACTCGGGGTCTTCTCGTCGTGGAACGGGCACAGCCCCTTCCATGACCCACCGCCCGCGGAGCGCAGGGCAACGTAGTCGCGAACCACGTCATCTATCCGGCAGCGCTCCCGAACCAGTGCGATGTCCTCGTCGTTGATCCGCCCTGCCATGGCGGGAAGTGTAGTGCGGGTTCACAACCAGCCGCGTTCGGTGGCGATCCGTGCCGCCTCCACCCGGTTGGCCGCGCCCGTCTTGCCGATGGCGTTGGAGAGGTGGTTGCGCACCGTCCCCGGGGACAGGAACAGTTTCCGGGCCAGCTTCGCGACGGGTTCCCCGTCCCGGGCCAGGCGCAACACCTCCTGTTCCCTGGCGGTCAGGGGGTTGGGGCCGCTGAACAGCAGGTCGTTGGCGAGCTGCGGATCCACGGTGCGAAGACCCGCGTGGGCGCGCCGCACCGCCTCCGCGAGCCGCGCTGCCGGGGTGGTTTTCACCACGAAACCGACGGCCCCCGCGTCCAGTGCGCGTCTCAGGTAGCCGGGGCGGTCGAAGGTGGTCACCATCACCACCCGCACCTCGGGAAGCTGATCCCGGACCTGCCGGGCCGCTTCCACGCCGTCGACACCGGGCATCTGGATGTCCAACAGACACACATCGGCCCCGGATTCCCGGGCCGCGGCAACCACCTCGTCGCCCCGCCCGGCCTGGGCAACCACCTCGATGTCGGGTTCGAGGTCGAGCAGCGCCCCCATGGCTCCGCGGACGAGAGCCTGGTCGTCGGCGAGCAGCACCTTGATCACCACATAACCACCACCTCGAAACCCCCGAGCGGGGATGCGCCGCAGCGTAATTCACCGCCGGCGGCGGCCACTCGCTCCCGCATCCCGGTGAGGCCGTTGCCCTCTCCCCCCGCGTATCCGTCGCCGTCGTCGGCCACCGAGAACCTGCCGGGGGCGAAGGAGATCTCGACGCGTGTGGCGTGCGCGTGCCGCAGCACATTGGTGGCGGCCTCCCTCAGCACCCAGCCGAGCACGAGTCCGATGGGCCCGGTGGTCTCGTCCGAATCCCCCGTGACGGCGACCTCGAGACCGCCCGAGAGCAGCACGCCGCGGACGCCGTCGAGTTCCTCCTCGATGGTTCGCCCGCGGTGGTCGGTGACGCTGCGTCGCAGTTCCTCCTGGGCCTCGCCCAGGAAGATCCGGGTCCGGGCCAGTTCGACCCGGGCACGTTCCGGGTCGGAGTCGAACAGGCGTTCCGCCAGCTGAAGCTGGAGGTTCGCCACGGTCAGGGAGTGCCCGAGCAGGTCGTGGACGTCGCGGGCCATCCGTTCTCGCTGCTCCAGGGCGGCACGCCGCCGGTTCTGTTCGGAGATGACGATCCCGCTCTCGATCGTCTTCACGGTGAGCAAGCCGAGAACGGCGACGAGCGCGGTGATGAGCATGTTGACGCTGTTGCCGGCATCTGGTTCGTTCATCAGAGCCAGAACCAGGAAACCGGAACCGACCAGCACGACAACGGCGGGCAGGCGTACCGGGGGCCACAGGCCGTAGCTGGCGAAGGTGACCAGGAAGGGCAGCAGGCTGATCGCGTCAAGGCCGATGGCCCAGCAGAGCACACCCATCACCGCCAGCACGAAACCGCCCCGCAGCAGCTGCCAGCGCCTGCCAGCCGCGTCGAGCCGGCTCCCCAGGTCTCGGAAACCCGCGAGGTAGACGGGAACGAAGAGGACCAACGCGAGCAGGCCCACGAGGCAGCGGACCCGGTCCTCCAGCGCCAGCAGGGAGTGCACCGGGAAAATGAGGCACACCAGCCAGACGGAGGCGATCAGGACCCCGACGCGGGGGCCCTTGACCGCCTCCAGCAGCCAGTTCCTGAAACGTTTCACTGGCGCTTCCTGGAGCGTCTCTGGCCGAGCACCGCCAACCCGGAGAAGACCAGCAGCCAGGCGAGATAGTTGGCGACCAGCAGCCAGATCGAGTCGGTCTGAAGCGGATCGGTCTGCTGGATCTCACCCTCGACTTGCGGGTACCTCACGAGGCTAACATAGCCGTACATGGGGGTGAACCTGGCAATGTCGAGCATCGCGCCGGTGAGGGGCATGAACATGTTCCCGAGGAAGGCCAGGAAAACCACGGTTCCCGACGCCACGCCGGCGGCGCTCTCGGATTTGAGCAGCAATCCCATCGCCAGCCCGTAGACCCCGAACAGCCCCGCACCGAGGATGCCGATGGCCCAGGAAGCCACCCAGACCCACCAGGCATCGGCCTTGGCGCCGGTGAGGGCCCCGACGATGAACACCAGGCTGGAGGAAAGGGCCCCGAGCACGAGGGCGACCGCGACCTTGTTCGCGACGAAACCCAGCGGCTGCTGCTTGGTCAGGGCCAGCTGGCGGCCCCAGCCCAGCATCGACTCGGTGGCCGCCGTGGCGGCGATGGCGGTGGCGGCGATGACGGCACCGTATGCCCCCATGGACGACATGACGTAGAACCCGACCGTGCCCCGGCCCCACTGGACATCGGAGTACTGGGCCCTGCCGAACAGCAGGTACATGAACACCGGCATGGCGAAGGTGAACAGCAGGTTGGTGACGTCCCGGAAACAACGGACCAGGTCAATGCGGATGTAGGTGAGATTCACGTTGATCACCTCGTCTCCGTGAGGGCGAGGAAGGCGTCCTCCAGGCTGGGGGCGACCACCTCCAGGTCGTGGGCACCCCGCTGCAACAGGGCCAGCGCCAAGGCATCGGCATCGGGAACCATCACGCTGAGACGGGATCCTTCCAGAGTGGCGTTCCTGCCGAGGAGTGGCCGGAGTTCCGCCACCAGGGCATCCGCACGATCCACCGGCAGCAGGGCGGTGACACGGCGGTGGCTGGTCAGGGCACGGATCTGATCGACCGTACCGTCGGCGATGATGTTGCCCTTTGCGATGAGCACGATCCGGTCGGCGAAGTTCTGCGCCTCCTCCAGGTAGTGGGTGGCGAACACGATGGTGCGGCCCCTTTCCGCCTGCTGGTGCATGGCTTCCCAGAAGTCGCGCCGGGCGGTGACGTCGAGTCCCGCGGTGGGTTCGTCGAGGATCAGCACCTGGGGGTCGGTGAGCAGGGCCAGGGCGAACTTGATCCGTTGCTGTTCCCCGCCGGAGCAGCGGGAGACGCGTCTCGGGGCGATCTTCTCCAGCCCGGCAACCGACATCACCGCCCCGATCCGGGAGGTGGCATCCTGCAGGGCGGCGATCGCCCGGATGGTCTCGCCGACGCTCATGTCACGCAGCAGACCCCCCGTCTGCAGCACCGCCCCGACCATTCCCCGCCGGATGGCCTCCCGGGGTTTCAGGTCGCAGACCCGAGCCGTTCCCGAGGTGGGGCCGGTCAGCCCCAGCACCATGTCGAGGGTGGTGGTTTTCCCGGCCCCGTTGGGACCGAGGAAGGCGACGACCTCCCCCGGCTCTATGACCACGTCGATTCCGGACACGGCCTCGACGAGGCCGCTGGGGCTGCGGAAGGTCTTTCGCAGCTGCTGCAATTCAATGGCGTTCATGTACTCAGGATCACAACCGGCCAGGCCCCGGACCCGGGGCGGCAATCACGATTCCGGCATGACAAATATCACGCCCGGTCCTGCGAACAGGGGTTCAGGCTCCCCGCCCGATACCCTTGGGCAGCAGCGCCCGGTCCCAGCCGAGCAGGCGTTCTGCGTGGTCAAAGGCGAACCGATCGGTCATTCCCCCGACGTAGGTCACGGCCCCGCGCACAGCGTTCTCGGTGCGGTACTCGGCGGGCAGCTGCTCGGGGTGTTCCAAGAAGTACTCGACCAGCCCGCGCAGTACCTCCACCACCGTGCGGGACTGCGCCACCGACTCGGGGCGGGTGTAGATGCGTTCGTAGTTGAAACGGCGGAGCTCACCCAGGGCCTCGGCGGTCAGCGGGTCCATGCCGACGGTGCCGGTGGCCATGGTGGTCTCGATCACGGCCCCGATGAACCGTGCCAGCTGGACGCGACGCGCAGTGCCGACAACCTCGGTAACCACCCGGGGCATGTCGGCGGCAGTGACGATCCCCGCCGCGATGGCATCCTCCAGGTCATGGGCGCAGTAAGCGATCCGGTCGGCCCAGCTGACGAGCTCCCCCTCCAGGGTGGCAGGTGCGGGCCGCGACCAGGAGTGGTTGCGGATGCCGTCGAGAGTCTGGGAGGTCAGGTTCAGGCCCTTGAGTACCACGTCGGCGCCCCACGGGCCGTGGTCGTAGCCCCCCGGCAGGAAGGCGTCGAAGGCGTCCTCTGAGGCGTGGCCGCCGGGCCCGTGCCCGCAGTCGTGGCCGAGCGCCATGGCATCGGTGAGGGCCGGATTCGCCCCAATCCCGCGGGCCATGGCGACGGCGCACTGCGCCACCTCGATGGCGTGGGTCAGCCGGGTGCGCTGGTGGTCGGTGGGATGCACGACCACCTGGGTCTTGCCCGCCAGCCTCCGGAACGAGGCGGAGTGGACGATGCGGTCCCGGTCACGTTCGAAGCAGGTGCGGAACTCGCAGGGCTCCTCCTCACGTTCCCTCTGCCCCGCACCTGATGCGAAGGTTGCGGCCGGGTTCAGACTGAGTCTTTCCAACTCCTCCCGTTCCTCCCTGCGTCTGGGCGGGTAGGGCGTCACCCGGGCTGCGGAGTCGCGGTGGGCCACCACCACGTCGTCGCCGTGACCGTGCATGGTCCTGGCCCATTCGCGGGCTCTGGGAAGCGGTTCGTTCATCGGGGAAAGCCTACGAGATGGGGAAAATCACGGCAGCGGGCCGCGTTCGAGGTCGTGAGCGAGCAGAACGGCGTGTACTCGATCCCTGACACCCAGTTTGGCGAAGATGGTGTTGATGTAGGACTTGACGGTGCTGGGAGCCAGATGGAGCCCGGAGCTGATCTCGGAGTTCGTGAGACCCCGGGCGATCGCGTCGAACACGTCCCGCTCGCGGGGCGTGAGCACCGCCAGTACCTGTTCCCGTTTCCCGGTGGCTGGTTCATCGATGCGCTGCAGGTAGTGGTCGATGAGTTGTCTGGTGAGACGCGGGTCCACCACAGCGGTGCCCGAGTACACGATCCGCACCGCATCGACCAGCCCTTCTGGTTGGGTGCTCTTCAAGAGGAATGCGCTGGCCCCGGAGCGCAAACTGCCGAACGCGTATTCATCGAGGTCGAAGGTGGTCAGCACTATGACCCGTGTCCCGGGTAGGTCCCGGGTGATGATGCCCGTGGCCTCGATTCCGCCGATGCCGGGCATTCTGACGTCCATCAAAACGACATCCGGCCGGTGTTTACGGGCCAAGGAGATGGCCTGTTCACCGTTCCCGGCCTCGGCGACAACATGAATGTCATCCGCGGATTCGAGGATCAATGCCTGGCCTGCCCGCTGCAGCGGCTGGTCATCGGCGATGAGGACCCTGATGGTGTTCGTCTCCTCGGAGTGGGTCATGTTTCGCTCTCCTGACGCAGCGGAATTCTGGCGTGGGTCCGCCAGCCCCCACCCCTGAGAGGACCGGCTTCGCTGGTGCCTCCGAAAGCCGCGGCGCGTTCACGGATGCCGGTGAGGCCAACTCCCCCTCCAATGGATGGGGACGGGGCCGCAGGTCGTCCATTGTCGGTGACCGTCACGTCGATGGCCTCCGGCCCGGTGTCTATTCTCACCCGCACCTCGGTGGCGTCCTGCGCATAACGCAAGGCGTTGGTCAATGCCTCTTTCACCATGCGGTGGATCGTGGTCTCGAGAGCGGGATCGTTCATCTCGACGGGGCCGCTGCGCGACAGGGTCACCGGTAGGCCCGCTGCCCTAAACGTCCGGGCGAGTTCGTCCAAGGATTCAACGTTGTGTCCGGAGGTCTCCAACGCGGCATCGAGCTCCGCGTCCTCGGTGCGCAGGATGCGGAGAATGCGCTGCATCTCGTGCAGCGCCGTCACGCCCACCTCGTTCAGGTTTTCAAGGGCGTCACGTGCCCGCTCAGGATGTTTCTCCCACGCGACCCTGGCCCCACCGGCAAGAGCGAGCATGACCGTCACCGAATGGGCCACCACGTCATGCATCTCGGCGGTGATCCGGGAACGTTCTGTGAGGGCCGCGTGCTCGACGCGCTGCCGGATGAGCTCGGTGAGGGATTCACGGCGTTCCCGCCGCGCCCGTATGAGGAATCCTGCGGCGAGAACGGCCAGGCCCAGAGGATCGAGAATGCTGGGTGAGAACCGTGAACCGCCGCCTAGCATCACGAGCGTCCCGGTGAGGAAAGCCGCACCGACGGTCATTGTGTATCCCATGAGAGCCATGCCCGCGCCCTGGTTCGCCGCCACCATGTACAGGGCGAATGCCTGGGGCAGCCTCTGCTGGGCAAGGCCGGGGAGGAACGGCGTCGCGACAACCGCTGCCGTTGTCGTCGCCACGAGCACGGCGAAGGGATGTCGGCGACGCTGGATCAGGACTGCCGCAAAGATCACGAAGATTTGGCCAGCCCACCCGGCTGGTTCCCCACCGAACAGCAGCACCGCTTCCTGGAGACCCGCGCAGGCGAGAACTACCATCCAGTCCGTGGCGCGCGGATGGGTTCGCATCCAGCGCACGAAAGCGGTTTCCGCCAACAACGATTCGGGCGGGAGGCAACGATGACCGACCACGTTGCCCGCCCCTCCCGGGTCACACATCGTGATGGCGGGACACCGCCGGAACCGCTAGGCCTGGAATCGTCATGATCTTTCTCCCTGATCAACACCCGTGTGCTTCCGTGTTCGAGGTTACGAACAGACCGCGAGCCGAGGACACCAACCACGGTTGGGGATCCGTCCGCTCCACTGCCCACCCGGGTTGGTGTTCCCGGCACCATTGTGGCGCCTACCGTCGATGTCCGGAATCAATCACCCGAGATGTGTAGCGGGACGAGGAAGGAGAGCCCATGGCCCCGGAAACGAGCGGGCATGTTCTTTTCGCGGAGAAGGTCACCAAACGCTACGGGCGAACGGTCGCTCTGTCCGGCGTATCTGTGGGCGTCGAACGTGACGAGGCCGTCGCGATCATGGGACCGAGCGGCTCCGGGAAAAGCACTCTGTTGCACGTCCTCGCTGGCATTCTCATTCCTGATGAGGGCCGGGTTGTGCTTCGACTCGTCTCAGGCAACGACGCCAGATCCTGCACGGAGGACATCACTGCGCTCTCGGGAGAGGCCCGTTCCGGTCTTCGTCTGCGTCATTTCGGTTTCGTGTTCCAGCAGGGTTTCCTGTTGCCAGAACTCACCGCGAACGAGAACGTCATCCTGCCCCTGTTGCTGTCCGGAGTCGCCCGTGCCGAGGCCGGCAGGAGAGCGGAAGAGGTCTTGCGACGGTTCGGAATCGGTGAGCTCGGGATGCGCAGGATCGGTCAGCTGTCGGGCGGTCAGGCACAGCGGGTGGCGATTGCCCGTGCGCTCGTCCACGAACCACAGGTGCTCTTCGCGGACGAACCGACGGGGGCGCTCGACTCACGTACCGCCGACGACGTGCTGGAACACTTGCTCGCCCCAGCAGGCAGAGCAGGGCATGCCGTGATCCTGGTCACCCATGACGAACGGGTCGCGTCCCGGTGCGACCGCACGATACGGCTCCGGGACGGGCGCATCGTGGAGGGTGCGGAATCGTGAATCCCGCCGTGCTGTGGCTGCTGCTCCGCCCGAGGTCCTTGTCTGGCGGGCATGCGGCGCTCCAGGTGGTGGGTTCCGCGGTGACAACGGTGCTGGCCTTCGCCACCGCGATTCTCGCCACCAGGTTCTGGAGCATCACCGCGGCCGATGGTGGTTACCGCGTCCTCGCCGTGGTGCTCCTCGGGCTGCTTCTCATGCCGCTTGTGACCTTGGGCACATCTTCCGCCCGGCTCTCGGCGCGCAGCCGTGACGACCGGCTCTCCACGCTCCGGCTCCTCGGGCTCTCGGCCCGCCGTGTCAGAAACCTGGCGGTGGCCGAGAGCACCCTCGTCCAAAGCATCGGGGTGCTGCTCGGTTTTGTCGCGTCCTTGCCGCTGCCGCTGCTTGTCTCCTTGCTTCCGGTGCAGGGGCGCGCCGCTTCACCGGAGGACCTGCGGCTGCCTGCCTGGGCAGGTATCGCAATCGTGGTCCTGGTGGTTGCGATGGCCGCCATCAGCTCGCTGCTAGGGCTACGAAAAGTGGTGCTCTCGCCGCTCGGCGTCCGTACCCGCGCCAACGCGCCCGGACTGAGCCGGTTTCGGATCGTCATCGCACCGGTCGTTCTCGCAGGCAGCGTGACATTGCTCCAGTTCGCCTCCCCCAGCTGGGGAGTGACCGGAATCACGATGGCCTTGGGCGGCGCCGTACTGGCCGTGATGGGAATACTCGGTGTCGCCGGGCCATTCGTGTTGATGACGATCGCCCGAAAACGCTCAGGAACCACCTCGGACGCCGCAACCCTGGTGGCTTCCCGCCGGAACACCGGCGATCCCCGGGCGGCTTGGCGTGAGGTGGCGGGAATTGCGCTGACCAGTTTCGTCCTCGTCCCGGCCGGTTCGCTGCTTGGTTTCCTCCACGCCGTCGCGAACGGCCCGTCCGTGCTCTCCATGGAGCAGATCGTGTTCATCACTGACACGCGGTTCATGCTCATCGCGCTCGTCGTCGTTTCCTTCGTGGTCGCCGCATGCCAGACAGCCACCACGCAAGCCGCCTCGCTGCTGGAGAATCGCGAATTGTACATCGCCCTCGACCGCATCGGCGCGCCCCGCGCCGTCATGAACCGGGCTCGTTACCGGCAGGTCCACGCCCCTGTTCTGGTGGCGGTGATCGGCTCCGCCCTGGCTGCTTCGGCTCTCGGGTTCGCGCTGGTTGTGGTGGCGATCACCAACTCGCCCGTTTTCGTCGCCGTCACTGCTGCGATTCTCGCTCTCGGCACAGGAGTCATCCGGTTGGGTGTCGTGGCCACGGCCCCCGTTCTTCGTTCACTGCTCGAAGGCCCGCAGCGTGGGGAATGATGTGCGGAGGAACACCCCGGCCGCCGGTCGCGTCACCTGTTCGGGTCGGCTGCTCTTTCTCGCTCATCGGAAGTGGGCGCCCCGGGGGCATGCTGAAAACAGGGCTCAGCGTTCGTCGAGGGGTAGCCATTTCGTGAGTTCGTTGCCGGTGTAGAGCTGGCGTGGCCTGCAGATGCGCTGGGCGGGATCGTCGTTGACCTCCTTCCAGTGGGCGATCCATCCCGCGGTACGCCCGATGGCGAACAGCACCGTGAACATGTCGAGGGGAATCCCGATGGCCCGCAGGATGATGCCCGAGTAGAAGTCGACGTTGGGGTAGAGCCGTCGCTCCGCGAAGTAGTCGTCGGCCAGCGCCGCCTCCTCAACCTCCCGGGCGATGTCGAGCAGCGGGTCGTCGATGTTCATCGACTCCAGGAGGTCGTGAGCGGCTTTCTTGAGGATCCTCGCGCGCGGATCGAAGTTGCGGTAGACGCGATGCCCGAATCCCATGAGCCGGATCCCGGATTTCCGGTCCTTGGCCTTGGCCAGGTAGGAACCCACCGACATGCCCTCGTTGCGGATCTGCTCCAGCATCTCGATCACACCCATGTTCGCCCCGCCGTGCAGCGGTCCCCAGAGGGCCGTGACCCCCGCGGAAACGGCGGTGAACAGGTTCGCGCCGCTGGATGCGACCATCCGCACCGTGGAGGTTGAGCAGTTCTGTTCGTGATCGGCATGGAGGACGAAGAACATGTTCAGCGCGTGGGCCGCCTCGGGGGTGACCTCGTAGTCCCGGTAGGGCACGGTGAACATCATGTGGAGGAAGTTCTCCGCGTACGGCAGGTCGTAGCGTGGATAGGCGATGGGCTGGCCGATGTGGCTCTTGTAGGAGGCCGCCGCGATGGTGCGGGTCTTGGCCAGAAGCAGCGCCGCGGCCCTGCGGAACCCGGCCTCCCCCGTGATGTGGATCTCGGGAAGGTCGTAGGCCTGGATGGCGTTGATCATCGCCGAGAGGATCGCCATGGGGTGGGCGTCGACGGGAAAACCGTCGAAGTGTTTGCGCATGTCGCGGTGAAGGGCGGAGTTCTCGGTCAGCAGCTGGCGGAACTCGTCTCGCTCGTCGTCGTCGGGAAGGTCACCGAAGATCAGCAGTTCCGCCACCTCGATGAAGGAGGAGCGGGAGGCGAGGTCCTCGATGGGGACCCCGCGGTATCGCAGGATGCCGCGTTCACCGTCGATGAAGGTGATGGCCGAGCTGCAGGAGCCGGTGTTGCTGTAGGCGTCGTCGAGGGTGATCAGGCCGGTGGTGGAACGCAACCTCGAGATGTCCACCGCCCTCTCCCCCTCGGTTCCGGTGACGAGGGGCAGCTCGTGGGGGATACCATCTACGATCAGGGTCACGGTATCGGACATCGTGGCTCCTTCGTTTCTCAGGGATTCGGTCACCATATCCGGGCTGTGTGACGCCCCTGTTACGAAACGGCTAAGGAAGTCGGTCTACCCCCCGCTGACGCCATCCTCCGCGTCGGAGAGGTCGAGCTGGCAGCCACTGGTGTCAGCGTACCAGCCGTGGGGGAGGACGACCTTGCCCCTGGGACCGCCCTGCCGGCCCCTCGGGGTGCCGAGTTCCCGGACCGGGAAGGGCTGGTCGGCGTCGAGAAGGCCGACCAGCGTGCGCAGCTCGTCGAGCGAGGTGACCATGGCGAATCGCCGCCTGAGTTCCCCGACGGGGTATCCCTTGAAATACCAGGCCATGTGCTTGCGCAGATCCACCACCCCACGTTCCCCTCTCAGGACGGTAAGCAGCTCGGCATGACGGATGATCATGGCGCCGACCTCCCCGAGCGTGGGCCGGGCGCGCCGGGGTTCCCCGGCGAAGGCGGCCGCCAGGTCGCCGAACAGCCACGGCCTGCCGAGGCAGCCGCGTCCGATGACCACCCCGTCGCAACCGGTTTCGGTCATCATCCGCAACGCGTCCTCGGCCTCCCACAGATCACCGTTACCCAGCACGGGAATGCCCACTGATCGTTTGAGTTCCGCGATCCGGGACCAGTCGGCCCTGCCGGAGTAGGCCTGCTGCACGGTCCGGGCGTGCAGCGCGATGGCGGCGGCCCCTTCCTCCTCGGCGATGGAACCTGCGTCGAGGAAGGTTTCATGGGCCTCGTCGATGCCGATCCGGGTCTTGACCGTTACGGGAACCCCGAACTCGTCGGCGGCCCGCACCGCGGCACGAATGATGGCGCGCAGCCGGTCGCGTTTGTAGGGCAACACCCCTCCCCCGCCCTTCCGGGTGACCTTGGGAACGGGGCAGCCGAAATTGAGGTCGATGTGGTGGACGCCGTGCTCGGTGATCAGGATCCTCGCCGCCCGGGCCACGATCTTGGGGTCCACGCCGTAGAGCTGCACCGAACGGATGGTCTCGCTCGGGTCGAAGGCCAGCATGGAATGGGTCTTGTGATCGCCGGCGACGATTCCCCGCGATGTCATCATCTCGCAGACGTACAGCCCGGCCCCCTGCTCCAGGCAGAGCGCCCGGTAGGCGGCATTCGTTATCCCTGCCATCGGGGCCAGCACCACCGGGAGCGCCACCACGACGGCGTCGCGTCGGCTGGGAGCGTGCAGGCGTAACGGCTCGGCCACTCGGTTCCCCTTCCATGTTTCGGACCGGGAGATTCTACGCGTGGTTGGATGGGGCCATGAATCCGCTGCTGACCGCCTCGACGCTGCCCTTCCAGATCCCCGACTACGCCAACCTGACCGATGCACAGTTCAAGGAGGCGATGGAGGTCGGCCTGATCGAGCAACGGACCGCCCTGGAGGCAATCGCCACAAACCCCGATGCGCCCGACATGGAAAACACCATCGCAGCCTGGGAACTCGGCTCGACGACACTGGAGCGCGCCGGTTCGGCGTTCTGGGTGGTGAAGGCGGCCGACACCAACGAGCAACGCGCCGCCGTCGAGACGGCGCTGGCCCCGAAACTGGCCGAGCACGGCAACGCAATCCTGCTGGACCGGCGCCTCTACGACCGCCTGGTGGCGCTCCGCGCCCGTGCCGAGGCGGCGGAGGTGAGCCTGGACGAGCAGGACCGTTACTGGCTGGAAGAGCACATCCGCGAGTTCGAACGTTCCGGGATCTCGCTCGACTCCGACACGCAGCAGCGCCTGCGAGAACTGAACGTGGAACTTGCCGGGCTGTCCGTGGCATTCGAACAGGCCCTGGTGGAGGGCCGCAACGCCGCAGCGGTGCTGGTCACCGACCCCGCGGAACTGGCCGGGCTCGGCGAGGACGGGATCACCGCCGCCCGGCAGGCCGCCCAGGACCGTGGGCAGGAGGGTTGGCTGATCAAGCTGACCAACACCACGGGCCAGCCGGTGTTGGAGAACCTGACGAACCGTGACCTGCGCCGCCGCATCCTGGAGGCCTCCCTGGGGCGGGGTCTGGGGGGTGAACACGACACCCGGCAGCTGGTGCTGGGCATCGCGCGGCGCCGCGCCGAACGTGCCCGGCTCCTGGGCTACGAGCACCACGCGGCCTGGGTGGCGGCCGACGGCTGCGCTCGCACCACCGAGGCCGTTCTCGACCTGCTCAAACGGGTGGCTCCGGGAGCCGTTGAACTCGCCGGCCGCGAGGCCGCCGAGCTGCAGAAAGCCTTGGAGCGGGACATCCCGGGGGCGAGACTCGCCGCCTGGGACTGGGAGCACTACGCCGCGAAACAGTCAGCCGCCGAGGCCGTCGACCCGGCCCTGCTGCGTCCCTACCTGGAGTATCACCGGGTGCTGCACGAGGGCGTCTTCGCCGCCGCGACCGCTCTCTACGGCATCACCTTCCACGCTCGGCCCGATCTACGCGGTTTCACCCCGGACTCCGAGGTGTACGAGGTCCGCGAGGCCGACGGCACCCCGCTGGGTGCGGTGATCCTCGATCCGTTCACCCGGCCCACCAAGCGTGGCGGGGCGTGGATGACCTCGGTGGTGGATCAGTCGGACCTGACCGGTTCCCTTCCCGTGGTGACGAACACCTGCAATTTCACCCGCCCCGCCGAGGGTGCGGCCTGCCTGCTGACCTGGGACAACGTGATCACGATGTTCCACGAGTTCGGCCATGCCCTCCACGGCCTGCTCTCCGAGGTCAGGTACCCATCGCGCGCCGGAACCGCGGTTCCCCGCGACTTCGTAGAGTTCCCCTCGCAGGTCAACGAGTTGTGGGCGTGGGACGAGACCCTGATCTCCCGGTTCGCGGTCCATCACGAAACCGGTGAGCCGTTGCCGGCCGGACTGGTGGCGAGGCTGCGGGCCTCCAGGTCCGCGGGCGAGGGGCACCACACCCTGGAACTGGTGGCCGCGATGCTGCTGGACCAGGCCTGGCACACCACCGTCCTGGAGGAGCTGCCCACCTCCGTGGAGGAATTGGAGTCCTTCGAGGCCGCGGCGCTGGAACGGGCCGGGGTCGCCCACGAGCTGGTCCCCCCGCGTTACCGTTCCTGCTATTTCAGCCACGTCTTCGGCGGCGGCTACGCGGCCGCCTACTACGGATACCTGTGGGCCGAGGTCATGGACGCCGATGCCTGCGCATGGTTCGCGGACAACGGTGGCCTGTGCCGGAGTGCCGGCGAACGCTTCCGCCGCGAGTTGCTGGGGCGCGGCGGAAGCATCGAGCCCATGCAGGCGTGGCGCAATTTCCGCCGGGCGGACCCCGACGTGTCGCACCTGCTGCGCCGCAAGGGACTACCCGTCGAGCAGCGGTGAACAGCATGGCGGGCCGGGGCTGATGTGGGGGCCGGGGAATACCGGGGCGTGATCCGCGGCGCCCGCATTCGCCGGTGTCGCGTTCAAGGAGTCCGTCCGCGGTCTGGTCACGAACTGGTGCGCCGTGAACGCGCGGCCCTTGCCGTGAGCAGGGGTCGGCCGCCAGCGCGGAAGCCAGATCATTGCGTCCCTGCGGGCGTCCGCTCAAGGGGTTTCGCTGATGGAACTGGTCTGGCACGGCCCGGTCAACTGGACCGCCGCGTCGCGGACCTCATCGCTGATGGCCCGGACCATCGCGCCGGGGGAAGAACCAAATTCGATTGAAGCCTTCAGTACGCGAGACTCAGCCGGGTCGCGAGGGCCGCGGCTCCCCGCGCCCAGGCGTGGAAGTCCTGTTCCGCGATCACGAGTTCGGGTGGATCGATGTCCTCGAAGCGCCGTTCCGTCAGGACCTGGCGTACCCGGTCCATGCGGTTCTCGAAGTGGACGATGCCCTCACCGGTCAGGAGGATCCTCTCCGGTCCCCAGAACTGTTTGGCCAGCACCACCAGTTCGCCCAGGGCGGTGGCCGCGCGGTCCAGCACTGCCGAGACCGCGGGATCGTCGGTGAAACGCAGCTCCGCCAGGGCGACGTCCCGCCCCGCTGCTTCGCTGGCCGCCGCCCGGAGGGGTTCATCGGCCAGGACGTCGTGGAACTTCTGCCCCCACGTGGTCCACGCCTCCCCCACCATGCCGGTCGATCCCTGGTGCCCGACGAGCAGCTCATCGGCTATCACCGCCCCGGCCCCGACCCCCGCGCCGACCGTGATGACGGCGAAGTTGTGGGTGCGGCGCCCATGACCCACCCAGTGCTCGGCGAGTGTGAGGGCGTCGACGTCGTTGGCCGCCTTGCAGGGAAGCCCGCAGGTCTCGGTCACGAGCGCCGCCAGGTTGCCGTTCTCCCAGCCGAGCAGAGGCGAGGCACGCACCTCACCGAGCGGGTCCACCGCCGCCGCCAGTGCCACTCCGACCGCGCTGGGTTCGTGAGCGGAGAACTCCTCGACGATCCGGGCAACGGCCTCCGCGGTCGATTCGAGGGTGGATGTGTCCGCGGGGCGGACAGCCGTGGCCCGCACGTGACCGGCCAGCCCGGTGACCACCGCGTGCAGTTCCCCCGGTATCACCTTGACACCTACGAACCTCGCGGCGTCGTCGACCACCACCAGGGGAAGCGCGGGCCGTCCGAGCTGTTTCACCGGCACGGGTCTCTGCTCCTTGAGGATCCCCGCCGCGACGAGCGGCGTGGTCAACCTGGTCATCGAACCGGAACTCAGGCCGGTGCGTTGGGCGACGCCGACCCGGGCGATGGGGCCGTGGCGCAGAACCGTCTGCACCACTAGTCGCGACGTGGGATCGATGGAGTTGAGAATCACTGGCTGTTCCTTCTGGTGGTTGTCACTACGATGTTAGCGACAACAGCCGGTTGACTTGGTGGTTCACCTCAGTCAGGTGGCTCACGTCCTTCTGGCCGATGAAAACCGCCTCGAATCCGGGAGTGGTCAGGGCCGCCACGTCGGCAGCGTTCATGGTCACCGCCAGGTTCTGGGTGGTGCCCTCCTTCACGTGCGAGGTGAAGGCCGTGACATCCAGCCCGGATGCGTCGCGTACCTGGATGGAACGCTCCATCGCCTCGAACCTAGCGGGGAAGACCACCCCGGTGTCGGCGATCTTCATCTGGCATTCGGAGGAGCCCAGGTAGGCCGCCCATTTCCCCGCAGCCTCCTTGTCGTCGGCGAATCTGGTGACGGAGTCAGCCAGGCCGTTGAAGGGGCTCGAGCGATGTCCGGTGGGGCCGACGGGGGTGGGGGCGATCTTCAGGTCGATTCCGGGGATCGACGCGAAACTGGAGATCATCCAGGAGCCGTTCATGCCGAGCACGGCTTTGCCCTGGGCCACCTGCTGGTAGGAACCCGACTGTTTGCCGAAGGTTTCGTAGGAGGGCATGTAGCCCTTCTCCACCAGGCCGAAGTACCAGGCCATGGTCTTCTGGAAGCTGGGGTCGTCCAGGTTGAAGTGTGTGCCCCAGGGGTTCTTGTCGAGGGGTTCCCAGCCGATGGAGCCGGTGTAGGCACCCCACTGGGTCTGCCCGAGGTTCTCGCCCCCGGCCCCCTCCGAGGCGAGTCCGTAGACCGCGACGTTGTTCCTGTCGAATCCCGGTTCGTCGCCGCGGACACCGTTGGCGTCCACGCTCAGGTGGGCGATGATTTTCTCGAAACTGCCCCCGTCGTCGGGATTCCAGTTCATGTTCATCAGCTGTTCCCGGGTGACGCCGGCGGCGTCGGTGACCTTCTGGTCATAGAAGTAGGCGATGGTGTCCCAGTCCTTGGGGATTCCGTAGCGTTTGCCGTCACGTCCCTTCCAGAGACTCGCCAGGCCCCCTACGTAGTCGGAGTCTTTGACGTCGCGGGTTGCTTCGAGGTCGTCGAGCGGGACCAGGACCTCAAGGTCGACGAACTGTGCGTACTTGGTCAGGTGGTTGGTGAAAACATCGGGCGCCTGGTCCGCGATGAACCCGGCGGTCAGCTTGCCCCAGTAGTCATCCCAACCGTACTGGGTGATCCTGACCTTCAGTCCCGGGTTCGCCTCCTCGAAGGCGTCGGCGCAGGCCTGGTAGCCGGGTTGCTGGGTGGCGTCCCACAGCCAGTAGTCGATGACCCCGTCCGGA
Organism: Arachnia propionica; assembly: GCF_900637725.1. GTDB lineage: Bacteria > Actinomycetota > Actinomycetes > Propionibacteriales > Propionibacteriaceae > Arachnia > Arachnia propionica. The sequence continues at coordinate 1,550,733 of NZ_LR134406.1, read as the reverse complement.
CCACCGCCCTTCGCGGCGCAGCCGCCGGTGAGCAGTGTTCCCGCGGTCAGCAGGGACAGGACCGCTGCGGTTCGTTTCTTCATGGTGATCCTCACTTGATGCCGCTGAAACCGATGGAGTTGACGATGCGCTTGGCGCTCAGGGCGAAGAGCACGAGCATCGGGACCGCAGCCACGAGGGCAGCCGCCATTAGACCCGCCCAGTCGGGACCGGTGCTGGGGGTCTGGGAACGGAAAACCCCCAGCCCGACGGTGAGGACCCGCGAGTTCTCGGAGTAGGAGACCATCAACGGCCAGAAATAGTCGTTCCACGAACTGATGAAGGTCAGCAGGGAGATGGTCGCTATCGGCGCCGCCGACATCGGGAGGATGAGGCGGAAGAAATTGCCGATCTTGCTGGAGCCGTCGAGCAGGGCGGCCTCCTCCAGTTCAACGGGCACGTTCATGAAGAACTGCCTCAGGAAGAACACCGCGAACGGTGTCATGAGCATGGTCGGCAAGGAGATGCCGAGCAGGGTGTCGATCAGACCGAGTTGTTTGATGAGCACGAAGTTCGGCAGGAAGGTGAAGATGGCCGGCACCATCAGGCCTCCCAGGAAGAGGCCGTAAACCAGGTCCCTGCCCTTCCACTTCAGTCTCGAGAAGGCGTAGGCGGCGCAGGCGGAGAAGAACACCTGCCCGACCGTGACCAGGGTCGCGACGACGATGCTGTTGCCCAGGTATCGCCAGAAGTCGATGGACTGGCCGGAGCCTCCCTCCGCCAGCGCCTCCTTCCCGGCCTGGATCCCGAAGACCCGGGCGAAGCTACCCGTGTTCCAGTCGGTCGGCAGCCACGATGTGGCGCCGCCGTAGAGGGAGGAGTTCGAGGACAGTGCGGTGCGCAGGATCCAGTAGAGAGGGAACAGGGTGGTCAGCATGATGGCCCCCATCACCACCCAGGCGAGGATCCTTCCCCATGCGAGACGACGGTGCTCATTGGCCCGGACCGGGCCGGCGATTGCTGCTGTTGACATCTCGTGCTCCTCAGTTCAGGTCGGTCTCACCGGCGCGGGTCAACCGGTACTGGAAGAAGGTGATCACCACGAGGATCAGCAGCAACGCCACGGACAGCGCGGACGCGTAGCCGAACTGGAACCTCCCGAAGGCCATGTCGTAGATGTAGAGTTGGAGCACCCGCGACGAGTTGACGGGCCCGCCCCGGGTGGCGATCGCCACCGTGTCGAAAACCTGGAACGAGCCGATGATCGTCATGATCAGCACCAGGGCCAGGATCGGGCGCAGCAGCGGTATGGTGATGCGCCAGAACATCTGCCATTCCGAGGCGCCGTCCACCCGCGCGGCCTCGTAGGCGGATTCGGGGATGGTCTGCAGTCCCGCGAAGATCAGCAGCGCCGTGTATCCCATGTGCCGCCACACGTTGATCAGCGCGATCGTGGGAATGACCGTCGATTCCTGGGACAGGAAGGGGATCGTGTTCAACCCCATCGAGGCGAGAACCTGGTTCCCGATTCCCAGCTGGGTGTCGAGGATCCACATGAACACGAGCGCAGCCACCACGTTGGAGACCAGGTACGGGGTCAGCACGATGGAGCGCACCCAGGTGGACTGGGTGAGCCTGTGCATCAACACCGCGATGAGCAGGGCCAGCACGGTCTGGACCCCGATGTTGACCACCACGTAGTAGATGGTGACGCCCGCCGCGTTCCAGAAAACTGGGTCCTCCAGCATGCGGAGATAGTTCTTGAACCCGACGAACTCGGGTTGCGTAAGCAGGTTGTAGTTGGTGAAGCTGAGCCAGATGCCGTTCAGCGTCGGCCACAGCAGGAAAACGATGAACCCGACGAACGCGGGCGCAATCATCGCCACGGCGAGGAGCAGATCGCTCCTACCCTTCTTGCCAGTGCCCACCCGGCCGGACACTGGCATTCCTGGACTGGTCATGACATACCTCCGTTGGTACGAATGACTTAATTCTGCAACAGAGATATGTCGTGGCGCAAGCCCTCTGAGCCAGATTTTCAGACCTTCGTGACGACGAACAGGACGGTTGTGGCCGGTCGGAGCACCGGAGCCCGCAGACCGACATGCATCAGCTGCGCCCCCGTCAGTTCAAGGGGATGCCCGGCGTTGAGCCAGGGCACCTGGTGGGCCGGCGCCAGCGCGGGACGTTCAATGACCCGGACCCGGTAGCGCGGCCCGGGTTCCAGGCCCGGGAATCTCAGCACACCGAGGTTCACCGCGGGCGTCGCCTCGAGCATCGAGAGGGAGTAGATCCCCCCAAACTCGTTGACCACGCCCTTGAACCAAACCCCGGGGTCCGGCATGGCGACCCGCACCAGCCGCCCGGTCAGCAGCCGCCCACGGTGCTCCTTGTACCAGGCGATCCACCAGGCCAGCTCCGCGATTTCCTCCTCCGAGGCCCGGGCCAGGTCCCACTCAATCCCGAGGTGCCCGAAAACCGCCGTGGCGGCGCGATGGTTGAGATCGTGCCAACGCCCCGTGACGTGGGAGCGCCCCGAGGCGATGTGCGATCCCAGCAGCTCCGCGGGCAGCAGCTGGGAGGTCCACCAGAGCATCCGCTGCCGATCATCGGGATCGATGTTGTCGGAGACCCACACGCGTTCCGCGCGTTCCATCACCTCCAGGTCGATCCGGGAACCACCCGATGAGCAGGACTCGAACTCGACCTGCGGGAAGTGACGGCGCAGTTCGTCGAGCAGCGCGTAGAAGGCGCGCGTCTGCGCCGCGACGGCCGGGCGCCCGTCGGGAGCGGTGCCCGCGTCATTGAGGTCGCGGTTGTGATCCCACTTGACGTAGGAGATGGCGTACTCCTCCAGGATGGCCGACATCTGCCCCAGAACGTGCCCGTAGGCGCCGGGAATCGACAGGTTGAGCACCTGCTGGAACCGGCCCTCCAGGGGCAGCCGGTCGTCGAGCTGCATCAGCCATTCCGGGTGCGCCCGGGCCACATCGGAGTCAGGGTTGACCATCTCGGGTTCGAACCAGAGGCCGAACTGCATGCCGAGCTCCGTCACCCGGTTCACCAGCGGATGCAAACCGTCCGGCCACACCTCGGGGCTGACCACCCAGTCGCCGAGCCCGGCGTGATCGTCACGGCGGGCACCGAACCAGCCGTCGTCGAGCACGTAACGCTCCACCCCGAGGGCGGCGGCGCGCTCCGCCAGGTCGATCAGGCGTGCGGGGTCGTGGTCGAAGTAGACCGCCTCCCAGACGTTCAGGCTCACCGGGCGCTCGGGGCCTGGGTGCACGGGCAAGGAGCGCAGGTGCCGGTGGAAACGGTCGGCCTGGGCGTCCAGGCCGATGGCGTGGTTGAAATAGACCCAGGGCGAGGTGTATCCCTCCCCCACCGCCAGGCGCCCCTCCCCGGGCAGGAGCAGTTCGCCGCCCCCGATGAGCTGGGTCCCCACGAAATCCCGTTCGGCGATGTGGACGTGGTTCCCGCTCCAGGCCACGTGGCAGGCCCAGATCTCACCATCCTGGTATCCGAACCCCTCCTCACCCAGGCTGAGCACGAAGGCCGCATCAGCACCGGTCCTGCCGTGGCGGCCCTCCCTGCGGTGCGCCCCCATCGCGAACGGGCGGCGCTGCGGCATCCGCTCGGCAGCCCAGCGCCCCCCGAAATCCATGAGCTCGCGGGCCTGGCCGGGCACCGGCATCCGCAGGGTCAGCTCCGTCAGTTCGAAGACGTCCTTCCCCGCGTTGGTCAAAGTGGCGCGGGACCTCACCAACCCGGTCGGCAGCAGCTCGACGGTCAGCTGCATCCGCAGCCCGGCGGAAACCGCCTCCAGCGCGTAATCGACCGTCGCGGGTCCCGCGGAGACGAAACCCCCGGCGGGTCTTCCATCAACGCGCACCTCGCTCACCCGCCAGCCGGGGCTCCAGGCCCTGCCCTCCCGGGAGCCGATCAGGCCCGGCGTCCCGGTCCAGCCGTACCGGGCCTCGGGGATGATCCCCAGCCGTGGGCCGAGGTCGACGGAGTTCCCGGGGATCATCCAGGCGGCGCCCAGCCGCAGATCCTCGAATCCGGTCTCCGAGACCTCCCCCGGATCACCGCCCCAGTGCACCACCTCGGGCATGCCGTCCGGGCCGGCCGTCAGCAGCAGCGCGACCCCGGCGGAACGAAGGACGATTCGCGAGCGCATGTCCCCTCCTAATAATTTTCGACATTGAAGTTATTTCACAGGGTAGCCCTCCCCCGAACCGTCAGGAACCGCCGAGCCACGGATCGTCATCCCCGGCCAGCTCGCCGGGATCGAGATAGGCGGAGGGCTCGTCCACGGCGCGCAGCAGCACGGGGGTCAGCAGGAGCTTCGTCTCGTTTCCGGAAAACGCGCGCCGGTAGCTCCCGACGTCACGCCACCTGCTCACCAGCGCCCACAGCCCGGGTTCGTCGAGGTTGACCACCAGGTCCACGCCGAGGCATCCCGGGCGGGAACGCCAGAACTCGGCGACCGTTCGCAAACCCTCGGCGAGTTCCTCGTCGACTTCACGGAACCGGGAGATCGCAAGCACCGGCCAAGGCTACCCGGGATTTTGGTTGCACCGGGGAATAGACGATAATGATTCTCATGAAACCACGAATCCTTGCACTCGCGACTGTCGTGATGTTGGCGCTCAGCGCCTGCGGATCGGGCACCCCGATCGCCAACACCCCGGCCTCCGATGCCGCCAGCAACGGTTCGAGCGGAGCCGCAGGCCCGGGCACCACCAAGGTCTCCGTCGCCTTCTATCCACTCGAATACGCCGCCGCCAAGGTGGGTGGTGACAAGGTGAGCGTCACGAACCTGACGCTGCCGGGCCAGGAACCGCATGATCTGGAGCTGACCCCACAGCAGGTCGCCAGCCTGGAGGAGGCCGACCTGGTCGTCTACCTCAAGGGTTTCCAACCCGCGGTCGACAAGGCGGTGGAGCAGTCCGGAGCCAAGAACAAGCTCGATCTCTCCCAGGTGATTCAACTGCACCCGGCAACCGAGGACCACGACCACGATGCCGGTGAGACCGAGGACCACGACCACGGAACCACGGATCCCCATTTCTGGCTGGACCCCACTCTGGAGGCCAAGGCGGTCAGCGCCATCGCGGACGAACTATCGAAGATCGACGCCAACAACAAGAGCACCTACGAGACGAACGCGAAGAGCACCACCGACGACCTGACCGCCCTTGACGGCGAGTACAGGTCGGGCCTGACGAACTGCCGGGTCAAGACGATCATCACCACGCACGCCGCCTTCGGCTACCTGACCGAGCGCTACGGCCTGGAGCAGATCGGCATCAGCGGGCTCTCCCCCAACGAGCAGCCCTCCCCGGCCCGCATCGCGAAGGTCCAGGAAGAGGCCAAGGAGCACGGCGTGACCACGATCTTCTTCGAGACCCTCACCTCCGACGAGGTGGCCAAGGCGATCGCCGGCGACCTGGGTCTCAGGACCGCCGTTCTCGATCCGATCGAGGGCATCACCGCTAAATCCGCCGGGCAGGACTATCCGTCGGTGATGAAGGCAAATCTCGATGCCATAAAACAGGCCAATGGCTGCTCCTGAGGCCGGAGCACTGGTGGCCGCCGAGGGGATTCACGTCTTTCTCGGCGGCCTGCCGATCCTCAAGGACGTGAGCCTGCGCGTCCACGCCCACGAGGCCGTGGCCATCCTCGGTCCGAACGGTTCCGGCAAGACCACCCTGCTTCGCACCCTGGTGGCCCTGACCCCGTTTCAGCAGGGTTCCCTGGAACTGTTCGGAACCCCGATCCGATGGTTCCGGGACTGGCACCGCATCGGATACGTCCCCCAGCACGCCACTCTGAACGTTCAGAACGCCACCGTGCGGGAAGTGGTCACCTCCGGCCGGTTGGCGCATCGTGGAGCATTTCGGTGGTTCACCCGCGCCGACCGGGCGATCGTCGCCGAGGCCTTGGATCGCGTGGGCCTGGCGGACCGGGCCCGGTGGCCCTTCGCTCCCCTGTCCGGTGGCCAGAAGCAACGGGTGCTCATCGCGCGGGCGCTGGCTACCCGACCCGATCTGCTGGTGATGGACGAACCCCTCGCCGGGGTTGATCTCGAAGGCCAAACGGTCCTGGCCCGGCTGCTCGGCGAGTTCCGCGACGACGGCCTCGGAGTGGTCCTGGTGCTCCACGAGCTTGAGACCATGGCGGGGGTGCTGGATCGAATCGTCCAGCTGCGCGATGGACAGGTGATGCCTCACGCCGATGGCCTCACACAGAGCCCACGCGCTTGTCTTTCTGCCTCCCCTCCTTCCGGGCTCGGGGATCCGGGCGAAAGCAACCAATGAACATTTTCTCGTATCCCTTCATGCAGCGCGCGCTGCTCGCGGCCCTGCTCAGCGGCTTGGTGGCGCCGGCGATCGGCATGTACATCGTGCAGCGGCGCCTGTCGCTGCTGGGCGACGGGCTGGGACACGTCGCCATCATGGGGGTGGGACTGGCCCTGTTGACGGGAACAGCTCCCCTGCCGATTGCCGTGGTCACCTGCGTGGCTGGGTCCGTCGCCGTCGAGCTGCTCCGGCAGTCCGGCAAAACGTCGGGCGATCTGGGGCTGGCCGTGCTGTTCTACGGTGGCATCGCCTCGGGTGTGATGATGGCCGGGATCGCCGGACAGGGCCCGGCCGGCCTGTCCGCCTACCTGTTCGGCGCCCTCACCTCGGTGAGCGAATCCGATCTCTGGGTCATCGCGGCGCTGGCGGTCGCGGTGCTGGTCTTCTCACTGGGGTTGTTGCCGCGGCTGTTCGCGGTCTGCGCCGACGAGGACTTCGCCCGGGTGCTCGGCATCCGGGTGAAGCTGTTGAACCTGCTCGTGGTCGTGATCGCTTCCGTGACCGTGACCCTGTCGATGCGCACGGTCGGGCTGCTCCTGATCAGTGCGCTCATGGTGATCCCGGTCGCCGCCTCCCAGCAGCTCTTCACCGGTTTCCGCGCCACCCTGCTGGGCGCGATGGGGATCGGTGTCCTCGCGGCGCTCGGGGGGACGTTCGGGTCCTACCACTGGAACACCGCCACGGGGGCCACCATCGTCATGGTGGCCATTGCGCTGTTGGGAATTGCAACCCTCATGGGAACCTTTCTTGCCCCAAGCCCTCGCTTCATCCCATTCGTCTCGCCCCACGGGAAAAAGAAACGCATTCTCGCCGAGAAGCCCACCGGGACAGGACCCCCGTTCGGGTAATGTTGTCCCCATCCAGCATGGCGATCATCTCGACCGCGTGGTGGGAAATCGTCGCCATGCCCTGCACGGAGACCACTATGACGAGCACTAGCACCCGCAACACGTGGCAGCGCGCCGCAGTGCGGGCCCTACTGGCAAACACGGAAGAGTTCCGCACCGCAGCTCAGATCCATTCCGACCTCCGCCAAGTGGGCGACAAGGTAGGACTCGCCACGGTGTACCGAGCGCTTCAGACGATGAGCGAGTCAGGGGACCTCGACGTACTTCGCACCCCGGACGGTGAAGCTGCCTATCGCATGTGCTCCAACACCCACCACCACCACCTGGTGTGTCGTTCCTGCGGCATTGCGGTGGAGATCTCGGCCGAAGCCGTCGAGTCGTGGGCGAACCAGGTGGCACAGGAGCACGGCTTCACCGATGCGGGACACAACCTGGAGATCTTCGGGTTGTGCCGTAACTGCTCCTCCTGAAACCGACCCGCCCTCGCCCGCGGCCGGTCGATCACGGCACCGACAGGAGTTCCGGGGCGTGCACCCGCTCTTGTCTGTCAGTTCGTCCTCAGGAAAGGCAGGGACCTCAGGGAACGATCAAGATGCCAGGTGGCGTAGGCCGACACCACCTTGTGGGCCCGGCCGCGCAGCGATCCCTCGGTGGCCCGGACATCCTCCCATCGCCCGGCGAGCAACGCCCCGAGTAGGGCGAGCAGCTCCGGGCTCGCGGATGCCGAGGCCGGCGGCCGACAGGCGGGGCACACCGCCCCGCCGAGCTGCGGGGAGAACCAGCGCAGTTGTTCGGTGGCTCCGCAGTTCACGCAGGCATCCGTCATCGCCGCCCAGCCTGCGGATGCGAGTCCTCGAAGCAGGTACGAGTCCACCACCGCGGTCATGGGCAGTTCACCCCGCCCCAGGGCCAGCAGCCCTCCGAGGAGGAGCCTGTACTGGGTCAGCGACGGCACCGCGTCCTCGGAGACCAGCCGGTCGGCGGCCTCCACCAGGACCTGGGCCGCGCAGAAACGTTCATAGTCGGCGCCGAGCATGGGCGGGTGCAGAGACTCGACCTGGGTGATCGTCTCCAGCGATCCGCGCCCTTCGGCCAGCTGCACGTCGACATGACCGAAGGGCTCCAGCCGGGCACCGAATTTCGAGCCGGTCCTGCGGATTCCCTTCGCCACGGCCCTCACCTTGCCGTGGCCTCGGGTGAACAGGCTGATGATCCGGTCCGCCTCCCCCAACTTCCAGGTACGCAGAACCACGGCCTCGTCTCGGTAAGTGCGCACCGGGCCATGTTATCCGCCCTCCCCGGATAGGCTTCGGGAATGCCTTATCGCGATCCCACCCCCCACCCCTCTGGTGCCCGCCCGCCCGCGATTCCGGCGGCGAAGCTACCCCGGCACGTGGCCATCGTGATGGACGGCAACGGTCGCTGGGCGAAACAACGGGGCCTGAAACGCACCGAGGGGCACGCACGCGGTGAGGCCGCCCTGCTGGATGTCATCCACGGGGCGTTGGAGATCGGGATTCCCTACCTCTCGGCCTATGCCTTCTCCACCGAGAACTGGAAACGTTCCCCGGAGGAAGTGCGCTGGCTGATGGGTTTCAACCGCGAGGTCATCCACCGCCGCCGGGATGAACTGGACGCGATGGGGGTGAGGATCCGTTGGGCTGGACGCAGGCCACGGCTCTGGGGTTCCGTGATCCGGGAGTTGGAGCAGGCCGAGCAGCAGAGCCGCCGCAACACCAAACTGACCCTCCAGTTCTGCGTCAACTACGGGGGCAGAGCGGAGATCGTGGATGCCGCCCGGGAGGTGGCCCGCCTCGCCAAGGCCGGAAAACTGGATCCCGACCGCCTGAGCGAGGATCGTTTCCGGCGTTTCCTGGACGAACCCGGAATCCCGGACGTCGACCTGTTCCTGCGTTCCTCGGGCGAGCAGCGCACCTCGAATTTTCTGCTCTGGCAGTCTGCCTACGCGGAGTTCATCTTCCTCGACCGGCTATGGCCCGACTTCGACCGTCGCGACCTGTGGGGAGCCGTCGAACAGTACGCCACCCGCGAACGCCGTTTCGGAACCGCCTGAGAAGCCACATCGACAGGAACAACGCAGCGCTGGAAGCATACACCGGCCGCTGTACCCGGGTTCGCGTGCCGATGGTCAGCGTTGTTCTTCCCCACTGGAGAAGTTGAAACCGGCCCCGGCCCGGGGATTTCAGAACAGCACGGTCGTCAGGCGGCGACGGGCTCTCAGCACCTCCGATGAGGTCCGCCCGGCGACTTCGAAGAGTTCCAGCAGCCGGACCCGGATGGTCTCCCGCTCATCGGGACCGACCTCGGTGGCCAAACCCAGGAGACGATCGAAGGCGGGGGCGTATTCACCCTGGATCACCTCCAGGTCGGCTGCGTCCAGCTGGGCGGCGACATCGTTCGGGCGTTCGGCAGCGGCCTTCACCACGGCGGCTCCGTCGAAGGACGCGGAACGCTCCAGGAGCGCCGCCTGGGCACGGCCCGCGGTCGCCTCGGGATCACCGGGGGTGGCGGCGAGCAGGATGTCGAACTCGGCAACGGCCCGGGCGAAGTCCCCGGCGGCCAGCGCGGCATCTGCCTTCTCGAAACGCGGGTCCGTGGCCGGTTCCGCCGCTCTCTCCGGGGCGGCCGATCCAGTGGGCTGGGCGCGCCCCGTCATGCCGTTGGCCACGGCCAGCTGCGACACCTGGTCCAGGACGGCCGAGATGTCCGCGCGGTCACGTGTTCCCTGGAAGAGCGGCGCGACCTGACCCCCGATGATCGCCACGACCATCGGAACCGCAGTCACCCCGAGCGCCTGGGCCAGGCGCTGTTCGGCATCCACGTTCACGCGGGCCAGGAGGAAACGCCCCTCGGCGGCGTTGACGAGCGCCGCCAGATCGGCGGAAACGGCCGCGCCGCCCGTGTCACGGGGCGAGTGGAACTCCACGATCACGGGATGCTGCATCGAACGCCCGACCAGATCCTGGAAACCCGCCTCGGTGATGTCGGTCACGTAACCGCCTCCTGCGGCACCGGCAACGGGCTGGGCTGCGGAGAGGGCGGACAGGTCTACGGCACCGGGGCGCGTGAAGTTCGGATTCGTCATGTCATCAATCTTTGCGGGCGGGGTCAATTCCCACAACCGGAAGTGGAAAGATGGGTGCATGGCACATGAGCGAGCTGGCCTGGTGGCCTTGGAATCCGATCTCATCGACGTCGACGCCGTCCTTGCGGCCTACTACGACCTGACCCCCGACCCCAGCAATCCCGATCAGAAGGTGGTCTTCGGCACCTCTGGGCATCGCGGCTCCAGCCTCGATATCGCCTTCAACGATCTCCACATCGCGGCCACGACGCAGGCCATCGTGGAGTACCGGGCGGCGCAGGGGGTTCACGGCCCCTTGTTCATCGGCAAGGACACCCACGCGTTGTCCCTGCCTGCGTGGCGCACCGCCGCCGAGGTGCTGGTGGCGAACGATGTCCCCGTCTTCGCGGAGCGGGAGGACGAGTACACCCCGACCCCCGCGGTCTCCCGCGCCATAATCCGTTACAACCGCGAACACCCGGAGCAGGTCGCCGACGGCATCGTCGTGACCCCCTCCCACAATCCGCCGCGCGACGGCGGATTCAAGTACAACCCGCCGACGGGCGGCCCGGCCGACACCGACGCCACGAAGTGGATCGCCGACCGCGCCAACACCCTGATGGCCTCCCCCGCGGGGATTCGCCGCAAGCCCTACGAGCAGGCCGCCGACGAGGTGACCCGTTTCGACTACCGCACCCCCTACTGCACCGAGCTCGCAACCGCCCTGGACCTCGACGCCATCGCGGCGGCGGGCGTTCGAATCGGGGCGGACCCGCTTGGCGGGGCCTCCGTTCAGTACTGGGAGTACCTGGCCGAACACAGCCCCCTCGACCTGACCGTGGTGAACCCGAAGGTGGATCCCACCTGGAGATTCATGACCCTGGACACCGACGGCAAGATCCGCATGGACTGCTCGTCTCCGAACTCGATGGCCTCCTTGGTTGCCAACCGCGACCGCTACGACATCGCCACGGGCAACGACGCCGACTCGGACCGTCACGGGATCGTCACCCCGGACTCCGGGTTGATGAACCCCAATGCCTTCCTCGCGGTCGCGATCGACTATCTGTTCTCCCACCGTCCCGGCTGGGCTGCGACGACGGGGGTCGGCAAGACCTTGGTGTCCTCCTCCATCATCGACAAGGTGGCGGCGCGGCTCGGGCGCAAACTGGTTGAGGTGCCCGTCGGTTTCAAGTGGTTCGTCCCCGGCCTGACCGACGGCTCGCTCGGTTTCGGCGGGGAGGAGTCCGCGGGTGCGAGCTTCCTCGATTTCGAGGGCCGTACCTGGACCACCGACAAGGACGGCATCCTCCTCGCCCTGCTCGCCAGCGAGATCCTGGCCGTGACGGGACGTTCGCCCAGTCAGCACTACGCCGACATGGAATCGGCCTTCGGAACCTCCTACTACGCCCGCGTCGACGCGGAGGCCAGCCGCGAGCAGAAGGCCCGGCTCGCGGCCCTCTCCCCCGACGACGTCAGGGCCCACGAACTGGCAGGGCAGCCCATCACCGCGGTCCTGACCAACGCCCCCGGCAACGGGGCACCCATCGGAGGTATCAAGGTGACCACCGATTCCGGTTGGTTCGCCGCCCGCCCCTCCGGGACCGAGGACAAGTACAAGATCTACGCCGAGTCGCTGCGCGACGCGGACCACCTGGCCCAGATCCAGGCGGAGGCCCGCGAAGTGGTCGACGCTGCCCTCCAGGGCTGATCCACTCCCCCACGAGGCCGGCGGGTCACACCCCGTCGGCCTCGTCCTCGTCCTCCATGACCATCTTCTTGCGGAGACCGGAACGCTGGATCACCCGCTGGATGGTCAGGTCCCGCTCCGCGGGGCGGGCGACGTAGCGGATCTCCCGTAGCCCCTGCGCCTGGGCGGCGGACTCGAACACCAGGTGTCCGTAGTCGAAGATCTTCCCGAGCATCGGCTGCTCCAAGGAGATGTCCAGGATCCGGGTCATGGGCATCGTCGCCAGGTGGGTGTTGAACACCCCGTGGATCCGGAACACCCGCATGTTGGTTATGACGAACCGGTCCATGTGGGCGACGTGCGCCTTCCAGAACCCGAACCCCAGCAGGTAGAGCCCCACCAGCATCGGAATCCAGAAGAACCCGCGCGCCGCGATCATCAGGACGAAGGTCGGGATGCTCAGGAACATCACACCGATCCACGGTAGGGACACCACCCAGTGCTTGCGCACCTCGTCGATCACCCGTTCGTCCTCCTCCACCAGCAGATGACGCTGGATGTCGGGTTCGAGGAGGCGTGCAAACAATCCCACGGCCGGCTAGCCGGCCAGACGGGAGAAGAACCGGGCTATCGATTCGAAGGCGCCGAAGAACGTTCTGATGGCCTCCGCCGCCGCTTCGGGGCGGGTGAACAGGTAGAAGACCACGAAGGCGATGCCGAGCACGAGCAGGACCTTCTTGATCCAGCCAACCATTATGTCTCCAAGTCTCAAGGGGAAGGGACTCACACGATCGCCTACCAGTTTGCACCACCCGGAGTGCTGCTTGAACCTGACGCGCCGCTGTTGAACTTCACATTCTCCCACCTCGGCCGCCAGGACCGCCCACGCCACGCCGTTGCATCGCACGCGGTGTTCTCCACCCACCCCAGCGCCGTGGTTCCACCGGCCGGGTGAAAGAATGGCCGGTATGGAGAACCAAGACCTTTTCATCTGCATCGATCACGTCGGTCTGGCCGTTCGCGACCTCGACGAGGCCATCAAGTTCCATTCCGAGGTCTTCGGGTGGCGCGAGCTGCACCGCGAGGTCAACGAGGAGCAGGGCGTTGCGGAGGCCATGATCGGCACCGGGACCCAGGGCGAGGAGAACGCCAAGATCCAGCTCCTGGCCCCCCTCAACGAGAACTCCACCATCGCGAAATGGCTGGACCGCAACGGCGGCCCCGGCATCCAGCAGCTCGCCTACCGCGTGCACGACCTGGATCACGTGAGTGCCGTCCTGCGTGAGCGCGGCCTCAGGCTGCTGTTCCCGGAGGCCAAGCGGGGAACCGCCGATTCCCGCATCAACTTCGTCCACCCGAAGGATGCCGGCGGCGTCCTCCTGGAGCTGGTGGAACCCGCCAAGAATGCTTCTCACTGAGATCTTTACGGTAGCGCCGGCGGATGCCCTCGCGTCCGCCGGCGCTTCCACGCCTACTCCGGGGTAGGCTCAGTACCGACCCGTGCCAAGCCAGGAGACAACAATGACCGATGTTCGTACTGAGATCGAGGAGGAGACCGGCCTCAACCTCTTCGAGGACAAGGCCAGCGCCGTCGGGGGATTCCCCCACGCCATGCTCGGCTATGACAAACAGGCGGTGGATTCCTACATCCAGGATCTGGAGCAGCGACTGCTCGAGATGAAGGTGCAGCTGCGGGAGCAACGTCGGGAGACGAGCTTCGTGCGGGCGCAGGTCGGGACCACGGATTTCGCCAAGCTGGGCGCCCACGCCCGTGGCCTGCTGGAGGCCGCGGAAGCGCAGGCGGCCGAGCTGGTGCGCCTGGCGGAGGCCGAATCCGACCGGCTCCGGCAAGAGGCCCGCTTGGCCGCGGCGGCGGCGAGGGAGGCCGCCCAGCAGGAGGCCGACGACGTGCGCCTTTCCGGACTGGCCAGTCTCCGCAAACTCCGTCAGGAGCAGGCCGAGGCCGGGCAGGCTGTGCTGGAGGCCGCTCGGCGCGATGCGAACCTGGTCCGCGCCGACGCGGAGGCCCAGTCGAAATCGTTGCTGGAGGAAACCTCGCAGCGCATCAACGCTCAGCTGGAGGCCGCCCGGATCGATGCCGCCCGGACGCGCCAGGAGGCGGAGCGGGACGCCACCGCCGCACGCCTGGCCACGGAGAAATCCACCGCCGCGGCCCTGTCGAAGCAGGCGGAGACGGTCAGGAGGACCGAGGAGAACGTCAGCGCCCAGCTCGCCGAGGCGAGGTCTCGTTCAGAGGCCGCCACCAAGCAGATCGAGGAGGCCCGCGCAGAGGCCATCAAGATCCGCGAGTCCGCGGTGGAGGAAGCCGAACAGATCCGCACCACCGCCACCCGCGAGGCCGAGGCGACGCTGTCGGCGATGCGCGAGGAGGTGCGCCAGAAACAGGAGCAGCTGGAGGAACAGGTGGCCTGGCGCAAGGAACAGCTCGAACGTGAGGTGGCCGCCCTGATGGCACGCCGAACCTCGATCGTCGCCTCCATGCAGAACCTGCGCGCCATGGCCGAGGAGGCCGTTCCCAACATGGAACTCACCGAGATCATCAGCGGCGGCGAGGTGACGGCCCCGCAGCCACGGGAACGCAAGCAGGCGAAGTGACGGCCCCTGACCCCGGGGCGAAGGACGACCTCCCGGCCCCCGAGGACACGGGGAACGTTCCCGAGACCGTCGCGGAGGAGTCGTCCTCCCCGGAGACGCAGCCCACCGAGCGCCCGGCCCCCGAACCGGCCCGCCCCACCGCGGATTCAAGACGGAGGAGAAGGTCCGGGGTGTTCAGGGGCAAGATGCTGCCGGGCGGATTCGGGCAGTTCTTCGGGGGCCTTTTCGGCAACGCCCGCAAGGGAGCGAAACAACTCCTGACCCCCACTCCCGAGGAACCGGTGCTCCCCGTGCCTCCGGTGGTCGTGCAGAACGAGACGAAACTGCTGAACCACTCCCCGTTCTCCATCGGGTTCTTCGGCGCCCTCGGGGTGCTCGTCGCGATCAGCCTCATGGTCGCCGTGGCGCAGGTGCAGAACATCCTCATCCTGGTGGTGCTCTCCCTGTTCCTGGCCCTGGGCCTCAGCCCCGCCGTCGAGTTCTTCACCAGACGCCGGGTGCCCCGCGCACTGGCGGTGTTCTTCGTGACGGTCACCCTGCTGGGGATCATCGTGTTGGGTGTCACCGCACTGGTTCCGTTGATGACGAACCAGGTGCAGTCCCTCGCCTTCAGGGTGCCCTACTGGATAGCGATGCTGGCGACCAATGAGCAGGTGGCCCGCTGGGATGCCCAGTACAACCTGCTCGAGACGGCCCAGCGGTATCTCGCCTCGGGTGGGTTGGTGCAAAACCTGTTCGGCGGTATCTGGGGTGCCGGCGTGTTGGTGGCCAACCTCATCTTCTCCGTGATCATGACGCTGGTGCTCACCATCTACTTCCTGGCCTCGCTGCCAGCGATCAAGGAGGCCATCTACAAACTGGCCCCGGCCAGTCGGCGTGCCCGCTCCCGCTACCTGGCGGACGAGATCTTCCGCGGCGTCTCCGGATACATCACCGGGATGTTCATGATCGTCACGGTGGCCTCGGGATGCAGCTTCATATTCATGAACATCATCGGGCTCGGCGCGTACTCGCTGGCGTTGTCGTTCATCGTCGCCCTGTTTTGTTTCATTCCCCTGGTGGGCTCCTCACTGGCCATGCTCGCGGTCGCGCTGGTCGGTTTCGCCACCTCCCCGACCACCGGCATAGCCACCATCATCTACTTCCTGATCTACCAGCAGTTCGACGCCTACATCCTCTACCCAACGGTCATGAAACGTACGGTGAAGGTACCTGGGGCGCTCGTCGTGTTGTCCGCCCTGATCGGCGGCATTCTGCTGGGGGTGATCGGCGCCCTGATAGCCATCCCGACGACGGCCGCCCTGCTGCTGCTCTACCGCGAGGTGGTCCAGCCCCACTTGGACGCCAGTTAGGATTTGTCCCGTGCGCCTCGTCATTGCCCAGTGCCAAGTCGACTACACGGGTAGGTTGACCGCCCATCTTCCCATGGCCAAACGACTGATCATGTTGAAGGCCGATGGTTCCGTCTCCGTGCACGCGGACGACCGCGCGTACAAACCCCTGAACTGGATGAGCGCCCCCTGCACCCTCACCGTCACCGAGGCCGATGAAGCAGCCCAGAAGGTCGGAGCGAGTTCCCTGTGGTTGGTTCGTTCCCGGTCCGGTGACACCCTCCGGATCGCCCTGGGCGAGGTGTTCCTGGACGTGGATCACGGTTTCGGAGTTGATCCGGGACTCCAGAAGGACGGGGTCGAGGCGCACCTGCAGGCCCTGCTCGCCGAACATCCCGCCACCTTCGGGGAAGGATGGCAGGTGGTCAAGCGGGAGTTCTACACCCCGATCGGCCCGGTCGACCTGTTGCTGCGCGACGCGGACGGGATGCACTTCGCGGTGGAGGTGAAACGGCGGGGCGAGATCGACGGTGTGGAGCAGCTGACCCGGTACCTGGAACTGATGAATCGCGACCCTCAGCTGGCCCCCGTGAAGGGAATCTTCGCCGCCCAGCAGATCAAACCGCAGGCAGCCACCCTCGCTGCGGACCGGGGCATTGCGTGCCAGCTGCTGGACTACGACGCGCTGCGGGGGATGGACAATTCCGAGGATCGGCTGTTCTGATGGCGCGACGGCCCTCGAAACACCTGCGTCCCCCGCGCCCCCTCGACACGTCACGCCACGTCTCGAGGCGGGTCACCTCGGCGGGTTCCTTTCTCGTGCGGGAAGTGCCCGGGGATCGTGCCCTGAAGCCGTACACCTGCCCGGGATGCAACAGTCCGATCCCCGTCGGAATGGCCCATCTGGTTGCGTGGCCCGAGGAGCCCGGGTTCGGTTTCGAATCCGGGTTGGAGCAGCGCCGCCACTGGCATTCGCACTGCTGGAGGCTGAACCGATGATCCACGGAGTCACCGTAGGTTCGGGCCCAGCGCAGGTGGTGTTCCTGCACGGCCTGTTCGGTCAGGGAAAGAACTTCACCCGGATCGCGACCTCCCTGGCCGGGGTAGCGACCTGTCACCTGCTCGACCTGCCAAATCACGGAGCCTCGTCCTGGACGGTCGGTTTCACCCTGGACGGCCAGTCCGAACACATAGCCCGTTGGCTGCGGGAGAACTTCGAGGGCCCCGTCGCCCTGGTGGGGCATTCGCTGGGAGGGAAGCTGGCGATGCGGTTGGCCCTCGCCCATCCAGGTCTGGTCGATCGCCTCCTGGTGGCGGACATTTCTCCCGTCCCAAGCGATGGTCCCACTGGATTCGCGCCGCTGGTGGCGGCCATGCGCAGCCTGGATCTGGAACACCTGGCCAGCCGAACCGAGGCCAGCCGGCGGCTCGCCGATGCGATCCCCGACCCGCAGGTCCGTGGTTTCCTCCTGCAGAACCTGCGCCGACTCGGCGGGGACTGGGCGTGGAAGGCCAACCTGGATCTGCTTGGTGATTCCCTCCGGATCATCGGCGGCTGGCCGAGGATGGACGCGGTCTACGACGGTCCCGTCTGGTGGGTGGCGGGGGGGCAATCCCCCTACGTACTACCGGAGCACGCCGAGCCGATGCGTCGGTTGTTCCCCCGGGTCGTCACGATAACCCTGAAACGCGCGGGCCACTGGGTGCACGCCGATGAACCGGAGGCCTTCACGTCCATCTGCACCGAGTTCCTGACCTCGCCCGCCACCGTCAGCTCAGCGTGACCGAGCTGATGACCGCCTCCGCTATGGGGCTCGTCCCGTCGGTTTCGTCGACCCCCTGTGCCGCAATTCCCTGCACGACGGCCAGCCCACCCTCATCGACGGTGCCGAAAACGGCGTAGTCGGGGCTGAGCTGGCTGTCCTCCCAGACAATGAAGAACTGCGACCCGGCGGTGTTGGGCCTGCCGGTGTTCGCCATCGCTACGGTTCCCTTGGGGTAGGTGGCGACGCTTCCCTCCTTCTCCAGCCCGGTGGTGCGGGGGCTCAGCTCGTCGGGAATCGTGTAGCCGGGTCCGCCCTTCCCGGTTCCGGTCGGGTCTCCGCACTGGAGCACGAAGATGCCGTAATCGGTGAGCCGGTGGCACCTGGTTTCGTCGAACCAGCCCTGTTGCGCCAGGGACATGAAGGAATTGATGGTGCACGGGGTGGCCGAGCGGTCCATCGTGATCTCCACGTCACCCGCCGTCAGGTGAAGGGTCACCTTGGTCTCCCCCGCATTCAGGACATCCTCGCCGCCCGGCGGGTCCACGGGTTTGGCCGGTTCCCCGCCCGGCGGGTAGGAGCAACTGACCGCCCGCCCGGTCTCATCCACCGGGTTCGACTGATTCGCGTCACTGCACCCCGTGAAGGCAAGAGCGGAAACGACCAAGGGAACAAAAGCCTTGAATGACATCCCAGCCATTGTAGATAAAGTTGCTTCATGGTGAATCTGACACGCATATACACCCGCACCGGTGACGCAGGAAACACCCGCCTCTCGGACAACGCAGAGGTGCCGAAGACCGATCTGCGGGTCGAGGCCTACGGAGCGATCGACGAGACCAACTCGAACCTGGCTCTGGCGGTCGCCCACGGCGGACTGCCGGAGCGGGTGGTGGAGATGCTCGCCTTGATCCGCAACGAACTCTTCGACGTCGGCGCGGACCTCAGCACCCCCCTGCACCCCAGCCCCCAGTATCCGCCGCTCCGTGTCGAGCAGTCCTCCATCGACCGGCTGGAGGAATGGTGCGACGAGCTCGGCGCCGAACTGCCGTCTCTGCGTTCGTTCATCCTGCCCGGCGGCAGCCCCGCCGCGGCCCAGTTGCACGTCGCGCGCACGGTGTGCCGACGCGCCGAGCGGGTGGCGTGGCGGGCCGCTCAGGTCCACGGCACCGAGCCTTCGGCGGAACGCGGCGAGGGTGGGGTGAATCTACTGGCGATCACCTACCTGAACCGGCTGAGCGATCTGCTGTTCAACATGTGCCGGACCGCGGCGGGCCCGGAGGGGGATGTCCTGTGGGTTCCGGGCACGGATCGCCAGCCCCCCGAGAAGCGCCGCAGCCGCACGAAGAAATGAGAACCGTTCACAGGGGTGAGTCGGCGCTGCCCGGCAGGTAGTGGCTCCCGGGCGGGGCCGATTCCAGCCAGGCCATCAGCCCCAGCACGTTTTCCAGGTCCATGGCCAAATTGTGTTCGTGCCCGGTGAAACGGTCCTTGATCGTGACGATCCACGAGTTGTCGAACAGGACGACCTCCTCCAGGGCGGTGGCGACGCGGCGCCGCTGCCAACTGGTTCCCGCCCGGGAAAAGGAACGACTCGGCCGCAAAGCCAGCGAAAAGGCGCGATACCAGTCGAGCCGGTCCCCGCGGTAGCGGGCAAAGCCAAGCACCCAGCCGACGCCGGGCCCGCCGTCGCGCATCCTGTGGGCGCAGTCAAAAAGGCCGCCTTGGCGGGTGAGCCATCGGCGGCGTGCGTAGAGAAGAACAAAAGGGAGGATACACACACAGGTGACCGCCACGATTGTCGCGATCACTGTCAGCCCCATGCACAAAACATAGCGTCAACACCTGTGCATGACGAGCCGGGACACTCGCAGGAGATGTGCGAATTGTCCCGGCCTGCCGTTAAATCCCCCCGTCAGTGACTGGCCTGGTACCTCTCCCCCGCCCGGATCTGGGCATTCAGGATGTGCAGGCGGTGCACCTGCTCATCCGTGGCCTCGCCCTCGCTGCGGAGGTGGCGCAGTTCGTGGGCCTCGAGGTGGGCCTCCTGCAGGAGGATCTCCTCGGCAAGTTTGACCTCGTGGCTGAGGATCCGGATGTGCCCCTGGGCCACGGCCAGCAACCCACCGTCGATGGCGAGGATCTTCGTCCGGCCCTCCGCCACGACGATCTCCACCATGCAGGGCACCAAGGCAGCCATGAGCGGCTCGTGTCCCGGCAGGATGCCGATGTCGCCCTCGCTTGTGCGGGCGATGACGTTGACGACATCGCACTGCATGACCATCTTGTCCGCGGAGACGACCTCCAGCTTCAGCGGCTGATATTCCACGCTCACAGGTCCTTCTGCATCTTGTCCCAGTTCGCGAAGACGTCCTCCATGCCACCGACGTTGAAGAAGGCCTGCTCGGCGATGTGGTCGACGTCGCCACGGCAGATCATCGAGAAACCCTCGATGGTGTCCGCCACCGGCACGGTGGAGCCCGGGATGTTCGTGAACTTCTCCGCCATGTAGGTGTTCTGGCTGAGGAACTGTTGAATCCGGCGCGCCCGGTTGACCGTGATCTTGTCCTCCTCGGACAGCTCGTCGAGACCGAGAATGGCGATGATGTCCTGGAGTTCCTTGTTGCGCTGCAGGATCTGCTTGACGCGCACGGCCGTGTCGTAGTGTTCCTGACCGATGTACTGCGGATCGAGGATCCGCGACGAGGAGCTCAGCGGATCCACGGCCGGGTACAGACCGCGAGAGGCGATCTCGCGGCTCAGTTCCGTCGTCGCGTCCAGGTGGGCGAAGGTCGTCGCCGGGGCCGGGTCGGTGTAGTCGTCGGCGGGCACGTAGATGGCCTGCATCGAGGTGATGGAATGCCCCCTGGTGGATGTGATCCGTTCCTGGAGCTGTCCCATCTCGTCGGCCAGGTTCGGCTGGTAACCGACGGCCGATGGCATGCGGCCCAGCAGCGTCGAGACCTCGGAACCGGCCTGGGTGAACCGGAAGATGTTGTCGATGAACAACAACACGTCCTGGTTCTGGACGTCACGGAAATACTCCGCCATGGTCAGCGCCGTCAGGGCGACACGGAGCCGGGTCCCCGGGGGTTCATCCATCTGGCCGAACACCAGGGCCGTGTCCTTCAGGACACCGGCCTCCTCCATCTCCTTGATGAGGTCGTTGCCCTCGCGGGTCCGCTCCCCCACACCCGCGAAAACGGAGGTGCCGCCGAAGTTGTGTGCGATGCGGTAGATCATCTCCTGGATGAGCACGGTCTTGCCCACCCCAGCGCCACCGAACAGGCCGATCTTGCCGCCCTTGACGTACGGGGTGAGCAGGTCGAGGACCTTGATGCCGGTCTCCAGCATCTCGGTGCGGGGCTCCAGGGCATCGAACTCGGGGGCCGGGCGGTGAATCGGCCAGCGTTCCGTGACATGAATCGACGCGGGATCGACGTTCAGCACATCCCCCGTCACGTTCCAGACGTGTCCCTTGGTGATCTCCCCCACGGGAACCGAGATCGGGGCCCCCGTGTCACGGACCTCCGCGCCGCGGCGCATACCGTCGGTGGGTTTCAGGGCGATGGCCCGGATCAGGTTGTCGCCGACGTGGAGGGCGGTCTCCATCGTCATGGTCCGTTTCTCACCCATGACCTCGGTCTCGACGAGCAAGGCGTTGCCGATCTCGGGGATCTGGTCAGCCGCGAACTCGACGTCCACGACCGGGCCGATGACCCGGGCGACGCGGCCGATGCCTGCCGCGGTGGTCGAATGTGCAGTGGCAGTCATGTCTTACCTCACTCGTTTCCGGCTGACTCGGCGAGCGCCGCGGCGCCACCGACGATTTCAGAGATTTCCTGGGTGATCTCCGCCTGACGGGCCTGGTTGGCCTCGCGGGTCAGGCGTTCGATCAGCTGCTGGGCATTGTCCGTCGCCGACTTCATGGCGCGCTGCCTACTGGCCAGTTCCGAGGCGCTCGACTGGAGCAGCATCGAATGGATCCGGTTGGTCACGTACATCGGAAGCACCTGGTCCAGCACCACTTCGGGGGTCGGCTCGAAGGCGTAGTGCGGCAGCACGGCATCGCCCTCGCTCGCCGGCTCATCCGATTCCTCCACCGCGAGGGGAAGCAGCCTCAGGGTGACCGCCTCCTGGGTGAGCATCGTCATGAAACGGGTCGCGACGACGTGCAACTGATCGACACCACCCTCCTCGTAGGGGAGCAGGAACCGTTCGATCAGGACATCGGAGATCTCCTTGGCGTGCGCGTACTGCGGCGCGATGGAGAACCCCGTCCAGCTCTGCTCCACCGGGCGATGCCGGAAGTCATAGTAGGAGACTCCCTTGTTGCCGGTCACATACACCAAGCATTCCTGCCCCTCCTCCAACAGTTTCGCCCGCAGCTGCTCCGCCACCCGGATCACGTTCGCGGAGTAGGCGCCCGCCAGGCCCCGGTCGCCCGTGATGACTAGCACCGCCGACCGGCGTGGCGGCTCGACGTCACGCAGCAGCGGATGCTCCAGGACATGGGAGTAGGTGGCCAAGGCGGAGACCGCGTGCACCAGGGCATCGGCGTACGGCATGGCGGCGCGAACCGCCTGCTGCGCCTTCACGATGCGGGAGGCCGCGATCAGTTCCATGGCGCGGGTGATCTTCTTGGTGGTGGCGACGGAATTGCGTCGCTGCCTGAGTTCCCGCAGGCTGCTGGCCATCGGGCATCAACCCCGCTTCTTGCGGACGATCGTCTCCTGGGTGATCGCCTCGCCCGGGATCGGGGTGTGCTCCTCCTCGACCAGCAGGGTTCCCTCGGAAGTGCGGAACAGCTGCTTGAATTCGCCCAGGGCCTGTTCCGTGGCCTCTCTGAGGTCGTCGCCGAACAGCTTGGTCTCCGCGATCGTCTGGAGCACCTGGGTGTTGTGCCGCAGATGATCCAGGAACTCCTGCTCGAAACGGAGTACGTCGATCACGGGGACGTCGTCGAAGTGCCCCTGGACCCCGGCCCACACCGAGATGACCTGCTCCTCCACCGGGTAGGGGGCGTACTGGCCCTGGCGCAGCAGCTCGACGAGCCGTGCACCGCGCTCGAGCTGCTGGCGGGACGCGGCGTCCAGGTCGGAGGCGAACATGGCGAAGGCCTGCATGTCGCGGTACTGGGCGAGGTTGATCTTCAAGGATCCGGCCACGGATTTCATCGCCTTGACCTGCGCGGCACCGCCGACCCGGGAAACCGAGATGCCGACATCAATGGCCGGGCGCTGGTTGGCGTTGAACAGGTCCGACTGGAGGAAGATCTGGCCATCGGTGATGGAGATCACGTTGGTGGGAATGTAGGCCGAGACGTCGTTGGCCTTGGTCTCGATGATGGGCAGGCCCGTCATCGACCCCCCGCCCAACCGGTCCGAAAGTTTGGCGCAACGCTCCAGCAGGCGGGAATGCAGGTAGAAAACGTCACCCGGGTAGGCCTCGCGACCCGGGGGCCGACGCAGCAGCAGGGACATGGCACGGTAGGCCTCGGCCTGCTTGGTCAGGTCGTCGAAGATGATCAGCACGTGCTTGCCCTGGTACATCCAGTGCTGGCCGATGGCCGACCCCGCGTAGGGGGCGATGTACTTGTAGCCCGCGGGATCGGAGGCCGGGGCGTGCACGATGGTGGTGTACTCCAGCGCCCCGGCCGCCTCAAGGGTGCTGCGCACCTCCGCGACGGTGGAGCCCTTCTGACCGATGGCCACGTAGATGCAGCGGACCTGCTGCTTCGGGTCCCCGGTCCCCCAGTTAGATTTCTGGTTGATGATCGTGTCGATCGCGATTGCGGTCTTCCCGGTCTTGCGGTCGCCGATGATCAGCTGACGCTGTCCCCGGCCGATCGGGGTCATCGCGTCGATGGCCTTGATGCCGGTCTGCAGGGGTTCGCGGACCTCCTGACGGTCCATGACACCGGCTGCCTGGAGTTCCAGGGCGCGCCTGCCCTCGATGTTCCTGATCTCACCGAGCCCGTCGATGGGATTGCCCATCGCGTCGACGACGCGCCCCAGATAGCCGTCGCCGACGGGAACGGAGAGCACCTCGCCCGTGCCGTGCACGGTGGATCCCTCGTCGATGCCCTCGGAGTCGCCGAGCACGACCACGCCGATCTCCCGCTCGTCGAGGTTGAGGGCGATGCCCATGGTGCCGTTCTCGAAACGCAGCAACTCGTTCGCCATCGCCGAGGGCAGACCCTCGACGCGCGCGATGCCGTCACCGGAGGTCACGACAACGCCGACCTCCGTCATGCTGGCAGCGGCGGGCTGGTAGGACGAGACGAACTCGTCCAGCGCGCTGCGGATCTCGTCGGGACTGATGGTGAGTTCAGCCATTGCGTCCTACTTTCGCTTATCGCTTGATGTCAGTTCAGGAGCCGGCGAGCCTCATCGAGCCGCCCGGCCACGGTTGATTCGAATACGTGCGTCCCGAGATCGACGCTCATGCCGCCGATCACGTTCTCGTCCACCGTGATCTGCAGGAGGACGGGACCGCCAACCTGAGCCTCCAAGGCCCTGCGAAGCCGTTCGGTGCGCCCCTCGTCGAGGGGGCGGGCCACGGTGACCCGCGCCATCCGCTCCCCCGCCAGGTCTGCGGCCAGAGCCAGATAGCTGGTGAGGGTGAGCGGGACCGTGCGGGCACGGGCAGCGGCCGCGCGCGACGCGAGCCGCTCCGTGACGGGAGCCACCCGGCCCGCCAGCAGCCGGGCGATCAGGGCGCGCCGATCTGCGAGAGCTCTTCCCCGGTTGCGCAGCGCGTCCGAGAGCTCCGGGGAACCGTCGATGACCAGGGCGAACCTGTGCAATTCCTCCTGGACGCGCTTCAGCTCCCCACGCTCGTTGGCGGTACGCAACAGGCCGCGCACACCCTGCCGCTCGATGGCATCGATCATGGTTCGCCCGCTGGGCCAGGGGCGGTAGGCCACCTCGGTGACCACGGAAAGAGCGGCGGCCCCCAGCCGGCCCTCGAAGAGTCTGCGGGCCAGCGCCTGCCGGTCCCTCCCGCTCGCGGAGGGATCGGACAGCGAACGCCTCAGCGGAGGCTGGCCCTCGAGCAGATCGGCAACTGCGAACAGCTCATCGGCAGCGGTTTCGTCCACCTGGATGGCATCCGCCACCGGATCGAAGGCGCTGAGGGCGATGTCGCGGGATTTCATCGGGGGGTGCCTGCCGTTTCCAGTTCCTGCAGGAAGCGGTCGATGGTCCGGTTGGCGCGCTCGTCGTCAGTGAGTGCCTCACCGACGATCCGGCCGGCGAGGGTGGTGGCCAGGCCACCGATGTCCGCGCGAAGCTCGGCCAGGAGCTGCGCACGCTCGGCCTCCAGCTGGGCCCTGCCCGCGGCGAGAATGCGGTCCGACTCCTTGCTGGCCCGCTCCCGGGCTTCCGCCAGCATCTGTGCCCCGGTGTTCTTCGCCTCCTCGCGGATCTTCGCGGCCTCCTCGCGTGCGGAGTTGAGTTGGTCGTTGTACTCCGCCAGCGCCGCCTCCGCTTTGGACTCGGCCTGCTCGGCCCGCCGGATTCCCCCCTCGATGCGTTGGTAACGCTCCTCGTACAGTTTCTCGAAGGCCGGGACGACGGCCTTCCACATGACGAGGAACACCAGCAGCATCAGGATGATGCCGACCACGACCTCGGACAGGTGATGGGGCAGAAGCGGCCCGAGATCTATCCCGGACTCGAGCAGCACCCCATTCACGGGAACCACGTCAATCCTCACTGAAGAACGAAGGCCAGGGCAATGGCGATGATGGCGAGCGCCTCGACGACGGCGAAGCCGATGAAGGCGGTGCTCATCATGGCACCACGCGCCTCGGGCTGGCGAGCGGTTCCGTTGATGACGGAGGCGAAGATCCAAGCGACGCCCAGGGCCGGGGCGATGGTGGCGATCGCGTAGCCGATCATGTTGAGCGAACCGTTGATTTCCAGGAGGGTCTGCATGGTTTTCCTTTCGGATGGCTCCTCACCGGGATTGGTGACGGAGTCGGATTTTTCGAATCAGTGGGCCTCTGAGACTGAGGTTGACACGTACTGGGCGGTCAGGACGGTGAAGATGTAGGCCTGCAATGCGCCGATGAACAGCTCCAGGAACAGGATCGCGAAACTGAACATCACCGAAACGGCACCGGAGACGTTGTACATGAGGTTGTTCTGGAAGGTCAACAGGAAGGAGCCTCCGACCACGAACACCAGAACCACCAAGTGCCCGGCGAACATGTTGGCGAACAGACGCAGGGCGAGCGTGACTGGGCGGGTGACGAACGTCGCGAGAAACTCCAGCGGGATGATCAACCACAGGAGATACCACGGAACGCCCTCCGGGATGAGCGCCTTCTTGAGAAACCCGATGCCGAATTTGCGGAATCCCGCACCGACGTAGACACACCAGGACAGGAAAGCCAGACCGTAGGCGAATCCGACGTTGCTGAAAGTCGGGAGCATGAACACGAAGGTCTCGCCGAACCAGTTGTTGATCAGCAGGAAGGAGAACAGGCCGAGCAGGTAGGGCAGGAAACGCCTGTAGTCGTGGTGGAGAATGTCGCGGGCGATGCCATTTCGGACGAATTCGTAGAGGTACTCGGCGAGGAACTGCCGTTTGGGGGGCAGCACCTTGAGGCGACGCGAGGCCAGCCACCAGAGCAGGACCACCAATAGAGCCGCTATGACGGCCTGCCAGAAGGGCTTGTTCATCCAGGTGGGGGTGCCGGGAATGACGGGGGTGTCGAAGATGAAGTCGTTGACGCTCGGCGGGGTGTAACCGCCATCGCCACCGCTCTCCAGCGGAAGAAGCCAAGGGTTCACGTGCCGCTCCCATATCGTTTGATGATCAGATATGTGCTGCAGGCCAGGCCCAGGATCAGGCCCAGCGGCAGCAACCACGATGTCTTCCAGAGATGATCACCCAGCCAGCCCAGGCCTCCGTAGAAGAGCAGACCCGCCAGGATGTAACTGAGCACGACCATCCCGTCCTCGGTACCCCGTTGCTGAGGGGGCTTCTCCTCGGGTTCTGGTCTGGTGCCCATGTCGGGAGTGAGCCTAGCGGAAAACTCCCCTGCCTTCATCCTCCCAGGCCGCACTTTCAGCCTTGGTCGTGAATGTCGTAAATGGGTACGCGTTGCCGCGACGCCACCACGACCACACCCGTTGTCCAGGCGAGCACCGTTGCGATGACCGCGGCCGCCAGCCAGTTCCTGTCCGTCGCTGGTCCGAGCTGCGGATGACTCGTCACGAACCAGATCCCGGCTCCGACCCCCACCACGCGAACCGCATAGCTCACGAGCACCAGTCCGAGGCCTTGGACGGGTTCCAGCTCGCAGGCCACGACCTCGACGGCCTGCCCCACGGAGCAGAAGATGACCACCGCGGCGAATCCCAGCGCGGCCCCGATGAGTGCCGCCCGGGAACCGGTCGCCAGGGCCAGGCCGCACGCCGCGATCCCCGCCGCGTGTCCGGTCAGGAGCCCGCCGATCATCATCTGCCGGGCCCGCCGGGTGGCTCCTGTGACCCGGCGTTCAGCCATGTTTCGCCGCCCCGGATCCGCGCCTGACGGGCATGACGGTGACCAGCACCAGCAGCACGAAGAAAACCCCGATGGCCCACCACGTCGCGGGGTGGTTCAGGAGCACCGTGCAGACCAGGCCACCCGCTATCAACGCACCCCAGGAACACATGATGAACACGACCCCGCGCTGCGAATGTCCCCGGGCCACCAGCCTGTGGTGCAGGTGATGCTTGTCGGCCTTGAACGGGTGCTGGCCCCGCGCTGTGCGACGGATCCAGGCCAGGATCAGGTCGCTCAGGGGCAGGGCCATCGTGGCGAACGGCAGCAGCACCGGGAGCAGAGCGGGCAGGACGTCGTCGTGATCCCGGCTGAGGGCGCTCGGATCCACCTGGCCGGTGAAAGAGATGGCGCTCATCGCCATCAGGAATCCCAGCAGCATGGATCCGGCATCCCCCATGAACATGTGCGCCGGCTGGAAGTTGTGGCCGAGGAACCCGAGGCAGATGCCGAGGGTGGCCACGGTCAGCAGGCTCGCCGTCGTGGCCCGGGCCAGGTCCTGTTCGTAGGCGAGCACGTACGAGTAGGCGAAGAACGCCCCCGCCCCGACCGCCACCAACCCGGCGGCCAGCCCGTCCAGCCCATCGACGAAGTTGACGGCATTGGCGCACACCGCGATGAAGATGACCGTGATCAGGATGCTGCTGGCGTCGTCGAGGGCCAGCACAGCGTTCGGCAGGGGGATCCAGTAGATGCGAACCCCTCCCAGCACGGCCGCCCCCGCGGCCAGCACCTGGCCACCGAATTTCACGACTGGACTCAGCTCGACCACGTCATCGACCAGCCCGACAGCGCAGATCAGACCGCTCGCCAGGAGCACCACCAGGGCGTCGTGCCCGACCGTGGCGAAACGCGACAGGAACGGCATGTTCACGGCGAGTATCAGGCAGACGACCAGTCCGCCGAACATCGCGAGCCCGCCGAAATAGGGTTTGGGGCTGGTGTGTACGTCACGCGCCCTCACCTTCGCCACCGCGTTCCAGCGCAGGGCCAGTTGACGGCACACCGCCGCGAACAGGTAGGTGGCGGCGGTGGCGACCAGTAGCACGAGAAGGTATTCGCGCATCAGCCAGCCTGCAGCTCCGGCACCACCTCGCGGAGCTCCTCGAGATCGATCGCCCCCTGGCGGAGAACCCGCCCGTGTTCGTCGCCGGTGAAGTCGATGATCGTGGAGGCCT
This sequence comes from Arachnia propionica, assembly GCF_900637725.1. Classification (GTDB taxonomy): domain Bacteria; phylum Actinomycetota; class Actinomycetes; order Propionibacteriales; family Propionibacteriaceae; genus Arachnia; species Arachnia propionica. The sequence goes on along the minus strand of NZ_LR134406.1, from coordinate 1,522,317 downwards.
TCCCCCCTGGTGCCCTCCCGCCATCCAGATAGACCGCGACGGCCTCGGCCAGCATGCGGCGGGCCTCCCCGGCGGTGGTGGCGGCCGGCTGCCCGGAAACGTTCGCCGAACTCACGGCCATGGGCCCCGTGCGACGCAGCAGGGCGCGGGCCTGGTCGTGGTCGGGAACCCGGACGGCAACCGTTCCCCGGGTCTCCCCCAGGTCAAGGGGAAGCGATCGCTGCGCCTTGACGATGATGGTCAACGCCCCCGGCCAGAACCGTGCAACCAGTTTCCTGGCTGCCTCCGGGACCTGACCGGCGAGGGCACGCAGCATCGACGCCTCCGCTATCAGCACCGGCGGCGGCATGTCCCTTCCCCGTTTCTTCGCCTCCAGCAGCCCCGTTACCGCCTTGGCGTCGAATGCGGCACACCCGATCCCGTAAACGGTGTCGGTTGGGAAGACGACACACTGCCCCTCCGCGACCGCTTCCCGGGCGGTCTCGAGGGCGGTATCGGCTTCAAACTCGAGGAGCAGCGTCCTCGACCCGGTTTCACTCACCCGCCAATCCTGCCACGTCTGGCTACGAGGTGCCGGGGGTACCCTGCCAGGTCGCGTACCGTCCGGATCTCGGAGAAACCGTCGGAGAAGATTCCCCGGACCTGCTCGGCGTGCGACTGGTCGTGTTCCATGGCCACCAGGCCTCCCGGCGCCAGGAGCCTGCGCGCCACCGAGTGGACTACCCGGATGGCCTCCAGCCCATCCTCACCACCGAACAGCGCCTCGGCCGGGTCGTGGGTCACCTCCGCCGGGAGCCGGCCACGCAGGCCGGTGGGAACATAGGGCGGGTTCGCCACCACGACATCCACCCGGGCATCGAGATCGTGGAAGGCCTCGGACATGTCCTCCCTGCGACAGTCCACCCCGAGGCCCTCAAGGTTCCGCAGCAGCCAGGGCCACGCGTCGGAGGAACGCTCCACGGCGTGCAGCTCCAGGCCACCACGTTCCCTCGCGAGGCTCCGGGTTATGGCCCCCGACCCGGCGCACAGTTCAACCACACGGTGTCTCCCCGCGGGCAGGCCCGCCAAGTGCGCGAGCACCTCGTCCACCAGCAGTTCCGTTTCGGGACGCGGTATGAACACCCCGGGTCCCACATCGAGGGTTTCGTAGCGGAACGGAGCCCGGCCCGTGATGTGCTGGACCGGTTCCCCGGTTTTCCGCCGCGCCACAAAACCAGCCACCCGGTCGCGGTCCCCGGGTGAGGCGTCCCGGAGGATCAGCGCCGCCGAGTCGCATTCCAGGGCGTGGCAGACGAGCCAACGGGCATCGGCCGCCGGAGTGGTGACGCCAGCCTCCGCCAGCTGCTCCGAGACCTCCAACACCAGGTCCCAAGCCCTCATCGGCCTGGTCCGGAAAGCCGTTCGGCCAGGTCGGCCTCGGCAAGCGCGTCGAGCACGGGCGCCAGGGCCCCCGCCAGGACCAGGTCCAGGTTGTGGGCCTTGAAACCGATCCGGTGGTCGGCGAAACGGTTCTCCGGGAAGTTGTAGGTGCGGATCCGCTCGGAACGGTCCACCGTGCGCACCTGCGACCTGCGGGCGGCGGACGCCGCCTCCGCGGCCTTCGCCTCCCGGATGGCGGCCAGCCTGGAACGCAGCAGGCGCATCGCCTGTTCGCGATTCTGCAGCTGGGAACGTTCGTTCTGGCAGCTCACCACCACCCCCGTCGGGAGATGGGTGATCCTGACCGCCGAGTCGGTGGTGTTCACCCCCTGGCCGCCGGGCCCGGATGCGCGGAACACGTCGATTCTGAGGTCGGATTCGCTGATCTCCAATTCCTCTGGCTCGATGTCCGGGGAGACCAGCACACCGGCTGCGGAGGTGTGAATGCGACCCTGGGTCTCGGTGACGGGAACGCGTTGCACCCGGTGCACCCCACCCTCGAACTTGAGCCGACCGTAAGGTCCTACCCCATCGACGCCGGTTCCCTTGACGGCCACCGTCACCGACTTGAATCCGCCGAGATCAGTGGCCTGGGAGTCCAGCACCTCGAGGTGCCAGCCGACCTGTTCCGCGTACCGCTGGTACATGCGCAACAGATCGGCCGCGAACAGCGCGGACTCCTCACCGCCCTCCCCCGACTTGATCTCGAGAATCGCGTCGGCGTCGTCGTTCGGATCCCTCGGGGCCAACAGCCGGGTGAGCCGCGCCGCGGTCTCCTCCAGCTGCGCCCCGAGCGCCCCGGCCTCCTCCGCGAACGCGGGATCCTGCTCCGCGAGTTCGAGTGCCGCCTCCCGGTCGGCCGCCAACCCGCGGTACAGGGCCAGGGCCTCGACCACGGGACGCAGCGCCGCATAACGACGACCGACCCGGCGCATCAGCACCGGGTCGGCGTGCGTCGCGGGGTCTGCCAGTTGAACCTCGAGCTGATCGTATTCGGCGATCAGGGGATCCGCGTTCTCAAACAATTTCGCAGGCTCCGCGAACTCACTTCTTCTTGTTCTTGGCGTACATGCGCTCGAAACGGGCGACGCGGCCACCGGTGTCGAGGATCTTCTGCTTGCCGGTGTAGAAGGGGTGACACTCGGAACACACGTCGGCGTTCAGGGCCCCCTTCTTCGAGGTGCTGCGGGTGGTGAAGGTGTTTCCGCAGGTGCAGTGAACCTTCGTCTCGACGTAATCGGGGTGGATACCCTGCTTCATGTTCTTCTCCTAGACGTGTGTTCTTCCCGGGTCGCCACACCATCGGTGGGCGTGAACCGGCACAGCGTGCAATTGTGCCAGCCGATGCCGTCGAATCAAAACGATCCCGACAGCTCCGGCGCTGACGGCTCAGCCGTCCTGGGCCGGGGTGGTCTTCAGGACGCTGAGCAGGAACTCGTGATTGTTCTGCGTCTTGCGCATCCTGGCCAGCAGGGTCTCCAGGGCGGCCTGGTCGTCGAGACCGGAGAGCGCGCGCCGCAGCTTCCAGATGATGTTCAACTCGTCGCGGCCGAGCAGCAGGTCCTCGCGGCGGGTTCCGGAGGCGTCCACGTCGATCGCGGGGAAGATCCGCTTGTCGGCAAGCTGCCTGGCGAGCCTGAGCTCCATGTTGCCCGTGCCCTTGAACTCCTCGAAGATGACCTCGTCCATCCGGGATCCGGTCTCGATGAGGGCGGTGGCCAGGATGGTCAGGGAGCCGCCGTTCTCGATGTTGCGGGCCGCCCCGAAGAACTTCTTGGGCGGGTAGAGGGCCGCGGAGTCGACGCCACCGGAGAGGATACGCCCGGAGGCCGGGGCGGCCAGGTTGTACGCCCTGCCCAGGCGGGTGATGCCGTCGAGCAGGACCACCACGTCATGGCCGAGTTCGACGAGGCGTTTCGCGCGTTCGATGGCCAGTTCCGCGACCACGGTGTGATCCTCGGCGGGACGGTCGAAGGTGGATGCGATCACCTCACCGGATACGGTGCGCTGGAAATCGGTGACCTCTTCGGGACGCTCGTCGACGAGAACCACCATGAGGTGGACCTCGGGGTTGTTCGCGGCTATCGCGTTCGCGATGGCCTGCATCACCATCGTCTTGCCGGCCTTGGGCGGGGAGACGATCAGGCCTCGCTGTCCCTTGCCGATCGGGGCCACCAGGTCGATGACGCGGCCGGTCAGCTGCGTGTTGACCGTCTCGAGGCGAAGCTTCTCCTGGGGGTAGAGGGGGGTCAGTTTCGCGAACTCGGGACGCTGCTTGGCCTTCTCCGGATCGTCTCCGTTGACGGAGTCGATCCGCACCAGCGGGTTGTACTTCTCCTTGCGCTCACCCTCCCGGGGGGTGCGAATGGCGCCGACGATCACGTCGCCCCGCCGCAACCCGAAACGGCGCACCATGGCCAGCGGCAGGTAGGCATCGTTGGGGCCGGGAAGGTACCCGGTGGTGCGCACGAAGGCGTAGTTGTCGAGGATATCGACTATCCCGGAAACAGCGGCGAGCACGTCGTCCTCGGAGACCGTGGGTTCGTTCTCGAAACGATCCATACCACCGGAGCCGCGGTTACGGCGGTTCTGGCGGTCGCGGTTGCGGCGACGCCGTCCACGGCGGCCACCCTCGTTGTCCTCCTCGAAACGGCCCGCCCCTGCACTGGCGGGAGCGAGGACCGGGGCGGTGTTGGGGGCGCTGGTCTGGCCGAGTGCCGCGGCAAGCCGTTCCCCGACCTCCTCGTTCGTCGCCTCTTGGGCCGCGCGATCGCGTTCCTTGTTGCGTTCACGGCGACGCCGGTTGCGGCTTAGGCCTTCGTTCTCCGCCCGCGGCTGGGATTGCTGGGCGGGAGACCCGGGATCCGCCTTTTCCGCCTCGGAGGGCTCGGGTGCTGGGCGCTCCGGCACTTCCACCGGAAGTTGCGGCTCGGCGTCGGCCGTCTTCCTGGGGCGCGAGGTACGGGTCGGGTGCTCGGGCCTGGCCGGGACGTTGACCCCGCCGGAGATGGCGGCGATCAGATCGCCCTTGCGCATCGCGGAGGTGCCCTTGATGCCCATCCCGGCTGCCATCTTCTTGAGCTCCGGGAGCTTCAGGTCTGCCAGGGAGTTGGAACCGGATTCGGTCACGGAATGCCTTCCTTGCTCAGGAAACCGGTGGCGTGGGGAAATGCTCAGCCGGTGAAGTGTGTAGTCAAGGCGCTCATTTCACGGTGGTAAAAGAATCCGCCACCGGCGCCGTTCAGGTGACTGCGGAAATAATAACACGAAACCACGGCTTCTCCCCACCGGGCGTTACAGCAAAGGGCCCCGGGTCGTTTCCAAAGCACCGAATTGGAAGGTTCCGCGGATAGGGAGCGCCGACGGCGGGGATCAACTCTGCGGAAGAACCCTCCGGCTGCCCAATCAGTCGCGCGCCCCGGGGCGGAACACCGGCGCCACGCCTGGACCCGGCCGTCTCAGTCCAGGAGTTGCACTCCCCCACCGATCCCGAGGTCGTGACGCCGGAACCCCTCGTGTTCGACGGTTTCCGACGCCGCCAGCTGGTACTCCATCCCGACCGCGAACACGGTCGGTCCCGCCCCGGAGATTGTCGCAGGCACCCCCACTTCCCGCAGCCTCCGAAGCAGTGTCCAGGATGCCGGCATCAGTTCGGAACGGTGGAATTGGTGCAGCCGGTCCCTGGTGGCGGGCAGTAGCAGATCGGGGCGTTGCTCAAGGGCCAAGGGCAGGGAAGCAGCCGCGATCGCCTGGGCCACGGCGTCCCTCCGGGCGACCACATCGGGCAGCACCGCCCTGGCACCCGCGGTGAGGACCTCCAGATCGGGGACGAATGCGAGGCACCGCAGCCCCTCCGCGGGTCGTAGCCGGATCAGTTCCACCCGTTCCCCATCCAGCCAGGCCAGGATCGCACCGCCCCAGACCGCCGCGCCCGCGTTGTCGGGATGCCCCTCAAGAAGACTGGAGATCCGGGTCAGTTCGGCCCGGTCCAGTTCCTTGCCGGGAAAGGCGATACCGTGCGCGAGCGCGCAGCCCGCCACCATGGCGGCAGCGGAGGAACCGAGCCCACGCGAGTGCGGGATCGTGTTGTGTGCCCTCAGGACCAACCCGCCGGGCGGGGCCACGCCCCACTGGCGCAGGGCGTGCAGCAGCGTGGCCACCACGAGATGGGATTCGTCGCGTGGCACCTGATGGGCGCCCTCACCGGTCACCTCGATGCTGATCCCCCCGGTGTCCGAAACCTCCAGGGTCAGTTCGTCGAACCAGTTCACCGCCAACCCGATGCAGTCGAATCCCGGCCCCAGATTGGCGGTGGTCGCCGGGACACGTACGGTGAGCCTCACTTGCCCTCGATGCGCATGTAGTCGATGGAGTCCCCGATGAAGGGGGCCTCCCGAAGCGCCGCTACGACGTCCTGGAGATCCTGTTCACGCGCGTCGTGGGTCATGAAGTTCAGCTCCGCGGTGAATCCGTCGGTGCGACCCAGGCCTTCCAGATAGGACTGCTGGCAGGTTTGCAGGGAAACCCGGTGGGCGCCGAAGATCGTGGCGCACTTGGCCAGCACACCCGGTTTGTCCTCCACCTGGAAACGGATGTAGTAACGGCTGGTCGCGTCTCCGATGGGAGCGACCTCACGTTTGGTGTATCCGGTCCCGAGATGACCGGCGGTTCCCCGCACCCGGTTGCGGGCCGCGGTGACCACGTCACCCATGACCGCGGATGCGGTGGGAGCGCCACCCGCCCCCTGGCCGAGGAACATCAGCTGCCCGGCCTCGACCGACTCGACGAAGATCGCGTTGTACGCCCCGGACACGGAGGCCAGCGGGTGGGTCTTCGGGACCATGGCGGGATGGACCTTGACTATGACCCGGTCGTCGTCGGCCAGTTTGGCGACGGCCAGCAGCTTCACCACGCAACCCATCTGATCGGCCGCCTGGATGTCGGCTTCCGTGACGGAGGAGATGCCCTCACAGAAGACCTCGGGACTGTGCACCTCGGTGTGGAAGGCCAAACCGGCCAGGATCGCGGCCTTCGCGGCCGCGTCCTTGCCCTCGATGTCGGCGGTGGGATCGGCCTCCGCGAAACCGAGTTCCTGGGCCTGGCGCAGCGCCACGTCGAAGCTCAGATGATTGGTGGTCATCTGGTCGAGGATGTAGTTGGTGGTGCCGTTGACGATCCCCATGACCGCACGGATCTCGTCGCCGACCAAGGATTCCCGGAGCGGCCGGATGATCGGGATTGCTCCCGCCACCGCCGCCTCGTAGTAGAGGTCGACGCCGTTCTTCTTGGCGGTTGCACTCAGCCGCGCCAGATCCTCAGCCAGCAGCGCCTTGTTGGCGGTGATCACCGATGCCCCCGCATTCATGGCTTCGGTTAGCAGGTTCCGCGCGGGCTCGATGCCGCCGATCACCTCGACCACCAGGTCCAGGTCGCCGCGCGTGACGAGGCCGTGCACATCCGTGGTGAACAGGCCGGGATCGATTCCGGGACGTTCCACGTCAAGCCGGCGCACCCCGATCCCGACGAGTTCCAAGGGCCGGCCGATGCGCTGACGCAAGGATTCCGCCTCCTGGCTCAGTATCCGGGCCACTTGGGAACCCACCACACCGGCGCCGAGCAGCGCCACCTTCAATGGCGAAGTTTCCTCAGCCATGTTCACTCCCCTACGTCAAGTCGCATCAGGTCTTCCAGGGTTTCCCGCCTGAGAAGCGTTCGTGTCTCCCCCCGGCGCACCGCCAGCAGGGGCGGTTTCGGAACCTGATTGTAGTTACTGGCCATCGATCGGCAATACGCCCCGGCGCCGGGGACTGCGATCAGGTCCCCGGGGTGGATGTCCTTGGGCAGGAAGACGTCCCGGATCAGGATGTCGCCTCCCTCGCAGTGCTTCCCGACGACCCGCGCGAGCACGGGGTCGGCCTCCGAGGTCCGGTTCGCCAGGGCGCAGGAATACTCGGCGGCGTACAGGGCAGGGCGGATGTTGTCGCTCATACCCCCGTCGACGGAGACGTAGGTGCGCGAACGCCCATTCTCCAGCTCCACCGCCTTCACGGTCCCGACTTCGTACAGGGCCACCCCAGCCGGACCACAGATGGCGCGGCCCGGTTCGATGCTGAGCTGGGGGCGTTTCAATCCGAAACCCCGGCACTCGTGGTCGAGAATGTCCTCGAAGGCCCGGGCGAGGACATCGGTTGGCATGGGTGAATCGGCCTCCGTGTACGCGATTCCGAATCCGCCCCCGAGGTCCAGTTCCGCCAGTTCCACCCCGGTGGCGACACGGAACTGCTCCGCCAGCCGCAGCGTGCGACGGATCGCCACCTCGAAGCCGTGGGTCTCGAAGATCTGGGAACCAATGTGGCTGTGGATGCCGCGCAGCTCGATGAAGGGCGACGACTGGCACCGCACCAGCGCCGCGAGGGCGTGGCCCCCGAGGATGGACAGACCGAATTTCTGGTCCTCGTGGGCCGTGGCGATGTACTCGTGCGTGTGGGCTTCCACCCCGGTGGTGACCCGCACCAACGCATGGGCCTTCCTCCCGAGCTCCCGGCAGGCGGTCTCGATGCGGTCTATCTCGTGGAAGGAGTCGACGATGATGCGCCCAACCCCCTGCTCCAGGGCGAAACGGATCTCCTCCGCCGACTTGTTGTTGCCGTGGAACCCGAGCCGCTCCGCAGGCATCCCCCCGGACAGGGCGATCCGCATCTCCCCCATGGTCGTCACGTCCATGTGGAGCCCGTCCTCGGCCACCCAGCGCGCCACCGCCCGGGTAAGCAGGGCCTTTCCCGCGTAGTAGACCCGCCATCCGGCGAAGTGGTCGCGGAAGGCCCGCGCCCTGTCGCGGAAGTCCTGTTCGTCGATCACGTAGGCTGGTGTGCCCTGCTCGGCCGCGACCTGCGTCAGGGGGACCCCACCGATCACGATACGGCCCAACCCATCCCGCTCGGTTCCTGCGGGCCACAGTTCCGCACGCAGCTGGTTGAGGTTCTCGGGCAACGTGAGCCACTGCGGCCCTGTTTTGGCTACGTCGGCATGGATCGAGCCGGCGATGTGAGCGTGGGTCATGAGGTCAAAGCTTGCCAGATGGGGCGTGCCGGGGCCGATGAAACTCCGGCACGCCCCACAAAACGGGCGCGTTGGGCAGGATTCCGGGTTGTCTGCTCCCCGTGGGCGCGGAACTCGTCGGGAACGAACTGGGTGGAAAGTCCGACCAGGACGTGGAAGAAGATCGGCAGGCAGAAGCCCAGGATGATCATCACGCGCCTGCGGAAACACCTTCACCACCCGTGGCACCTCGAAGAACAGGCCGAACGCGGACAGCACGGCCACCAGAAGCATCACGCACCAGCGTCCGTTGCTGCTCCCCCAGTAGTTGTGAATGACCGCATTGATGACGAAGGCCAGGAACCGGCCGAAAACGATCATGAACTCGTTGCGCGCGACTATCCGGCCCCGCGTCTCGGATGACGAGATCTCGGCCAGGAAGACTGGCGCCTTCCCGATCCGACGCCGGATCCACGAGGAACGCATGTTTTCCCGGGAGCTGGCCGGGTACATCGTGGTGGAACCGTGTGACACCACCGACTACGAGGGTTTCACAGCCGCCGATCGTCTCCTGGGAGCCCCCGGGCCGCGTCCCACCGCACTTTTCGTGGGCAACGCCCTGGCCGCGCTCGACGCTCTGACCCTGGCGCGGTCCAGCCGAATCGCAGTCCCGGGAGAGCGGGCCGTCGCACCATCGACGGCACCATTCCTCGCGCGCAGCCCGGCCATCTCCCTGACCTCGGTGGCCCTCGAGACCGAACGCCGAGGAGCACTCGCCGGGGGAGCCGATGATCCGCAAGCTCCTGGAGTCCGGCGCGAAACACGCGAAACTGGTGATGCCCCACCGGGATCAGCATCCGGAGTTCCACGGTGTCCTGAGAAATCGCCGAGTTGCCCCGGAACTTCGGGTTCATGCTAGCCTGTCGGACGTCGAAGCCCCCGTAGCTCAGGGGATAGAGCACCGCCCTCCGGAGGCGGGTGCCGAGGTTCGAATCCTCGCGGGGGCGCTTCACGGCCGGACCTACCGGCGGGCCCATAACTCCAGGGAGTCCGTGCTTGACCGAAACCACAACAGCGCCCGCCAGGAGGGGACACCGCACGATGTGGGCCATGACCTTGGCCTTCGTGTTCGCGGTCACCCGCGCATTCAACGTGGTGTTGTGGAAGATTCCCCAGGTCACCTTCGTCCAGAACGACATCAGCTATTACGGGTACTGGCTCTGGTGCCTGCTGGGCGACGGCAGCCATGACCTGAAGTGCACGACGGCACTGGCCGGTTCCGGAGTGATGGTGGAGTATCCCCTTCCCGCCGTCTGGTTCCTGGAGCTGCTCTACACCCTCGGGAGCGGCCACCCCTGGTGGCTGCCGCTGATCCTGGTGGGAGGGGCGCTGATCGGTATCGCCCTCCTCACCGCATTGTGGGCCTGGGGCCACAAGCGGTTCGCTCTCCTGGGGGGCGCCGCCCTGGCTGTCCTGCTCGTCGCCGTCTGGTTCACCGCGTCCCTGCCCTACAGGAGCACCGCGTTCAATTCCTGGCTGCCGGTCTTCGCACTGTCGATGCTCCTGCTCGACGGTCTCGTGGCGACGATGCTGTTCAAGCACGGCTCGGTGGGTGCCTCAGTTTTCTGGATCCTGTTCATAGGGGCCTGCGGCCCCATCGTGTGGTTCCGCTTCGACATGCTGACCGCAGCCGCCGTTGCCCTCGCATGCCTGTGGCTCAACCGCCACCCCGCCACCTCGGGCGCCCTGATCGGCCTCGGCGCGGCGATAAAACTCTGGCCCGCCCTGCTGATCGCCCCGATGTCCGCCCCTGCCCCCCTGCACGCGGGCAGGGGACGATGCCGCCTGATCGGCTTCGCCGCAACCGGGTTCACCCTGGGGCTCGCGTCTTTGCTGATCGGCGGATGGGCCCGCTCGGCGTCCCCTCTGACCTGGCAGTCGAGCCGAGGGCTCCAGATGGAATCCGTCCCAGCGACCCCGCTCATCTTCCTGCGAACGTTCACCGCCAATCCCGCCTGGCGGGTTGAGCTCAGCAAGTACAACGCCATCGAGTTCCGTGGGCCGGGCATCGATCCCCTGCTCGGGCTGTCGACTCTCCTCACCGCCGGTTCGATCCTGCTCACCGTGGCGCTCACGTGGAGACTGCTCCGCAATTTCCGCTCGAGCGACGAGCACCTGACCCAGGCCATCCTGTTGTCGGTGCTCGCCGTGGTGCTCGCCACCGTGATCTCGAACAAAACCCTGTCCACGCAGTACGTCCAGTGGCTGGCGGGGCCGCTGGCGGCCCTGCTCGCTCTCGGTTCCAGCCCGTGGTTGAAACGCCCCCGCCGGGTTCTGGCGATCGGTTTGGTGATCATCGCGCTACTCACCCAGTACACCTATCCTTGGGGAACCCTAGGTATCATGGCGATCCCCAACGGATCCGGTTTCGAGTCCTCCACCCTGGTGGCGCGCAACGTGCTTCTCGTGATCCTGGCGGGATTCACGGCGGGACTCGCGTGGCGCGCCACGTCCCGCCCTCACCCCGGTCGTCCCGGCCGGGATTCGCTAAGCTGATCCTCGGGCGAAGAAGCCTGACGCCCAAGCAGTAGTCTCAAGTAAGGGGATTGTGGCAGCGGCCACTGGCGAAGATGTCGACACCTGACTCACACGATGCATTTGGAGCAAACTCCTGGTTGATCGACGAGATGCGGGATGCCTGGGAAAAGGATCCCTCATCCGTGGACGAATCGTGGCAGGCCTTCTTCAAGGACAAGCCCATCCCCACGAACACGGCCCCCACACCCACTCCCCCAGCGCGGGATGATCGTCCCACCCCTCCCCCGCAGGAGCGCACTCCCCGGCAGGAGGGAAACCAACCGATGGTGGAATCGGTCAAACCCACCAGGGAATCCCCCTCCACCCCGGGCACCGGGGCCGGCCTATCGGCCAACGCACCGAACCCGTCGCTGCGGCCCGAGCCCTCCGCGGTGGCACCCCGCCTGACCGTACTTCGCGGCGCCCCGATGCGCACGGCCAAGAACATGGACGCCTCACTGAGCGTGCCCACCGCCACATCCGTGCGTTCCGTGCCCATGAAACTCGTGATCGATCAGCGCACCGGGATCAACAACTTCCTGAAAACCTCCAAGGGCGGCAAGGTCAGCTTCACCCATCTGATCGCCTACGCGATGATCCAGGCCCTGAAGGCCGTGCCCGCGATGAACAATTCCTACGACGTCATCAACGGCAAGCCGACGCTGATCGAAAACCCCGCGATCAACCTGGGAATCGCCATCGACCTCAAGAAACCGGACGGCACCCGCCAGCTCTTGGTTCCCAACATCAAGGGATGCGAAAAGCTCAATTTCGCACAGTTCTGGGCAGACTACGAAAAGATCATCGCCAAGGCGCGCGCCGGGGAGCTCACGGTGGCCGATTTCGCCGGTACCACCGCCACCATCACCAATCCCGGGGGCATCGGGACGAATCACTCCGTGCCCCGGCTGATGAACGGTCAGGGAATGATCCTCGGTGTCGGGAACATCGACTATCCCGCGGAGTTCCAGGGGACCTCGCTGTTCCACGTCGACGACTTCGGCATCTCCAAGATCACGACGCTTACCTCCACCTATGACCACCGCGTGATCCAGGGTGCCCAGTCGGGCGAGTTCCTGAAGATCATCCACCAGCTGCTGCTCGGGGAGCAGGGCTTCTACGACAAGATCTTCGAGGCCCTGCGTATCCCGTACGAGCCGTTGCGCTGGAGTGTCGACATCTCTACCCACCGCGAGAACCAGGTTGCGAAGCAGGGACGGGTGCTGGAACTCATCAACGCCTACCGCTCGGTGGGACACCTGGTGGCCGACACCGACCCGCTGGAGTACCGGCAACGCTCACACGAGGACCTGCGGCTGGAAACCCACGGCCTGTCCATCTGGGATCTGGACCGTGAGTTCGCCGTCGGCTCCTTCGGCGGACAGGAAAGGGTCTACCGCTCGCTGCGGGAGATCCTCGCAATCCTGCAGGACTCCTACTGCCGCACCGTGGCCGTCGAGTACATGCACATCGCGGATCCCCAGCAGCGCAAGTGGTTCCAGGACCGCATCGAGGTGCCCCACCAGGCCCTAACCCACCAGGAGCACATGCACGCCCTCGACAAACTGAACGAGGCCGAGGTCTTCGAAACCTTCCTGCAGACCAAGTTCGTCGGACAGAAACGTTTCTCCCTGGAGGGCGGTGAATCCGTTATCGTCCTGCTGGACGAGATCTGCCAGCAGGCCGCGAACGAACAACTCGACGAGGTGTGCATAGGTATGCCGCACCGCGGCCGCCTCAACGTGATGTCGAACATCGTCGGCAAGGACTACGCCCAGATCTTCCACGAGTTCGCAGGCACCATCGACGTCTCCGGCACCGGTGACGTCAAGTACCACCTGGGTTCGGAGGGCAAGTTCGTCGCCAACAACGGGGCCACCATCAAGGCCTCCGTCGCGGCCAATCCATCCCATCTGGAAGCGGTCAACCCGGTTCTCCAAGGAATCGCCCGGGCGAAACAGGACATGGTCGGTGGCGACGACTTCCCGGTGCTGCCGCTTCTCCTGCACGGCGATGCGGCCTTCTGCGGCCAGGGGGTCATCTTCGAAACCCTGCAGATGAGCCAGCTGCGCGGCTACAAGACCGGCGGCACCATCCACATCGTGGTCAACAACCAGGTGGGATTCACCACGGCCCCCATCGAGTCGCGCACCTCCACCTACTGCACGGACGTCGCCAAGGCCATCTCCGCCCCGGTGCTGCACATCAACGGCGACGACCCCGATTCCTGCATTCGGGCCGCCCGACTGGCCTTCACCTACCGACAGCAGTTCCACAAGGATGTCGTGATCGACCTGGTCTGCTACCGGCGCCGCGGCCACAACGAAGGCGACGACCCGAGCTTCACGCAGCCCAAGATGTACGACCTGATCGAGCAGAAACGCTCCGTCAGGCGCCTGTACACCGAGGCCCTGATCGGACGCGGAGACATTTCCATGTCCGACGCCGAGGACGTGATGGACAAGTTCAGGGCCCGCCTGGAGAACGTGTTCAAGGAGGCCCGTGATGCCAAGAACACCGACGCGGTGATCGAGGAGTACACGAGGGTGCCCTACTATCCGACGAAACAGGGGCACCGGCTCACCGAGATCACACCGGAGATGCTGCACCGAATCAGCGAGGTGCACACCAGGCTCCCGGAGGGTTTCACCCCCCATCCGAAGGTGTTGCCCCAGCTGAAACGCCGTGCCGATCAGATTCTCAACGGCCCCATCGACTGGGCGACGGCCGAGCTGCTCGCCATCGGTTCGCTGCTGATGGAGGGGCGGCCCGTCCGGCTGACCGGGCAGGATTCGCGCCGCGGGACCTTCTCGCAACGGTTCGCGGCCATCGTCGACCGCGTCACCAACGAGGCCTGGGTGCCCCTGAAACACCTGAGCGACGACCAGGCCACCTTCGATGTCTACGACTCGCTGCTCAGCGAGTACGCTGCCATGGGTTTCGAGTACGGCTACTCCGTGGCCCGGCCGGACGCCCTGGTGTTGTGGGAGGCGCAGTTCGGAGACTTCGCCAACGGCGCCCAGATCATCGCCGACGAGTTCGTCGTGTCCGGGCAGGCGAAGTGGGACCAGAAGTCCGGTGTGGTGCTGCTGCTGCCGCACGGCTTCGAGGGGCAGGGCCCGGACCACAGCTCCGCACGCATCGAACGCTGGCTGCAGCTGTGCGCCGAGAACGCCCTCGCCGTCAGCCAGCCGTCGACGGCAGCAAGCTATTTCCACCTGCTGCGCCAGCACGCCTACGTGAACTACCACCGTCCGGTCGTGGTGGCCACCCCGAAATCGATGCTGCGCAGCAAGGCGGCTGCCTCGCTGCCGGAGGAGTTCACCTCGGGGGCCTGGCATCCGGTGCTGGACGACCCGACGATCACGGATCCGTCCGAGGTCACCCGCCTGCTGATCTGTTCCGGCAAGATCCGCTGGGAGCTCGTGACCAGCCGGGAGAAGTTCGGTCTCGACGGCAAAGTGGCAATCATCTCCTTGGAGCGCCTCTATCCGCTGCCCGGAGCCGAGATGGCCAAGGTGCTGGAACGCTACCGTCACGTCACCGACATCCGGTTCGTCCAGGACGAGCCCGCCAACCAGGGGCCGTGGCCGTTCATCTCCGTGCACCTGCCGAATTCCGTGGCTAACCACACCGACATCCCGCTGCGCATGCACCGGGTGGCACGACCATGGTCCTCCGCCCCGTCGGTCGGTTCCATGAAGGTTCACCAGCAGCAGACCACGGATCTGATGAACAGCGCTTTCGGGGCGTGAGGACGATGTTTCCCGGTGATGGGCACGCCTCCGCCACCGGGATTCTCACCCGACCAGCAAGACCCGGGACTCGAGGAAGATGGTGAGCCATGGATACCGTTGAGAAACTGACCACCTGCTACCGGAAATTGATGGGTTCCGTACCGGAGGGAATCTGGTTCGCCCCCGGACGGGTGAACCTGATCGGCGAACACACCGACTACAACGACGGTTTCGTTCTGCCCTTCGCGCTGGAACAGCGCGCCCTCGTCGCAGCGGGGCATCGCGACGACGACCTGATCGTCATGCACGCCATGGATCTCTCGGAAACCGTGGAACTTCCACTGTCGAATCTCAATCCCGGCGGCGGGGGCTGGGCGGCCTACCTGGCCGGGGTGCTGTGGGCACTGCGCGAGGCGGGACACCAGGTGGGAGCGGTCAACTTGGTGCTCACCTCGGATGTGCCTCTCGGGGCGGGTCTGTCCAGTTCCGCAGCGATCGAGTGCGCGGTGATGGCTGCCGCCTGCGACCTCTTCGGCCTGGAGATCGCTCCCATGGAGCGTGCACGGCTGGCGCAGCGGGCGGAGAACGCCTACGTGGGCGCCCCGACCGGCCTCCTGGACCAGGCCGCCAGCACCCTCTGCCACGCAGGTCACGGACTCTTCATGGACTGCCGCACGCTCGAGACCGCCGAGGTGCCCCTGCCGCTGCGCGAGCAGGGGGTCGAGATCCTGGTGCTCGACACCCGTACCCCTCACAGCCACGTGGACGGGGAGTACGGGGAACGCCGGGCGACGTGCGAGCAGGCCGCCGCGATCCTCGGGATCAGGGCGCTGCGCGACGTCACGAACCTGGATGCAGCCCTGGCGAGGCTTCCCGACGAGCGGATGCGCAAGCGGGTCCGGCACGTGGTCACCGAGAATGATCGAACCCGCGCCGCCCTGGAACTCGCGGTTAAGGGGAACCTGGCCGGGATTGCCTCCCTGTTGAACGAATCCCACGCATCCATGCGCGATGACTACGAGATCACGGTCCCGACCATCGATCTCGCCGTGGAGACGGCCTTGGCGCAGGGAGCACTCGGGGCCCGGATGACGGGTGGAGGATTCGGTGGCTGCATCATCGCATGGTGCCCCACAGGACGGGCCGAACACATCGGATCAGCCATTCGGGATGCCTTTGAGAAGGCAGGATTCCTGGACCCCTCATGGTTCACGGCCGTTCCCTCAGAGGGAGCCGGTCGACTGAAGTGACCTCCGAATTCCACGGTTTCATGCTCTGTTGCGGGGCGGCAGGGTTGTTTATTGCTGTGGACCGGAGTAAGTTCTATCCGCTCGAAAGATCATCTAGCCGAAAAAAGGAGTGCCATTCATGGACTGGCGCCACAGGGCAGCCTGCCTGACAGAGGACCCGGAGCTGTTCTTCCCTGTCGGCAATACCGGCCCCGCACTCCAGCAGATCGAGGACGCCAAAAAGATCTGCCAGAGCTGTGCGGTCAAGGACCAGTGCCTCAACTGGGCGCTCGACGCCGGCCAGGATCACGGTGTCTGGGGTGGTACGAGTGAGGACGAACGCCGGGCCATGAAACGCCGCGCCGCTCGCTCGCGGGTGCGCGCCGGTTGAGCGGGCGCGATCTCACATCATCACAGGAAACACCAGGCGGGCGCGCGTGCCGTGCCCGTCCTCCCGGTTCCCGATCTCCAATGTACCGCCCAGGTCCCCGACCAGCGTAGAAATGATGGCCAGGCCAAGGCTGGTCTGGTTTCCGAGCCGGAACCCGTCGGGTAGACCCGTACCATCGTCGACCACGTCGATGACCATGCCCTCAGCCGATGCATCCGGTCTGACCTCGATACGTCCCGCACCCCCCTCCAAACCGTGCTCGACCGCGTTCTGACACAGTTCGGTGATCATCATGGCCAAGGACGTGGCCGCATCGGCCCGGATCTCCCCGAAACTGCCGATACGAACCGCCTCAACCGCTCCCGACGTGGCGGCGAGGTCACCGATCATCCGGAGAATACGGTCGCACACGCCGTCGAAGACGACATCCTCGTCGAGGCTGTGACTCAGCATGTCGTGGACGACGGCTATGGATGAAACCCTGCGCATCGCGTCCTGCAGCGCTTCCCTGCCCTCCTCCGATCTGATTCTCCGCGCCTGCATCCGCAGCAGGGCCGCCACCGTTTGAAGATTGTTCTTGACCCGGTGGTGGATCTCCCGGATGGTGGCGTCCTTGGTCACGAGCATGCGATCCCGGCGGCGCAGGTCGGTGGTGTCGCGGCAGAGGATCAGGGAGCCCACCGGCTCACCCCTCACCACGAGCGGAAACACCACCAGGCGCATGGATGCGCGCGGTTGTTCGATGTCGAAAACGGCGCTGCGGTGTTCCGCCAGATCCGCCTGGACGGTCTGTCCCATGGATTCGACCCCCCGCATGACGCTTCGGATCAGGGTGGTGAAGTCCTCATCCGCGATGTCGCCCTGCGCACCGAGCCGCCGGAAGGCGGTGATCGCGTTCGGCGACGCGTAGCTGATCCGCCCCCCCGGCTGGACTCGGAGCACCCCGTCGCATACCCGGGGAGCGAAGGCCTTGTCGGAGACCGGCGCCAGGGGGAAGTTCCCCTCGAGGATCATGCTGGTCAGGATGTCCGCGGCCTCGAGATAGTTCTCCTCCAGGAGCCCGGTGGCGCGCATGCCCATCTGGTTGGTGTGGCGCTCCAGCACCGCTATGCAACGACCTCCCCGGAGGATGGGGATTGCCCACACGTCCACGGGGATACCGGCAGACAGCGCGTTGTCGCTGGTCTCGCTGATCTCATGGCTCATGTACGCCACCACCACCTGATGGTCCAGTTCGTAGGCGATCTGTTCCCCGATGACGTCATCCTCCAGAGCCGTCGGACCGGTCACCGGACGGATCTGGGCCACGCATGTGAACACTTCACAATCGGGGCCGTCCTCCTCGGGAATCCACAGCAACAGATCCGAGAAGGAAAGATCACTCAGCAGGTGCCATTGGCTCTGGAATGCCAGGAGCCAATCGGAGTCGGAGAGTTCCTCGGAGAGATGTGTCCTCGCCATGCCCCTTACTCTGCCATCGTCCCGGCTGGTGGCGCCACGGGGCATCTGGCACAATGGGCCGTCGCAACTCTAAGAAGGAGGCCCCGATGGGCAAGACCAGCCGCAAGCGTCGCGCGCGCCGCAAGAGCAAGGCCAACCACGGCAAGCGTCCAAACGCCTGACACGTTACAGATGATGCGCCCTCGTTCCCCCATTTCAGGGACGAGGGCGCAAGGTTTTCCCGGAGAAGTTCAGAGGGAGAGGCACAGGGCTGTGAGTTTGTTGCGCAGCTCTGCCGGAGCGGCGGTGGTCGGCTGGCTGCGGCGGATCATCTCGGTGATGGTGTACTCAATTTCGAAGCTCTCCATACATCGCTCGCAGGCGTGCAGGTGGTGCCTCACCCGGTCGGCCTCGGTCTCGGGCAACTCTCCGTGCAGGAAGGCGTGAACGACCTCCAGGGCCCGCACGCACTCTTCCATGTCGTCATGGTCGTGAATCGGCATTTCAGGATCGGTCATGCCCTGGCACCCCCGATGCCGCGATCTGCGGCGTAGTCGGCCAAGGATTTGCGCAGCTGTGCCCGGCCGCGGTTCAGACGCGACATGACGGTCCCGATCGGGGTGCCCATGATGGTGGCTATCTCCTTGTAACTGAACCCCTCGACATCGGAGAGGTAGACCACCAGCCGATAGTTCTCCGCAAGTCCCGCCATGGCTTCGGCGACAGCGGCATCAGGAGTGTTGTCCAGGGCCTCCATCTCGGCGGAGCGCAGGCCCTGGGAGTCGTGGGAAGCGGCTCTGGCCAGTTGCCGGTCCGTGACCTCCTCCTCGCCGCTCATCTGTGGGGAGCGGGCCGCCTTCCGGTAGGAGTTGATGTAGGTGTTGGTGAGAATCCGGTACAGCCAGGCCTTCATGTTGGTGCCGGGCTTGAAGGAATCGCGGCCCCTCAACGCCTTGGCGTAGGTTTCCTGAACCAGGTCCTCGGCGTCAGCGGGGTTCCGGGTCATGCGCAGGGCAGCCGAATAAAGGCGGTCGAGATGGGTCAAGGCCTCGTTCTCGAACGCGAGTCCGAGTTCCGCAGCATCCAGCAGCGTGGTATCCGTTTCTTCCATCATGAAAGAACATACCGGTGTCCGGTCCCACTCCAAAGAGGTGTCCAGCAACAGGGCAGCGGATGTCATGTGGATTGCAACGCACCGCCGAAGGGGATTATTCCCGGCACCAGACCCATCTGTGTCGGTGGAAACTGCTCCCGGTCATTCCAACCGGGCGCCGAGGTGGGTAAGTTTGAGGTCATGAGTCTGTTGCGCTTCCTAGCCCGTAGCCTTTTCGCCAGCGCCTTCGTCGCCGATGGTGTGCGCAAGGTCACCTCGCCAGCCGAGCTGGCACCAGAAGCCGAGGCGTTCACAGCCCGCGTCACCCCCCTCGTGCAGCGGGTCGTTCCCTCCGGCTATTCCTCGCACGTGCCCGACCAGGCAGAATCGTGGGTGCGCATCTGCGGCGCCGCTGAGGTCGTCGGCGGAGTGATGTTCGCCACCGGAATCGGCCGCCGCCTCGGGGCCTGCCTGCTCGCCAACGCCAGCATCCTGAACATCGCGGTGGCCCTGCCCGAGAAGGGAGCCGACGCCGAGGAGAAACAAGCACGGCGACCCGATGTGCTGAAGAACGTGGCGCTTCTCGGCGCCTCCGTGCTGGCGGCCCAGGATCTCCAAGGACGTCCCAGCGCTTCCTGGCGCCGCAGGAACACCTCCCGCAAGCTCCGCCGGGTGAATGCCAGGGCTGCCAGGAAGGTGCGTCAGGCGGTGGCGTCCTGACGGCTGCTCCCCTCGTGACGGCCAACGCCGCCGTCCGGGGGGTCGTCGAGGTGCCCGGTTCCAAATCGGGAACGAACCGGGCACTGGTGTTGTCCGCGCTCGCGGACGGTCCGTCAACGGTGACGGGAGCTCTCGAGTCGCGGGACTGCGACCTCATGGTTGATGCGCTGCGAGCGCTCGGGGTGAACATCGAGGCGTCCGGCCCGGGTGAGCTGCGGATCATGCCTCCGCAGCGTTTCCGCGGCGCCCCGGGAGGCATCGACTGCGGCCTGGCAGGCACGGTGATGCGTTTCGTGCCCCCGTTGGTCGCCCTGGCCGATTCCCCCACCCGTTTCTACGGGGATCCGCAGGCCACCACCCGCCCGATGTCCGGGCTCCTGGACGGCCTCCGCCAGTTGGGGGCCGGGATCGACGCCGACTCGCTGCCCTTCACCCTGGTCCCAGGGCCGATGACGAGTGATTCCGAAGTGGTGATGGATTCCTCCGCTTCCAGCCAGTTCGTCTCCGGGCTGCTGTTGATCGGGGCCCGCCTTCCCTCCGGGCTCAGGCTGCGACATGCGGGGGATTCCCTTCCCTCCCGGCCCCACATAGCGATGACCGTGGAAATGCTGCGTGCCCGCGGCGTGCGCATCGACGAACCGGACGCCACGTCGTGGCGGGTCCACAGCGGTCCCGTCCTGCCGCTCGACGTCCGTGTCGAGCCCGACCTGACGAACGCCTCGGTCTTCCTGGCCGCCGGGGCCGCCACGGGCGGTTGCGTCACGGTCCCCGGCTGGCCCGGTTCCACCCTTCAGCCGGGAGCGCGGTTCCTGGATGTGGCGGAGCGGATGGGCTGCACCACGACTCGCAGCGGGGAAGCCGTGACCCTCAGCGGTCCCGGCCGGCTTCGCGGGATCGATGTCGATCTGCACGACGCCTCGGAGTTGACCCCTGTGGTTGCGGCCCTCGCCGCGCTGGCGGAGGGAACCACCCGGATCACGGGGATCGCCCACATCCGCGGTCACGAGACCGATCGCCTGTCCGCGCTCACAACCGAGCTCCGGAAGCTGGGGGTCGCGGTCATCGAGCACCACGGCGGCCTGGAGATCACGGGTGGGCCGCGGGGACGGGGGGGCGTGGAGTTGTCCTCCTACGCCGATCACCGCATGGTGCACTTCGCCGCGATCGTCGCCCTGGATCGACCGGGAACCGGTGTCGACGACCTCACCTGCGTCTCGAAGACCATGCCGGATTTCCCGCGGCTCTGGAATCAGCTGGTGACCACCTGATGACACTTTGGCAGGACGACCACGCGGCTTTCGAACGTCCCAGGAAACGCAGCCGTCCCCGCACCAAGGACCGCCCCGACTACTCGGGCTCCCCGGATGCCTTGGTGGCCTCCATAGACCGGGGCAGGTACCGCTGCCTCCTCGACGACGGCACCGCCGTCACCGCGACCAAGGCCCGCATCCTGGGGCGCAGAGGCGTCATCGTCGGGGATCGGGTGAAGCTGGACGGTGACGTCTCCGGTGCGGCCGGGACCTTGGCCCGCATCGTCGAGGTTTCGGAACGCCGCACCTGGCTGCGCCGATCCGCCGACGACGCGGACACCTTCGAGCGCCCCATCGTCGCCAACGCCGACCAGTTGATGATCGTCACGGCCCTCGCGGACCCGGAACCGCGGATGGGGATGATCGACCGCATCCTCGTCGCCGCCTACGACGCCCGCATCTCCCCGATCCTCTGCCTGACAAAGGCGGACCTCGCCTCCCCCGAAGATCTCCGCGTCGCATATGCCCCATTGGATATCCCCGTGGTCGTGACCCGGCCCGGCGGCGATCTCTCCCCGGTCAGGGAACTCCTGGAGCAGCACACCACCGTGCTGATCGGGCATTCCGGGGTGGGAAAATCGACCTTGGTGAACATGCTGGTCCCGGGGACGGACAGGGCCACCGGTGCAGTCAGCGACGTGACAGGCAAGGGCCGTCACACCTCCACCTCCGCGGCCGCCATCGCCCTGCCCGGCGGTGGTTGGATCATCGACACCCCCGGTGTGCGCTCCTTCGGGATCAGCCATGTCCGTACGGACGCCTTCATCGGGGCCTTCCCGGACCTCGAGAAGTTCGTGGCCGACTGCCCTCGCGGCTGCCGTCACGACTCCTCCGCTCCGGAATGCGCTCTTGACGAGGCAGTTCATTCCGGCAAACTCGGTGCAGAAAGATTGCTTTCCTTCCGCCGGATGGAGCGGGCCTTCGCCTGATCCCGGAGGTCTCGGCTACCTTAGAGGCATGGTCGCCAGCAAAGAACTCACCGATGATGTCCGCCTGGCTCATGTGATGGCCGACGATGCCGATTCCATCTCCATGAGCCGGTTCAAGGCCCAGGACCTGAGGATCAAGACCAAACCGGATTCCACCCCGGTCACGGAGGCCGACACCGCAGTGGAGGAGTCGATCCGGCGCACCCTGTCACGCACCCGGCCGCGCGACGCCGTTCACGGCGAGGAGATGCAGGACACGGGAGAGTCCAATCGCCGCTGGATCATCGACCCCATCGACGGAACCGCGAATTACCTGCGCGGGGTCCCGGTGTGGGCGACGCTGATCGCCCTTGAGATCGACGGACAGATCGCCGCCTCCGTCGTCTCCGCCCCCGCGCTCGGACGTCGCTGGTGGGCCAGCCTGGAGGGCGGCGCCTACACGGGTCGTTCGATTCTGAACGCCACCCAGATCCACACCAGCAGGGTGTCGCAGCTTTCCGACGCATCCCTGTCCTACGCGAGCATCAACGGCTGGGTGGAGTCGGGGCGCGGTCAGGGTTTCGTCGATCTGATGCGCGAATGCTGGCGTTCCCGTGGCTACGGCGATTTCTGGAGCTACATGCTGGTTGCCGAGGGGGCCGTGGACATCGCCTGCGAACCGGAACTTGCGCTCTACGACATGGCCGCGCTCGACATCATAGTGCGCGAGGCCGGTGGCCGGTTCACCAGCATCGATGGTGAACCGGGCCCGTACCACGGAAACGCCTTGGCGACCAACGGCCTGCTCCACGACATCGTCCTCGAAAGGCTGCGCCCCTCCGAGGCCGGGTGATGCCGGTTTTCTAGATCATCCGTACCCGGATGCTCTCCTCGAGATCCTGGAGTTCGGCCAGCAGGCCCTCGTAGTGTTCCCCGGCGACGTCGGTGACGACGTAGCCGTACTCGCCCGAGGTGGCCAAGGTCTGGGAGCCGATGTTCATGTTGTGGGAGGCGAGCGCGTGGTTGAGCCGCGCCAGCACCCCGGGGACGTTCCGGTGCAGGTGCAGGATGCGCTCCGCTCCCGGCGCCGAGACGGAAACCTCGGGGAGGTTGACTGACATCGAGGTGTTCCCGTAGGCCTCGTAGTCGGCGAGTTTGCCGGCCACGTAACGGCCGATGTCGACCTGCGCCTCCTGGGTGGATCCGCCGACGTGCGGGGTGAGGATGACGTTCGGGATGCCCTGCAGCGGCGAGACGAACGGCTCCTCCCTGTTCTTGGGTTCGCTCGGGAACACGTCGACCGCCGCGCCCGCGATGTGTCCTGATTTCAGGGCAGCCGCCAAGGCGTCGACATCGACGACGTTGCCCCGGCACAGATTCAGGAAGAGAGTGCGGGGCCGCATCTGGGAGAACTCCTTCTCCCCGATCATGTG
The DNA here is from genome assembly GCF_900637725.1 of Arachnia propionica. Classification (GTDB taxonomy): domain Bacteria; phylum Actinomycetota; class Actinomycetes; order Propionibacteriales; family Propionibacteriaceae; genus Arachnia; species Arachnia propionica. The sequence goes on along the minus strand of NZ_LR134406.1, from coordinate 1,499,022 downwards.
GGCGTTCGAGGCTCTGCCGTCCACGTGCATGGTGATGGTCTCGCACAGTTCGAACAGCTCCTGCAGGCTGTAGACCCGTGTGGCGTTTCCCAGGGCGAGGCGATCCACGATGTCGTAGAAGTAAACCTTCATGCCAAGCCCCTCGGCCAGCACCGAAAGCTGCGATCCGATGTTTCCGTAGCCGATGATCCCAAGCGTCCTGCCGCGCACCTCGTGGGATCCGTTGGCGGATTTGTCCCAGATACCCGCATGCATGTTGGCGTTCTTGTCCCCGAGGCGCCGGGCCATGGTGATGATCTCCCCGAGGGCCAGTTCCACCACCGAACGCGTGTTGGAGTACGGGGCGTTGAACACCGCGACCCCCGCGGACGCGGCGGCGGAGAGATCGATCTGGTTCGTCCCGATGCAGAAGGCCCCTACCGCCACCAGCTGAGGATGGGCTTTCAACACCCGTTCGGTGATGTGGGTCCGGGAGCGGATCCCGAGGAGCTCGACCCCATCGAGGGCATCGATCAGTTCGGTTTCGCCGAGGGCACCGGAACGCGCCTCGACCTCGTGTCCGCGGCTCTCAAGCGCACGGACGGCCTCGGAATGGATGTTTTCTAGCAGCAGGGCCTTCACGGCAGGTCATGTTACAACCGGTCCCGCGATCACAGGGAAAGGCTGGCCTCCAGCAGTCTCCGCGTGTACTCGTGCCGGGGCTCCCCGAAAACCTTCGCAACGGGTCCCTCCTCCACGATCCTCCCGCGGTCCACCACCACTACCCGCTCGCACAGGTGACGCACGACCGCCAGATCGTGGCTGACGAACAGCATCGCCAGGTTCCGTTCACGGACGGCTTCGCCGAGCAGGTTCAGCACCTGGGCGCGGACGGAGACGTCGAGGGCGGAAACGGGTTCGTCGGCGATCAGCAGGTCCGGCGAACTCACCAGCGCCCGGGCGATGGCCACCCGCTGGCGTTGCCCCCCGGAGAGCTCGTGCGGGAAACGTTCCAGCATCGCGACATCCAGCCCGACCCCCACGATGGCCTCCGCAACTGCGCCTTCCGCCCTCCCGCGGCTGCCCAGCCACGGTGAGCGAAGCGGCTCGGCCACGATCTCGCGCAGCCTCATGCGCGGGTTCAGGGATGCGTTCGGGTCCTGGGAGACCAGCGAGACCCGGCTCCGGAGATCGGTGAGATCCTTGTCGGACAATCCGTCAACCCTGCGGCCGTCGAAACGCACCTCCCCGGCCGCGGGACGGATCAACCCCAGCAAGGTCCTCAGTATGGTGGTTTTTCCCGAGCCGGAACCCCCGACCAGTCCCACGCGTTCCCCCGCGAAGAGGGCCAGGTTCACCTCGTGGAGGGCCTGGAAGGTCCTGCTGCCCCGGCGGAAGATCACATCGACGCCGTCCAGTTCGAGCAGCGCATTCATTCTTCCGCCCCCTGCCAGTAATCGGCCACGGTCGGGAGCCGCTCCCCGGGGGCCACGTCGGACAATCGTGCGGAGGCCACCAGGCCGTGGGTGTAGGGATGCTGCGGAGACCCGATCACTTCCTCGATGGGGCCGTGTTCAACGATCCTCCCGTCGAGCACGACCATCACCCGCCGGCAGACCTGCCGCACCACTGCCAGGTCGTGGCTGACGAACAGCGCGGCCCGGCCCGCGAACTCTGCGTCGAGCAGGTCGAGGATCTGTTTCTGCACGATCACGTCGAGCGCGGTGGTCGGTTCGTCGCAGATCACCAGATCCGGCCGGTTGGCCAGGGCCATGGCGATCAGGGCGCGTTGCCGTTGCCCACCGGAGAGCTGATGCGGGAAGGAGTCGGCGATGCGTTCAGGATCCGGCAACCCGACACGATCCAGCCATTCCAGCACGAGGGCCCGGATCCCTCCCCTGCGTTCGCCGTGGTGCAGGGCCACCACCTCGCCCACTTGGCGGCCGACCCGCATGGTCGGGTCCAGTGCCGTCATCGGTTCCTGGAAAACCATCGAGACCGCGTCGCCACGAAGCCTCCGCAGTTCCTTCTCGGGGCGTCCCACGAGTTCCCTGCCTGCCAACCGGATCGATCCACTGACCCGGGCGTTCTCGGGCAGCAGGCCCATGATGGACAGCGCTATCACGGTTTTCCCGGAACCGGACTGCCCGATGATGCCTAGGCGTTCCCGCTCCCCCAGGGTGAACGAGACCCCGTCGACCGCCACCTTCCGGCGCCGCCCGAAGGTAACCCGCAGATCCTCGATCTCCAGAAGACTCACGTCAGCTCCCTCAGTTTGGGGTCGAGGAGATCGCGGAGCCCGTCCCCGAGCAGGTTGCACCCCATGGTCGCAGCGGCTATGGCCAGCCCAGGCCACAGGGCGATCGCCGGGGCCACGAAAATCTCCTTCTGCGCCTCCTGCAGCATCCGCCCCCAGGTCGGGACTTCGGTTCCCGACCCCAGTCCCAGATAGGAGAGCCCCGATTCCGCGAGGATGGCGATTCCGACGCTGACGCTGGCCTGAACTCCCAGCACCGGGGCGATGTTGGGCAGCACGTGTCTGAGCGCGATCTGCCTGCGCGGGGTGCCGGACAGCCGTGCGGCCTCGACGAAGGCCAGTCCCATCACCTGGATGGTCGCGGCCCGGGCGATCCGCACGAATGCCGGGATCGCCGACAGGGATATGGCCATCAGGGCGGTCCACACGGATCCACCGAGTGCAGCCGCGAAAAGGATGGCCAGAAGCAGGGCGGGAAAACCGTATAGCACATCGGCTCCCCGGGCGATCAGGGAAGCTCCCCAGCCGCGCGACATCCCCGCGATCATTCCGGCGGGGATGCCGATCAGGGCGGCTCCGGCCACCGATCCCAGCCCGACCAAGAGCACCAGCTTCGCCCCGGCGATCAAGCGGCTGGCGATGTCAAAACCGCTGTTGTCAGTGCCCAGCCAGTGGGCGAGCGATGGCGCCTCCCGGAGACTTCCCGTGACGGCTGCAGGTCCGTGAGGGGTCCAGAACAACCCCACCAGGGCGAGCAGGAAAACGAAGGAAATCAGCACGGCACCGAAGGCCAGATTCGAGCGGCGCATCATGAAATCGTCCCCGCTTCCTTGAGCCTCGGATCGACCGCCTGGTACACCACGTCAACCACGAAGTTGATCACCAGCACCGCCCACACGAGGATCAGGATGATGCCCTGGACCAGTACCAGGTCGCGCTGGGACACCGCCAGCAGCAGCCGTGATCCCAGTCCCTGGATGGCGAACACCTGTTCGATGATGATCGCCCCCACCAGCAGCGTCGCCACCTGGAGCCCGATCACGGTGAGCAGTGATATCGCGATGTTGCGGGTTCCGTGGCGCAGCAGTGCCCCCAGCCTGGACCACCCGACGGCGCGGGCGGTACGGAACCAGTCCTCGCTGGTCACCTCGATCACGGCACTTCGGACGTAACGCGCCAGCAGGCTGCCCTGGACCAGCGCCAAGGATGTGACGGGAAGCACCAGGTGGGTTGCCCATCCCACCGGATCACGGCTCAGGGGAACATAGCCCCCGGCGGGCAGCCACCGCAGGTTCACCGCGAACACTATGACCAGCCACATGCCCGCCCAGAAAGCAGGAATGGACAAGCCGGCCTGGGAGAACATCGATGCGACGAACCCGCTGACGTGTCGTCGCCTCAGGGCCGCGAAGGAACCGAGCGGGATCGCGATGACCAGGGCTAGGAGCATCCCGAGGACCACCAGCCACACGGAGATGCCGAGCCTCGGCAGGATCTCCCCCAGCACGTCGCGGCCCCCCACGAAGGTGGTGCCGAAATCACCCACCAAGACTCCACTGAGCCATTCGAGGTAGCGGAGCAGCAGCGGACGGCTCAATCCGTGACGCGCCTCGAAGGCGGCCACCTCACCCGGGCTCGCCTGGGTGCCCAGCACCATGTTGGCGATACTCCCGGGAAGCGCGTTGGTGGCCAGGAAGATCAGGAGCGACGCCACCAGCAGGCTCACTGCGAGGCCGATCAGCCGCCGGCCGAGATCCCTGAGCAACACCTCAGCGACTGGTTGCTACGTGAGTCATGTCGAACGACAGTCCCGTGGTGTTCGTCGTTATCCCCGAGATCTCGGTCGTTGTGACCACCAGATTGGGAAGCAGGAACAACCAGTCGGCCGCGGCGTCGTCCGCCAGCAGTTTCGCGGCTTCCTTCAAGGTGGTCTCCTGTTCCGTGTTCGTGGCGGCGGCGTCCGCTTTGTTGATCAGCTCCGCGAACTGGGGATTGTTGTACTGCCAGTAGTAGTTGGGATTGGCGAACTGGGAGAGGTCCCAGGGCTCGACATGGGCCACCACGGTCATGTCGTAGTCGTGTTGGGTGTAAACCTGCGACAGCCACGTGGAGAAGTCCAATTCCTCGACGTTGGCCTCGATGCCGACCTCACGCAGCTGAGCGGCGACGAGTTTCGCGATGGGAGGGCCGTAGGGCAGGGTGGGCACCCGTAGGCGCAAGGTCAGGCCACTGGCGTAGCCGGCCTCCTCAAGAAGTTGTTTCGCCTTGGCCGGATCGTACGGGTAGGTGTTGGAGAGGTCCTCGTACCACGGGTCGGTGGGGGGAACCATCGAGCCGATCAGGGTTCCCTTCCCACCCCAGGCGCTGTCCAGGACGGCCCTGCGGTCAATGGCGTGGTTGATGGCCTGCCTGACCTTGAGATTGGAAAGTGCCTGGTTGCCGTGGTTGAAGCCCAGCACCACCTCGCCGTTCGTAGTGCCCTCGAGCACCTTGAAACGGGAGGTGTCGGAGAACTGACCCACCGACTGCGGAACAGCCAGGTTGGAGACGATGTCCAACTGACCCGACAGCATCGCTGCCACCATGGCGTTCGCGTCGGCGTAATACCTGAAGTTCACCTCGTCCACGCGGGGCCCGGTCCCCCAGTACTTCTTGTTGCGCACCAGAGAAACCATGGATCCGACATCGTGACGAGAGAAGACGTAGGGACCGGAACCAGCGGGCTGTTCGCTCAGGTTCTGCCCGGAGGAGAGGTCGTAGACGATCCCGGCGGTGGACGTGATGTCATAGAGCCAGCGCTTGCTCGATGCTGTCAGGGTCACCTCCACCGTGTGATCATCGACGGCGCGCATCTCCTTGATGCGGCTCATCTGCTTCTTGAGCACCTCGGTGGTGTTCTCGCCGTCCCGGGTGCGTTCGAAGGATGCGATGACCGCGGCCGCGTTGACGGGTTTTCCGGATGCGAAGGTGGCATTGGGTTCCAGTTTGAAGGTGTAGACGCTGCCGTCGGAGCTGGCGCTCCACGACCGTGCCAGCAGGGGTTTGATCTCGCCCTTCTCGTCGATACGCACCAATGTCTCGTAGACGTTGTACAGCAGCACGAACGGCGTGCCCGCCCCCGTGTCGACGGCCGGATCCATGCCCGTGGGCTCGGTCGTCGCCCCGACGTTGAGGACGACGGAATCCGCGCCACCCCCGCCGGACCCGCTGCAGGCCGCCAGGCTCAGGTTGAGCCCGAGCAGCATGGCCAGCAGGGCCGTCAAGCGACGGAGGGATCGGTTGGTTCTCATGTCTACGTTTCTCCCGTGTGGACGGCGATGGAAGACCTCGGCAATCCTAACCCGCCGACCCCCTCCCGATGTTAATGCTGCCCCTGTCAGCCGATTTGGTATTCCACCGCAGCCCGTGTACAGTGGTTCGAGCGACGCGGGGTGGAGCAGTTCGGTAGCTCGCCGGGCTCATAACCCGGAGGCCACAGGTTCAAATCCTGTCCCCGCTACCAAGCCCGGAATCCCGGCCAGAGAGATCTGGCCGGGATTTTCCGCTTCAGCCCCTGAAACGGTTGTTCCGAACATGCCCGCCCCACCCGGACACCGGCCCACGGAGTCCCGGGGAGGAAGATCTTCCGCTCGCGAGACCTACAGGGAAACACCTGGCGATTCCAGGGCCCTGACGCAGAGATGCCGTCCGAGCGAGAACATGCGGGACGATCCGGTGCACCGCAGCCGGGTAGGACCTCCGCGACAGGACCAGAATGATCCGGCGCCCCGACTTCTCGGCTTCCCCGCCCTCCAGGAGAAGACAAATGGCGACGAGCACTACCCCTTCCACCGCGACGGCCTTGCCACGAACGACTTGGCTCACCGTTTCCCTAAGGAACTTCTAAGTTTTCGCTCAACCTTCCTGCACGCCGAACCTCAACCAAGCTGTGAGTTTCCTGTGAAGGTTTTCGGCAAAACTCCTAGTCAACTTGATTTGAAGCTTCAACTTTCCAGCAGCAACCTGCAAACCCTGAAGTAAACTTGAACTCAACCTGAGAAACCCTCAGGATTGATGGCATCTTCCAACCGAAAGGACCGACCATGGGATTCTTGAAGCCCACTCAGCCCCGTCGTGGCTGCGCCGCCTTTGGTCCGGGAGCCATCCCGCGCCGGGCCCTGCCGACTCCGCCCGCGCCTTGGCGTCGTCCACTCGCCGCACTGGTGCTGGCGGGCGGCATCGGAACGATGGGCATGGTGTCCCAGAGTGCGGCCGCCGCCGAGGTCGATCCCTCCGCGGGCCACCATGAAACCGTCGCCGACAGCTCCGGCCATTCCGGCAAGCAGAGCTCGGTCTCCGCCAAGTCCTCCTATCGGAGTCGGCAGTCCGCGAGCCCGAGGCGCGCGGCCAACAGCGATCGCGACTGCGAAGGGCAGTCCACCCCCCGGCGCGCATACTCCGACAGGGAAACCTCCAGATCCTCCTCGAACGGAAGCAAGAGCTCTGGCTCCACCACCGGCAAGAAGTCGGGGTACACAAGCACGAAGTCGGGATCCACCGGCAAGAAGTCGGGGTACACCAGCACGAAGTCGGGGTACACCAGCACGAAACACAGCGGCTCCTCCAAGAGCTCCACCAGCAAGAAGTACAACAGCTGGTCCAAGAAGTCGGGGTACACCAGCAACAAGAAGCGAACCAGCTTCTCCTCCAACGGTGGTTCGTACTCGAGCAACCGTTCGTACTCGAGTAACGGCTCCGGCACCAACAGTTCCTCCGGCACCTCGTCGAACAGCTCCACCGTCAGCAGCGATGCCGCCGCCTCCAGCAGCACACCGGCCGTCAACGGTGCTGCCGCTCCCCTGGCGAAGGGAAGCTACCGGATCGGTGCCGCATTCGGTGCCACCGGAAGCTGGTCCCGCTACCACACAGGCCAGGACTTCGTCGCCAGCAGCGGAACCCCCGTGCACGCCGCCACCTCCGGCACCGTGATCAGCGGGAACGTCGGTTCCTGGGCCGGTAACTACGTCGTCATTCGCGCGGCCGATGGTTCCTCGACCCTGTACGCGCACATGAGCAACACCGACGTGAAGGTGGGCCAGCAGGTCACCGCTGGACAGAAGATCGGGAACGTGGGTAGCACCGGACGCAGCTTCGGCGCCCACCTGCACTTCGAGTACTACCCCTCCGGGGTCACCCCGGGCAATGTGTACTCCGCCACGAACCCGATGAGCTACCTCCGATCGATCGGGATTTCCATGTGAGACCTCTTTTCCCTTCCCCTCAAGCTGCGCGGCGCCGGGTTTCTACTCGGCGCCGCGCAGTCTCAGCAACGCATTGGCGGCGATGTCCAGGTTTTTCGTGCGCCAGAACCCCGGAAGGGAGCTGGTCAGAAATCCCCCGTAGCGGGCCCTGACGACCCGGGGGTCGAGAATCGCGACCACACCACGGTCGTCCTCACGCCGAATCAGCCGGCCGGCCCCCTGCGCCAGCAACAACGCCGCATGGGTGGCGGCCACCGCCATGAAACCGTTGCCTCCCGCATCATCCACGGCCTTCTTGCGCGCCTGCATCAACGGGTCGTCGGGCCGGGGAAAGGGAATCTTGTCAATGATGACCAGTTGACAGGTCTCCCCGGGAACGTCGACGCCCTGCCACAGGGACATGGTGCCGAACAGGCTCGTGGCTGGTCTCTCCCTGAAGTTTCGTTGAAGCTCGGAAAGCTGCGCATCCCCTTGGCACAGGAACTCCAGTTCCGGCAACACCCGGCGGCAATGCGCCACCGCCTGTTCGGCGTTTCTGCGCGAGGCGAACAATCCGAGGGTGCGTCCACCGGCCGCCCAGACGAGCTGCGCGATCTCGGCCAGCACGGCATCCGCGAGCCCGTCCCTACCGGGCGGGGGCAGCGCGGCTGCGGCATACAGTATCCCCTGCCTGGCGTAGTCAAAGGGAGACCCCACGTCGACCCCCCGCCAGTTGATGCCATCCTCGGTTCCTTCCGTGTCACCGTTCAGTTCGTCGGCGGGGTTCAGCCCAATGCTGGTGGCGAAGACCCGGAAATCACCCCCCAGTGTGAGGGTCGCGGAGGTGAGCACGGTGGTTGCCCGCCCGAAAACCTGTTCCCGCAGCAGCCCCGCCACCGATAGCGGGGCGACATGTGCCATCTCCCCCGCCTGCTCCGAGCGGCTCACCCACACCACATCCTGATCTGCCAGCCGTGCCATTCGTTCGGAAATGTCGAAGACTTCGCCCAGGGCCCCGGCGGCCTGGGAACGTTCGGGGTTCTCCCTGTCCTTTCCCAATTCGCTGATCGCCCGGCGTGAGACGTCGCGAAGTCCGGCGCAGGCCACCGGCAACAGCGCATCGGCCCCGGTGATGCGCTCCGTGGGGCTGTCGGCCAGGGCATCGCGCAGTTCTTCGACCGCATCCAGCAGGTCACCGCCCAGATCATCCCCCAGCCAGGCCAGGCAACGTCTCACCACCCGTTCCGCAGTTCCCGCTCCCAGATCCCCGGTAGCGGCCGTGGTGAGGCGGCCCGTCAGTTCGTGGGCCTCGTCGATGATCAACGCATCGTGCTCTGGAAGCGCCGTGCCGCCGTGCATGGCGTTGATCGCCACCAAGGCATGATTGGTGACAATCAGGTCCGCTGCGCGAGCCGACTCCCGTGATCTCTCGACGAAACACTCCGCCCCGAAGGGACATCGGGAGGCGCCCGGGCATTCCCGAGTAGGAATCGAAACCTGCTGCCAGGCCGCGGCAGTATGAGTCGGGGCGTCATCACGATCCCCGGCACCGCCTGCGAGGAGCTGCTCCTCCACCCATTCACGCAACGCCAACACCTCAACCCCGAGCTTCGAGGGGGACCCGGAGCTGCGGGACTCGCTCAGTTCGGCCGCCCCCAGGAGAGTTCCCTGGCCGCCGTTCGTCACCTTGTCGCGGGCGCGAAACAGGCAGGCGTAGTTGTTGCGTCCCTTCAGCACGCAGGCCCGGGGCCGTTTTCCCGTCACATGCTCGGCAGCGTCCAGGGCAGCGGGAATGTCGGAGCCTGCGAGCTGGGCCTGGAGAGCCAGGGTGGCCGTCGCGACCACGATGATCTCGTCGTGCTCCACGATCCGCGCCAACGCCGGTGCCAGGTAGCCGAGGGACTTGCCGGTTCCCGTTCCCGCCTGGACCAGCAGGTGAGTGCCATCTTCCAAGGACTCCGCGACGGCCGCCACCATCGCCGCCTGGCCGGGTCTTTCGCCCCCACCGATCCCGGAGACCGCCCGCTCCAGGATCCGTTCCGCGAGGTCAGACACCGTATTCGCCCAGCTCCTCCGCCAGGCCGGGATGGACGCGCGCACGCACCTTGGTGCCCTCGCCGGTGTGCTCCAATGTCTCAATGGTTCCCGTCCGGTGGATGCGGTCCATGAGGTCGCCACGGCTGTACGGAATGAGCGTCTCAACCCACACCTCCGGGTTCGGCAGGCGGGCCTCCACCGCGTCGGCCAGCTCCTCCAGACCGTGTCCCGTGCGGGCGGAGACCACCACGCAGCCGGGATGCCCGGCCCGTAGGGCCAGCAGTGTGGTCGCATCGGCGCGATCCGCCTTGTTGCAGACCAGCAGCTCCGGCACATCGCTGGCACCGATCTCGGCGAGCACCTGACGCACCGCCGCGATCTGCCCCTCGGGGTCCGGGTCCGAGGCGTCGACCACGTGAAGGAGAAGGTCCGCGGTGGTGGATTCCTCCAAGGTGGAACGGAACGCCTCCACCAGGTCGTGGGGAAGGTGCCGGACGAATCCCACGGTGTCGGTCAGCGTGAACACCCTCCCGTCCCGGGTCTCGGTGCGGCGGGTTGTGGGATCCAAGGTGGCGAACAGCGCGTCTTCCACGAGCACGCCAGCGCCCGTCAACCGGTTCAGCAGAGAGGACTTACCCGCGTTGGTGTAGCCGACGATTGCCACGCTGGGCACCCGGTTCCTGCGACGCTCGGCACGTTTGCCTTCCCGGGTAACGTCCATCTCGCGGAGCCTGCGGCGAAGCTGCGCGATCCGGTGGTGGATGCGGCGCCGATCCGTCTCGAGTTTCGTCTCACCGGGCCCCCGGCCGCCGATACCCGCGCCGCCGGCGGCGCGGCCGCCGGCCTGCCGGGACAGGTTCCCACCCCAGCCACGGAGACGCTGTTTCAGGTACTGCAACTGGGCCAGTTCCACCTGTGCCTTGCCCTCCGCGGATTTCGCATGGGATGCGAAGATGTCCAGGATCAACGCGGTCCGGTCCACCACTTTCACCTTGATGCGGTCTTCCAGGTTCCGCAGCTGTGCCGGTTGCAGTTCCCCATCGCAGATTACGGTGTCGGCGCCGGTGGCTCGAACCACATCGGCCACTTCCTCCACCTTGCCGCGTCCGATGTAGGTGGCGGGATCCGGTTGGCTCCTCCGCTGCACCAGGGCCTCCAGGACCTCGGAGCCGGCGGTCTCGGCCAGCAGTTTCAGCTCGGCCATCGCGTTGTCGGCGTCCTCCTGCGTCCCGGAGGTCCACACGGATACCAGCACCACCCGTTCCAGCCGCAACTGGCGGTACTCGACTTCGGAGATGTCCTCCAGTTCGGTTCGCATACCGACGACCCGCCTGAGCGAGTGTCGCTCGGCAAGTTCGGACTGATCGCCGTCGTGATTCGGCTGTGCGTGAAGGGATGTGCTCATCGTCGGACCATTCTGGCAGGCCCCGGCAAGAAAATCTCAGCTCCAGTACTCGCCGCGCGCAACGATCACCGCCGGTCCCGTCAGCCAGACCTCGTCACCCTCGAAGGTCACGACCAGGTCTCCGCCACGAACGCGCACCTGGATGGGGCCGTCGAACCCGCTGCGGTCACGGTAGGCGGCCGCGGAGGCGACCACCCCGGTGCCGCAGCTCAGGGTTTCCCCGCAGCCACGCTCATAGACGCGCATGAGCAGCTCCCCGGGCATGACCTCGTGAACGAACTCGACGTTCACCCCCGTGGGGAAGACATCGGCGGGCTCCCAGACCGGGGCCCGGGAAAGATCCAGTTGCCTGAGCACATCACGGTCCGTGAACACGACGGCGTGTGGATTGCCGACATCAGCAGGTCGTCCCGTGAACGTCCGTCCCTCGTGGGTGATGACGACGGGCTCCTTTCCCAGACCGACCGCACCCAGGTTCGTTGCTATCAATCCTCCCCGGGCGACCCGAACCTGTTTGAGTCCAGCCCGGGTCGCGACGGTGAACTCCCCGCTCTGGACCAGCTGATCGTTCAGGAGATAACGGGAGAACAACCGCAAACCGTTGCCGCACATCTCGGCGACCGATCCGTCGGCGTTGCGGTAGTCCATGAACCACAGCTCCGGATCGAATTCGTGCCCGGCCATCTGACCGGCCCGTACCACCCGTAACAGCCCATCCCCTCCGACACCCGTGTGGCGGTCGCAGAGCGCGGCGACCGCTTCAGCGCTCAGATCCTGCATCCCGTGTGGATCATCAATGATGATGAAGTCGTTGCCGGTTGCATGACCCTTGGCGAACGTGTACCGGAACAAAGTGCCCACCTATCCCTTCCAGCCCGATTCAACAATTCTATGTCCCGGAGATTTCCATGATCCGGGTGGGGTTGTCTGAATCCCCCGCTGTCAGCCACACGATCCTGGGGTCCCGCCGGTACCAGCCCAGCTGCTTGCGGAAAAACCTCCGGGTGGCCCGTTTCACGTCCTCCTTCGCCTCCTCCTCGCTGCACCGCCCATCGAGGAAGGCGAGAACCTGCCGGTAGCCGATCGCGCGGGAGGCCGTCCGCCCTTCCCGCAGCCCGCGAGGAATCAGGTTCTCAACTTCGGCCACGATGCCTAGGCGCCACATCTCCTCCACCCGTGCATCGATGCGGCTGTCCAGTTCGCTCCGGTCCAGTTCCAGCCCGAACTGGTGAACCCCGTCGAGTTCGTAGGTCCACTCGGGAAGCACCGCCTGATGCCCCCCCGTCAGTGCACGAATCTCCAGCGCCCTCACGATGCGCCTACCGTTTCCGGGTTCGATGTGGGCCGCGGATTCCGGTGCCAGGACCGCCAGGCGGGCATACAACTCCTCCACCCCGACGCGTTCCAGTTCGGTTTCCAGGCCTGCCCTGAGAACCGCGTCGGAACCCGGGAACTCGAAGGCATCAGTGATGGCCCGCGTGTAGAGGGCGGAACCACCGACCAGGATCGGAACGGTTCCCCGGCCCCGCAGATCCGCGATCACGGCCCGGGCGCGGGCCTGGAAATCGGCGACGGACGCGGTCTCGGTGACCTCCAGAATGTCGATCAGGTGGTGTGCGACCCCGCCTCGTTCCGCCTCGGAGGGTTTCGCGGTACCGATGTCCATGCCCCGGTAGACCAGCATCGAATCCGCGTTGACCACCTCGGCAGGCTTCCCCCGCCCGATGAGCTCGCGGGCCAGCGAGACCGCGAGCGCCGACTTGCCCGTCGCAGTTGGCCCGACGAGCACTATCAGGGGCGGATGCATGGCCACCATCCTGCCAGTCCCGGTGCGGAACTTCGCCAGAACAGGCATGATGGACCCCTAGGGTGCGCCAAGCACCTGGACCAGGAGGCAATGACATGGGAATCTTCGACAACATCGGTGAGCAGGTGACCCAACACGGGGAAACCATCGATCAGGCGATCGAGAAGGGCGCCGAGTTCATCGACGAGAAGACCGGCGGCAAGCACAGCGAGCAGATCAACCAGGCCGCCGACTTCGTCAAGGACAAGGTTGACAACCTGGCCAGCAAGAAGGAGGGCGAGTAAAAGGTCCCGCGGACGGGGTTTCGCGGGTGAGCACCGCTGGTCTCGGCCGCCCCGGCGCGATCCTCGTTGCACCACCCACCACGGCGTTTCCTACCGGAGCGGTCTGACACCTCACCTCGGCAACCTCCGGTCCCGGGCCGGGGGTTGTTTCCTTTTCAGGGGCGCCGTAGGTTTGGCATGCCCAGAGGAACCCCTTTGGGCTCGGGTACGTCCGTATTGGCCGCTTCCCACGCATCGCCGCCCCTGGTCCGCCGCAGTCCCCTGAGGGGGGCATCCGAATTCAGGTGGTGCGGCGCGGCGTGGGTGATGGTCGCGTAGGCGATGTCCCCCGGCCTGGGCCGATCCGACGGCTCCTCACCAACGGCCACGTGTACCAGCCTGTTGTCGCGGGCCCGCCCGCTCATGCGGTTGGTCTCGGAGTCTTTCCGTCCCTCCCCCAGGGCGAACATCACCTCGATTTCCTGCCCCTCGAAACGGCGGTTCTCTTCCCAGGCGATCCTTCCCACCAGCTCGACCAGCCGTTCGTAGCGTTCCTGGACCGTCTCATGAGCCACCTGGTTCTGCATCTCGGCGGCCGGAGTTCCGGGGCGTTTCGAGTACTGGAAGGTGTAGGCGGCGGAGAAACGGGCCTCGCGCACCACGTCCATGGTGGCCTCGAAGTCCTCGTCGGTCTCGCCCGGGAAACCCACGATGATGTCCGTGGTGATGGCCGCATGTGGCATGGCCTCCCGGACGCGTTCCAGGATCCCGAGGAACCGCTTCCGACGATAGGAACGCCGCATCGCCTTCAGGACCGCGTCCGAACCGGATTGCAGGGGCATGTGAAGCTGCGGCATGACGTTGGGGGTCTCAGCCATGGCGGCAATCACGTCGTCGGTAAAATCTTTGGGGTGAGGGGATGTGAAGCGTACCCGTTCCAGGCCCTCGACCTGGCCGCAGGCGCGCAGCAGCTTCGCGAAGGCCTGCCGGTCCCCGAACTCCACCCCGTAGGCGTTCACGTTCTGCCCCAGAAGGGTGATCTCCTGCACCCCCTGGTCGACCAGCATCCGCACCTCGGCGAGGATGTCACCCGGTCGCCGGTCGGTCTCCTTCCCGCGAAGTTGCGGAACGATGCAGAAGGTGCAGGTGTTGTTGCATCCGACGCTCACCGACACCCAGGCCGAGTAGGGCGACTCGCGGCGGCTCGGCAGGTTACTCGGAAAGGTCTGAAGGGCCTCGACCACCTCCACCTGCGCGGCCTCCTCGACGCGAGCCCGTTCGAGCAGCGTGGGAAGGCTGCCGACGTTGTGGGTGCCGAAGACCACATCCACCCATGGAGCCTTCCGCAGGATCACGTCCCGGTCCTTCTGGGCCATGCAGCCGCCCACCGCGATCTGCATCCCGGGATGGCGCGCCTTGATGGCGGCCATGTGCCCGAGGTTTCCGTAGAGACGGTTGTCGGCGTTCTCACGCACCGCGCAGGTGTTGAAAACCACCACGTCCGCCCCCGCGCCGAGAACCGGCTCGGCGGGTTCCTGAGCACGCCTCAGCCCGGCCTCCTCCAGCAGTCCCGCGATCCGCTCGGAGTCGTGGACGTTCATCTGGCAGCCGTAGGTGATTACGTGATAAGTGCGCGAACTCATGGTGGCCCAACTCTAGTGGCGCACCGCACGAAACAGCATTTCGTGCAGGGAATCCGGTGGTAGTGACCATTCCGGGGAGGGCCGGACGTGTCGTTGCCGAACCCAAGTGTCCCACAGCGCGCCGGAGATCCCGCGGCCGTACGGGTATTTTCACCGTCCCCTATTGACGCGGCCTTTAGGGTTGATTCATGGTCTTCCCAACAGGCGAGCAATACGAGATCAAAGCCGGGGGTTGCAGCGCCGTGATCACCGAAGTGGGCGCCAGGCTGCGCAGCTTCACCATCGACGGCACGGAAATCCTCGCGACGCACGGGCCCGACCAGGCCCCGAAAGGCTGGGAGGGAGCCCATCTGCTTCCCTGGCCCAACCGGCTCCGCGACGGGCGCTACCACCTAGGCGGCCAGGAGTTCCAGCTGCCCATCAACGAACCCTCCCGGAACAACGCGAATCATGGCCTGAACGTGGGCCTGGCCTGGGAGTGCCTGGCCCATCTCGGGACCTCTGTCCGTCAGCGGTGCGTTCTCTGGCCCCGGCGCGGCTGGCCCGGAATCCTCGCGGTGGAGATCCTGCACCAACTCGAGGCGCAGGGCCTGAGGGTGGAGGTCACCGCCACGAACATCGGGACCATGCCCATCCCCTGGGGCTACGGCGCCCATCCCTATTTCCGTTTCGAGGACATCTCCGGCGTTGAGTTGACGGTGCCGTTCGACGCGGAACTGGCGGTCGATCCCGAGAGACTGCTTCCCATCCGCCTCGGCCCCGTCGCCCCCGCGCACGATTTCATCCGGGCCCGCACCATCGGGGAGACGGTCCTGGATGCCACCTTCACCGACCCCCTGACCAGAGACTGGACCGTCACCCTGAGCGGGGACGGCCGCACGATCGAGGTGTGGGGTGAGGCGACCACCCAGTGGGTGCAGGTGTTCACCGCTCCCCACCGCGACAGCGTGGCGGTGGAACCGATGACCTGCGGTCCCGACGCCTTCAACGAGGGTCCGACGTACAGGGACCGGATCATGCTGCGGCCGGGAGAGTCCGCGCACGCCACGTGGGGAATTCGCGCCGCTCTCCGGTCAGTGAGCCAGTTCGGTGGCGCGTGACTCACGCACCACCGTGATGCGGATCTGCCCCGGATAGGTGAGGTTCGCCTCCACCTCGGCCGCGATCTCGCGTGCCAGCACCCGGCTCATCGCGTCATCCACGACCTCGGGTGCCACCATGATCCGGACCTCCCTTCCCGCCTGCATTGCGTAGGCGCGGGTCACTCCCTCGTGGGCCATTGCGATGGATTCAAGATGCTGCATCCGCTCCACGTAGGCCTCCAGGGACTCGCGCCTAGCGCCAGGGCGGGAACCGGAGATGGCATCTGCCGCCTGGGTGAGGATCGCCTCGACGGTCCGGGGCTCGACCTCGTTGTGGTGCGCCTCGACCGCGTGGACCACGTCGGGGTGTTCGCCGTGGCGGCGCAGCAGGTCGGCGCCAATGATCGCATGGGGTCCTTCGGACTCGTGGGTTAGGGCCTTGCCTATGTCGTGCAGGAAGGCTGCTCTCTTGCACTGCGCCACGTCGAGCCCCAGTTCGGCCGCCATGATCCCGGCCAGATGGGAGCACTCGATCAGGTGGGCGAGCACGTTCTGCCCGAAGCTGGTGCGGTAGGCCAAGGAGCCGACCACGGGTATCAGTTCCGGGTGGAGATCGGCGATTCCCACCTCCAGGAGGGCCTCGTTACCGACGGCCCTGATGCGCTCGTCCAGCACCCGGATGCTGCGGGCGTGCACCTCCTCGATTCTTGCCGGATGAATACGCCCGTCGGCGACCAGGTCCATGAGGGTCAGCCGGGCGGCTTCCCGTCTCACCGGGTCAAAGCAGCTGAGCAGCACCGTCTCCGGGGTGTCGTCCACCATCACGTTGACTCCGGTGATCTGCTCGAAGGCCCTGATGTTGCGGCCCTCACGCCCGATGATCCGCCCCTTCATCTCGTCGCCGGGAAGGTCGACGCTGGAAACCACCGACTCGCTGGTCTGCTCTGCCGCGCACCGCTGGATGGCGGTCACGACTATCGCCCGGGCCCGCTGGTCCGCTTCCTTCTTCGCGGTCTCCTCGATGTCCCGGGCCAGGGTGGCAGCTGACAAACGGGCCTGGCGTGCCGCCTCTGCCATCACCTCCGCCTGGGCGGCGTTCGCCGTCAACCCCGCCACACGTTCAAGCTCCATCTGCACGCGGCCCTGTTCCGCAGCGAGTTCCTCGCGCTGTTTCCTGAGATCCGTGCGCTGCTGCTCGAGAAGCTCCGAGCGCGTCGCGAGTCCCTCGGCCTCCGCGGCGAGCCGGTCCTCCTTCTCGTTCAGGCGTTCTTCCTGGCGTTCCTGCGCGCTGCGCTGCTCGCGCAGCTCGGCGCGCTGAGTGGCTATCGACGCCTCCAACTCCTCGCGGCGCCTGTCGATGTCGGCGCCGGCCTCGTGCGCCCATTCCTTCGCCTGTTCCAGGGCCCGTTCCGCATCCGCCCTGAGCTGCTCGGCTGCCTCCACCGCCTGTTTGCGGATGGATGCTGCATCGGAGCGGCTTCTGCGTTCGATGCGAGCCCGTTCCTGAATGAACGACAGGGCAACTCGCCGCTGCCGCCAGGCGAGGATCCCCAGGACGACACCCAGCAACCCAGCGATGATCCAGCCCAGCCATTCCATGGCTACCCCTTTGCACCTGACGAAGTGACCTGGAGGTTCAGGGCACCCAGGGCTGCTGAGTAGCGGACGTGACCACGCCATACCGGGCCGCACACGAGCCCATGGGACCAACCAAGATGTCTCGAACCGTGAGTCAATGACCTTACGACCGCCAAGGCTAGTTCACAAGGGCATGTCATCCGTGTCGGGGTCCATTTCCCCGAGCACCTCGTTGACGACCGACGACACCACGGCTCCCCCGAATCCCCTGCGTCCGAGGGCCCCGGCCAGACGTCGGCGCGCGACCCGGGAATCCAGCCCGGCCAAGGTGCGGGCACGGCGTTGCGCAAAGGCTCGCGCCGCCTCCAGTTCCTCCTCCTGCCCCACCCGGGACAGGGCCTCCGCCGCCACATCCTCGCCCACTCCCCGGCGTCGCAACTCCGCCCGGATCCGGGTGAGACCGTGTCTGTCCACCTGGACCCGGGTCTGTGTGAGCGCTTCCGCGAAGGCAGCATCATCCAGCAGCCCGACCTCACGGAAACGCTCGGTCAGTTCCCCGGAGACGTCCTCGGGGATTCCGCGGAGGGCCAACCGGTCCCGGAGCTCGGCCTCCGACCGGCTCCGGGCATCCAACAGCCTGAGCGCAATGCCTCTGGCAATTTCCAGTTGCTCCGCGCGGCTGGTTTCAGGAGGCAACCTCGACCTCCCCCGTCTCGGGGTTGATCTTGCCCTCTGGAGCATCCTGTTCCACGACACCGAGCGCGGCCCGGATTCGGCGATCAATCTCCTCCGCGATCTTCGGATTGTTCTTCAGAAAGTTCCGGGCGTTCTCCTTGCCTTGCCCCAGCTGGTCGGATTCATAGGTGAACCAGGCTCCCGCTTTGCGAATGATCCCATTGGCCACACCCATGTCGATCAGGCTTCCTTCCCGGGAAATTCCCTCGCCGTAAATGATGTCGAACTCGGCCTGCTTGAAAGGCGGCGCGACCTTGTTCTTGACCACCTTCACGCGGGTGCGGTTTCCGACCATCTCGGAACCGTCCTTCAAGGTTTCGATCCTCCTGACATCGAGGCGCACGGAGGAGTAGAACTTGAGTGCGCGACCACCCGTGGTGGTTTCGGGAGAACCGAACATCACCCCGATCTTCTCGCGCAGCTGGTTGATGAAAATTGCGGTGGTGTTGGCGGACTTCAGGGCCCCGGTCATCTTCCGGAGGGCTTGGCTCATCAGGCGCGCCTGGAGGCCGACGTGCGAATCCCCCATCTCGCCCTCGATCTCGGCTCGGGGCGTCAGCGCTGCCACCGAGTCGATGACGATGAGCGCCAGGGCCCCGGAACGCACCAGTGTGTCCGCGATCTCGAGGGCCTGTTCCCCGTTGTCCGGTTGTGAGACCAGGAGCTCGTCGGTATTGACGCCGAGCTTGTTCGCGTAATCCGGGTCCAGGGCGTGCTCCGCGTCGATGAAGGCACAGATCCCGCCCTCGGCCTGCGCGTTCGCGATGGCATGGAGGGCAACCGTGGTCTTGCCAGAGGACTCCGGACCGTAGATCTCGACGATCCGTCCCCGGGGCAGGCCACCGATTCCCAAGGCCACGTCCAAGGCAACGCTTCCGGTCGGGACGACATCGATGGGCAGGCGGGTGTCCTCCCCCAGGCGCATCACTGACCCTTTTCCGTGCACCTTCTCGATCTGGGCGAGGGCGGCCTCGAGCGCCTTGGCGCGATCCGCAACAGCCATGGTGTGGTTTCCTTTCGACTCCCTGAACCGTTCCCTTCCGACCGGCTCAACCTTCACCCTCACTGTAGGAATCGGGGGTGACAAAAACTCCAGTTCACCTCCGGGCTGTGGAAAACCCCGGAGACGCACACAGTCTAGCCGAACATGTGTTCGATTGCATGGGGCGCGCCGACACCGGTGGTCTCACCGCATCGTTTCCGGCAGTTCCAGCGCGACCCACACGGCCCTCCAGATCTTCTTGCACGGAACGCCTGCGGCCAGCGCCTCGTCCACGGTGCGGCTCTCGAGTTCCTGCAGGGCGACCGTCGAGGCCCAGCTCCCGGCGTAGCCCTTCCCGAGCACCACTTCAAGTCTCGACCACAATTCCGCTTCACGCATGCTGGCAACCCTAGGCCCCGCAGACACGTGCCGTGCTGCGGTCGTCCCGGTGACACGCCGGGCCGCATCGTCCTCCGGAACAGCATCCGGCGTGATCCCCATGCCCTTCTCCAAACCATCCCTTAGTCACTCCGAACCCCGACGACGTGTTCCCCAGCGATGTCCGCCGATCCCGGTTCACGAGCGAGGACCGTAGCTCTCCCAACCCTTCCCGCGCACCTCCGTCAGGGAATATAAACCCCACCCGCCAACTATTTGAGAAACTTCTTATCCCAAGCGCCCTACAGCGAACCGACACGGTTTCTCGTACACTGACCCTCGAACACGATCATCAATTTGGTCATAAAGTGCACGAAGGAGTCGACATGAACGCTGCGGGTACGCATTCCCACAAGCGCTCCGATCGAATGCTCGCGATGCTGGCGCTGCTTCAAGAGAATGGTCAGATGTCGCTGTCCACACTCGCCACCGAACTGGGAACTTCCGAGGCCACCATCAGGCGCGATGTCGCCGTGCTCGCGTCCCAGGGGCTGTTGGACCGCACCCATGGTGGTGCACGCCCGATCCAGGGCAGCCGCGAACTCCCGGTACGGCTGCGTGACGGGCGCAATCAGGCCGCCAAGTCCCGCATAGCGGCGGCGGCGGCCAAGCTGGTTCCCGAGGGCAAGCACGCCATCGGTCTGAGCGGCGGAACCACTGCCGCCGAGGTGCTCCGGGCCCTGCACCACCGGACCGATCTGACGATCATCACCAATTCGCTCAGCATCGGCCTGGAAGCAGCCGAGCAGGGGCAGGGCCGTGTCCTCATCGCCGGTGGTGTGCTGCGTTCCAATTCACTGGAACTCGTAGGTTCCCTGGCCGAGGCGACGCTCCGGCTCGTGAACGTCGGTACCGCCCTGGTGGGGGCCGACGGACTCAGCTCGTCCGGGGGACTGACCACCCATGACGACATCGAGGCGCGCACCAATCACACGATGATCGAACGGGCGCAGCGGGTGATCGCGGTGGCCGATGCCTCCAAGATCGGCCACGTCACTTTGGCGAAGATGGCGGATCTGAGCGAAATCGACGTTCTCGTCACCGATTCCAACGCCCCGGAGGACGAACTGGCTCGCATCCGGGACCTGGGCGTCGAGGTGGTGATCGTCCCGGTTCCCGCCGACCCGAAGACCGCTACCGGCAGCTGATCTCTCCCACGATCATTCGGCGGAGCGCCGTGGCTGCTTCCCACGGGCGCGGATCCGGATGGCCTCGCGGATGTAGTCGGCGCCGGTCACCAGCGTCAGGATCAAAGCCGCCCACATCAGCACCCAGGCCAGGAACTGCACCGCCCCAGGCAGGCCCGGCAGCCACGCGAGGAAAACGATCAGGGCCAGCGACTGGGTGACGGTCTTCAGCTTGCCACCGCGATTGGCCGCCATGATCCCGTACTTCGCGATGGTCGCCCGCAGCCACGTGATCCCCCACTCACGGACTAGGATCAGCACCGTGAAATACCAGGGAAGCTCACCCAGCAGACTCAGGGAAATGAAGGTCGCACCCGTCAGGGCCTTGTCGGCTATCGGGTCCCAGAGCTTCCCGAAATCCGTGATCAGGTTGTAGCGCCTGGCGATGTAGCCGTCCGCCAGATCGGTCAGCATCGCGACCACGAAGATTCCAGTTGCGATGAATCGCCACCCCTGGTTCGCCGGTTGCCAGAACAGCACCACGACGAACAGCGGCACCATGATGATGCGGAGCACCGTGAGCACGTTGGGAACGTTCAGATTGCTGGGCCGTGGTTCGGTCATCGGGCTTCTCCCACCATGTCGATTCCTGTGACGTCGATGAGCTCAACTTCAATGAACTGCCCGATCCGGGCATCGGCCCCGGGAAGCTCCACAACCCCGTCGGTCTCGGGGCCCTGATGCGGCGCGCGCCCCGAGGCCCCGCCAGCGCCGGTTTCCTCGACCAGGACCACGGTCCGCTCCCCCACCCTCTCCGCCGCGCGGGACTCACACACCATGTTGGCGACGTCGGCCAGCAGTTCCCGCCGCGCATCCACTTCCGCCTGGTCCAGGTGGGCATCCAGGCCCTCTCCCTCCGTGCCCTCCTCGTCGGAATAGCCGAATACCCCGAGAAAATCCAGGTTGGCGTCGATGATGAACTCGCGGAGCGTCTCGACGTCCGACTCGGTCTCCCCCGGGAACCCGGCGATCACGTTGCTGCGGATCCCTGCCCTTGGCTCGACCGCCCTGATCCGTTCGACCAGCCCGAGGAAGGAATCCGGGTCACCGAAACGCCTCATCCTCCGCAGCACCCCGGGCGCGGCGTGCTGGAAGGAAAGGTCGAAATAGGGCACCACCTTGCCGGTGTCCAACATGACCTCCAGCATTCCGGGCCGGATCTCGGCGGGTTGCAGATAGGAGACCCGGATCCATTCCAGTCCGTCCACCCGGGACAACTGGGGCAGCAAGGTCTCCAGGTTCACGCCGGGGAGATCCTTGCCGTAACTGGAGGTGTTCTCGGAAACCAGCAGCACCTCCTTCACTCCCTGCTCCACGAGCCAGCGCGCCTCGGCGATGATGTCGGCGACGGGGCGCGAGAGGTAGGAACCCCTGAAGGCGGGAATGGCACAGAAGGCGCAGCGCCGGTCACATCCGGAGGCTATCTTCAAGGGTGCTGCGGGTCCCGATCCCAAACGGCGACGGATCACGCGCGGCCCCGTTGCCGGGGCCAGCCCTTCCGGCAGGGGGGCGTGCCCCGGGGTCACGATCCGCCCGGCAGCCCGCTGGCGGTCCGTCGGCGCGATCGGCAGCAGTTTGCGCCGGTCCCTCGGAACGTGGGCCTCGTGGCTGCCTCCGGCGAGGATCGACCGGAGACGATCAGCAATGTCCGCGTAGTCGTCGAACCCGAGAACCGCATCGGCCTCGGGCAGGACCTCCGCGAGTTGCGCCCCGTAGCGTTCCGCCATGCACCCCACCGCCACGACCGCCTTCGTCGTGCCGGATTCCTTGAAGTCGGCGGCGGCCAACAGGGTGTCGATGGAGTCCTTCTTGGCCTGTTCGATGAAGCCGCAGGTGTTGACCACCACGGTCTCCGCCTCAGCCGGGTCGTCCACCAGCACGAATCCCCCCGCCGCCAGCCGGCCCGCGAGTTCCTCCGAGTCGACGTCGTTGCGGGCACAGCCCAGCGTCTGGATGTGGACCTTGTTCATGATCTCCCCAGTATCACTCACCCGGTCCCGAGGGAGGCGAGTAGGTCTTCGAGGTCGTCGGGTTTCACCAGCACCTCACGTGCCTTGGAGCCCTCCGAGGGGCCGACGACCCCGCGGGATTCGAGGATGTCCATCAGGCGTCCCGCCTTGGCGAAACCGACGCGCAGCTTGCGTTGCAGCATCGATGTGGAGCCGAGCTGGAGCTCCACCACGAGACGGGCCGCATCCAGCACCAGTTCGAGATCGTCGCCGATGTCGTCCACGACCTTCTTCTCGGCCGCTGCCGTGGTCACGTCCTCCCGGTAGGTGGGCTGCAGCTGCCCCGAGATGTGGGCGACGATCTCGCGGATCTCGGATTCGTTCACCCACGCGCCCTGCACTCGAATCGGTTTACCGGCCCCCATGGGCAGGAACAGCCCGTCGCCCTTGCCAACCAGTTTCTCCGCCCCAGGCTGGTCGAGGATCACCCGGGAATCGGTCATGGAGGATGTGGCGAAGGCCAGGCGCGACGGCACGTTGGCCTTGATCAGCCCGGTCACGACATCCGTGGAGGGCCGCTGCGTGGCCAGGACCAGGTGAATCCCCGCGGCCCGCGCCAGCTGCGTGATCCGCACCACAGACTCCTCCACGTCTCGTGGGGCGACCATCATCAGGTCGGCGAGCTCATCCACCACCACGAGCAGGTAGGGGTAGGGGGCCAGCACCCGCTGCGAACCCTCGGGAAGTTTGACCTGCCCGGCCTTGACGGCCTTGTTGAAGTCGTCGACGTGCCGGAAACCGAAGGCGGCCAAGTCGTCGTAGCGCATGTCCATCTCGCGAACCACCCAGGCGAGGGCCTCCGCGGCCTTCTTCGGGTTCGTGATGATGGGGGTGACCAGGTGCGGAATGCCCTCGTAGTGGTTGAGTTCCACCCGTTTGGGATCCACCAGCAGCATCCGCACCTCCTCCGGGGTGGCTCGCATCATGATCGATGTGATCAGCGAGTTTATGAAGCTGGACTTCCCGGATCCGGTGGCGCCCGCCACCAGCAGGTGCGGCATCTTGGCCATGTTGGCCAGCACGAACCCGCCCTCGACGTCCTTGCCCAGCCCGACGGTGAGGGGATGGTGGTCGGATCGTGCCTTCGGGGAACGCAGCACGTCCCCGAGGCTGACCACCTCCTTGTCGAGGTTCGGGATCTCGATCCCGATGGCGGATTTCCCGGGGATCGGGGTTAGGATGCGGATCTCGTTGCTGCCGACGGCGTAGGCGATGTTGTCCGCCAGTCCCGTGACCTTCGAGACCTTGATGGCGTTGCCGAGTTCGACCTCGTAGCGGGTGACGGTGGGGCCGCGCGTGTAACCGGTTACCCGGGCGTCGATCGCGAACTCCTCGAGGGTGGCAGCGAGCTGCCGCACGATCCGGTCGGAGGCCTCCGTCCGGGCCTTCGGGCGGGTTCCGGGTGCGAGCAGCGACTCGTCCGGGAGCTGGTACATGATGTCGCCGCTGAGCTGCAGCTGTTCGGCGCGCCCCGTCATGGGGGTGTGCACCGGCGGGGGCAGGTCGGGTTTCTCCTCCGGCCCGGGAACCGTCGGGGCATGGGCCTGCGGCGTCGGGTCGTCCAGCCCCGTCCCGGATTCGAGGGGGTAATCCTCGTCGGCCTCGTAGTCGTAGACCGAGTCGTCGTGGGAGGGTTCGTCGTCCTCCGTTATCAGCGGGGTGTCATAGGGCACGTCGACGCCGAGTTCCAGCTTCTCCTGTGGTTCCTCCGGGCGCTCCACCAGCGATGAGAAGGCCGTCCGGATCCCGGCGAGGATCACCCGCAAGGGTTTGCCGATCACGAAGAAGACACCCAGGAGGGTGACGATGAGAAGCACGGGAACCGCGACCCACGTGGAACTCAGGTCGGCTATGAAACTGCTGGCCAGGAAACCGAGCACCCCGCCGGCGCGTTGCAGCTCGGCCATCTGGTCCGGGCGAGGCAGCCCGCGGGAGAGGTTGATGAGCCCGAGCCCGCCCATGGTGAGCAGGAACCAGCCCAGCCCCGTGCGGGGCGCCCCGTCCACGTCCCTGGGGTGCCGCAGAACTCGCCATGCGCTGTAGAACAGGACCGCCGGCACCAGCGGGGCGGCCATTCCGAACAGGGTCGAGGTGATGGCTCCTATGGTCTCCCCCACGGGTCCCGGCAACATGAACCAGGTCCGTGAGGCGAACACGAGGGCGAGCACCAGGATGAACAGACCTGTGCCGTCCCGGCGCCGCTCGGGCTCGACATCCTTTTCCACTCCCCCGAAGCTCCTGGCGAGCGTGCCCACCCCGTGGGCAAGTCCCCGGAGCATCCGCCCCAGGAACTGCACCACGGGATTCGGTTCTGTGGCCTGGTCTCGAGCACCGGACGAGCTGGCGGCCGGTTTGCGGGCACCGGATTTCTTCGAGCCGCCTCGGGATGCGGTGCTCGATTTCTTGGTCCGCTGCCCGGCACCCGACTTGCTGGAAGAACTCCTGGCAGAGGAAGAGCCGCGTGTCGCCATGATTCCAACCTAGTCCAGAGAGCGGATCAGATGCTAAAACCGCTCCGGTGACCCGCCCGGTAGAGGTTTGGCATGCGATTTCTCCGGCCTCAGTGGGAGGAACCCCTCAGTCCTGCACACCCACCATCACGGAGGAGGCCTTGATCAATGCAACCGCTTCCCCGCCGACCTCGAGGCCGAGATCCCGGATGGCCTCGTTCGTGATCGAGGAGCTGAGGATCAGCCCCGGCGCGACCTCGATCTGGACGATGCCGTTGACTGCTCCCTGTTCGATGGATACGACGGTTCCCCTGAACTGATTGCGGGCGCTGATTCTCACTGGTTTTCCTTTCATGCGAAGTGATCCCAGCCGACGCTACCCGTCCACGGCATGCCGTCCACAATCACCTCCGCACCTGCGGTCACCGTGCCGATTCGCAGCCAGCCCTGCGGGAGTCCCACCTCCGCCGGGAAGGTCGCCGCTAAGGCGTGGTCCTCGCCACCGGCGAGAACGAAGCCCAGCGGATCCTTGCCCGTGGCGGCCGCGAGGCGCGCCAAGCTGTCGTGTATCTTCAGTGCCCCGGTCCTCACATCGATGCCCACCCCGGAGAGCTCACAGATGTGCCCGAGGTCCTGCAGCAGGCCGTCAGAGACATCGATCATCGCGGTGGCACCGGCCTCCGCGGCCACTTTTCCCTGCCCGTAGGGAACGGTTGGACACTGCTGTTCCAGAACCAGGTCCTTGGGGGAACCGAATCCCCGCTGCAGGACCAGCAGGCCACCCGCCGAACAACCGAGCCGGCCGCACACCGCTACCTGGTCACCGGCCCTCGCGCCCGCCCGGGTGACCGCGGGACGCCCGGACAGGTTCCCGAGCGCGGTCACCCCGAGTGCGATGTGCGCCGACGACGACAGGTCGCCTCCCACGAGGCTGACCCCGGCCCGGGCGCACTCCTCGACCACACCCTCCTGGAAGTCGCTGACCCAGCGCCGGTCCAGGTTTCTCGGAAAGGCCAGCCCGATCACCACCGCGCTGGGTTCGGCCCCCATGGCCTCGATGTCCGAGACGTTGACCGCCACCGCTTTCCTGCCGGTTTGGAAGGCGGACGACCAGGCGCGTTTGAAGTGGACGTTCTCGATCAGCACATCGGTGGTGATGACGATGTCGCCGCGCGGCACCAGCACTGCCGCGTCGTCGCCGGGGCCCAGCCGCACGTCGGAGCCGAATGCCAGGCCGTCGGTGAGTTCAGCGATCATCTCGAACTCGGCGCTCATCAACGCAACCCCACCGGGCGTTCGAGGGCGAGTTCGATGAGCCTGGTGACCAGTTCGGGATACGGAATCCCGGATGCCTGCCACAGGGCCGGGTACATCGAGATCCGGGTGAATCCGGGCATGGTGTTCACCTCGTTGATCCACGCCTGATCCTCGGTGGCGAAGAAGTCGGCGCGCACGAGCCCCTCGGCGTCGAGCGCGTTGAAGGCCCGGCAGGCCAGTTCCCGGAGCCTGGCAGCCAGCTCCGGGGTGGTCCTGGCCGGGGCGTCGAGGGCAGCCCCGTCATCGTCCAGGTATTTGGTGGCGAAGTCGTAAAAACCGTCCCCGTCCTGGACCCGGATCTCACCGACCACCGAGGCCCGGCATCCCTCGGGGGATCCGGGATCGCCCAGCACCGCCACCTCCAGTTCCCGGGTTCCGACGAACCCCTGCTCGAAGATCACTTTGGGATCATGGCGCTGCGCCTCCGCTATGGCGTCCTCCAGTCCGGACGGATCGGTGACCCGGGTGATTCCGATGGAGGAGCCTCCCCGCGCGGGTTTGACGAACACCGGGAATCCGAGCCCGGCCACCTCGGCCAGCACGGCCTTCCGTTCGAGGCGCAACCGGCGCTCCGAGGCGACAACGTAGGGGCCGACCGGGAGACCCGCCGCCTCGAAGGCCAGTTTCATGAAGTGTTTGTCCATGCCCACCGCGGAGGCCAGCACCCCCGGCCCTACGTAGCGGATACCCATCATCTCGAACATCCCCTGGATGGTGCCGTCCTCGCCGTAGGGGCCGTGCAGCGGGGCGAAGACCACATCCACTTCCTGGATGTCCACCAGTTGGTCGCCGACCCGGGTCGCGACTTGGCCACCGTGTTCACCGACCAGCCAGACCGCGTCGTGTTCCGGTTCCGGAACCTCCGGTGTGGCGTCCCCGGTGATGTGGAGATCGGCGACCTCCTCCAACGACATCCGGGACCACCGGCCGCTCTTCGAGATGCCTACGGCGACGATGTCGAACCGTTCCCGGTCGATGGCTCCGAGCACGCTGGCCGCCGTCAGGCAGGAGATGCCGTGCTCCGACGATTTTCCACCGAAAACCAGGGCGATCTTGGTTCGTTCCGACACTGGGGCCTCCTGAGCTCGATTGCCGATTCATCCTACTTGCCACATGGCCCGGACGGATCAGTTCCTGCGGCCGGCTCCGGCGAGGATCTCGTTCAACTCGGAATCGGTCAGCTCGTGGTGGTAGAAGAGCGAGTAGAACTCCTTCACCTCCTTCTGGAGGTCGAAGTTGTAAACGTCCGGGTAGATGGTCTCCGCCGCCCAGACCGCACCGATCACCTGGTTCACCGAGGGCGGGCCGTCCATCCAGGCCCAGGGGGCCTGCGGGGAGATCAGCACGTTGCCCTGGGAAACCGCCCGCAAGGGCTTGAAGGCGTCACTCGATACCAGGTCCGTCCCGCCCTTCCCGGGCATGGCGATGATCCAGTCGGGATCCCAGGTGAGCAGCTGCTCGGCGTTCACATCGACCCGGCTCGAGGCCTTCTCGGCCGTTCCGTAGACATTCCTGGCGCCGATGACGTCGATCACCTGGGCGTGGATGTTCTTGCTACCCGCGGTGCTCAGGCCCGCATCGCCCGTTGCGTAGTAGACGGAGACGCGCTGCTTATCGGTGATTGTCGCCGAGCCCCGCGCGAGTTCGGCGTTGATCCTCTCGATATAACTCGCCAGTTGTTCGCCTCGCGCATCGTCGCCGAAGATGCGACCCATCATCCGGTAGGACTCTGGCAGTTTCTGGAACTCCGTGGACAGCTGGACCACCTGGATCCCGCTCTGTTGCTCGAGATCGTCGTCGATCTTCGCGTACTCGGCTGAAACCTCACCCGCGTCGAGGATGACGTTGACCCCGTGACCCAGCAGGGTTTCGGCGTTGAACGTGCCGTCCTTGCCGTTCGCCCTGCCGAGAACCGGCAGCGCCGCGGCCTCGGGGGTTATGTACCGGGAGACCTGTTCGGTCACCTTGGTGTTCCAGCCGGCAAGTTTGTCCGCCCCGAAGGTGTAGATCATGACGGTGGCGGGAGGGCCCGCCCCGAAGGCCAGGTTCGCCGGGGCCGCCAGTTCGGTGTCACGCCCACCCATGTCCTTGAAGCTGAGCGGGCCTCCTGATGCGGAGACCGCGGGGGTCTGGGACCCGGTCGTCTGCGCGGGGCCCGACGAGCAGCCCGTCAGGAGCGTGGCCAGGGCGACCAGCCCCGCGAACAACGGTTTCCACTGCGTTTTCATGGGTTCCTCCTGATGATGTGGTTGAACATGCGAAGTCCTTGACGGGCCTCAGCCATCCCGCCTCCGAGGCCAATGGCCCGTCGGACGTGATCGGGATCGATCACCAACGATCCCCCGATCTCGGCGACACAGGCGGGTAGCACCTCGGGCGCGAAGGGCGCGCTCGGACCGACGAGGATCACCCTGGCCCCGCTGCACAGCTCGAGCAGCCGGGGCAGGGTTTTGTTGGTGAGGGCGGAGCCGGTGATGAAGACGAGCTCGCGGTCGGCCAGCAGGTACTCGGCCGCAGGGTCCGGGAGATCGTTTCCCGAGGGCGACCGTTCCAGGACGATGAGGTCACGGCCCTCGGCGTATTTCTCGATGTCACCGAAATGACCGATGGTGGCGATCCTGAGGTCCGGGCGGGTTTCCGCGTGACGTTCGAAGGTGGATCTCTCGTCCTCGCCCGGGGTGAGGTGGGCGCTGACCCGTTCCTCCGTGGTCAGGAAGGAGTTGATGGCGGCCACCCCGAGGGCGGCCAGTTCCAGGTCCCAGGACTTCACGGCGGACGCGGCGTCCCGGAGGTCGCGGCCGACCATGTCGCGTTCGGCGAAACCGGACCGGGGGCCGCCGCGGTAGATCATCGCCACCCCGGTACCAGCGTCGGAGGTGACGCAGGCCCAGTTGCCGATACGGGCGTCGCGCACTTTTGTCCCGGGCGGGATCAGGTCGATGAGGTCGTCGTAGAGCTGCCACGGATTGTTCACTGGTCTCCTCTGGTCTCGGGCCGGGTCACGCAGAGGCGGAGCCCGGGCATGTCCGTCAGGTCCACCACCCTCATGGGAAGGTCGTAGAGGTGGCTGAGGTCCTCCCCCGTCAGGTCGGCGACGGGTTTCAGTCCGGGGCTGCGCCCCTGCTTGAGGAGCAGGACGTCGTCGGCGAACTCGAAGGCGTGGTTGGGCTGGTGGGAGCTGAGCAGCACCGTCAGGCCCTGGCGGTCCACGAGCCGGCGGAGCCGCCTCAACACCCGGATCTGGTTGCCGGCGTCGAGGGCGGAGGTGGGCTCGTCCAGTACGAGCAACCGCCCGCCCTGGCAGAGGGCGCGGGCGATCAGCACCAGCTGCCGCTCGCCGCCGCTGAGTTCCTGGATCCCGCGTTCCCCGAGCCCCGTCATCCCGACCGCTTCGAGTGCCTCATCGGCCGCCTTCCAGTCGGCCTCCCGGGGGCTGGCCCGCAAACCCCGACGGGTCACCCGGCCCAACACCACGGTGTGTCGTCCGGAGAAGTTGAAGGGCACCTCGCTGGACTGCGGGATGTAGCTGATCACCCCGGCCAGGGCCGCCGGACCGTAGCTCTCCAGCCGACGCCCGCCGATCTCGACCTCGCCCGAGTCTGCGCGCAACAGCCTCAGCAGGATCCGGAACAGGGTTGACTTCCCCGACCCGTTCGGGCCGAGCACGAACGCCAGCCGGTTCTCCGGGAGGTCGAACCCGAGATCGTCCAGGGCCGGGGTTCCGCGCCCGGGATAGCGGTGGGTGAGACCGCGAACCATCAGCGCGTTCACCATGACCTGTTTCCCATCATCAGCCACGCCAGGAACGGCGCACCGAGCAGGGCCGTCAGGATCCCCAGCGGGATCTCCGCATCGAGCAGGGTTCGGCTGATCGTGTCCACCCCGATCAGGAACAGGGAACCCAGCAGGAAGGAAACCGGGATCAGGAGCCGGTGCTGGGGACCGAAGAGCATCCGGGTCACGTGCGGCACGATGAGCCCGACCCAGCCGATCACCCCCGAGATGGAGACGGAAACGGCGGTCAGGATGGTGGCGCACACGATTACCCCAGCCCTGAGCCAGGTCACGTTCGTCCCCAGGGATTTCGCGGTTTCCTCCCCGAAGGTCACGGCATCGAGCTGCCAGCGGAGCAGCCACAGCACGATGGCGCACGTGAGGATGGGGGCGAACAGGGCGGGCAGGTCCGCGTGACGCACTCCGTTGAGTCCTCCCATGAGCCAGAAGGTGATGGCGGGCAGTTCCCTGTCCGGATCCGCCAAGTACTTCAGGATCGACACCCCCGCGGAGAACAGGGCGCTGACGATGATGCCCCCGAGAACCAGGGCCAGCACCTGGTCCCTGCGGGTCATCCGGGACACACCCCACGCCCCGAGGACAGCCAGCAGCCCGAAGAGGAAGGCGACCCCCTGGAGTCCGGTCGGTCCCAGCCCCAGCACGATCGCGAGCGCGGCCCCGAAACCCGCCCCGCTCGATGCACCCAGCACGTCGGGGGAGACGAGCGGGTTCCGGAACAGGCTCTGGTAGGCGGCCCCCGCGACGCTGAGCGCGCCGCCCACAAGCAGAGCCGCCACCATGCGTGGGAAGCGGATGTTCCAGATCACGTGCGCGACCTCCGGGTTCCCGGTCCACTCGGAGCCGAGCAGCCGGGAGCCCAGGTAGTCGAGCAGGGTCGCGGGATCCGTGTGAAAACGCCCCAGCGTGAACACGCCGACCATGGTGGCCAGGTTGGCCGCCACCAGTAACAGCAGCAACATCGCTACTCGCCGCCTGGGTATCTCCTTTGACATCAGGAAGATTCTAGCGATTAAATCCGCATCCACAGATCCAAGAAGGGTTTGCTATCCGCTACTGCGGATTCTCCGGGACCGCCCGGCGGGGCGGTGCATCAAGGCTGCGCCGCGACGGCAGGATGTCCCGGTCAACGACGGGAACCGCCTTGAACGCGCACGCCTGCGGACAATTGCGCGGCCGGGCAGCCGCTGTGGCCGGATCCCGCTGGCGTTACCTCCCGGGGTCGCCACGGCACCAAAACACACCGGGGATAGAATTGCTGGAGAATATGTCCTGACAATTTGGGCATTGCTGCCCGGAACGGACCGCAGATGATTGATTCCCTGCCCCAACCCCGCACCACCGACCCGGCCTCCGTGCCCGCCTTTCGCTGGGGCGTGATCGGAACCGGATGGATCGCCGACCGGTTCGTCACCACGGTGACCCGGAACACCTCCCAGCGCGTTGTCGCCGTCGGCTCCCGCTCCCCGGAACGGGCACGCGAGTTCGCCGAAGGACACGGCATCGAGATGGCCTGTGGCTCCTACGAGGAACTCGTGGCCCAGGACGTGGACGTCGTCTACGTCGCTACGGGCCACCTGGATCACGCCTCCCACGCCCGGCTCGCCCTGGAGGCCGGGCGGAACGTGCTCGTCGAGAAACCCATGACCCCCACCGTCGAGGCCACGCGGGAACTGGTCGAGTTGGCACGCGACAAGGACCTGTTCTGCATGGAGGCGGTGTGGTCGCTGGCCCTGCCTCGCTTCGACGTGGTCCGGCAGGTGCTCGCGGCGGATCTGCTGGGCAGGATCGAGGCCGTCACCGTGGACATGGGCGAGTACCTGGTGGATCACCGCCGCGCCATGGACCCGGCCCAGGGTGGCGGGGCCATGAACGATCTCGGGATCTATCCGCTGATGTTCGCCGACTGGGTCCTGCCCAGGGTCGAGGTGGTGGCGGCCGCCGGTCCCCGGCACGCGACGGGCGCCGTCGGACAGTTCATGGCCCTGCTGGGGGACGGTGAGGGGCGCCAGGCGAGCGTGTTCGCCTCGATGCTGACCGACACCCCGAGCGTCGCCGTCATCGGGGGCAGCGAAGCGACCCTGGTGCTCGACGGCCCGTTCTACCGCCCGGGGCCCGTCGAGGTGAGGTTCCGGGATGGCCGGGTGCTGTCCTGGGACGAGCCGCGCATTCACCACGAGGGCCTCTTCCACGAGGCCGTGGAGGTGGCTCGCTGCATCGCAGCGGGGCTCACCGAGTCCCCGCTGCGTCCGCTGGAGGCCACCATCGCCACCGTCGAACTGATGGAACGGGCCCGCGCCCTGATGAACGATCCCGCCTGAGGCTCACCCCCGCTGGGGCACGCGGGCACCTACCCGCATGTCCCAGCGCCCCTCGGGGGCGGGGCCGCCCCTGAGTTCGGCGACGACCGCGGTGATCGCGTCCATGATCGCGACGCTGGCCCGTTCCACGTCCTCCCGCGCGGGCTCCTCCCCCACCGGGAAGGCGCTGAGGTCGACGGGCGGCCCCGCCTGCACCATCACGGGGCGCCTGCGCAGGGAGAACAGCCGGTGAAGTTCCAGCTTCTTCCGGCCCAGGAGGGCGTCTGTCCCGACCTGACAGACCGGGATCACCGGCACCCCGGTCGTGAGCGCCAGGCGGGCGGCACCCGGGCGCCCGGTCATGGGCCAGCCATCGGGATCGGCCGTTATGGTGCCCTCGGGGAAGATCGCGACGCATTCCCCCGCTTCCAGGGCCTCGCGGGCGTGCACGAGCGAGTCCTTGGCCCGTTCGGAGTGGCGTATGACAGGAATCTGGCGGCACTCGCGCGCGAACCACCCAACCACCGGCACCTTCCAGATCTCGGACTTGCCCAGGTAGCGGGGCCAGCGCCCGGACCAGACGAGGAACTCGCCGGTCGTGGGGACATCGAAGTTCGAGAGGTGATTGGATACCACCAGCACCCCGCCGGGCGGGACGTTCTCCTGCCCCCGCCAGGTTCGCCGGACCAGACCACCCATCACCAGGTGAACCAGCCGCGCCAGGAAACGGTAGGCACGGGGCGCCGTTTCTTGGTTCGCCTCACGCAGAGAGCGTTGCCAGGGACGTTTTTCGACTTCCACGGAGCAGGAGAATACCGTCGGGATCGTCGCCCGTCCGAGCGGCAGTCCTCAGGAGACGGTGTCCGCGGTCCGCACGGGCAGGGTCTTCGGCTTGAACCCCGGGCGGGTCGCCTCGTACGCCCCGATCTCGTCGTCGTGTTGCAGGGTCATGGAGATGTCGTCCAAGCCGTTCAGCAAACGGTACTTGGTGTACTCGTCGATCTCGAACCCGATCACGAGATCCCCGCGGGTTACGGTCTGCTCCGGCAGGTCCACCGTCACCGGCTCCTCGGGGGCGGCCTCGATGGCGTCCCAGAGCCTGTCCCGGTCCTCCTCCGTGACGAGGGCCACGAGCAACCCTGCCTTGCCCGAGTTGGAACGGAAGATGTCACCGAACCGGGTTCCCACGATCACCTTGAAGCCGTAGTTCTGCAGCGCCCAGACGGCGTGTTCCCGCGACGAACCGGTCCCGAAGTCAGGTCCGGGAACCAGGATGGTCCCGTCCGTGAAGGGCTCATGGTTGAGCACGAAATCGGGGTCGCTGCGCCAGCCCGCGAACAGCCCGTCCTCGAAACCGGTCCGGGTGATGCGCTTGAGGTAGACGGCTGGGATGATCTGGTCGGTGTCGACGTTGCTGCGCCGCAGCGGAACGGCGATCCCGGTATGGGTGGAGAAGGCGTCCATGTCTCAGACTCCGATCAGGTCGGCGGGGGCGGCAAGGTGACCGGTGACGGCGGTCGCGGCGGCGACTGCGGGACTGACGAGGTGGGTGCGTCCACCCTTGCCCTGGCGTCCCTCGAAGTTGCGGTTGGACGTGGAGGCCGACCTTTCCCCCGGGGAGAGCTGGTCGGGGTTCATGCCGAGGCACATCGAACACCCTGCCGCCCGCCACTCGGCCCCGGATGCGAGGAAGATCTTGTCCAGCCCCTCGAGCTCCGCCTGGAGCCGGACCCGGGCCGAACCCGGGACGACGAGCATCCGCACGCCTTCGGCGATCCTGCGTCCCCGGAGCACGGAGGCCGCCAGCCTCAGGTCCTCGATCCGGCCGTTGGTGCAGGAGCCGAGGAACACCGTGTCCACCGCGATCTCCCGCATCGGGGTGCCCGGGGCCAGGTCCATGTATTCGAGGGCCCGGCGGGCGGTGGCCCGCTCGACCTCGGAATCGAAGTCCTCGGGAGCAGGTACCACCCCCCGAGCGGCACGCCGTGCCCGGGGTTGGTACCCCAGGTCACGAAGGGAGTGAGCCGGGTCGCGTCGATGTCCACCTGCGCGTCGAAATGGGCGTCGTCGTCGGAGCGCAGGGTCCTCCAGTACTCGACCGCGGCCTCCCAGTCGCCCCCCTCGGGGGCGTGCGGGCGACCCTTCAGATAGGCGAGGGTGGTCTCGTCCGGGGCGATCATGCCGGCCTTGGCACCCCACTCGATGGACATGTTGCAGATCGTCATGCGACCCTCCATCGACAGCTGCTCGATGGTGCTTCCCCGGTACTCGACGATGTAGCCTTGGCCACCGCCTGTGCCGACCTTGGCTATCAACGCCAGGACGACATCCTTGGCGGTGACCCCGGGTGGCAGGTCGCCGTTGATGTTGACGGCCATCATTCTGGGTTTCTTCTGCGGCAGCGTCTGGGTGGCGAGCACGTGTTCTACCTCTGATGTGCCGATCCCGAAGGCCAGCGCACCGAAGGCACCGTGGGTCGAGGTGTGGGAGTCGCCGCAGACTATGGTCATGCCGGGCTGGGTCACCCCGAGCTGCGGGCCGATGATGTGAACGACGCCCTGGTCGCGATCGCCCAGGGAATGGATGCGGATTCCGAACTCGGCCGCGTTCCTGCGCAGTGTCTCCACCTGGGTCCTGGAGACGGGGTCAGCGATGGGTGCGAGGATGTTCAGCGTCGGGGTGTTGTGATCCTCGGTCGCCAGGGTGAGATCCGGACGGCGCACCCTCCGGCCATTCATCCGCAGGCCCTCGAAGGCCTGCGGGCTCGTCACCTCGTGCACCAGGTGCAGGTCGATGTAGAGAAGGTCGGGTTCACCATCGACAGCACGCACGACATGCGCATCCCAAACCTTCTCGGCGAGGGTCTTCCCCATTTTCACGCTTCCTCATTACGATTGATTGCAGGACAAGGCCTGCCAGATGGCGACACTCTATCTTGCATGTCCAGCATTCGAAACGATAATCTCGGAATATGGACGAAGGAAGCGGAGTAGGAGTTCTCGACAAGGCGGCTGCGGTGCTGACAGCCTTGGAAACCAGCCCCCTGACACTCGCAGGGCTGGTGGGCGCCACCGGTCTGGCGCGCCCGACGGCACATCGACTGGCCGTGGCCCTGGAACACCATCGCCTCGTTACCCGGGACCTCCAGGGTCGTTTCGTACTCGGACCGCGGCTCGCGGAACTAGCGAGTTCCGCCGCGGAGGACCCACTGCTGGCCACCGCGGGGCCCATTCTCACCCGGCTGCGCGACATCACCGGCGAATCAGCCCAGTTGTTCCGCCGTCAAGGTGATTTCCGGATCTGCTCCGCCACCGTCGAACGCCCCTCGGGTCTGCGGGACACCGTTCCCCTCGGGGCGCAGCTGTCCATGACCGCGGGATCGGCCGCGCAGGTGCTGTTGGCCTGGGAGGAACCCGAGAACCTGCCGCGCCTGCTCAAGGAGGCCACGTTCACGATGCTGTCGCTGCAGCAGGTTCGCCGCCGCGGATGGGCGCAGTCGGTTGCCGAACGCGAACCCGGGGTGGCCTCGGTCTCGGCCCCGGTGCTCTCCCCTTCCGGGAAAATCATCGCGGCCGTCAGCGTCTCCGGTCCCATCGAACGCCTGACCCGGCAGCCGGGGCGGCTTCACGCCCCGGCCGTGATGGCCGCTGCCGAACGCCTGAGTGAGGTGTTGCGCCGCAACGACACTGAATGACCGGTGAAAGACCGCCTACTGCGAGACCACGGGCCGGCGCCGCACCACCAGAACCGTCACGATGACCATGACGGCCGCCAGACCTGCCGCCGAGCAGGCCAGCGGAAGCACTTCGTCCATGCCCTGCCCGCCGCTTGTCGATACGGCGGCGGATCCCAGGAGCACGGTCCGGGTGACGACGGCCTGCGGGATCAGGAGGTCCAGCGGTCCCGTCCCGGTTCCCGAGGCGGCACTGGCGAAACCGATCATGCATCCGGCCAGGCAGATGGCCACGGGGGCGGCGAAGGACCTCATCAGCATCGACATCAACGATTGCAGCAACACCAGCGGTACGGACACGGGAACACAGAGCGCCGCGGCAACGAGAAAGGAGGACGTAGGCGCACCCCGGAGCCCCAGAAGCAGCCCGATCCCCCAACTGAGCCCGACGAATACCAATTGGACGAGGACCACCAGCAGCAGGATCACGACGGACTTCATCAGCACCAGCGAAACGGGCGATCGTCCCGTGGTCAGAACGCGGTTCCACGAGCTGCTCCGATGCTCCGGACGCCACACAGCAGCGCCCAGGAGCGCAACCCCGGTGGAGAAGAACATCATCCCGTAGAACAGGGTGATCTGCCCGGTAAGGACATCCCAGCCCGTCTCCAGTGCTCCGTTGGTCGTCTGGAGCCAGTAGTTGGCTCCGCCCGAGGCAACCGCCAGCAACGGCAGGAGTACCACGACCCACCACACCATGGAACGGCGCAGCTTCATTCTTTCGGCGGCAAACATCACCGTCACCTCTCAACCTGGTCGAGTCGTTTCGTACACCGGGCAAAAGCCGCCGCCCCGAGCAGGACCAGACCGATCAGCCATGGCCACGGCGGCAGGACGGGAACGAGCCCGTCCGAGCCGGCAGCCATCGCCACCGGGGTGATCACGGCGTAATACCCCCAAGGAATGACACGGGCAACACTCGGCGCGAGAAACATGTAGAGCGCGATGAAACCGCCAACCAGCCCGGTACCGACACCAACGAGCTGATTCTCACAGATCGCGGAGAGCCAGATGTGGAATGCCAGGAGAACCGTGTCGACCAGAACCAGCGACACCACATACCAGGACCACATCGGGATGTCGAGGGGCACCCGGACGCCGGCCACCGCCCCCAACGCCACAACGGCCCCGGTCTGCACGAGGGTTGCCGGGATCACCACCGCCACGAGGGCGAAGAACTTCATACGGCACAACGTCCCGGGGGTTCTACCCGTGGTGGCGTTCAGGAACCAGCCCCCCGAAGGGTGTTCGATGTCGGTCTGACGGGATGCCAGCACCGCCACGAGAATGGGATGAATGAGAGCATTCGCGAATGCGAAATTGAGAAGTGGTTGACCCCAGGGCAACTCGTGGGGATCGTTGAGCCGGGAAACAGCCCCCGGAGCAAACAAGGAAAGAGCGACGACCGGGATCGCGGCAACCAACAGGACCAGCGTCAGGGGAATCACATGCAGTCTCCGCATCTTCGTCATCTCCAAACGGATCTCGCCCATCACAAGGCCTCCGTCCCACCGGTCAGATCCATGAAGACCTCCTCCAGTGACTGCTGGAGGCGACGAACCTCATGAATGGGGATCCCCTCCTGCACCAGCCGCACGATCAATCGGGCGGCATCTTCCTGACCGCAACCCTGCACCCTGATCCCGTTCCTCTCCAGGCGGCAGCCCCTGACCAGATTGGCGGCGGCATTGGCCTGCGGTGTCACCACGAGCAGATCCGGAATGGAGCGTTCGAACAGTTCCTTCCTGCTTCCCTGGAAAACCAGCCGCCCCTGTGAAAGGACGCCGAGGATGTCCGCCATCCTGTCGATCTCGTCGAGGAGATGACTGGAAATCATGACCGTAACCCCTCCGGAGGCCAGGTGGATCATCAGTTCCCTGATCTCCTCGATGCCAGCGGGGTCCAGTCCATTGGTGGGCTCGTCGAGGATCAGCAGTTCTGGCTCCCGCGCCAGGGCCATCGCTATTCCGAGGCGCTGTTTCATCCCCAGCGAATAGGTTCGTTGCAGCCGGTCCCGATGGTCGGTCAGACGCACCAGTTCGAGTGCCCTGTCGATCCGGGTGGTCTCCAGGTTCAGCAGCCGGGCCAGGAGCCTCATGTTCTCTGCCCCTGTGAGATGACCGTATCCGGGTGGATGCTCGATCATCGATCCGATCCGGGGCATGAGCCGTGCCCGGGCCTCACCCCACGGATCCTCCCCGAGCAGGAAGACCTGTCCCGCGCTCGGGTGGAGCAGCCCCAGGAGCATCTTCATGGTGGTTGATTTCCCGGATCCGTTGGGCCCCAGAAAACCGTAGACACTCCCTCGGGGAATGGCCAGGTCCAGACCGTCCACGACAGTGCGTTTCCTGAAACTCTTCGTCAAACCCCTGGTCCTCACGGCCAGATCAGCGTCTCGTAACTCCATGACGCAAGTTTCGGAATCCGAGGGCCGGAAAACGTCATGCCGAAGGATGGTTCCGACACGGTTGACACCTCATACCCGGGGATGATGCAACCGGAACGGAGCGCCCGTAGGTTTTCCTCATGCCCATCGCCGCATCGCGTGTCCATGCGTTTCTGCCGAAACCGTTGGATGCTGGTATCGCTGCCATAGTGCTCTGGCTGGGTGCAGTGGCGCCCGGGGTCTCCGGCCTGCCGTACTCGGAAGTGATCTACCTGCTGCTCCTGGTCGCATGTGGAACCGCCTTGGCCTGGAGACAACGACATCCCGTGTTCTCGGTGTCGGTCATCGGCGGGGCCATGGTCATCCATGCCGTTGTGTTCAACTCCATGTCGTTGCTGGCCATGAGCTCCACCCTCCTTGCTGTGTGGACCGTTCAGTCGTGCCTGAACAGACCGTTGCGGTGGCTGTTTCTCGGGTTCTTCACGGCTGGATCGGGGTTGGCCGCAGGCTTGGCCTCGGTTGCCGCAAGCCCGAGACGAGATCCACTGGAACACGTGATCCTGGTGGGCACGGTTCTGCTCGCCGTGGCGGTGGTGGCGCTGGCCGGAGCAAACAGACGTGCCGCTAGTTCCCGGACCGAGAGGGCACTGGAGCGGGTGGCGCTTCTGGAAGCACAACAGGACGCTCTGCACCGCCTTGCCGCCGCGGAGGAGCGGGCGCGGTTCGCACGAGAACTCCACGACGTCCTCGGACACACCCTCGCGATCATCGCAGTCCAGGCAGAAGGCGCTCTTCTGATGTTGGAGCATTCTCCGGAACGTTCCCGGGAGGCGCTGCGAAACATGGCAGCCATCAGCCGCAGGGGGGTCGACGAGACGCGTGCCCTGGTGGATGTGCTCCAGAACGATGAAGGCGTGCCCACATCCCCGGTTCCCGAACCAGAACGGGCCCCACGGAGAACCACTCCAGGTCTTTTCCCGGAAATCGTGATGCTGGCCGAGAGCACCGGGCTCCCGATCCGGGTCACGCTGGATCTCCCGCAGCAGGCCTTACCGCCCTCCCGGGCCGCGCTCGTCCTGGACACGGTCAAGGAGGCACTGGCGAATGTGGCGGGGCATGCCGGATTCGTCCCCGTCCGGTTGTCGTGCGCCCTGACCGGGACCGGTATCGTCCTCGACGTGAAGAACGGGTCAGGGTCCCGGGGAACCGGTCCGGGTGGTGTGTCCCACACCGGAACCGGTATGTCCAGGTTGCGGAAACGGGCAACGGCGCTGGGAGCGACCCTCGATGCAGGACCGGGCGATGATGGCTGGCGCGTCTCGCTCACGGTTCCGCGGGAGCCGCAGGAACCGTGACGACCATCGCGCTGGTGGACGACGAGCCGTTGTTCACGGCAGGACTCGCCATGATCATCGACTCGCAGGAAGACCTCGAGGTCATCTGGCAGGCGGACAGCGGAACCCTGGCCCTCGAACGGCAGCAGCGGAACCCGGCCGATGTGATTCTGATGGACATACAGATGCCGGTCCTGGACGGCCTGGAAACCACCGCCGAGTTGATCGCGCGCGGGCTACCGGGACGGGTAATGGTGTTGACCACCTTCGACACGGATGACCACGTGATCCACGCCATCGAGACCGGCGCGTCCGGTTTCCTGCTGAAGAACACGCCACCGAACCGTTTGCTGGATGCCATTCGAACAGTTGCCAGCGGCGATTCGGTGATCTCCCCGGGCCCCACACGCAGGCTCCTGCACTCCCTGCGGCGGGGACCCTATCATGGCAGTTCACTCACACCCGTCCAGCTTCTTCCCTCCGATCGCCTCGGCCTCGAACAGATGACCCCCAGGGAGAGGGAGGTCCTGGCGCTGGTCGCGGCCGGTTTGACGAACCAGGAGATCTGTGACCGGCTCTGGCTGTCGATGCCCACGGTCAAGACCCATGTGGGCCGGTTGTTGTCGAAGACGGGATCGAGGGACCGGGTGCAGCTGGTGCTGTTCGCTCTTCGTACCGGTGTGACGAGTTTGGAGGAGATCCTGCAGGGCACCTCGTGAATCGCGGGATCGGAATCTGACGCGGGATGACGACGCGCCCCGGAAATGACGAAGGCCTTGGCCGGACCGGTGTCCGGCCAAGGCCTCCACCTTGGTAGCCCCGACGGGATTCGAACCCGCGCTACCGCCTTGAGAGGGCGGCGTGCTAGGCCGCTACACAACGGGGCCAAGCGATGGGATGGACCTCCTCAAAGGCCCGCTCCGCAGGGGTACCTGGACTCGAACCAAGACTAACTGAACCAGAATCAGTCGGGCTGCCAATTACCCCATACCCCTTTGCGCTCTCCCGAGCACGGTGAGAAACAGTACACGGCCCGCCTCGGGTGCGCAACTCGGTGATTCAGCCGTTCAGGGAGGCGAGGTTCTCCTCCAACTCGGGGCTGATGCGGACCTCACCCGGCCCGCTGGTCGCCGGGTGTCCAAGGTGGGTGAGAATGGCGTCGACCACCTCGAAACGCCCGCGGCCCATGCCGTCGGAGATCTTAACCGCGATCCCGATTCCCTCGGGCAGGCCGACGGCGAGGATTCCCTCAGCGCCCACCTTCGCCACGACCCTCGGCACCTGCTCCACGAGCCTGACCACGGGATGGGAAGTACCGGAGGTGTACTCGGGATAGCGGCGGAAGGCGTCCGCCACCAGCCTGCCGGGGCCCTCCTTCTCGGAGGCCAGGCGCGCGAAACCACGCGCCAGCCCCGGCAGGGTGGTGGCGAAGGCGGGTGCCGTGCAGCCGTCGACCACCGGATCACCGAGCACACCGCAGTACTCCTCGATGACGGCCCTGATGGCCTGTTGCAGGGGATGCGATGGGTCGCGGTAGCCCTCGATGGGCCAACCAGCGAGCCTGCAGGTGCGAAGCATGGCCGCGTGTTTCCCGGAGCAGTTGTGTGCCAGCGGCTCCTTCCTCCTGCCGGCGGCCAGCCAGGCCGCGAGCGATGCCTCGTCGCCGGGGAGGTCGGCGGTGTGCTGGAAGTCCGACGTGCTCAGCCCAGTCATCTCGAGGATGCGAAGCGCCCCTTCCGTGTGTATGGACTGCCCGAGATGCGAAGCCGCGGCCAGTGCGAGCAGTTGATTCTCGAGGTCCAGGCCGCTGCGCAGCATCGCGATGGCCTGGAACGGTTTGAGGGCCGACCTGGGCAGGGTCGGCACGGTCATGTCCCCGAGGGACAGCAGAACCCGCCCGTCCTCGCGAACCACGCTGATCCTGCCCCGGTGGTGGCTCTCGGCCACCCAGCCCCGGTCCACGATCCCCAGAAGCACATCCATCATGAGGTGAAGTGTAGGGTGCCGCCCGCCACGGCTGTTTTGACGGCGACCCGGGCAAACCGTTGAACGGGTTCAGGGGGTCAGGGTCGCTACGTGCATCCTGCGCCCGATCCACCAAGCAAGGGCACCGAAGACGGCGAAACTAGCTAGGTCCGAGCAGGCCGCCTCCCAGGAGATCGCCGAGGTCGCCTTGAGTGTGGCGACACCGCCCGTGAACAGCGCGTACCCGAAAGCGAAGACGTTGTTGGCCACGTGAACGGCGATCGCGGCCTCCAGACCACCCGTGGCCCACACCAGGGTCCCTGCGATCAGACCGAAACCCAATCGGTGCGCGAAGAGCGCAACGTTCTGGTCTCCGTGGAAGATGGCGAATACCAGGGATGAGCACGCGACGCCGACCCAGGCCCGGCCCGCCAAGGAACCGATGGCCTGCTGCAGGTAACCGCGGAAGAAGAACTCCTCCGCGGCCGCCTGCAGGGGCGAGGTGATGAGGATCAGCGCGAGATAGATCGCCCAGTCGGGTTGGGACGCCTGCCAGGCCATGTTCCCGCCGCGCATGAGCCACATGACGACGTTCAGCACCGCTACCGCCACCACGAAACAGATCAGCAGGTATCGCCAGCGCCCCCCGGGCTGAACGGAGATCACCCAGATGGCCTTCCTGCCGTGCCAGTACCGGTGGATCAGCAACACGAACAGCAACAGACCCGCAATCCCGAGATGACTCGCCAGGATCCCGTCGGGTAGTTCATAGGCCAGCGCCAAGGACTGATACTCCCTGAAGTCGGGCTGTCCCCTGAGAAACCAACTGACCCTCAAGACGGCTTG
This sequence comes from Arachnia propionica, assembly GCF_900637725.1. GTDB lineage: Bacteria > Actinomycetota > Actinomycetes > Propionibacteriales > Propionibacteriaceae > Arachnia > Arachnia propionica. The sequence continues at coordinate 1,456,278 of NZ_LR134406.1, read as the reverse complement.
GGCCAACAACCCCGTGAGCAGGAAGGCCAGGAAAGCCCCTGACAGGCCCATCATCAGTTTCACAGGATCCTCGCCCCGCAGGGTAACCGGGTACCTGAGCCCCGATCCGGGCGGGTGGGTGATCACGCGGCGGTCACGGGATTGCTCAGCACCCCGAGCCCATCGACCTCCACCGAAACCACGTCCCCGTCGGCCATCGGACCCACCCCCGCCGGGGTTCCGGTGAGGATGACGTCCCCGGGAAGCAGGGTCGCGAACGAGGAGATGTAGGTCACCAGCTCCGGGATGCCGCGGACCAGCTGGGATGTGTTCCCCTGCTGCCGCACCTCTTCTCCCACCCGGGTCTCGATCGCGAGATGACCCGCCTCCGCCAAGGTGAGGTGCGTGTTGATCCAGGGACCTAGGGGGCAGAAGGTGTCGCATCCCTTGGCCCGGAACCACTGGTCGTCCTCCCGCTGCCAGTCCCGCGCGGTCACGTCGTTGGCGATGGTGTAACCGAACACCACCTCGGCCGCCCTCCGCGCCGGAACCTGCTTGCAGATCCGCCCGATGACGATGGCCAGCTCGCCCTCGTGGTGCAGATCCCTGCATCCCTCGGGGCGCATGATTGGCTCATTGGGTCCGATCACGCAGGTGTTCGGTTTGATGAACAGCATCGGTTCCTCCGGGACCGGTGCCCCCTGTTCGGCAGCATGATCGGCGTAGTTGCGCCCGATCGCGACGATCTTGCTGCGGGGAATGACGGGAGCGAGCAGCCGGACATCCGCGAGGTCGTACCTGGCACCCGTGTAATTGACGGGCACCCCGGCCAGCGGGTCCCCCGTTATCGCGGCGACGGTTTCCGGGTGCTCCCCGCCGTCGACCTCCAACTCGATGATGCCGTAGGCGGGATCCTTGCCGGCCGCGGCGAAACGGGCGATGCGCATGCCACAAGCCTAGCGACGGAACCGGGATCGGGCGCGGGGCCGCGGCGGTCGCGCCCATCTCGGGGAATGGGAACCGCATTGCCGCCGCCGATGACACCCCTAGTCTTCCCGCATGACACGACAGACCCTGGCAGTTATTGGTGGCGACGGCATCGGCCCAGAGGTGACCGCCGAGGCGCTCAAGGTACTGCGGGCCGCCGTGGGCGAAAACGCCTTCGAGGAGGTTCACTTCGATCTCGGGGCGGAGCGTTGGTTGCGCACCGGCGAGGTCCTGCCCGATTCCACGCTGGAGGATCTGAGGGCCACGGATGCCATCCTGCTGGGGGCGGTTGGGGCGGCTCCCGGCTCGGACAGGATCCCGAGTGGGCTGCTGGAGCGGGGGCTGCTGCTGAGGCTGCGGTTCGCCTTCGATCACGCAGTGAACCTGCGGCCGTCGCGGCTCTACGCGGGGGTTTCCACTCCCCTGTCCCCCGAGGTAGTGGCCCGGGGCGACATCGACTTCGTGGTGGTGCGTGAAGGGACCGAGGGGCTCTACTGCGGCAATGGCGGCGCGGTGCGGGCCGGCACCCCCCAGGAGATCGCCACCGAGGTCTCCGTCAACACCGCGTTCGGGGTGGAACGGGTGGTTCGTGACGCGTTCGCACGCGCCCGGGCGCGTCGCGGCAGGATCACCCTGCTGCACAAACACAACGTCCTGGTCAACGCCGGGGGTCTGTGGCGCCGGCTCTTCGACCGGGTGGGTGAGGAGTTCCCCGATGTCGAACGCGACTACCTGCACATCGACGCCGCCATGATCGCCATGGTGGTCGATCCGGCCCAGTTCGACGTGATCGTCACCGATAATCTGTTCGGCGACATTGTCACAGATCTGGCGGCGGCGGTAACGGGGGGCATCGGCCTGGCGGCCTCCGCCAACATCAATCCGTCGGGCGAGTACCCGTCGATGTTCGAGCCCGTTCATGGTTCGGCCCCGGACATCGCCGGCCGGGGAATCGCCGATCCGACCGCGGCCATCAGTTCCGCGGCCCTGTTGCTGGCGCACCTGGGGCACCCCGAGGCTGCCCGCCGAGTTGACGACGCGGTTGCCGCCGACATCACGGGGCGCCGCCCCGGTCCCGTCAGGACCTCCGAGGTCGGGGATCGGATCGCCGCTGCCGTGTCCGGTTGATCCGCGAGGCGAGGGGCCGGACCCGATCGGGTCCGGCCCCTCGTGCTCCCGAGATTTTCACTCGGCGGTTTCGCCCTTGAGCACCTTTCCGTTCGTGTGTCCCTTCAGGATGTCGAGCAGATCGATGCCGGTGGTGTTCTTGATCATCTCGACGGTCTGCAGCACGTTGTCGTTGACCTGGCGGGGCAGCGCAGCCGCCCCTTCCGTGGAGACGACGGTGAGTTTGTCGATGCTGCCCATGGGGGCGGCGACCTTCTCGGCGACCTGCGGCAGCACCTCGATGAGCATCTGCAACACCGCGGCCTCGTTGTAGTTCGCGAAAGCGGCAGCCCGCTTGTTCATGGCCTCCGCCTCGGCGGTACCGACGGCGAGGGCCGCGGCGGCCTTGGCCTCGCCCTCGGCGCGGACGGCGTCGGCCTCTGCGATGCGGCGTGCCTTCTCGGCCTCGCCGCGGCGCGCCCCTTCGATGGCCTCGGCCTCGGCGAGCGCGGCGCGGCGTTGTTTCTCACCCTCACCGGTGAGGCGTGCGGTCTCGGCCTGGGCCTCTGCGTTGGCGATGGCGGCCGCCTTGCGGGCCTCGGCCTCGAAGATCTCGGAGTTGCGCCGTCCCTGGGCCGCGGTTTCGGTCTCGTACCGCTTCGCGTCTGCAGGTTTGCGGACCTCGGTGTCGAGCTGGCGGTCCTTCAGAGCGGCCTGGCGCACGGCCACCTTCTCCTGCTCGGTGAGGATGGCCTGGTCGCGGTCGGCCTGGGCTAGCGGCCCGGCGGCCGCGGCCTGGGCGCGGGCGGCATCCGTTTCGGCCTTGATCTCGGCCTCCTTGAGCACCAGTTCGCGCTCCGAAATCGCGATCTCCTGTTCCGCCGCCAGCCTCGCCTGCTCCGCCTCACGACGTGCGTTGGCCTCAGCGATAGCGGCGATCTGGCCGACCTTGGCCGACTCGGGACGTCCCAGGTCGGAGAGGTAGGTGCCGTCGTCCGTGATGTCCTGGATCTGGAAGGTGTCGAGCACCAGGCCCTGACCGGTCAGGGAGGCCTCGGACTCGTCTGCCACCCGCTGGGCGAAGGCGGCGCGGTCACGGATGATCTGCTCCACGGAAAGACCGCCGACGATGGACCGGAGCGCACCCGCGAGGGTTTCCTGGGTGAACGTCTCGATCTCTTCCTGCTGCATCAGGAAGCGCTGCGCGGCGGCCCGGATGGAATCCTCGTTGCCCCCCACCTTGACGATCGCGACGCCGTCAAGGTTCAGTTTGATGCCCTGCCCGGAGACTGCGTTGCGGATCTGCACCATGATGCGGCGGCTGGACAGGTCGAGCACGTGCAGACGCTGGATCAGGGGAATCACGAAGACACCGCCGCCCATGATGACCTTCTGACCGGACAGGTCGGTGGAAACCAGACCGGTCTCGGGGTTGGTGACCGCCTTGCCCTTCTGGCCCGTGATGATGTAGGCCTCGTTCGGACGAGCCACCCGGTACCTGCTGGCAATCAGCCAGATCACCAGGGCGATCAGTAGAACTATGCCGCCTACTCCGGTGACCAGGGAGGAGAAATTATTCATGGATGTGCGAACCTTTCTGTTCAGTACTGGGGAGGTTCATCGGCGGTGGGACGAACCTCGACGGCCGTGGGGGACAGGACACCGGAAACCCAGACCGGGGTTCCTGCGGGGATCGGCAGTTCCGCCCGCGCCGCACGCTTGTGGGTGCCGATCCGGATTTCACCAAAACCACCTTCCGGAATGTCCGTGATGACGCGGGCCTCTGCCCCGACCAGGTGGTCGCTGCGAAGCGCCTGCCCGGTTTCCGCGCGTTTCAACCAGCGGGTGAGGGACACCGCTGCCCAACCGGCCAGGCTTCCTGCGACCAGACCGACCAGGGAGGCCAGCCACACGCTGTCCGTGAATTCATGAACGGCCACCCCGCCGAACCCGAAGGCCCCGACGAAAGCAGCGATGACCGAGGTGGAGAAAACCTCGGAATCCAGACCGTCGAAGTGAAGGGCGGAATCCAGCAGATCCCCCAGGATCAGGGACACCAACAGGACCATGACCCCTGCGATCCCGAGGATCAGGAAAACGCTCACCGTTGTCCCTTCCTGTTTTGTCCAGCGACCCAAATTTACCAAATCAGGGGTGCAGGCCCGGGTGCGTGCCACCCCGGGGCAGAGCGGGTGAAAAACGGCCGACCTCCCCGTCCGAATGGTTTCCCACACCCCGAGGTTCCCGTGTACCAGCCAGACCGGCCTAAAGAACCCCTGCCAGCGGGGCCTTCCCCGCGCAGGCGGATCGGATCTGGTGGCGCGGTCGTAAGAATCACCGTCTTCCCCAACATCTTCCAGGCGAATCGCCGATCCCAAGGTCTCGCAAGAAGAACCAGGGATGGCGCTCATTCCCAGTGCAGACGAATCGCCGAGGTGAGCCGCCACGGGTCGATGTCGCGCACCGCTCGCGTGATGCCCTCACCCTCGGGGCTGCGGGCGTACCGGACTTCCCCCTCCCCCACCCATCGCCGCCAGGCGAGCAGATAGGCGTCGGCCCGGTCCCTGTTGGAGGCGAGCACGCTCGGGACCGGATGCCAGGTTTCCAGAACGGTTTCCCGCCCGATCAGGCCGAGTCTCAACACGTCCCGGAGCCGGGGCGGGTCGGCGGTGAGACGGGAGATCAGGTATCGGGGTCGGGAAACGGGTTGCAACGCTTCGTCCAGCGCCTCCGCAAATCCGGCCGATTCCTCCGCGGGCACCCCGGACAGCCGGCAGCGCAGTTCCTGTCCTCTGATCTCCACCGCGACCGCCCCGGCTCCTGCACTGACCAGCCCGCGCGCCTGGAGGGCGTCGGCAACCGCCTTGGCCACCCTGCCGACACCGACGTTCGCCGCCAGCCCGGTGAGCCTGCGACCCGCCCGGATCACCCGGATCAGCAGATCCACTCCCGTCAACACCAGTGCGGCGGCCGCCCACCAGGACAGCCCCAGCACCGCCAGCACCAGGGCTGCGCCCAGCGCCCAGGGCCACAGCACGGGCCCCAGCCTCCGGGGCGCCGCATCCCCGAAGCCGCTTCCGGTCAACGGTTCCTTCGCCCTGGAACTCACCCGCACCACCGACACCTCCCGGCCGGTCCTGATCCGCGGGTCGTTCCATTGCTCCGTAACCCGGTCGCGTTCCCGGGAACGCCGGGCCGCAAGAACGTTGGCGGCCTCGATCCCGTCCGATTCCGGAGTCCGGAACTCGCTGAACTCATCGGCCAGGTGCGCCACCCCGTCCACCAGATCGCCCTGCTCGTCCGGGGCGAGATAACCACGGTGCTTGCGCACGAGACGACGCCAATCCGCGTCCCCCATCACCCCGTCGGCGACGCAGGCCACCGACCAGTTGATCGCGACCTTAGCCGGATTCTCCGGATCGCGTCGTAGGCTGCGCCCGCGAAGCTGAACCACGGCACCGGGCGTGGTTGCGCTGGTCAGGTCCACCAGGCAGTTGACGCCCGGGGCGTCCCATCCCTCCCCCAGCAGCCCACGGGTGCCTATCAGGAGCCTGGTGCCACCCATCTGGAAGAAATCGGTAACCACCGGCACCCACTGGCGGACATTCCAGCCGAGAACCCGCACCAACCCCTCCTCCTCCGCGGTATCCAAGGAGTGCCCGGGAAGCCGATCCGCGGCGAAGTCCATCAGCGCCCGGGAGCTCGACGGGGTTCCCGCGACGACCCCAGCGGTGACGAGCAACGGTTCGAGGCGCTGCCCGACCGGGTTCTCGGCCAAGGCCTTCAGGGTCTGCCAGGCCGATCCCGAATCCGCGGTCACCACGTCGCGCAGACCGTGTGGCAGCGCGGCCGCCCGCTCGAAATCGCACACCACCAGGGCGCGCAGGTCAGCGCCGAGGTTCTCCTCCTCCAGAGCCACTATCTCGGCCGCGGCGAGGGCCTTGGATGCGCTGCGGGCCAGTACCCGGTCCATGGTGGAGGCGGCCGCGCTGATGCCTCGCCGGGTCCAGCGGTAACCGATGGAGGGAAGAACCTCCCGGACCTCCAGGATCAGGGCGTGGTCCCGCGGGTCGGGGCTGTCGACCAACGGAAGGAGCCACTGGTTCAGTACCGCCACCCAGTCTTCGATCCCGGGATCGCGTCGGTGGCGCTCGCCGAACGCAACTCCGATGGGTGGTTCGGCGTAACCCGCGTGGGCGAGGCGCAGCAGGGCATCGGTCAGGCGTTCATCCGTGGCCGCGAGTTCCTCCCAGGAGACGTTGGCCTGCAGCTTCGCCACCGCCTCGAAGAGTGGAACGCTCGCCCTGTCCGGGGCACTGAGATGGGTGAGCAGTTCCTGGACCCGCACCTGTTGCTCTCCCAGCCAGTCGCGTTCAGCGGCGGTGGGGCTCGTCAGCCAGCCGAGTTCCTGATAAGGGACCAGGTCACCGGCCGCCACCACTTGGGGAATGTTCGCGGAATACGTGATCTCGCCGAAGAGTTCGTTCTCCAGGGTGGCCTCCGCTCCGGTCAGAGCGGTTGCCGGAGTGGCCGTGAGACCCAGTACGACGGCGTCGGGCAACAGTCCAAGCACCTCGGCCAGCAGCCGGCCCCACGTCCGGAGCAAGTGATGGCATTCGTCCAGGACGATCATCAGGTTCTCAGTGGCTGCAAGCTCGGCCACCAAGGCTCTTCCGTTCGGGTGCAGACGAGCCAGCTGCGTGCTCCCACCGGAGTCGTCCCCGAAATTGGCGAGCGCCTGATAGGTCAGGCAGCGAACCTCCGGCACAGCGGCCTGCCACTGGCCACGAATGGCGATGTTCGGACTGAAAATCACACCGGTGCGCCCCGACTCGCGGATCGCCCGCACACCGACCATGGTCTTGCCGGCGCCCGGTGGCAGGACGATCCAACCCCTGGAAACCCCAGCCGAGATGCTCCGACGCCAGGCGTCGAGAGCCTCCCGCTGGTGCAACCTCAAGGGCATCAAGGTTCCGGAACGCTCTCTACCCGCCCATCGATGCGCTGCTCCCCGGCCCGGCCCATGTCAATCGATCCCGGCGTCGCGTTTCTCGGGAAGCAGGAAAGCGGCACCCGCGGCCAGCGCGAAGGAAACCGCGAAGACCGCGAAGGTGGTCACGATGCCTCCGCCGCCCATCAGCACCGGAACGAGCAGGGGCGCGATTATCGACGCGAGCCTACCCACCCCGGCCGCCGCCCCGGTACCGGTGCCACGCAGCGACGTCGGATACAGTTCGGGGCCGATGGCGTACAGCGCACCCCACGCACCCAGGTTGAAAAACGACAGGGCACATCCGGCTGCGATGATCATGCCCTCCGTTCCCGCGACCGCGAAACCCAGCGCGGAAAGAGCCGATCCGGCGAGGAACAGCGCCAGGGTCAGGCGGCGGCCGATGACCTCGATCAACCAGGCCGCCACGGCATATCCGGGAAGTTGGGCCAAGGTGATGATCAGGGTGAACTCGAAGGACTTGACCAGGGTGAAACCCTGCTTCACCAGCAGCGATGGAATCCAGATGAAGGCCCCGTAGTAGGACAGGTTGATGCAGAACCACACCAACCAGAACGCCAGGGTGCGGCGCCTCAGCTGCTTGGAGAACAGAGTGAGCCCGGTCGTCTCGATCGTCTCTCCCCGGTGTTTCGCGGCCTGCTCGGCGGTGTCGATCGTAGGGCCGTCGTAGGAGGTTTTCGCCGACCTCTCGAAACGCCCGACCGTCGCCTCGGCCTGCTCATAGCGTCCTGCGGTCTCCAGGTATCGCACGGATTCGGGGGTGCCGAGCCGGATCAGCAGCGCCCACAGGGCAGGCACGGCACCCAGTGCCAGCGCCCAACGCCATCCCTGTTCGGAGCCGGCCACCACGAAATACCCGATGATCGCCGACAGGATCCAGCCCACGGCCCAGAATGCCTCCAGCCAGATCACCACGCGGCCCCGGATCCGACGGGGGGCGAATTCCGAGATCAGGGTGGAGGCCACAGGGAGTTCGGCGCCGAGCCCCAGCCCCACCACGAAACGCAACAGCAGCAGGGCGGCCACCGAGGACACGACTGCCGTGGCCCCGGTCGCCAGCCCGTAGACCAGGAGCGTGAGCGCGAACACGGAACGACGGCCGATCTTGTCGGCGAGCAACCCACCGAATGTGGCGCCCAGGGCCATGCCGACGAATCCAATTGAAACGACCCACGACTTGGTGGCGTCGTCCAACCCCCACTGCTGCCCAAGGGCGACGATGACGAAGGAGATCAGGCCCACGTCCATCGCGTCCAGGGCCCACCCGACCCCCGATGCGCCCAATAATCTGCCGTGTTCGCGCGTCATGGGCAGTCTTTCCAGGCGTTCTGTCCTGGTCAGCATTTCAATTTTCCTCCGAATCTCAGCATTTCAATTTTCCTCCGAATCGGGGCAACGGGTGCCCGCCGCCGGCGGCGGGCACCCATGGTCGGCGTTGGGGTCAACGAGCGGCCGTACCCTCCACGTAGTCATCAGTACCGTGGTCCTTGACCCAGCTCATGAGCTTGCGCAGCTCACGGCCGGTGGCCTCGATCGGGTGGGCCTCACCCTTGGCGCGCAGTTCCTTGAACTCGGGGGCCCCTGCGTCCTGGTCCTCGATGAAACGCTTCGCGAAGGCACCAGAACGGATGTCATCCAGCACGGCCTTCATGTTCTCCTTGACATGCGCATCGATGATGCGCGGCCCGGAGACGTAGTCACCGAACTCTGCGGTGTCGGAGATGCTCCACCGCTGCTTGGCGATACCCCCCTCGTACATGAGGTCGACGATCAGCTTCATCTCGTGCAGGCACTCGAAGTAGGCCACCTCGGGCTGGTAACCGGCCTCGACCAGGGTCTCGAAACCCGACTGGATGAGAGCGGAGACGCCGCCGCAGAGAACCGCCTGTTCGCCGAACAGGTCGGTTTCGGTCTCCTCCGTGAACGTCGTTTTGATACCGCCGGCGCGCAGCGCACCGATGGCCTTGGCGTAGGAGAGCGCCAGCGGCCAGGCGTTCCCGGTGGCGTCCACCTCGACGGCGATGATGGCGGGCACCCCCCTGCCCTCGGAGTACTCGCGGCGCACCAGGTGCCCCGGACCCTTGGGCGCGACCATGCAGACGTCGACACCTTCCGGGGCCTTGATGTAGCCGAACCGGATGTTGAAACCATGGGCGAAGAACAGGGCGTCTCCGGGAACCAGGTGGGGGGCGATCTCCTCGGCGTAGAGCTTGCGCTGCACCTGGTCCGGGGCGAGTACCATGACGAGATCCGCCTCCTCGACGGCCTCCGCCACGGACACCACGCGCAGTCCCTCCGCCTCAGCCTTCGCGACGGACTTCGACCCCGGCCGCAGCCCGACCCGGACATCGACCCCGGAGTCACGCAGACTCAACGCATGGGCGTGTCCCTGGGAGCCGTAGCCGATGACGGCGACGCTGCGGTTCTGGATGACGGACAGGTCGGCATCCGAGTCGTAGAACATCTCAGCCATTTCTGTTTCCTCACTTTTCCTGGTGAATTACTTGGACTTGTGATCGGCAAGGGTCCTGGCCCCCCGCCCCAGGGCCACCTGTCCCGACTGCACCAACTCCTGGATGCCGTGGGGGGACAGCATCTCCAGGAGGGCGGCGAGCTTCTCAGGGCTACCGGTGGCCTCGATGGTGACGGACTCGGGACTGACATCCACGGCCTTTCCCCTGAACAGGCTCACCACATCGATGATCTGGCTGCGCGAGTGCACATCTGCGCGAACCTTGACCAGCACCATCTCACGGCACACGGTGTTGGGTCCGAGCTCCAGCACCTTGCGGACCTCGATCAGCTTGTTCAGCTGTTTGACGATCTGTTCCAGAACGGATTCGTCCTCGACGGAGGCCACCACCGTCATCCGGGAGATCTCCGGACGCTCGGTGGGGCCGACCGCGAGCGAGTCGATGTTGAAGCCACGACGGGAGAAGAGGGCGGCGATCCGGGTCAGGACACCCGGCTTGTTGGAGACCAGAACCCCAAGGGTGTGCATGCTCACAGTTCTTCCTCTTCCCACACTGGGGCCATGTTACGGGCCACCTGGATTTCATCGTTGCTGACCCCCGCGGCCACCATGGGCCACACCATCGCGTCCTTGTGGACGACGAACTCCACCACGACGGGGCGGTCGTTGATTTCCAACGCCTTCGCGATGCACTCGTCCATCTCGGTCTCGTCGGTAGCACGCAGACCGACGCACCCCATCGCCTCGGCGAGCATCGGGAAGTTCGGGAGGTGTTCGGTGTGGAGGTCGGTGTTGGAGTAGCGGGAGTCGTAGAACAGGGACTGCCACTGCCGGACCATGCCCAGCGCATGGTTGTTGATGATCGCGATCTTGATCGGGATCCGGTTCAGGGCACACGTGACCAGTTCCTGGTTGGTCATCTGGAAACAGCCATCGCCGTCGATGCCCCACACCACCTTGTCGGGCTGAGCCACCTTGGCTCCCATGGCCGCGGGAACGCAGAACCCCATGGTGCCCGCGCCTCCGGAGGTGAGCCATTTCATCGGCCGTTCGTGGGGCAGGAAGTGCGCCGCCCACATCTGGTGTTGTCCGACCCCTGTGACGTAGATGGTGTCCTCGGGGCTGAGCTGCCCGATGCGCTGGATGACCTCCTGCGGCGAGAGCTTCCCATCCGGTGCCTCGTCCCAGCGGGGTTGGTAGCGTTCCTTCATCCTGCCGAGGACCTGTAGCCACTCGTCTGTGTCGGGTGCGCGGACGATCTCCTTGGCGAGCAGGGCCAAGGTCTGGCGACAGTCACCCACGATCGGCACGTCGACCGCACAGTTCTTGCCGATCTCGGCCGGGTCGATGTCGGCGTGGATCACCTTGGCGTTGGGCGCGAAGGAGTCCAGCCTGCCCGTGACCCGGTCATCGAAACGGGTGCCGATGGCGATGAGCAGGTCGGCGCGCTGAAGCGCACCCACGGCAGCGACGGTCCCATGCATCCCGGGCATCCCCATGTGCAGCGGATGAGAGTCGGGAAGCGCACCACGAGCCATCAGGGTGGTGACCACGGGTATCCGGGCCTTCTCCACCAGGGCGGCGAGTTCCTCGAACGCCTCCGCCTTGACGATGCCCCCGCCGATGTGAAGGACGGGTCTCCTCGACTGCGAGATCAGTTTCGCGGCCGCCCGGATCTGGCGGACGTGCGGTTTGACGGTTGGTTTGTAACCGGGCAGGTCCAGTTCCTCAGGCCAGTGGAACGGGGCCTTCCCGACCAGCGCGTCCTTCGCTATGTCGACGAGCACCGGCCCGGGTCTTCCCGTCGCGGCGATGTGGAAGGCCTCTTTGATGGCCAGGGGAATTTCGTCGGTCTCCTTGATCAGGAAGCTGTGTTTCGTGATCGGCATCACGATCCCGCGGATGTCGGCCTCCTGGAAGGCATCGGTACCGATGGCGGTTCCGTTGACCTGCCCGGTGATGGCCACGAGCGGAGTGGAATCCATGTAGGCGTTTCCGATCGCGGTGACCAGGTTCGTGGCCCCGGGGCCGGATGTGGCGATGCAGACCCCCACCCTGCCGCTCGCGATCGCGTAGCCCTCGGCCGCGTGCCCGCCGCCCTGCTCGTGGCGCACCAGGATGTGACGGATCCTCGAGTCGAACAGCGGGTCGTACGCGGGAAGGATCGCCCCGCCGGGAATCCCGAAGGCCACCTCTACCCCGGAACGTTCGAGAGACTCGACGAGCGCCTGCGCGCCCGTCAGCAATTGGCCGTCTGCCCTGGACATCGCTCTCCCTTCGATTGCAGCCCGGACTTGTTTCGTTCAACAAAAAACCCTCGGCGCCATCTGGCACGCGAGGGGGCGTCTCGATGATGAATCGAAACGCTGTCAAACGATTACGAGCTGACTGTTGGTCATGCGCCCAAGGATTGCGGGAGGCCCGGATGCTGTCAAGCGACGCCCCCCGTGCATCCTGAATGTTGAGACGCCACCCACCCGGCCGATCGGGTCGCCACCCGGACGACACGCCCGCCACGCCGCGCCCGAAACCCATTCCGCGACCCCCGGGAACCTTTTCCGCAAGATTCCCGCACCCTCCGCGGATCTTCGGCAACTCCCCGGCGGAACCCTCAACCTCGATCACCACTCGAGGGTTTTCAAAATAATCCCACAAACTCATTGAATCCGCTTCTGACTAGGGGGTTCGCTTATTCATGCCGGGAAATGCGCAGGAGCTTCGGCTTGAGCTTAGAGGTTCGTATTCCTAGCGTTCCGGATTATCCGGCCCGGATCCACGAGAAAGGACAAACGATGATCGACTCCCCACGAAAGAGCCGCACGCTGAGGCTGTTGCGCGACTCGGCCATCGGGTTGGTGCTGACCGCCCAGCTGACGGTCATCGTTCCCGCCATCTTCCCGGACGGCAGGGCCGAGGCCGCCGGCAGCAACGTCACCGCGAGGGTGGCCGTGAACGTCCGTTCCGGCCCGGGGACCGATCACTCCCGCATCGGAGTGCTCTATCCCGGTGAATCGCTGTCCATCCGGGGTTCCGCCGCCAACGGCTGGGTTCCCGTCACCTGGCGCGGCCGGAACGCCTGGGTGGCCTCGGCCTACGTCACCGGGTGGGATGCCGGCGAGCAGGGTTCCTCCACCGGCGAGAAGGGTTTCGCCTGGACGAGGGTCAAACTCAACGCGCGTAGCTCCCCCTCCCTCAGTGCCGGCGTCCGGACACTCCTCGACAAGGGCACCCGGGTTTCCCTGACCGGTCGGGTTTCGGGGCGGTGGAGTCAGATCGACCTGAACGGCGGCACGGCCTGGGTGGCTACCCGTTACCTGGACTCGTTCACCCCCGAACAGGCAATGCCCACCCCCGATTCAACGTCCGTTTCCGCAACCAGCGTGCCCGAGACAATCGGTTCCCGCTGGGGAAGCGCCGAACTCAACCTGTGGACCGCCGCGCGCGGGGACCGGTTCGTCGAGGTGGCACCGAAGGGCACCGAGTTCAAGGTCACGGGCACCGTCTCCGGCGGGCGCGCCCAAGTCGTGTGGAAGGGCGCGGTGCGCTGGGTGACCGCCCGCCACCTGACCGACAGCGCCCCCGCCAAGTCGTCCGCCTCATCCGGTGGGGAGACCTGCCTGGCCTCGTTCTACAGCGATGACTCCGCCACCGCTTCCGGTGAGCCCTTCGACCAGTGGGCGATGAAAACGGCCCACAAGACGCTGCCTCTCGGCACCAGACTGCGGGTGACCAACCCCGCGAACGGCAGGACCGTCGAGGTGACGGTGAACGATCGCGGCCCCTACGTCGCCGGCCGCTGCCTCGACCTGACCACTGGTGCGTTCAAGGCCATAGCGGACACCCGGCAGGGGGTCGCGAGGGTCAGCTACGAGATCATCGGCTGAGAACACGACCATAATCGTCGACGGATCCAGGGGCCGTGGAATAGTTGAGCCATGGTAGACACCGCAGCGATCGCTGCCATCAATCTAAGACTGAATCTGCTGGGGCTACGGGTTCCGGAGGCCGTCGACCACTCCGAGGGGTCCGATCTGGTGCGCCCGATACTGGCGCGGCAGCGCGAACTGGACCGGCGGCTCTCGCACCGGCTTCCCGCGGTTGATGGCCGCGTCCAGGCATTCCTGGATTCCTACCTGGAGGGAACCGGAACCTCCCCGAAGCTGCCCCGGCAGACCTTCGTGCTGGATCAGGCCGGACTGGCCAGGACATTGTCGCTTCCCGTCGGGGCTGACCAGTTCTCCTCGGAATACCTGAGCAGTTACCGCTTGGTCAACGGGGTGCTGCACAATCCCCTGAACGATCGCCGCACCACCAAGGGTGTCTTCCATGTCGCAGAGGGCGGCACGGCAGTGCAGGATGACAAACTGGCGGTTCCCCGGGAAGTCTACGGGCGCCTGCTGGAGCACGCCCTGAACCCGCCGACGGACTTGATGGTCCTGCCCTACTGCGCGGGCGACGAGGCCCCCGCCCAGGCGTGGGTGTCCGTGCTGCTGCGTCCCGTGGTGGTTCCCCACGTCCCGGGTTTCGCGCGGGAACGCAGCCTGGAGGTGCGTTTCTTCGCGCCTGGCACGTTGGTGGCGAACCTTGACTTCGTGGAGAGCATTTTCGGCAACGGGGGCGATCCCTACCTGCCTGACAACGACGCCTCCCTGAAACCCCGGGGTTGGACGGGACACACGGGCGCGGTGATCCTGGCCCCGCACCTGACGAAACTGACCAAACGGGAACTCGGCCTCCCCCACCACGACGACGCGACGCCGCGCCAGCGCCGCGACGGTATGTGCTGGCAGGACCCGGAGGAACTCTACAACGGTGGAAGCGCGTTCAAGGTGTGCGCCCGCGACGAACGCGGGGTGATTGTCACCGTGATCGCGGACAATTACTTCGGGTACTGCAAGAAGGAAGTCAAGGCCCAGATCAGCTACTCCGCCAACCTGCTGGGCCTGGTTGAGGAGGAACACGCCGGCGGCGCCATCTGCTTCCCCCGCTACAACCTGGGCCAGCAGTTCACCGACAACTACGCCGATCCCAGTTACCGGCTGGCCGACATCATCGCCCGCGACCCGCAGCGTTTCGTCTCCCAGCCCGAAGGTCACGCCTTGGACCTGGAGAACGAGCACATCGTCCTGGTCCCCGAACGCTCCACATACAGCCTGCGTGACCAGACCGTCACCTGGGAGGTAGACGGCTGCAGGGGCCAGATCCCGCTGCACGCCGACAAGGCATACGTCGGGCCGGATGGTTATCTCGTGCGGCTGCACCACCTGGAGGCCGACGGTGCCCAGTGGACCCTGGTCGGAACCGCCCCGAGGGCCACCCACTGCCACAAGCCCGCCACGGTCTCGGGAGGCGGCAAGTCCGAGATCTCCAAGGCCATCACCGACGCCGTGATCACCGGCGACGCCTACGTCCGGGATTTCGACGAGGACATGGCGACGGTCACCCGGATCCTGGACCACGACTTCAGCCACCGCTTCGCGGATCCCGCCCGGAACGGCCACGACGCCCGGCCCGTGCTTTCCGACCGGCGTTCCGTGGGTTCGGTGATCAAGCTGCTGACCCCGAGCCGCGACTACAACGACGAGTACAACGCGTGGCTGGAGGCGATCCCCAACCACGTCAAGGAACTCGTGTTTGTGGTGAAACGGTTCTACCGTCCGGAATGGGGCGAGGACTGGGCCAGCCATTTCACTGTCGGCATCATCAACGGGCGAAAAGGAAGCTCGCTGCGCCTCGACGGGGAGAAGATCCGCGTGAACATGCTGCGGGTGGGATTTGCCCCTGACGGTTCGTGGCGGCTGTTCGGGCTGCGCCACGACTTCCAGCCCGCAGCGAAGGTGCAGACCGAGGACGACATCACTGCCAGCATCGTCGTGCCCCCCCGCCCCTCGGGCAGCGAGCTCTCCCGGAAGTTCGTCACCAACTGCGAACAGCTGCTGTTCCAGCGCCCCGACGATGCCATCCACCGCGGCTACGACAGACAGGCGGAGTGGGACATCTCCCAGCCCGGGACTTTCCTGTCCAATTTCGAGCCGCTCTCACGCCAGGACGCCCAAGCGCTGGTGGACAACGCGATCGAGTTCAGCCAGTTCACGGCCCCCGTGCAGGAACTGATCCGCTCCTTCGCTGCCTCGGCCTCCCCCTCACCCGCATGGTTCGTGAGCTCGGCCCATCCGCGCCTGGTCAAGGGCAAACCATCCAAGAACCCCCGCTATCTGCAGCGCCGCCCCGACATCACCAAACCGGAGAGCACCGCGGAAGCGGAGCTAGCCGCCCGGCTGCACCGCAAGCTGCCGATGACCCAGGAGTTGCGCCTGCCGGTGGACGTGGTGGCCGCGGGCCGTAGGAACAACGCCGCCGAGCCCGGTATCCCACCGCTTTGCGCCTACTCCCCCCTGCACTACATGGAGCTCCCGGAACTGTTCATGGAGTTCATCAGCTCCATGACCGGCAAGTCTCCTTCCACGACGGGAGCCGGTTCCGAGGGGGCCATGACCAAGGGCCCCTTCAACGCTCTTCCTTCGGTCATCGACCTGAACGCCGCCTTCCTGTCCTTCGCGCTGACCGGTTACGACGGGTGGCTGTCCAGCGCCGGGGTGGTGGGTCCGCACGTCAGGGTCGATCACGACATCAGCCTTCTGGTTCCCGAGGTCTTTTCCCGAATGTCCGACGCCGAACGCTGCGCGGCGAACCTGATCGAGGAGGGCTGCCTGGAACGCGTCGAGGACTATGAGGTGGGCGGCGAGCTGATCCTCGCCTCCCGGCTCGGGTACCGCATGACCGAGAAGTTCGCATCCAAGTACTTCGGGCGGATCTTCCTGCACCCCCATGTGGTCTTCACCCCCGAGATGCTGCGCCCCGAGCTGCAGGATCCGGAGATGTTCGCCGAATCGGTGCGCACAATCTCAGCCACTCACGCCCGGGTCGCGCAGACGTATTTCGACGACGGCACCGTGGCCCTGGCGGTCCCCCCGGTGCGTGCACTTCTCGAGATCATGGCCACCGGTCACACCCAGGATGGCCTGACCCTGGACGACGCCCCGTTCCGAGAACTGTTCAGCCGTGATTCCGTGCTGGCTTCCGGATGGTACGCGGAACGCGTTTCCGCGCTCCGCGAGGTGGAGCTGGCCCGTCTGGAACGCTCGCTGGGTTCCATCGACGCCTTCACCGCCAATGAGCTGCACGGCCCGACCGCCGAACGTCTCGGCCTCGCGGCGCGGCGCGCCTCGGTGGAGTCGCGGATCGAAGAGCTGAATCAGGTTCCCGACCTGCTCTGGGGAACGATCGGACGGCAAGTCACTTGGCGGCTGTGATCCCATCACCTCAGGGAGCCGGTTTCACCGCCCTCCCCCGAAACCGGACGAACGTGCACCACGTGGTGGCGGCGATCGTCGTCTTCACCATGACCGTGTCCGCGTTGGTCTGGCTGACACGCCCCATGGGGAACTCCCGGAACGGCGAACTGATCCCGGGGGACGGCGTCCTGTCCAGCCACATGGACGGGCACACCTGGGTGACCCGGGAACATGCCATCTCGTCCCTGGCCCAAGTTGTGTCGAGCGGGCCCGAGCACATCGCGTTAGCCATGAGATCCGAGAACATCGGTGACGCGGAGCGGACTTGGTGGCGGGAGTTGACGACCCGCACCTCCGTATCCGGCGTCGAAAGGCAACTGACCCTGCGAAGGCTACAGGCCGGGAACGTGGAGCAGACCTTGGTGATCGGGCCGGGCACGGAGTTGCGTGTCTTCAAACCGGGCCTGCCCGAGCTCCCCGCGAGTACACGGCCCGGTTCGGCGTGGAAGGCCGAGGGACGGGTGCAGGTGTCGCATGACCTGCAGACGATGACAGAGACGGGGTGGCGCTACCAGGCCAGGGCCTCCACCCCGGAGGATCCGGGACAGGCCGCCCCGGGGTGTCTCCGGATCACCTCCGAACTCGAAATCGACGGGAGGATCGAGAACACGGACCGAACCTGGTGTCCCGGGCTGGGGCCCGTTCCTTCCGCATCCCAACAGCCGGTTACGGTGCCACCGCTCACCCTGGCCTCTGATCTGGACTGGCGGGTGGAGGACTGGAACCCGACATCAACCTCCCTCTCCCAGCGTGAACCCGTAGTCTGGCCCGTCGAGTTGCCACCGGTGGGTAATCGCGACGTCATGGTCGTCGCCCATCGAACGGCCGGGGACCTGTTGTTCATGGGCACGAACGACAAGACCTTCCGCGCCCATCCCGGAGGTTACGTAACGTCCCTCACCCGACAGGGCGACCTGATCCTGGTCACCACCACTACCCCGAACGCCACGGGCTACGACCTGCAGGGACGGCCACGCTGGCGCACCCGCCTACCCGACACCGTTCCCTTCGCCCCAGACTGGCGGGAGGGCAGGGTCGTGATGGTGGACGCCAGCGGGACCGTGACGGCACTCGACGGCGCCACGGGATCCATCCTGTGGCAGCAGGAGCTGGACGCAGGACCCACCGCCAAAGCCATTTGGTGCGGCGATCACGTCGTGGTCCCCACCAGCGACGGTTTGACGGGAATCAATGCCCAGTCCGGCGAAACGGCCTGGTCCCTGGACCTTCAGGAGCGCCCCAATTCAGTGGCCTGCATCTCCGGTCACGTAGTGGCAGCGGCCAATCCGAGGCTGGTCGTGGCATCCCCGGACGGGAACCTCCTGTCCGCCCACACCATGGCCGAGGACAACCTTGGTGAGCTTCTCAACGTGGACGACACGTTGGTGACGCTGAG
Source organism: Arachnia propionica (assembly GCF_900637725.1). Classification (GTDB taxonomy): domain Bacteria; phylum Actinomycetota; class Actinomycetes; order Propionibacteriales; family Propionibacteriaceae; genus Arachnia; species Arachnia propionica. Next base: position 1,437,970 of record NZ_LR134406.1, on the reverse strand, counting down.
CAGGAACTCCATTCGCGGGTTCACCTTGGGCGGGGATGAGCTGAGAGCCACTTGGAGGGTCGGGGGGCGGTTTCATTCAATGGTGACGGACGGTCATGTAATCGCCGCGCTGAGTTCCGACACCCTGGTCGCCCTGGGTTCCTCGGGCGGCCAGCTCGGCTCGTGGCCCATGACGGCGGCCACCCCCGCCACCAACCTGAGCCTGGGGACACTGCAGCAGGGAGTCGCCAGCCTGGGAATGGACGGCATAGTCAGGAAGTCATCATGATCAGGGCGTTGAAGCAACTCTGGCGAGGAATCGTCGTCCGTCCCTTGGTCACGGGTTGCGTCCGGCCATCCGGATGGCCTCCCGTGGTCAAACTCCTCGGGGTCATGCTGCTCATCGTCTTCGTCCTGTCCGTGATCCACATCATCGCCACGCCGCTGCTCAGGGGAAACGGTGAGCTGCAGCCCTTTGGTTCCCTGGGGTTGTTCTTCCCCCAGGCCTCCCTGCCCTTGGTCATCGCCGGCATATGGCTCTCCACGACGTTGCTGCACACGGCAGCGCTGCACTCCGGCTGGTTCGTCCGGTTGCTGGCGCTACTGCTGTTGGCGGCGTCGCTTCAGGTCGCCTTCGTCGTGGCATCAGACAAAAATTTCTGGTGGTTGTCCCTGCTTGCCGCAGGCCTGTTGTTGCTGCTGCACCTGCTCCGGTTCCGTCGCAGCTACTCGGATTGGGAACCCCTCGTGGTAGGAGTACTCACGGCCCTGCTCATCGGGGCGCCGTTGCAGGCCGTTCTCTCGGGGATATCGTTCGGTTTCGACATACGACTCATGCTGTTGGCCATCCACCTCCAGGTCCTCCTCATCGTCGCAGTGATTCCGCTGACGGTGGCGGGCGCGGCCCTGGCCCAGGTTTCCATCCAGGCGGGCTTGTCCCTCGGGTCGGTGACCAGCCGTTCCCTGTCACCGCTGTGGACGTGGCTGGTCCTGATCGCGATCCTGGCCTGGCGCACCTTCGCGGTGCTGCGTGATCTGGCGGACATCCCGCCGCAGATGTTGTCCGCCAAGCTCCTCTGGACCCTCCTGTCGCTCAGCATCACCGCCCTGCTTCTCTGGCTGCTCCTGTCCTTGGCCGGGCGACACGCGGACGATCCCCTCGAAACCCTGCTGGAGCCCTTCTCCCAGGTCAGCTATCTGCTCGTTCTGGGCACCACGCTGTGGCTCTTCATCCCGGTCCTGGCACACACCACCAACACCGCGCTGACCTCGCTGGGGCAACAGAACCCGGATTGGCTCATCGCCTTGGCGGACAGCAGTTCCATGGCCAATGGCAACCCGTGGAGACGGCTGCTGAGCGGGTTGGGGTTGCTGGTGGTGGGCGTGGTCCTGACCCGTGGACGCGGCCGATGGCAGGTGGGGGCGCTTGCCGCGGCCTTCGCGGTTCCCCAGGCGCTTCTGCTGCTGACCGGTCTCCTGCCCAACTGGATGAGCCCCGACCTCGATCGGTCCGCGACCGCCCTGTGGTTGCAGATCTCCTTCACCGCGGCGGTCATCCTTGTCGCGATTCGGCGCGAGTTCACCAGAGAACGCGCGCGCATGCTGCTGACGGTCGGGGCCGTGCTGGTGGTTCACGACCTGCGTTTCATACTGGACGACCCACTGAGCTGGGTGGTGGGTTTCTCCTCCGTGGCCGTGCTGCTCTTCGGTCTGACCTGGCGTCTGCTGACCGATGGCGAGTTCACTCACGCGGACACGAAAACCCTGCCTCGCACCACCCGGGTGCTGCTGTATCTGGCGAATGCCGGTTTCGCCTGCACCCTCCTGCTTTTCAGCACGCTGACACGGGACACCACCGGCTACTTCGACCTTGAGGTCTGGGAGAAGCTGGGTGACGATGTCTTTGCTCCGCCTCTGCTCATAACCGTCGTGCTGCTGGGCCTGGCGAAAACCATCGCACCGGACACGATCCGGTTTCCCCCACCCCCAGTTCCCGCTCCCCCGCTTCCTGTGTACGGGCCCGGAGTGGGACCAGTCGTCGGCAGGGTTCCATGAAACCGAGTTCCTGATCAGGCCGGCGGTCATTTTTCCGACCTTTCGTTTCAACCGGGACGAGACGATGTGCTGGATGGGGGGGTCAACGCAAACACCGAGGCGAGGGCATCATCAGCGCACCGAAGCCCAGGAGACGGACCGAATTCCCGGATCCCGGGAGCCGGGGGATCTGTCGACGTCGGGAGGCACCGTGCTTCACGCGGACCGGTGGAGGCTGGTGGCAACAGCCGTGGCCACCAGGCCCCCTGCCCGCCGCAACCGGTCGCCGGGATCCTGTCTCCTGGACATCCGGGGTTCCAATGCCGTTTCTGTGAAGTCGCTGGCCCCGATCGGAACGGCCGGTCATCCCCCGGGCAGTCGCCATCCCGGCCCGATGTCCTCGAGCCAGCCCAGTTCGGTGAGTTCCGCGGCCGCGGCAATCACCTCGGGCACCGTCATCCCGGTCGCGACCGCCAGTTCAGTGGCTCCCAGCGTCGTTCCCGCGGGAACGGCCTCCCTGACGGTCCTGAGGGGAGCGGACAGGGAATCGATGGGCCGGTCCTCTCCCCGCAGCGGAAGTTCCTCCTGAGTCCCCAGAGGGGACAGCAGGGCGGTCACGTCCGTGGCCGAGGTGACGAGCGTGGCCATTGACTCCCGGATCAGGTGATGCGGGGCCACGGACAGCGACGACGTGACCGGCCCGGGCACGGCCATGGTCACACGGCCCAGCTCCGCCGCCCAGGAAATGGTGTTGCGAGCCCCGGAACGGGCTCCCGCCTCCACGACCACGGCGCCGCTTCCGAGGGCCGCGATCAACCGGTTCCGTCCGAGGAAACTGGCCCGCAGCGGATGAGTTCCCGGAGCCAGCTCCGTGATGACGGCACCGCTCGCCTGGATCTGGTTGCGGAGCCCGTGGTGACCGGCGGGATAGGTCTTGTCCACTCCCGTCGCCATCACGGCCAGGGTCAGGCCTCCCACCCCCAGCGCACCGCGGTGGGCGGCGCTGTCGATACCGAAAGCCAGCCCGGAGATCACCAACCACCCGGATGCGCTGAGATCGGCCGCCAACTCTCCGGCCACGTGCAGGCCGTAGCCGGTGGCAGCACGTGCCCCGACAACCGCAACGGCCCGCGGCATCCTCAACAGTTCCGGGTTCCCCGCAACCCACAGCCCCAGCGGCTGCCCGCCCTGGTCTCCCAGCTGGCACATCCCGAGGTCGGACAGGGTGTCCGGCCAGAGCTCGTCCCCGGGAACGAGGAAACCGGCACCGCTCCGGGTGGTTGCGGCTTCCAGCGCCTCTGGATCAACGCCTTGCGCACGACGCCCCAGGGATGTGGACTCCCCCTGTCGCCGAATGGTCTCCCACACATCCTGGGCCCCGTGGGTCTCGACGAGATGGGCTAGCCTCGGATCGGCGGCCACCTGGAGTGCGCAAAGGGCCATGCGGGCCCTGCGTTCCGCCATGTTCGTCACGCCGCCTCCTGGAATGCACCCTGCCTCAGTTGCATGGCCACGCGCAGGGAGGCCGCGGAGATCCGGTCCTCCCCGGCCAGATCCGTGACGCTCCACGCCAGCCGCAGCACCTTGTCCACGCCACGGGCACTCAGCAGGCCACGGTTCAACGCCCGTTCCAAGGGAGACAGATCCTCCGGCAAGGGCAGGTGCGAGCGAAGCCACGGGCCGGACACCTCACCGTTGGTACGCCAGGGTGTGTCCCGAAGCCGCATCGCCTGTCTTTCCCGCGCCTCCAGAACGCGCGCGGCGATTCCTGCGCTGGACTCGGGCTGTTCCTGGGCGCCTCCCAGGAAGGAACGGTGCTGGGGCAGCATGTGGTGCCGGATGTCGATCCGATCCATGATCGGCCCCGACAGCCGTTCCTGGTATCTCCGTACCGCCGTGGGAGAACAACGGCATTCACGGCCCGTCACCCCGTGGAAACCGCAGGGGCACGGATTCGCCGCCAACACCAGCTGGAACCGTGCCGGGTAACGCACCTGCACGGCCGCCCTGCCTATGGTGATCCAGCCGGACTCGAGCGGGGTGCGCAGCGCATCGAGAATGCGAGCCCCGAACTCGGGAGCCTCGTCAAGAAACAACACCCCCCGGTGAGCCAGGGAAATGGATCCGGGACGCACCAACCGCACTCCCCCACCGATTATCGAGGCCGGGGAGGACGAGTGGTGCGGATCCGCGTATGGCGGTTCGATCAGCAGACCCCCGCTGAGATCCATCCCGGCAAGCGAGTGCAGGGCTGAGACCTCGACCGCTTCCTCGCCGTCGAGACAGGGCAGGATGCTGGTCAGCCGCGCGGCGAGCATGGTTTTCCCGACCCCAGGGGCTCCGTGCAGGAACACGTGGTGCCTACCGGCAGCCGCAACCTCCATGACCCAGCGGCCGTCGAGATGCCCACGCACATCCCGGAAATCCAGCGGGGGCCGTTGCCCGGGATTCGTGCCTTCCTCTACGGGAAGTTCCCAGCCACCCAACGGCGGTTCCCCGTTCAGCACGGCGACGAGATCCCTCAAGTGGCCGACGGCCCACACCGTGACCCCGGGCACCAGCGAGGCCTCGGCCTCCTGGCTGGCCGGGACGATTACCTTGTCGAACCCGCTTCGCACGGCGGCCAACACGGCCGGCAGGATTCCCGGTACCCTGCGCAATCTGCCGTCCAGCCCCAGCTCTCCCAGGCACACGTGATTCCGAGCGGCCTCCACCGGCACCTTCTCGATGGCGGCCAGGGCGGCCGTCGCTATTGCCAGGTCGTAATGGGTACCGGTCTTCGGCAGGTTCGCCGGGGAAAGGTTGATGGTCACCAACCCGTTGGGCCAGGGCAACCCGGCCCCGGTCACGGCCGCCCGGACCCTTTCCTTCGCCTGCGAAAGCGCTGCATCCGGCAGGCCGACGAGCACAGTGCGGGGCAGGCCACCCCCCTCGGCCACCTCGACCTCGACCATCGCCCCCTCCAGCCCGTTGAGCGCCACGGACCAGGCCGACGCGGTACTCATTCCTCGATCCCCCGGACGTGGTTGACAACAGGTTCCTGCCCGGGACGCAGCAGCACCCCGATGGCATCGATGCGCAGCCGATCCGCCCGGATCCTGTGCTCGGCGAGCCACAACAGGCTAAGTTGCCGGAGTTTGCTGCGCTTGCGCCACGTGATCGCTTCGAGGGGGTCCCCGAAACCGAGTCCTGAACGACACTTCACCTCGATGAACACCAGGGCCCCGGCGTGCGGGTCGTGGGCGATGATGTCAAGCTCGCCCTCGTTGCACCGCCAGTTTCGGTCGAGCACCTGCCATCCGATACCGACCAGATGCTCTACGGCGTGTTCCTCCCCGATCCGGCCGATCGCCCGGGTCTTTCCACGAACAACCACAAGATCACCTCCTGCCCAACACTCTGGGCAGGAAACCGGGTCCGGCGAACCATTTCCACAGGCCCTCTTTCCCGGCGCCGATGAGGAGGTCGTCTGAACGGAGCCCGGCGGGAAACAGGCCCCACCGCTGGCCCAGGCCTTGTTGCGAAAAATGCTGTCCGAGCGAGGACTCACCGGGTGGGATGAACCGGTGACCCGTCAGCGTGTTCCTGTACCGGGCGCACCGGTCACGATGGCGGGGCGTCGGATCGCTTAACCCAGTGCACCACAGCCGGGCATGACTCTCGGAACAGGGTCTAGGTCTGGTTGGGAACCGGGAGGTCGGAGTGGGTGATCTCCTCGATCGAAACGTCACGGAAGGTCAGGACCTTCGCGCTCTTCACGAACCTGGCCGGGCGGTACATGTCCCACACCCAGGCATCCCCCATGGACACCTCGTAGTAGACATCGCTGCCCTCGGTACGCACCTTCAGGTCGACTGCGTTGCACAGGTAGAACCGTCTCTCGGTCTCCACGGCATACGTGAAGATGCTGACTACGTCCTTGTACTCGTGGTAGAGATCAAGCTCCAGCTTGCTCTCGTACTGTTCCAGGTCTTCCGTGCTCATGGTGCCTCACACTCTAGCCGCATCGGGTACGCAGGCGTAGCTGAGGCGGTGGATGGGGCTCGGCCCGAGCCGCTCCAGGGCCTTCTTGTGTGCGGCGGTGCAGTATCCCTTGTGCACGGCGAGACCGTAGCCGGGGTATTCCTGTTCGTAGGCGACCATGATCGCGTCGCGCTGAACCTTTGCGACGATGGACGCGGCACTGATGCAGGCCGCCACCTTGTCCCCCTTCCAGATGCCCAGCCCCGGTGTTCCCAGACCGCTTACCGGGAAACCGTCGGTCAGGACGAAGCCCGGCCTGACCTGTAGCCGGGCCACGGCCCTGCGGAGCCCCTGAAGATCGGCCTCGTGCATCCCGAGCGCATCGCAGTCGGCAGGTTCGACCCGGGTCCAGGCGACCGCGACGGCGCGTTCCATTATCCGTTCGCAGAGTCCGGCCCTGCGTTTCGGGCCCAACGCCTTGGAGTCGTCGAGCCCCTCCACCGGGCGGGCGGGGTCCAGGATCACGGCGGCCGCCACCAGCGGGCCGGCGCAGGCGCCGCGACCCGCCTCGTCTGCCCCGGCGACCGGACCGAAACCCGCCTCCCTCAGGACGTCCTCGTATGCGCAGGCGCCGCTCAACACCCTGCCGGGGCCTCGATGATGGTGGGTTCCGCGGGTGCTTCCCGCTCAGGTTCGGGGATCTTCGCGAAAGTCTCCGGCACCCGGAAAGTCGACAATCTGTCCAGCGGCGCCACGACGGCCACCGCCGCCCCCACCACCTTGTTCTTGGGTACGAACGCAGCCGATCCGGCCTTCCTGCCGTCCCGGGTGTCCCTCAAGTGGCAGCGGGAATCCGCTGACGCATTCCGGTGGTCCCCCAGCACGAATATGTGATCGGCGGGAACAATGACGTCGAACGACATGGTCGAGGGCGCCACCTGAACCCCATTCTCGGAATACAGGTACTGCGACTCGTCCAGCGCCTCCCCGTTCACGGTCACGGCCCCCTCCGCAGTACAGCAGGCCACCCGGTCCCCGGGCATGCCGATCACGCGTTTGATGAGGTACCCCGCACCCGAGTTCGGCAGCACCCCGATGAACTCGAGGACCTGCTCCATCTGCGTGTGCTCCGGCTGCGGTCCCGAAAGCCAGCGCGCGGGATCTTCGAAGACCACGACATCGCCACGCTGGAATCCCCCGAACTTGGCCACCAGGACCCTGTCCCCCACTTTCAGGGTGTTCTCCATGCTGCCGCTCGGGATGCTGAACATCTGGGCCACGAAGCCACGCAACACGGTGGAGATCAGGAGCGCACCGACGAGAATGATGGCGACCTCCCCGACCCCGCTGAAAAACCTTCGGGAGAAGGATCGTGGTTTCTCCTGCGTGGCCCCGGTGCTGGATTCCTCGGTGTTTTCCAACGCAATCGCCTTCCTGGGAAAAACAAACGGCCCGCGCCGCCGGGTATCACCCTACAAGCGCGGGCCAAGCAAACACCCTCAGGCGCGCTTCTCCTTGATTCTGGCTGCCTTACCGCGCAGGCCGCGCAGGTAGTACAGCTTGGCGCGACGCACGTCACCGCGGCGCTCCACCTCGATCTTCTCGATGATGGGGCTGTGAAGCGGGAAGGTGCGTTCCACCCCCACGCCGAGGCTTATCTTGCGAACCGTGAAAGCCTCCTGCACGCCGCTGGCGTTGCGGGCAATCACGACTCCCGCGAACACCTGGACACGGGACCGGCCACCCTCGATGACCCGCACGTGCACACGCACCGAGTCACCGGGGCGGAACTCGGGGATGTCAGAGCGCAGGGAGGCCTGGTCAACGGCCTTGATCAACGGATTGGTCATGATGTCCTCGTCAGTGCCACAGGTCACCGCGGTAGTTGTTCTCACGCCGCGTCCCGGGCTATCCCCCTGTGGCAGGAGCCGGGACTTGGGCAGGCTACCCGATCGGGCAGCAGCCAACAATTATGCCACAAGAAACCGCGGTGATGCGAAGTCTCCTTGAACCGAAGCGGGGCGCCCTTTCCGGACGCCCCGCTCGGGTGGCTTGAGTTGTCGGCTCGGAGAAGTCTGATCTTCTACTTGCCGTCACCCTTGAACAGCGACTTGATGAGGTCGCGGTTCAGCTGGGAAATGGACTCCAGCGGGATGCCCTTCGGGCAGACCGCGGCGCACTCCCCGATGTTGGTGCAGTTGCCGAAGCCCTCCTGGTCGTGCTGGGCGACCATCGACTTCACGCGACGGTAGCGTTCCGGCTGTCCCTGCGGGAGCATCGCCAGGTGGGTGATCTTCGCCGACGTGAACAGCATCGCGGAGCTGTTCGGGCAGGCGGCCACGCAGGCACCGCAGCCGATGCAGGTGGCGTTGTCGAAGGCCTTGTCGGACTCCCGCTTCGGGGCAGGAGTTGCGTGGGCGTCCGGAGCGGAACCCGTGTTGGAGGAGATGTAGCCGCCGGACTGGACGATCCGGTCCAGCGCCGTGCGATCCACCGCGAGATCCTTGATGACCGGGAATGCCCCTGCCCGCCAGGGCTCGATCTCGATGGTCGCCCCGTCAGCGAAGGAACGCATGTGCAGCTGACAGGTGGTGGTGGCAGAACCGCCGTGGGCAACGCCATTGATCACGAGACCACACATGCCGCAGATGCCCTCGCGGCAGTCGTGGTCGAAGGCGACCGGTTCCTGGTTCGCGTCCGTGAGCTGCTCGTTGAGCATGTCGAGCATCTCCAGGAAGGACATGTCCGGGGACACGCCGTCGATGTCGTACTCGGCCATCGCACCCCTCGAATTGGGGCCGGCCTGGCGCCAGATGCGCAGCTTGAGCTTCACTTGTAACTCCGTTGCTTCAGTTCGATTGCCTTGTAGACGAGTGGCTCGCGGTGCAGGATCGGTTTGTTGCCCTCACCGGTCCACTCCCAGGCCGCGACGTAGAGGAACTCGTCATCGTGGCGAAGCGCCTCACCTTCCTCGGTCTGGGACTCAGCCCGGAAGTGGCCTCCGCAGGACTCGCGACGGTGCAGGGCGTCGATGCACATCAACTCACCGAGTTCGAAGAAGTCCGCAACCCGTCCGGCGCGTTCGAGGGCCTGGTTGAAGTCCTCGTTGATGCCGGTGACGCGCACGTTGCGCCAGTACTCCTCACGGAGTTCTCGGATGAGGCCGATGGCCTTGATCAGCCCCTCCTCCGTGCGGTTCATGCCGCAGTACTCCCACATGATCTGGCCCAGTTCCTTGTGGAAGGAATCCACGGAACGAGTGCCCTGGATGCTCAGCAGCTTGTAGAAGCGTGCCGTGGCGGTCTGCACCGCCTCCACCACCGCCGGGTGCTTGTCCGAGATCTTCTCGAAGGGGCCGTCGGCCAGGTAGTCGTTGATCGTGTTGGGAAGCACGAAATACCCGTCGGCGAGCCCCTGCATCAGCGCCGATGCGCCGAGGCGGTTCGCGCCGTGGTCGGAGAAGTTGGCCTCACCCGTGACGTAGAGACCCGAGATCGTGCTCTGCAGGTCGTAGTCCACCCAGATCCCGCCCATGGTGTAGTGAACCGCCGGGTAGATGCGCATGGGCACCTCGTAGGGGTTCTCACCGGTGATCTGCTGGTACATGTCGAAGAGGTTGCCGTACCTGTTGGAGACCCCGTCCTTGCCCAGCCGGTTGATGGCGTCGGAGAAGTCGAGGTAAACGCCCCTTCGTACCTGTTTGGTGGTCCCGTCCGCCTGTTTCTCGGCCACTGCCGGACCGACCCCGCGGCCCTCATCGCACATGTTCTTGGCCTGACGCGAGGCGATGTCGCGGGGCACCAGGTTGCCGAACGCCGGGTAGATCCGCTCCAGGTAGTAGTCGCGATCCTCCTCGGGGATGTCGCGGGGGTCCTTGGCGCAGTCCGCGGCCTTCTTCGGCACCCAGATGCGGCCGTCATTTCGCAGCGACTCCGACATCAGGGTCAGCTTGGACTGGGTGTCGCCGTGCACGGGGATGCAGGTGGGGTGGATCTGTGTGTAGCAGGGGTTCCCGAAGTAGGCGCCCTTGCGGTGCGCGCGCCAGGCGGCAGTGGCGTTGCATCCCATGGCGTTGGTCGAGAGGAAGAACACGTTGCCGTAACCGCCGGTCCCGAGGACCACGGCATCGGCGGTCCAGGCCTCGATCTTGCCGTTGACCATGTTGCGGGTGACGATGCCGCGAGCGCGCCCGTCAACGACGATCAACTCGACCATCTCGTGACGCGAGTACATCTTGACGGTGCCCGCCTCGATCTGCCGTTCCAGTTGCTGGTAGCAACCGATCAGCAGCTGCTGACCCGTCTGGCCGCGGGCGTAGAAGGTGCGCTGCACCTGCACGCCACCGAAGGACCGGGTGTCCAGAAGGCCGCCGTACTCGCGGGCGAAAGGAACGCCCTGGGCGACGCACTGGTCGATGATGTTAGCGCTTACCTCGGCCAGCCGGTAGACGTTGGTCTCGCGGGCGCGGTAGTCGCCGCCCTTGACCGTGTCGTAGAACAGCCGGTAGGTGGAGTCGTTGTCGTTGCGGTAGTTCTTCGCCGCGTTGATGCCGCCCTGAGCCGCGATGGAGTGGGCCCGGCGGGGGCTGTCCTGGTAGCAGAAGTTCAGGACGTTGTAGCCGGCCTCACCGAGGGTCGCGGCGGCTGCGCCACCGGCCAGGCCGGTGCCGACGATGATGACGCTCAGCTTGCGCCGGTTCGCGGGGTTGACGAGGCGGGCCTGGAACTGGCGGGTCTGCCAGACCTTGTCGATCTCCACCGCGGGAGCCTTGGTGTCGACGATGTCCTCACCGTCGATCCAGTAATCAGCGGGGTTGAAATTCGTGGTCGTCATGGTGCTGCTCACTTCAGGATTCCGAACTGGACACACAGGGGCATGATCATGAATCCGGCGTAGAGCACGACGGAGACGACCAGCGCGATGATGTTCAGCCACTTGCGGGAATTGGCGGAGAGGTTTCCGCCCAGCGTCGCGAAGGCGCTCCAGAAACCGTGACGGATGTGCATGCACACGAGCGCGATGGAGAAGGCGTAGAACACGGTGATCCACCACTGCTGGAATCCGGCGATCACCATGGTGTGCGGTTTAGCGCCGTCCCCCCCCAGGATTCCCGGGACAATGGTGAACTGGATCAGATGGAAGATCACGAACACCAGGATGATCACACCGCCCCAGCGCATGGTGCGGGACGCGTAGGTCTGCGCCTGGCGTTTGGTGACCTGGTATTTGTCGCCGCGGTTCTTGATGGTCTTTACCGACAGCGTTGCCGCTGACCAGATGTGGAGAGCGATGGCCAGGAGCAGCGCTGCTCTGAACACCCATATGAACTGCCCCTTGGGCATGACCGGATAGAGGATGCCACCATCCTCGCTGGCCCCCTTCAGCCAGTGGGCGTAGTGATCGAAAGCCTCGTAGCCGACGAACATCTTCAGGTTGCCGTACATGTGCACGAGCAGGAAGACGATCAGGATCAGACCGGTGACCGCCATCAGGGCCTTCCGGACGACCGTGGACCGCAACGCTCGTTGATGGATAGTTAGTGTTGTTGCCACGAAGGTCACTCTAGCTGCCTTCCGACGTTGTTTCGCACACCGGGTCCGGTTAAGGGTCGCCCCGTCGCAAAAACGTGCCAAACCCGCGCCCAGAAGGGGTTTTACGCTACCCGGAAGGGACGAAAATATCCCCTTCAGGACCCGTTCTGGAACAGGTCCGGGCGGCGTTGCCGGGTACGCTCCAAGGCCTGTTCCCGACGCCATGTCGCGATGGCCGCGTGGTTGCCGGACAGCAGGACGGGAGGCACTTGACGGCCCCGCCAGACAGGGGGTTTCGTGTAGTTGGGGTATTCCAGCAGCCGGTGTCCGGGAGCGTGTGATTCCTCCACCAGTGAGTCCGGGTTCCCGATCACCCCAGGAATGAGCCGCACCATCGCCTCGGTGATGGCCAGCACCGCCACCTCTCCGCCGTTCAGCACATAGTCGCCAAGGCTTACCTCAATAAGCTCATAGCTCTCCGCGCAGTGGTCCAGCACCCGCTGGTCGATGCCCTCGTAACGCCCACACGCGAACACCAGCCTTTCCCGGGTGCTCAATTCGTGGGCCAGGTCCTGGTCCAGCACCCGTCCCGTGGGAGTCGGAACCACCACAGTCATGGGTGCGGGGTTGAGGTGTTCCATGGCATCCATGGCCTCACCCCAGGGCTCGGGTTTCATCACCATCCCGGCCCCTCCGCCGTAGGGGGTGTCGTCGGTGGTGTGATGCCGGTCATGGGTCCACCAGCGAAGATCGTGGACGGCCAGATCGACGATGCCCGCCTCGATGGCCTTCCCCACCAGCGACAACGACAGCGGGGCCAGGTAGTCGGGGAAGATGGTGATGACATCGATTCTCATTCGGATTCCTCCAGCAGCCCACCCACATCAGCGAACTGCACCTCCCCCGCCGCGAGGTCGACCCGGGTCACCAGAGCCGACACGAAGGGAACCAGGCGCCTCCCCGAAGAGGTCTCGACCGCAAGACAGTCCTGCGCAGGCAGGTGCAACACCTCCGCGACCTCACCGATCCGCCTGCCCTCGGCGTCCAGCGCACGAAGCCCGATGAGCTGCCGGTCGAAGTACTCCTCCGGTTCGCTCGGGGTCTCGTCGGCAGGAACGTCGACGAACAGGCGTTCGCCGCGAAGCGTCTCGACGGCGGTTCTGTCCGGGTATCCCCGGAAGGAGACCACCAGCCTCCCTCGATGCCAGCGGATGCGCTCCAGAACCAGTTTCCCCCCGGACGCGAGACGAAACCCGGACCCCGGCTGGAACCGGCGTCCGGGCTCGTCGGTACGCACATCGATGAACGCGTCGCCGCGGATGCCGTGAGCGCGGCCCACGACCCCGACGAGCACCTCAACCAGACCGGTCAAGGCTGGCCCGTTCAGCGGCGGCGGGGCCGGTCGACATCAACGAAGTCGACGCGAACCTGTTCGTTTCCCGCCAGCGCCCCGACCACGGTGCGCAACGCACTCGCGGTGCGGCCCTGCCGGCCAATCACCTTTCCGATGTCCTCGGGGTGGACGCGCACCTCCAGGAGACGACCGCGACGCAGGTCCTTGTCGCGCACGGTCACGTCATCGGGGTTGGAGACGATCCCCGCGACCAGGTGCTCGAGAGCATCGGCGAGCACGGCTCAGGCCTCCTGCTCGGCGGCCTCGTCCCCGGCGGGGGTCTCGGGAGCGGCCTTGGCGGCTTCCTCCTCAGCCTTCTTCCGCGCCTTCGAGATGGCGGGGGCCACGGCGTTGCCGTCCTCGGCCAGAGCCTTCGCGAACTCGGCTTCGCGGTCGCGGGGCTCAGGCTGCGGAAGGATTCCGGAGGGGCTTTCCTCGCCTGTGAATTTCTGCCAGTCGCCGGAACGCTTGAGGATGGCGACCACTGCCTCAGTCGGCTGGGCGCCCACGGACAGCCAGTACTGGGCGCGCTCGGAGTTGACGCGAATCAACGACGGGTCGTTCTTGGGGTGGTAGAGACCGATCTCCTCGATGGCCTGCCCGTCCCGTTTGGAACGGGAATCCATGACGACGATGCGGTAGTGGGGTGAGCGAATCTTGCCGAGACGCTTAAGACGAATCTTGGTAGCCAAGTTCGGAATCTCCTGTTGCTTGTGGGTCTGTGTGCCAGACGAGTTGGATGGCCAACGAACGGTGCGTGTGGGGCACGCCCGGCCTTGACCGGATGAACCGTGCTCGCCGGAGTTAGAGGGCGCCAGCGACAGGTGCGGATGTATTCTGCCAGATTTCTCCGGGCAGTCCCAACAACTCCCCCGTAGGATCGGTCCCGTGGACATCGATGAGGAAGACTTCTACGCGCTGGCCGAGGAGGCCCTGGCCACTCTCCCGGAGGAGTTGCTCGATGATCTGGAAAACGTGGCCATCGTGGTGGAGGACGAACCGGAGGACGGTTCCGAGACCCTCGGGGTCTACGAGGGAACCGCCCTCACTGAGCGTGATTCCTCGTGGTTCGGGATGCTGCCGGACCGGGTTGTGCTGTTCCGCGGTCCCCTGTCGCGAATGTGTGAGGACGAGGATGATCTGTTCGAGGAGATCTCCATCACCCTGGTCCACGAGATCGGTCATTACCACGGCATCGACGAGGAGCGGCTCCACGAGCTGGGTTGGGGTTGAGCCGATCCTCAGGAGTTCCCGCAGACCCCGGAAAGGTCTCCGGCGTAGGCGATCGGGGCTGTGACGCTGCACAGGTCGGCGGAGGCCACGGCCTTCTCCCCCAGCGCCGACAACGGCAGCGAGGTCCCCCAGGCGCGTTTCGCCCCGAACAGCGAGGACAGGCCCGTGGGTTCCGAAACCTTCTCCACAACGGTTTTGTCCGGATCCAGGCCGGCCGCGGTGGCGGCGTGCCGGAAGAACTCGTCGCGCCCCATGACGGCGTCGGCGAGTCCGACGTTAACCGCCTGCCGGGCGCTGAAGATCCCGGCCCCGAGTTCGTTGCGGATGCTTTGCGGGTCGAGTTTCCTTCCCGCAGCCACCTCGGCGACGAAAATCTCGTAGTCGTCATCGACCATCGCCTGGAGCCGCTGGCGTTCCTGCTCGGTCAGATCCCGGTACGGGTTGTTCAGGTCTTTTCCACTGCCCGCGGTGATGTACTCCTGACTGATGCCTCCCGTGGTGGTGATCCCCTGCTGCAGCAGGGTGCTTCCCGTCGCGACGACATCCTTGTAGCGCGGGAGCGGGCCCAGGATCACGCCGATGGAGCCGATCATGGAGCCGTGATCGGCAATGATCTCGTTCGCCGTCGCGGTGGAGTAGACGCCACCCGAGGTGGAAGAGCCCTCGACGTGCACGAGCACCGGTTTCCCGGTGCGCTCGCGATAGCGGGTAATGGCGTCGGCGATGGCCTTGGATCCGGTGATGGTGCCGCCAGGGGTGTTGACCAGCAGCACCACCCCGTCGACCTGGTCCGTTTTCAGGGAGTCCAGTTGATCCGCCACCTCGTAACCGTAGGTTCCGGAGGAGAGCAGCGCCCCGTCGGCGGCGTCGGTCATGATGGTGCCGGAGATCCGGATGGCCCTCAGGTTGCCGCTGGCCCCTTCGGTTCCCCAGACCCTCTCGAGAGAGGTGCTCGCCCCATCCTTGGTGATGGAGTTGAGCAGCATTCCCAGCGAGATGAGGGCGAACAGCCCGCCCACGATGCTGAGCACCACGAACCCGGCCATCAGCCCCAGCCCAACCCCCACGCCAGTGCCGAACCCGCGTTTGAAACCGCCCTTCTCGGCCTGGGGCGGCGCCTCCGGTCGGATGGAGGGTCCGGAGGGTGGAGCGTAGGGGTTGATCCCGGATTCACGGGATTCGTTCTTCGGCTGCTCGGGCTCCGTCATGCACCAAGTCAATCAAATCAAGGGCAGGAAATCACCCGTCCGCGCAGAACCCGGGCCACCGGATCCCGCAGCGCCCCAGTGTCGGCGCGCGGATCGGTGTCGGTGACGATCAGGTCCGCGCTGGCCCCTTCCGCGAGGGAGTCCGCACCGAGCCATGACCTGGCGCCCCAGCTCGACGCTTTGATGGCGAACGCCCCACCTCCGAGCGAAGCCAGTTCCGCAACCTCGGAGAGGATCTCCCCGTGGGGCACGACGGTGCCCGCGTCGGTGCCCGAGTGGACTTCGATCCCGGCCTCGATGGCCTTGCCAATGGTTTCCCGGCGGCGCGCGTACAGGGCCATCATGTGGTCAGCGAACACCGGGTACTTGTCGCGCCCCGGTTCCGCGTACTGGGGAAACCGGTTCAGGTTGATCATGGTTGGCACCAGGGCGACGCCGCGGTCCGCCATCTGCTGAATCACCTCGTCGCTCATGCCGGTGCCGTGTTCGATGCAGTCAATCCCGGCCGCCACCAGTTCGGCGACGGATTGTTCCCCGAAACAGTGGGCGGTGACCCGGGCGCCCTCCTCGTGGGCGACCGCGATCGCCTCGGCCGCCAGGGCGGCCGGGAAGGAGGGTTCGAGATCGCCCGTTGAGCGGTCGATCCAGTCACCGATGAGCTTAACCCAGCCGTCACCGTCGTGGGCCTCGTGGCGTATCTGCTCGACGAGGGTCTCGGGTTCCACCTCGACGGCCAGATGGCGGATGTAGCGACGGGTGCGGGCGACGTGCCTGCCCGCGCGGATCAGTCTCGGCAGGGTCTCGTCCTGCTGCACCCAGCGGGTGTCGGAGGGGGATCCCGCGTCACGGATCAGCATGGTTCCGGCGGCCAGGTCAGCGCGCGCCTGACGACGTGCCTCCTCGACGCTGACGGCCCCCATCACCCCCAGTCCGATGTGGCAGTGGGCATCCACCAGTCCGGGGATGATGTAGGCATCCCGGGCCAAGGTTCTCGCCCCGGCGACGGGTTCGGCGGTGAGTCTGCCATCGGCCACCCAGAAGTCCCGGGGTTCCTCGTCGGGCAGGAAGGTGCCGTGTATGTGCATGGGCTCCGCAGTCATGGGCGAAAGCATAGAGAATCCGGGCCGGGAACGGGCTATTTCCGCTGCTGCTCGTCAAACATCTTCTGCAGCTCGGGGGGCAGCTGGAAGTCGTCCACCGTCTGGGGGATGGCCTGCGCGGCCCCGGGTTTGATGCCGCGGGCGCGTTCGGCCTCCTGCTGTTTGCGTTTGGCGGGGTTACCGGAAATCTTCCGCCCGCGTTTCCGGGACTTGCCCTGCTGCTTGCGTGCCGCACGTCCTCCGCCCATGCCCGGCATTCCGGGCATCTTGCCCCCTGCCATCTGCTCCATCATCTTGCGGGCCTCGACGAACCGGTTGACGAGGTTGTTCACGTCCGAGACCTGCACCCCGGCGCCCTTGGCGATCCGCGCCCTGCGGGAGCCGTTGAGGATGCCGACGTCATCGCGTTCCGCCGGGGTCATCGAGAAGATGATCGCCTCGATCCGGTCCACTTCCTTCTCGTCGATGGAGTTGATGGCGTCCTTGAACTGACCGGCACCGGGCAGCATTCCGAAAATCTTGCTCAGCGGTCCCAGTTTCCGCAGCTGCTGCATCTGGGCCAGGAAGTCCTGCAGCCCGAAACTTCCCTTGCCCGCGCTGAGTTTCTCGGCCGCCTTGCGGGAGGATTCCGCGTCGAAGTTCTTCTCGGCCTGCTCGATCAGGGTCAGCACATCTCCCATGCCGAGGATGCGGGATGCCATCCGGTCCGGATGGAAGACGTCGAAGTCGGCCAAGCCCTCACCGTTCGACGCGAACATGATGGGTTTGCCGATGACCCGGGCGATGGACAGGGCTGCACCGCCCCGGGCGTCGCCGTCGAGTTTTGTGAGGACCACTCCGTCGAAGCCGATGCCCTCGTTGAAGGCCTTGGCGGTGTTGACGGCGTCCTGGCCGATCATGGCGTCGACGACGAACAGCACCTCGTCCGGGCGGGTGGTGGCCTTGATGTCGGCGGCCTGCTGCATCAGCACCTCGTCGATGCCCAAGCGACCCGCGGTGTCGATGACCACCACATCGTAGAGGCTGCGCTCCGCGTGCTCCAAGGCCTTCCGGGCCACCTGAACCGGATCGCCGACGCCGTTGCCGGGTTCCGGCGCGAATACGTGCACCCCGGCCCGCTCCCCCACGATCTGGAGCTGATTCACCGCATTCGGCCGCTGCAGGTCGCAGGCCACCAGCAGGGGGCTGTGTTTCTCGGACTTCAGCCAGCGGCCCAGTTTCCCGGCGAGGGTGGTCTTGCCCGCGCCCTGCAGGCCGGCGAGCATGATCACCGTCGGTGGCTTCTTGGCGAACCTGACGGTGCGGACCTGGCCACCCAGGATGCTGATGAGTTCCTCGTTGACGATCTTGATGATCTGCTGCGAGGGGTTGAGGGCGCGGCTGATCTCGGTTCCTGCGCAGCGTTCCTTGACCGCCGAGACGAACTGCTTGACCACATTGAGGTTGACGTCCGCTTCGAGCAGGGCGATACGGATCTCGCGCATGGTGGCGTCGATGTCGGCCTGGCTGAGGCGCCCCTTGGACCTGAGGCTCTTGAACAGATCTGCTAAACGGTCCTGAAGTGTGTCGAACAAGTCCTTGGCTCCTTGGATTCCGGGGCGGTGCCTGCCAAGAATACAGGGGAGGCGTCAGTGTATGTAGGTGCTCGGGCCGCCGAGGGACTCCGCCTCGCGTCCCCGGTTGGGCAGTTCAACGGTCACGACCCACTGGTTGCCCTCCGGGCCGGCGGTGAACCTTCCCCCGGAAAGGTTGATGCGTTCCTGGATCCCGGCCAGTCCGTAGCCCAGCGACAGCTTGGACTCTCGTTTGTTCTCGGGTAGTTCGTTGCAGACGCGGAGCCTGACGACGGCTTCCTCCATTTTCAATTCCACCAGGCATTTTCCCCCGTGCTCCGCGTAACGGATGATGTTGGTGACGCTCTCCTGCATGGCGCGGGTAAGAGTGCGCCGTGTGATCTGGGGCAGGCCGTCGGATGACGGGTCGATCTTGAACTCGGCCTGGAAGTGCGCGTTCTTGAGGGTTCCCTGCAACCGGTCGGCCACGGTGAGGGGACGCACCAGAGCGGGCAGGTCCCCCTTCTCCCCGTCGGACATGACGTCCGTAAGGAGGAAGAGTTCTCCCTCCGCGGCCTTCAAGGAACCCGCTATCCGGTCCAGGGCGAACCGGACCTCCTCCGCGTCGTCGCTGTCACCGTAGGCCATGCACTGCAGCAGGACCACGGAGAAGTGGTGCGCCAGCACGTCGTGGAGTTCGCGCGCCAGGAGGTTGCGTTCCTCCGTCCGGGCGGCCTCGATGGCCTCCATCAGGGCGGCCGCCTGCTGGTCCTGGCGGTTCCGGATCTTCGCGTACTGCCAGCTGATGGCCGCGCAGACCAGACCGATGAATGGCATCGAGACCCCGACGACGAGTTCTGGGCTGTCGGTCAGCCTGCTTATGCTGAGCACCCACAGTCCGATCAGGGCCACCAACCCGGCCCCGAGGGCCCAATAGGGGTTCCGGCCCCGGGTGAATTTCCAACACGCCATCAGGATCACCGCGGACAGCGCCACGGGGGTCTGCTCGGGGGTGATCAGCATGCCCGCGACGGCCACGGTACCCATGGCCCCGCCGGGGATCGGCCACCAGTACATGACCGCAGTGCTCAGGTAGCCGAAGATCGCCCAGGCCAGTGGCCACTCCAGCCGCTGGGTGCTGCAGGTCCAGAACGCCAGGGCTCCGAGGACGAGCAGGGGCAGTACGACATCGGCTATCCTTCGTCCGAGCGATTTCTTCTCCTCGGCGGGGGCGGCGCCGTCCACGCCGCCGGTTCTGGATTCCGGAAGGCGGAACTCGAGCAGCTGGCCCTTTCCGGTGAATGCCCTGGAGAAGCGTCCCCCAAGGGCCTGCACCCGTTCCCGGATCCGTTCGAACGCGGAGATGTCCTCTTTGCGGAGTTCGTTGGGGGTGACGATCTCCGCCATCACCTGGGTTTCCCCGGGCGGGCACTCCACCTTGAGCCGCAATGGGTCGGGCCGCATGGCCTCGGCGGAGTTCAGCAGCAGCTGCGCCACCCGGGTGACGGTCAGCTGGGTGACGACGCTCCTGTGGTTTAGCCTGTCGTCAACCCTAAGCTCCACGCGAAACCCTTGCCTGCGCAGGGTCTCGGCCATGCTGGCCAGTATCTGCACCGGTCCGATGATCGACAGGGACTCGTCGCTGCCCTCGGCCACGGGGTCCTCCCGCAGCATCCCGACCAAGGCCCGGACGCGGGTGACCGCGTCCAGGCAGATGGTCTGCACCCTTTCGAGTGCTTCCCTGAGAACCCAGGCGTCGCAGGTGTGGCGCGGAGCCTTCTGGCCTTCCCAGGCCTCTTCCAGGCGCTCCCCCACCACGGTCCGGAGTTCGCCCGCCAGCCTCAGACGCTCGCCGCTGCGAATCTCGGCGATGTCCTCGGCCAGTATGGCGAGCCGCACCTCCCGGTGCTCGAGAAGCGACACGAACACTCTGAATGCTGTTCCCAGAACACTCCCGAACAGCACCAAGTAGACGCAAGGAACAACCAGCTCCGCCAAGCCGTCAAGATCCCCTACAACGCTCACGCTGCGCAGAACGCCGTAGCCTGCCGCCGCGGGAAGGGCAGCAAAAATCACGCGAGCCCCGTATTGAAAGGCGAAGGTAGCAGACGCCAGTATGAGGAACACGAGATCGGCATCAACGTCATTGCCCAACAGCGCAGGCACCAAAAGGACTAGACCAATGCACAATCCAAGCCATGGCCTCCACAGCAAGACGAAACAGGCCACCGCAATGATGGCGTGAGTCAGAACAACCATGACCGTCATCTCCCGCCCGGTCACGGGCATCTCCAAGATGTTGGAGATCAGCTGGAACCCCACTGCGACCAGAATGACCCAGCGCCCGACACCTATCAAAACAGCTGCCGGGCGCTGACCACCGGGCTTCAGGTCCACGGTTCCCCCACTCACATCATTTCATCTCCTGCTACGCCCTGGATCTCCAGGCGATCCTTGGATCACCAGTAATTGCACCAAGCGCGCCATCCGAACCACAGCCTAGCGATGCATCCAAAGCCACCATTGGTTTCATTACCTTGGACGGTGGAGATGGGGGCCTGATTGGTGACCGGTTCGGTGGTGTTGGCATTCGCGGGGACCGCGCCAAGGGTGATGCAGGAACCCAGAACGAGGGCGGCTGCTGCGAGGCGCATCTTCTTCATCGCTTTCCTCCACTTTTCACGCGACCACCAACATCCTTCCCCAAGCAACACGGAAAATCTTACACACCACATCGCTGTAAGAACAGTTTCTTGGCGGGTCATCCGTAGACCAACCTCCACTGACCGCCGTTCGACCTAGTTCAGCGTTGAAGATTTCCCGTCCTCCCGGTGCCAGGAAGACGCTTCGTTCCGCGTGGCGCGACGGATGATGAGGCAAATCCCGCCTGTTTGGATTATGGTTTCGCCATGACCGAACTCTGTCGCGTGCTCGTCGCCGATGATGATCCCATGGTTCGCGAGGCCTACCGCATGTTCCTGACCCGAAACGACAACCACGAGGTGGTCGGTGAGGCCCGCAACGGCCGGGAGGCCGTGGAGGCCTACGAGGAACTGAAACCCGATGTGGTGCTCATGGACCTGCAGATGCCGGATATGTCGGGAGTGGACGCCATACGCGAAATCAACCGAAAGCACCGCGGGGCCTGCATAGTGGCCTTGACCACCTTTGGCACCCAGGAATACATCGTCTCCGCGCTACGAGCCGGCGCCTCCGGATACCTGATGAAGGACTGCGGCGGACCCGCATTGCTGACCGGCATCCAGCAGGCCCGTGACGGCGAAATGCCGCTCGCCCCGGGGGTCCGCCGGGAGCTGGTGGCCGATCTCCTGACCGGCCACCCCAAGATCCTGACCGACGAGGCGGCGGCCGCCGGGCTCGCCCCACGCGAGAAGGAATTGCTGATCTGGCTGGGCCAAGGCATGACCAATGCCCAGATAGCGGCCAAGATGTTCATCTCCGAAGGGTCCGTGAAGCAATACCTGTCCCACATCGGAGACAAGATGGGGCTGAAGTCCCGCACCCAGATCCTGGTGCGGGCCATTCAACTGGGGCTCGTTGATCCGACGCTCATGACCCCCGGGGCGTCCTGAGATTCTTCCCCGCCCTCATTCCCCGAGGATTCCGGCAACGAAACCCTCGGGGTCGAAGGGGGCCAGATCGTCCACGCCTTCTCCGAGACCGACGAGCTTGACCGGGACCCCGAGTTCCCGCTGCACCTGGATGACTATGCCACCCTTGGCAGACCCGTCCAACTTGGTGAGCACGATTCCGGTGACGTCCACCACTTCGGAGAAGATCCGGGCCTGCGTCATGCCGTTCTGGCCCGTGGTGGCGTCGAGGACCAACAGGACCTCGCTGACGGGGGCTTTCTTCTCGATGACGCGCTTCACCTTGCCGAGTTCGTCCATCAGCCCGACCTTGGTGTGCAGCCTCCCGGCGGTGTCCACGAGAACCACGTCGATTCCCTCTTCCTTACCCTTGGCGACCGCATCGAAGGCCACCGAGGCAGGATCGCTGCCTTCGGCGGAACTCACCGTCTCGACGCCGACCCGCTCCCCCCAGGTCGCGAGCTGTTCGGCGGCGGCGGCCCGGAAGGTGTCGGCCGCCCCCAGCATCACAGAGCGGCCCTCGGCCACGAGCACCCGGGCCAATTTACCCACGGTGGTGGTCTTGCCCGTCCCGTTCACCCCGACCACCATCACGACGGCGGGGTCGCCCTCAACGGCGGTCAGGTTCAGGCTCCGGTCGAGGTCCGGCTCGACCAGCTTCAGGAGTTCGGTGCGCAGCACCTGGCGGGCGCGTTCGGGATCGGAGACCCCGTCGATGCTCAGTTCCCGGCGCAGCGCCTCGGTGAGTTCCGTGGTGGGCCCAACCCCCAGATCGGAGGCGATCAGTGTGGCCTCGAAATCATCCCAGGTCTCGGAATCGATCCTGTCGACGCTCAGCAGATCGCCGAGGGCCCGGGCCAGCACATTGTTGCTCGATGCCAGGCGGCGACGCAGCCGGGCGAACCGGGAGCGCGGCTCCTCGGGCTGGTCCAGCTCGGGTTTCGCAGGCTCGGGCTCAGCGGTCTCGCCCGCTGGTTCCCCGGTCTCCACCGGCTTCTCTCCGGCCGCCGGCTCCTCCTCCACGACGGCTTCCGCCTCGGGGGCCTCGATCGCCTCCCGCGTCTCAGCGGGGGGTAGCTCTTTTTTGCCGTACTTGATGACGAGCGTAGCCGCCACCAGCCCGGCCCCGACGATCGCGACGACCAACCAGAAAATCAAATCTCCCACGGGGCAATCCTAGAAGGTTTCGCCCACCGGGCACGCCACGATGGTTCGAGACATCTACAGACCCTGCGTCTCGAACCCCTCGTCAGGCAGGCCTCAATTACCTATTATCTAAGCATGTATGAAGATACGAAATATGTAGGACTCGAAGCAGACAGCCAGTACATCCAGCTCGCAGCCGAGGTGTTCTCGCTGTTCTCGGACGAGACACGGATTCGTATCGTCCTGGCATTGCGCACAGGGGAACGCTCGGTCAACGAGCTCGCCGAGCTGATCGGAAAATCACCCACCACGGTCTCGCAGCACTTGGCGAAGCTGCGCTGGTGCAAGGTGGTGCAGCCCCGTCAGGAGGGTACTCGCGTCTATTACAGCCTCATCGATGAGCACGCCCGCGAACTCGTGATGCACGCGGTGTTCCAGGCCGAGCACGTCGTGGAGATCGTCCCGCCCCATCACACGGTGCAGGACTCCGAGGCGGCGTTCGAGGGGAAAACCCAGGAGGGGAACCTACGGCCATGACCGAAACATCTCGCCCCACGCTAAGACAGGAAATGACCCCCCTCACCACCGGCTCGGGAAGAAGTCTGTGGGCCCGCGTCGACCGGACATACCTGCTCCGTACCCTGGTCGTGGCCTTCTGCGCCGCGCTCACGATGTCGGGTCTCACCAGTTCGTGGGTAGCGGGGCTGGGGCTCGGCATCGGCTGCTGGCCCATTCTCACGGAGGCCTGGGAGGACATCCGGAACCTGAGAATGAGCATGGAGCTGTCGATGCTCATAGCTATCGTCGCGGCGGCTGCAATTGGTGAGTTGGTCACATCGCTGGTGATCACGACCTTCGTCCTGGCCGCCGAACTCCTTGAGGACCTGTCGATGGACCGCGGCCGGGACGCCCTTACAGACCTGATGTCCTTCCTCCCGGATTCCGTACAGGTCCGCGATGGTGACACCGTGACCACGGTTCCGCTGGATCAGGTGACACCGGGACAGTTAGTGGTGGTGCTTCCCGGGGGTCGCATCCCGGTCGACGGAACCGTCGTAACCGGAAGGTCCACGGTGGACCAGTCACGGATAACGGGCGAATCCCTGCCGATCGAGATAGATGCCGGGAGCGAGGTCCACTCAGGTTCCATCAACCAATCGGGGGCCGTCGAGATCCGCGCCGAAAGTGTGGGAGCCGAATCCTCCTTCGGCCGCATCATCGAGGCCGTGCGCAAGGCCCAGGAATCCGAGCCCCCGGTGCAACGCCTCGCCGACCGGCTGGCGGCATGGCTGGTCTACCTGGCCATCGGCGGAGCAGCCCTCACTTTTCTGCTGACCCACGATCTGACCGCCACCATCTCCGTGGTGGTCGTGGCGGGAGCCTGTGGGATAGCGGCTGGAACGCCCCTTGCGGTGCTGGCGGCCATCGCCCGCACAGCTTCCGGGCCGGCCTGCTTCCCGATGAGAAACTGGCGGTGATCGACGCCGAGCGCTCAAAGGGACACCGGCTGGCGATGGTTGGTGATGGTGTCAACGACGCCCCGGCACTTGCCAAGGCAGACGTCGGGATAGCAATGGGAAGTGGAACCGAGATCGCCCGGGAAAGCGCCGACGTGGTGCTGATCAGTTCCGACCTGAACGATCTCGCCCGCACCATTCACGTGGCTCGGCGGGCCCGGCGGATCGTTTTGTTCAATTTCGCCGGGACCGTCGTCATCGATTGCCTAGGCATGGTGTTGGCAGCCCTTGGGTTGCTCGGCCCGGTGCTGGCGGCGCTGGTGCACGTGGGCAGCGAGACCGCCTTCATCCTCAACTCGGCCCGTCTCATCCCTGCTCTACGGAACGGGCGGAACCGGACGTGACGCGGCTCCGGGTCATGGTTGCTGGAGTCGCTGGCTGACCACGGTGGAGAGGCCGTCGCCGCGCATGGTCACGCCGTAGAGGCTGTCTGCGATCTCCATGGTGCGTTTCTGGTGGGTGATCACCAGCAGCTGGGAGTTCTGCCTCAGTTCCTCGTAGATTCCGAGCAGGCGGCCCAGGTTGGCATCGTCCAGGGCCGCCTCGACCTCGTCCAGGATGTAGAAGGGGCTCGGGCGGGCGATGAACAGGCTGACCAGGAAGGTCACTGCCACCAGCGAACGTTCCCCTCCCGAGAGCAGCGAGAGCCGTTTGACCTTTTTGCCCGCGGGCCGGGCCTCGACGTCCACCCCGGTTTCCAGCCAGTTCCCGGGTTCGGTGAGCAGCAGCTTTCCCTCTCCCCCGGGGAAGAGCCGCTGGAAAACCTCCCCGAAAGTGCGTTCGACATCGCGATAGGCCGCTTCGAAGACCTCCTGCACCTTCCGGTCAACGTCGTCGATCAGCGCTAGCAGGTCAGCGCGGGTCTGTTTCAGGTCGGCTAGCTGCTCGGCCAGGAAGGCGTGCCTGGTTTTCAGAGCCTCAAACTCCTCCAACGCCAGCGGATTGACCCGCCCCAGGGCCGCCAGTCCCCGCTCGGCGCGGCGCAGGCGTTTTTCCTGCTCCGCGCGCACGTAGACAACGGGTTCGGGAGCCTCGTCTTCGGGGCCGAGGGCGGTACCGTCGGGCCGGGTGATGACCGGGACCGGCTGGTCCGGGCCGTATTCGGCGACGAGTTGGTCTCCTTCCAGACCCAGCTCGGTCAGGCTCTTCTCCTCCAGCTGCTCGATCCGCATCCGGCGTTCGATCCGGGCCAGCTCGTCCCGGTGGGCACCTCTCGTGAGCTCTTCGAGGCGTTGGCCGGCGGCCCGGGAGGCCTGCCTGGCCTCCACTGTCGCGGTCTCGGCAGCTCGTCTGCGGGCCTCCGCGGCGTCCCTGCTGGCCGCGGCCCGCCCCATGGTGGCATCGACCATCCCGAACAGCCGCTGGGCCGCGTCGTGTACCGCCCGGCCCACCGCAGCCTCGCGGCGAAGCTGTTCCGCCCGGGCGCGGGCCTTGGCGCGCGACTGGCGTTCCGCGGCCGCTGCCCGCAGCAGACCGTCGGCCCTGCCCGCCAGCGAACGGGCCTGTTCCTCGGCCGTTCGCAGCAGCAGCCTGGCTTCCATTTCCGCCTGCCGGGCCAGCCTTGCGGTCACGGCCAGCTCGTCTCGGTTGGTGGGGTCGGGTTCAAGGATCTCCTCCCCGCTGGCCGCGGCGAGCCGGACCTCCAGTTCGGCCAGCCGGGTCTCGTGCCCGGACCGGCCCTGGCGGGCGGTCTCGATGGCCGATGCCAACCGTTCGGCCTCGCGGGTCGCGGCCGCCTGGGCCTGCCGGTGGGCGCCGAGGGCATCCGAGATGGCCGTGAACTGCGCGTCGGACTCGTGCAGGGCCGCCAGGGCCGTTGCCTCCTCGTCGCGAGCCTTCTGCAGTGCGTTTCGTGCTGCATCCAGGGCGAAACGCTGCCTGTCCACCTCGGCGGTGATCCGCTTCAGCTGTTCCTCGGTCTCCGTCAGGTCCGCGTTCAAGGCCAGTAGTGAGGGTTTGGCGGTCGATCCGCCCTCGACCAGCCAGCCGGAGACCCGGTCCCCCGCCCGGGTGACGGCGGTCAGCGACGGATCTGTCTTGATCACATCCCTGGCCTCGGGCAGGTCCTCCACCGCCACGATCCCGGCCAGCAACCGAGACAGCGCCCCCCTCAGTTCCCGAGGTGCGGTGATGAGTTCGAGAAGCGGGGTCCCCTCCCCCGCCACTGCACCGGAGACCACCACATGGGCTCGTCCGAGGTCCTCCCCGGCCAGGTGCACGATGGCCGAGATGGCGTCGTCGAGTCTGGTGGCGACGACCGCCTCAGCCGCCGCCCCGAGGCCTGTGGCCACGGCCTGTTCCCAGCCGGGGGCCACCTGGATGAGGTCACCCAGGCGTCCCAGCACGCCGGGCCGTTCCAGCAGGTCGGTGGAGCCGTCGCGCTGCTGGGTGGCCAGCCGCAGCGCCTCCACTCGCGCGGTGAGGGCGGCTTTCTCCCTTGCGAGGCGGGTCTCCTCCGCCACGATCCGCGCCACCTCGGTCTCGTGCTCCGTCACGGCGCCGTTCGCGGTCTCCCACGCGGAGTCCAGGCTTGACTCGTCGGTTCCCAGCCCGGCAAGGGTGTTCTCGGCCTGCCGGTACTGGTCGGCGGCCTCCCTGGCCCGGGTGAGGGTCTCCTCTCGCCGCGCGACCAGGCGTTCCTCCTCCCCCTGCCCGGCCTCCAGCCGGGATCGGACCGAGGCCACCTGCCCCTTGAGGCGGGCCAGTCCCTCTCTGCGGTCGGCCACCGCGCGCAGCGCGGCCGCGTAGGCCTGTTCGGCCTCGGTGTGCCGGGTCTCGGCCTCGCCTCGCTGACCGGATGCGTCATTGAGATCTGACCGGGCCTGTTCGATGTCGTCGGCCAGTTCGGCCTCGCGTCGCCTGATCTCGCGCGCTTCGGCCTCCAAGGAGTCGGGATCCCGGCCGGAGACGTCGATGGCCGGCTGGGCGTCGCCGTGTCTCATGCGTTCGGCGGCCACCGAGATCGTCGAGGAGACCCGCTCCTTCAGGGCAGCCAGCGCGTACCAGTGTTCCTGGCAGCGGTCGAAATCCCGCGAGGCTTCCTTCAGTTCCACCTCCGCGGCCTCCTCCGCGGCCATTGCGGCCCGGGTCTCGGCCTCAGCGCGTTCCTTCGCCTCGGCGGCCGCGGCCTCGTCGGCGAGATCGGCCGCCAGTGCCTCCCGGGCGGCGTGGAGATCGTCGGCCAGCAGCCGGGCCTTCGCGTCGCGCTGCTCCGCCTGGATGACAGCGGCGCGGCGAGCCGCCTCGGCCTGGCGTCCGAGAGGTTTGAGTTGGCGTTGCAACTCCCCGATGAGGTCCTGGAGTCGTTCCAGGTTCGCCCTGGTGCCCTCCAGCTTCCGGATGGCCTTCTCCTTGCGTTTGCGGTGTTTGAGCACCCCGGCCGCTTCCTCGATGAATCCTCGGCGGGACTCGGGGGTGGCCTGGAGGATCGCGTCGAGTTGGCCCTGGCCGACGATCACGTGCATCTCCCGCCCGATACCGGAGTCGCTGAGCAGCTCCGTGACATCCAGCAGGCGAGAGGGAATGCCGTTGATGGCGTACTCGGAGCCGCCACTTCGGAACATGGTGCGGGTGATCGTCACCTCCGAGTACTCGATGGGCAACGCACCGTCGGAGTTGTCGATGGTCAGCTGCACCTCGGCCCGTCCCAGCGGGGCGCGTTTCGGGGTGCCCGCGAAGATGACGTCCTCCATCTTCCCGCCTCGCAGGCTCTTGGCGCCCTGCTCCCCCATGACCCAGCTCAGCGCGTCCACGACGTTGGATTTCCCGGAGCCGTTGGGGCCGACGATGCAGGTGATGCCGGGCTCGAAGTTGAGGGTGGTGGCCGAGGCGAAGGACTTGAAGCCTCTGAGGATCAGCTGTTTGAGGTACATGCAGACTGTCCCCCCTGTTTCCCGGAGGGCTGACGGGCGGCCCGGAAGGTCCAGAACTTGTTCACCAAGAAGTTGACCGGGATGGTGCAGATGATGGAGATCAGGTTGGCCCAGTACTGGCGGCTCCGAAGACCGGAGGAGCCGTCGAAGACGGTGGCGGGCAGCGCAACCGGGGAGTGGGGGTGCATCAGGGCCGTGATGATCACCTGGCCCACGGCCAGCGCGACCAGCCCTACGATCAGGAAGGGCCAGTACTCCCGGAACCATCCGGCCAGTTTGTGGGACTTGAAGGTCCACCAGCGGTTCAGCTGGAAGTTGAACAGGTTAGCCAGCAGGAACGCGACGGTGGACATGACGTGGTACCAGCGGATGTTGTACTCGGTGCCCGGAATGGCGAACCACACGCCCTCCCCCTCGGGAACGCCCGCGCTGGCCCAGAGCAGCGGGAAAAGCTTCCGGCACGCGATCAACACCCCCATGTTCACCAGAACACCGAGGCCACCCACGATACCGAACCGGATGAACTGCCACAGAGAGTCCTTGTTGTTCCGGAGCAATCGACCGATCGCGTTCATGCACCATCCTCACGGCTTGGGCAGCCGCTGGCATCTCGGGCACAGAAAGCTGCTTCGATTGGCGAATCGCCGGCGCACCACGGGTGTTGCGCAGCGTCGGCATGGTTGGTCCTCGCGCCCGTAGGCGTCGAGTCCACGTTCAAAATACCCCGATTCGCCGTTGACATTGACATACAGTGAATCGAAGGATGTGCCGCCTGCGGCCAGGGCCTCCGACATGACATCGCGGGCGTGCCCCAGCAGGGCGACGGCGCGGGCCTGGGCGAGGTGCTGCGTGGGGTGGTCGAAGTGCAGCTTCGCGCGCCACAGGGATTCGTCGGCGTAGATGTTCCCGATCCCGGAAACGAGCCCTTGGTCGAGGATGGCGCGCTTGACCGTGGTGCGTCTTGCCCGCATCCGACAGGCCACTGCTGCGGGATCGAAATCGGGGTCGAAGGGGTCGAGGGCGATGTGCGGGACCGGGCACCCGCCGCCTCCCCGAACGAACTCGAGCCCACCGAACATGCGCTGGTCGACGAAACGCAGCTGGGTGCCGTCGTCGAGGTCGAACAGGACCCGCGTGTTGCGCAGCTGGGGGTCCTGGGGCCGGTTCACCCGGAATTGTCCGCTCATCCCCAGGTGGGCGATCATGGCGTCATCGCCCAGGACCAGCCAGAGGTACTTGCCCCGGCGTGCGACGGCGTCAACGCCCCGGCCCGCCAGATCGGAGACGAAACCCTCCGGGCCGGCGGGATGGGAACGCACGGGGCGGGGATGAAGGACGGTGACCGCTTCGATCTCGCGTCCTTTGAGGTGGTTCTCCAGGCCCCGGCGCACCACCTCGACCTCCGGGAGTTCAGGCATCTGGCAGCAGGCTCCGGCAGGCTTCGTGGGCGGCCAGCTGCTCGGCGCGTTTCTTGCTGGAGGCGACCCCCGACCCGACGGCCTTTCCGCCCACCATGGCGGTGGCCGTGAAGATACGCTGATGATCGGGTCCCTCGCCGACGATCTCGTAGCGGGGGGGTTCCAGGCCGCTGTGAGCGCAGTACTCCTGCAGGGCCGTCTTGTAGTCGGTGTAGTGCCCTTTCAGTTCGCTGGAGGCGATTCGTTCGTCGAGGAGAGCGTGCACGAAACAAGCAGCGGCGTCAGCACCGCAGGACATGTGAATGGCGCCGATCACCGCTTCCATGGTGTCGGCCAGAATGGAGGTCTTGTCCGCTCCCCCGGTGTTTATCTCTCCCTGTCCCAGCCGGATCAGTTCTCCCAGGTCAAGTCCACGGGCCACCTCGGCCAGAGCGTGGGAGCTGACCACCGATGCGCGCAGCTTGGCGAGCTGCCCCTCGGCCAGGTCGGGGAAGGACCTGAAGATGTGCTCGGTCACCACGATCTGCAACACCGCGTCGCCCAAGAACTCCAGCCTCTCGTTGCTGGGGATTCGTCCGTGCTCGAAGGCGAAGCTGCGGTGGGTGAAGGCAAGCTCAAACAGCTGGGTGTCCACCTGGACACCCAGCTCGTCGAGGAGGGCGGATAACTTGTTCAGGCCTCGACGACCTGACGACGGGCACCCTTGGCACCGTACTGACCGCAGGAGGGGCAGGCGGTGTGGGACAGGTGCGGTTCACGGCAGGCCGGGTTCACGCAGGTGACGGTGGGAACGACGGAAGTCTTCCACTGCGCACGACGCGAACGGGTGTTGCTGCGCGACATCTTGCGCTTCGGAACGGCCACGATCTTCTCCTCGGACTTGTTGAATCTGCCAGTTGATGCAGTCCCGAGCGGGGCTGCGCCGACCAGCGGCTCCCTGTTCTGGTCTCAGTTCTCGCCACCGATATCAATCCCCACGAGTTTCTCCCACCGCGGGTCAACCTTGGCTTCGTGCCCGTGATCCGGGTCGTCGTTCAGGTTGAACCCGCATTCCTGGCACAGGCCGAGGCAGTCGGGATCACACAGGGGCGTGAACGGCAGCTCCAGTACCACAGCGTCGCGCAGAGCCTCCTCCAGGTCGATGGCGTCGTCAACGACGACGCTCTCGTCCTCGTCCACCTCGTTCCCGGGGTAGAAGTAGAGTTCCTGCAGATCGAAGGATTTCTCATCCTCGATTGCACTCAGGCATCGGGCGCACTCGCCGCGCACCTGCGCGCGAGCCGTTCCCGTGACCAGCACCCCTTCGACGACCGCCTCGAGTTTGAGGTCGAGATCGACTCCGGAGCCCTGTGGCACTGAGATCACGTCGTAGCCGAGATCGGCCGGGGCAGGGACGTCAACCCGAATTTCCTTCATCGCTCCCGGACGGCGTCCCAACTCCAGCACGTCGAAAACGTAGGGAGAACGACGGTCCGGGTGGTGATGCACGGAGTTCATGGCATGCATTCCCTTCGTCCGATCGACCACAACCACGTCATGACCGAAGAGCAATCTTACCGAGTCGGGAAAGAATCGCCAAACATCTCGACGAGACCCGAGCGATGTCCACGATGCTACGCGCGAGTAAGCCACGGAAGACAGGCGAAGGCCGTGACCCAGTCGCCTGCTAACCTTGGAAACAGTTCGATGCCCGAAGCATCAGGGAGGGGGAAATCATGGACCCGCACGACATGCTGTTCGACTATGTGGACCGATTCCGTTCCTTCCTACCCTCGGGCGCCTGGCAGGGCCTCGCCCGGGATCTGGCCAAGAATGACGTGCTGACCCTGCTCCACCTCCATCGCGTGCGGTCCTCGCGGATGGGCGACCTCGCCGCCTACTTGAACGCCCCCCTCAACACTGCGACGGGGGTGGTCTCCCGGCTGCAGCAGCGCGGCCTGGTGGAACGCCAGCACAGCCCGGACGACAAGCGCATCGTGTTGATCTCCCTGACCGAGAAAGGCAGCAGGCTTATCACCCAGGGCATCAAGGACAGCGTCTCGCTGATCGGGCGTCTCTTCGAGGAACTGACCCCAGAGGAGACCGCGGTGGTGCTGCGGGTCATCGACCGCATCCCGGGTCTGTTGGCCGAACACCCGGTGGAGCGCAGACCTCGGGCCACCCGACGCATCCCCATCGACTGAACCCCACCATCGACCGGACAGAACCATGTCAATTAGTTCGACTTTCGAATGATTCCTCAACGGAAGGAGTAGCCATGGAGCGAATGATCCTGCTGACCGGGAAAGGAGGCGTCGGCAAGACATCGCTGGCGGCCGCCCACGCCGTCGCCTCGGCCGGGAGCGGAAAACGCACGCTCCTGGCGAGCATGGATGCCGCCCACAACCTCTCTGACCTGTTCGGCTTCCCCCCGGCTCCCGAACCAACCGAGGTGGCCCCAAACCTGGAGATCACCGAGGTGGATGCGGGGCGCGTCGCCGAGGAGGAGTTCGCCGACATCACCGCCGCCCTGTCCACCCTCATCGCCCGGAGCGACGATGACCAGGTACTGGACCTCCCTGGCTTCGACCCGCTGTTCTTCCTGCTGCGGGTCCACCAGCTGGCCCACACCGGCGACTACGACCGCATCATCCTGGACATGGCCCCCACCGGCGAGACCCTGTCTCTGCTCCAGTTCCCGGAGCTGCTCACCTGGTGGATGGAACGGATCTTCCCGGTGCAGAAGCTCGCGGTCAGGGTGCTGCGCCCCGTGGCAAGGGGGGTGTGGCGGCTCGAACTGCCCAACGCCGCCGCCATGAACGACATCGAACGGCTCTTCCAGCGTCTCCAGGAGATCCAGGCGTTGTTGAAGGATCCCTCCATCACGTCGGTTCGCCTGGTCACCCTGCCGGAACGGATGGTGATCGAGGAGACCCGTCGCAGCTACCTCTACCTCAACCTGTTCGGCTACAGCGTCGACCACGTCTTCGTCAGCGGGCTGTACCCCGCCGGGGAGGTGGGTGCGTTCTTCAGCACCTGGGTGGAGCATCAACGGCAGCATCTGGCCGAGATCCGCTCGTCATTCGTTCATCTTCCGATCACCGAGGTGCCACGGTTCCGCAAGGATCTCGTCAGCCAGAGCGACGTGGCCCGCCTGGCCGAGGTCGCCATCAACGCCCACACCTTCGACGTCATGCCGGCCCTGGCCCACGAACGCTATGTCAACGCCGACGACGGCTACGACCTCCAACTCCCGCTGCCGGGAACCACCACCGAGGAGATCGACCTCAAACTGACCGCCACCGACCTCGCGGTTCGCATCGGCAACTTCCAGCGCAACATCCCCTTGCCCAGCACCCTGCTGGGCCACGACGTAGCCGGCGCGAAACTCCGCGACGACGTCCTGACCATCCGATTCCGCCCCACCCCACAGGAGGTCCCGTCATGAACCGCGAATTCGTTCGTCATCTGCTGCACGCCCGTCGTCATCTCCGCGAGGCAGCCCTGAGCCTGATCCCCCCCGCCCCCAGGAAACGGCTCCGGAACATCGAACGCGAATGGCGGGCGCTGATCGTCGAGTGCCTGTCCAAGGATCCGGCCGCGCCCGCTCAGGAACCGACCGGTCCGTCGGGACCCAGACGAATCAACATCGAGGAGTGAACATGCGGATCATCCTGTACACCGGAAAGGGCGGGGTCGGCAAGACCACCGTCGCCGCCGCCACGGCCCTGCACCTGGCGGATCAGGGGAACCGGGTCCTGGTGATGAGCACCGACCCGGCACATTCGCTGGGTGATGCGCTGAGTCTGTCGCTGACCAGCGAACCGACCCGCGTCGCCCCGGGCTTGGATGCCCTGGAGGTCGACACCCTGGTGGAGAACGACCGGGCGTGGGCGGGTCTGCGCGACTACCTGGCGCGTCTCATGGTCCGGGAGGGTGAGGTTACGCTCGCCACCCAGGAGGCGCTGCTGTTGCCCGGGCTGGGCGAGTTGTTCAGCCTGCTGCGGGTCCTCGACCACGCCTCCTCCGGAAGCTACGACATCCTGGTGGTGGACTGCGCACCGACCGGCGAAACCCTGTCGCTGCTGAAATACCCGGAACGTCTCGACCAGTTGTTCCGCACCGCGCTGCCGACGAAGCGGGCGCTGGTGCGGATCCTCGGCAAGCCGTTCGAGCGGTTGACCCGGATCCCGATGCCCGAGGATCGTCTCTTCGACGACGTGCTCGGGTTGCTGGACCGGCTCAAGCGGCTGGGCGAGCTGCTCCACGACGGGAAGGTCACCACCCTCAGGTTGGTCGCCACCCCGGAGCACGTGGTCATCGCCGAGACCCGGCGCGCCCACACCTGGCTGACGATGTACGGCTTCGTCGTCGACGCCGTGGTGCTCAACCGCATCTACCCCGCCTCGGCTCTCGGTGACTACTTCGAGCCGTGGGCCGAGGCGCAGGCGGCGGGCATCCAACGGATCGAGGAGAGCTTCGCACATCTGCCGATTCACCGTCTCCTACTCCAGGAACGGGAAATCGCCGGGCTGGGGGCCCTCAGAGACCTGGCCCGGGCGATGTACGGCGACGACGACCCGGCGGCGGTCAACTACCGGGGCGACTACCTGCGCGTCACCCGCAGCGACGGCTGCCTGCGGCTCCACATCAGCCTGCCCCACGCGGATCGGGCCGAACTCGACCTTCACCAGGACGGCGATGACCTGCTGCTCACGCACCGGAACGAGCATCGCCGGATCGCGATGCCGGACTCGCTGCACGGCCGCCAGGTCACCGGCGCCAGATTCCTCCACGACGAACTGGTCCTCACGATGACCTGACCCCTACCCAACTCCGGCCGCCAGGCCGAAGTTGGGTGGTCCCGATTCTCATTTCCGGTTTGGTGGCCCTTGGTAAAAAGTTTATGATCTTTCCGAGGAGTCTGCCCAGGAGACCTTGCCTCCCACCCCACTCCGGGGCTGGGGCGCACGGTCCCCCCGCTCCGGGGCCAGGGTCCTGAGCCAGTTGTGCCATGCCCAAGAACCGGAGGATTGACAGGGATGCCCAAACCAACCACCCCGAAACCGACCCGCCGAGCCGTTCTGGCCGGAATGTCAGGAGCTGCCGCGCTGACCGCCATCTTCCCGCTGCCGGGCTGCTCGTCGCAGAACAGCCCCTCGGGAACCGAGAGCGTTCCGCTCCCCGAGCGGCTCACGAACCGCCAGGAAGTCGTGATCGCCATGGATCCGTCCACGGTCAAGGCCCCATTCGACCCGGTCAAGGGCTTCGGTGAGACGGGGGTGCTGCTCTTCAACAGCCCTCTTTTGACCGCGGATGAGAAGAACCAGATCGTCAACGACGTGGCGACCGGCTACGAGGTGAGCCCCGACGGCCTGGTGTGGACCTTCAAGATCCGCACGGACATCAAGTTCACCGATGGCACCGCCCTGACGGCCGAGGACGTCGCCTTCACCTACAACCAGGCGAAGGAGGCCGCCAAGGTCAGCCTGCCGGGCTTCGACACCGCCGTGGCGACCGGAACCGACACCGTGGAGCTCCGGCTCACCGCTCCCTCCTCCACCCTGCTGTACACGGCGGCGACGCTGGGCATCGTCCCGAAGAGCACCTACTCCGACGGTTTCGGGGACAACCCGGTCGGCTCGGGTCCGTGGAAATTCGGCCACTACACCCAGGGTCAGCAGCTGATCCTGGAACGCAACGACAACTACCACGGAACCAAGGCGAAGTTCGCCAAGGCCACCTTGTTGCTGATGGAATCCGACGCGGCGCTCGCGGCGGCCCAGTCGGGGCAGGTCGACCTCGCCTGCGTCTACCCGGCACTCTCCTCCCAGCAGGTCCCCGGTTTCTCGCTGACCAGCCTGCCCACCTTCGGCTACCGGGTGATCTCCCTGCCGTGCGAGACCCCCGGGGCCTACGAGGTGGAGGGACAGAGCGTCGGCAATGCGGTCACCAGCGACCCGGTGATCCGAAAGGCGATGGCAACCGCCCTGAACCGGGAGCAAATCGTGAAGGACTGCCTGCTGGGTTACGGTGAGGTGGCCTTCGATATCTTCGATGCCTTCCCGTGGGGCATCAAACAGGAAACGGCGAGCCTGAAGGACGGTGACGTCGCCGGAGCCGAAGCGATGCTGGACCAGGCGGGCTGGGCGAAGAGCGAGGGCGGAATCCGCGAGAAGAACGGCACCAAGGCGAGCTTCACCCTGATGTACCCGCCCAACGACTCCGGCCGTCAGGCCATCGCGGAGGCCTTCAAGGCCCAGATGACGCAGATCGGAATCGACGTGGAACTCCACGGCACGGACTTCACCTCGATGCAGGACCGCAACCGCAAGGACGCCGTGGTGCTGGGCGGTGGGCGTCTCAACCCCTACCACGAGTACAACATGCTTTCCGGAACGCTGGCCCGCAAGAAGGGTTGGTCGAACATCGCCTGCTATTCGAACGAGCAGGTGCAGGCCAACCTCGACGCGGCCCTGGCCGCCACCGATCAGGAAAGCGCGAACAAGTTCTGGCATGCAGCCCTGTGGGACGGCACCAATGGCGGCAGCATCCTCGGGGACAACCCCTACCTGGTGGTCGGCTACATCCACCACAACTACTTCGTGCGCAACGGGCTGGACATCGGAACCCAGCGGGTTCATCCCCACGACCACTTCCTCCAGGTGATCAACAACCTGAACACCTGGGACGTCAAGGCCTCCTGAATGACCGCCGCAACCCGTTCCGAGCAGTCGCGACGCGACCTCACGAAAAGCTCCCCGATGGGCTATGCGGTGGCCCAGCTGGCCAAGGCGGCCTCCCTGATCTTCGCGGTCAGCGTCATCACGTTCTTCTTGGCGAAGGTCTCCGGTTTCAACCCGGTCGACGCCTACTTCGGCAGCGAACTGACCGCCAGCCCAGAGCAGAGGGCCGCCCTGGCCAGCAAGTGGGGGCTGGACCAGCCCACCATCGTGCAATTCGGTCTGTGGTGGTGGAACCTCCTGCACGGCGACCTGGGAACCTCGCTGGTTTTCGAGAGGCCCGTGACAGCGGTGATCGGGGACGCACTGGTCAACTCGTCCATGTTGTTGTTCATCGCTTGGCTGGCCTCCGGGTTGCTGGGGGCCGGCCTCGGGATAGTCGCGGGAAAGAACCAGGGGCGTTTCCTCGACCGGGTCATCAGCACCGTCTGCTACGTATTCGCAGCCATCCCCACCTTCTGGTTCGGGATAGTGCTGCTGCTGATCTTCGCCGTGTGGTTGAAGTGGTCCCCGATCGGTTTGTCGGCCCCCATCGGCAAAACCCTCGCCGAGGCAACCCTCGCCGAGCGTCTCAACCATCTGGTGCTGCCCGCCGCCACCCTGAGCCTGGTCGGGATCTCCACCATCACGATGCAGACCCGGACCAGGCTCATCGAGGAACAGAACTCCGACTACGCCCTGTTCGCCCGCAGCCGCGGGGAGACCTCGTGGCAGTTCGTCTGGCGGCACGGCCTGCGGAACTCCCTGATGCCCTTCGTGACGTTACAGTTCGGTTCCATAAGCGAAATCATCGGCGGCTCCGTGCTGGCCGAGAGCGTTTTCAGCTACGCCGGGCTGGGGGCGGTCACGGTCACGGCCGGCACCAAGGGGGATCTCCCTCTGCTGATCGGCATCACCGTCATCAGTTCCGCGATCGTGTTCCTCGGGAACCTGTGCGCCAACCTCCTGTATCCGCTGATCGATCCCAGAATCAAGGAGACCTGGTCATGACGGCCCTGCTGATCGGTTCCGAGGAACTGACCGAACGCTGGAACGGCCGCAAGTCGGCGACGGTGGTGTTCGCCGTAAGCCTCGTCGTCCTCGCCGCCGCGGCCCTGGGCGGAACCCTGATCCCGGAGACGGCATACCAACCGGCCTTCGGGCGAACCAACCTGCCGCCGGGCGCCGGTGGTCTGTTCGGTACCGACTGGCTCGGGCGCGACATGCTGGCCCGGACGATGAAGGGCCTGTCCATCAGCATCTGGATCGGGTTGTTCGCCTCCGTGGTGAGCTCCGTGATCGCGCTGCTGCTGGGCATCGGGGCCGCGGTCCTGGGGGGCTGGTTCGATCGTTTCGTGCTCTGGCTGGTGGATCTGATGCAGGGCATGCCGCACCTGATCCTGCTGATCTTCATAGCGATCCTGTCGGGACGCGGGATCACGGGCGTGATGATCGGCGTGGCCGTGACCCACTGGGTGAGCCTGTGCCGGATCGTCCGCGCCGAGACCATCCACCTGCACACCAGCGCCTATGTGATCGCGTCCCGGCAGATGGGCAGGAGCAGGTGGTTCATAGCGGTGAACCACTACATGCCCTACATCCTCCCCCAGACGATCGTCGCCACCGTGCTGATGTTCCCGCACGCCATCCTGCACGAATCCGGACTGACCTTCCTCGGTTTCGGAATCCCCCAGCAGCTGCCCGCCATCGGCGTGATCCTCTCCGAGTCCATGCGCTACCTGAGCACGGGCCAATGGTGGCTGGCACTGTTCCCGGGACTCACCCTGCTGGTCCTGGTGCTACTGATAGACCGTTGCGGCCAGTCCCTGTCGACCCTGATCAATCCCCGGACCTCCCAGAGGTAGGCACAGATGTCGCTGCTCGAAGTACGCAACCTGTACGTCGGTTTCGCGATGTACCACACCTTCTACCGACGCCGGATCGGCTACGGGGTGGAGGACCTGACCCTGACCGCCGAGCCGGGCGAGATCCTCGGGATAGTGGGGGCCTCCGGATCGGGAAAGAGCCTGCTGGCCCACGCGATCATGGACCTGCTGCCGAGGAACGCCGTCAAGCACGGCGAGATCCTCTTCAAAGGTGAACCCGTCGCCGGGAAACGTGTTCTCGAACTCAGGCGGAAGAGCTTCGCGCTCGTCCCGCAGTCGATCAGCTTCCTCGACCCGCTGCTCAAGGTCAAACACCAGTTGCGGACGGGACCCACCCCTGACGAGGAGGAACTGGCGCACATCGCCGAACGCCTCGACCTGTCGCCGCGCGATCTGGAGAAGTATCCCTTCCAGTTGTCGGGAGGCATGGCCCGCCGGATCCTCTTGGCAACCGCGATCCTCAGCCCAGCGGAGCTGATAATCGCCGACGAGCCGACGCCGGGGCTGAGCGTGAAACTCGCGGAACAGCTGCTCGCGGATTTCAGGTCGCTCGCGGATCAGGGACGTTGCGTGCTCATCATCTCCCACGACGTTGACCTGATCAGTGCGGTCGCCGACCGGGTGGTCGTCCTGAACCGGGGAAGGTTGGTGGCCTGCATGCCGACCCGCGAGTTCACCCACCCCGACGATTTCGACCAGCCTCCCTACGTCAAGGCGTTGTGGAAGGCGTTGCCGCAGAACGAGTTCTGCACGGAAATCCCCGATTCCCGGGAGGAGCCGACACGTGCTGACAGCTGAACACATCACCTTCGGCTACCGTCACGGCCAGCCGATCCTGAACGACATCTCGGCCCGGCTCGAGCCCGGGCAGGTGCTGGGGCTGGTGGCACCGTCAGGGTTCGGGAAGAGCACCCTGGGCAAGATCATGGCCGGGTGGATCAACCGATTCCGGGGAACCGTCGCCCTGGACGGGGAACCGTTGCAGGCCCACCAGCCCTGCCGGGTGCAGTACATCAACCAGAACCCCGAGGTCAGCGTCAATCCCCGCTGGCGGATGGGTCGCATCCTGACCGAATGCTGGCCCGTTGACGAGGACACCAAACATCAGCTGGGCATCGAGGACGCCTGGCTGGGTCGTTTCCCGAGCGAACTCAGCGGGGGTGAGTTGCAGCGTTTCTGCATAGCACGGGTGCTGCACCCCGAACTCCGCTACCTGATCGCCGACGAGATGACGACGATGCTGGATCCCCTGACCCAGGCGCAGATCTGGACCGAGTTGACGGGGCTGACCCGGAAAAGGGGCATCGGGCTGCTCATGATCACCCACAATCCGGCGCTGGTGTCCCGGTTGTGCGATGACGCGATCCACCTGGACCGCCTGAACCCTTGAAAACGAGGGCCGGGCGGGGCTACCGCGCATCCCGCAGCCGGGCGGCGGCCTCGGCCACGCACGGCGGCACGTGGGGTGAGACGTCGCCGCCGAGTTTGATCACCTCCCGGGTGATGGTGCTGGAGAGGGTGACGTGCTGGGCCGCCGCTGGCAGCAGGACCGTCTCCAGGCCCGTCAGCGAATGGTTCATGTTGGCCAGCTGAAGCTCGAAGTCGAAATCGGCACCGAATCTCAGGCCCTTGACCACGGTGGTTATGCCGTGTTCCCTGGCGAAATCGACCAGCAACCCGTCCATCTCCTCCACGGTGACCCCGTCGAGGTGGGCGGTGGCTTCCCTCACCAGGCCGATGCGCTGTTCCCCGAACAGGTAACCGGCCTTCAGGCTGTTGCATCCAACAGCCACCAGCACCTCCCCGAACAGGTCGCGGGCCCGGGTGATGATGTTCAGGTGGCCGTTGGTGATGGGGTCGAAGGAGCCGGGACACAGCACCTTGGTCATGATTCTCCTGCCGGTTTCGTGGCTGCGAAGTAGAGGCTCGTCTCACCGTAGTCCCGGCGCCAGTCGTCGTCGAGCCCACCCGGCCACACCGGGGGGAGGCACCGTTTCGAGCGCTCAACCACCACGAGGGCCTGCGGGTTCAGCTTCCCGGGGGAAAACAGCGGGGCCAGGGTCCTGTCGAGGAGCGCCGAGTCCATCTCGTAGGGCGGATCCACGAAGACGAGATCCCAGGGTCCAGCGGGAATCCGCCCTTCAACTCTTCCGCCCCGCGCCTCGATGCGCAGCCCGGCCCGGCGGGCGTTGCCCGCGATCAGGTTCGAGGTGTGGGAGTCGACGGCCACCACCCGGGAAGCTCCCCGGCTGGCGGCCTCCAGCGCGACCGCTCCGGTTCCTGCATAGAGATCCAGCACCGCGACCCCCACCAGGTGTTTCTCCGCCGGTTCCCCGACGGTACCGAACCACGTGACGAGGGTGGAGAACAGCGCCTCCCGGACCCTGTCGCTGGTGGGGCGGGTTCCGCAGCGGGGCGCCGTCAGCTGCGTTCCCTTCGCGCGTCCCGCGATGATGCGCGTCATCCTTTTTCCAGCCATTCCCCGGCGGCGACCTGTTCTGCCTGGTCGATCATGTCGGCGAGCAGCGGATCCTCAGCGGCCCGGGAATCGGAAAGCACCTCGCCGGCCAGTTCCTTCGCCTGCTCGATGACCTTTCGATCCCCCAGCACCCGGAGCAGCTTCAGCGACGAGGCCCCGGACTGTGCCGCCCCCAGGACGTCTCCCTCGCGCCGCAGTTCCAGGTCCCGTTCCGCCAGTTCGAAACCGTCGGTGGAGGACACCAGAGCCTGGAGCCTGTCGACGGCGGTTAGGGTGTCCGGGGCGGGGGCCGCGAGCAGCAGGCACAGGCCGGGATGCCTGCCCCGCCCGATCCTTCCGCGGAGCTGGTGGAGCTGGGCGATTCCGAACCGGTCGGCGTCGAGAACAACCATCACGGAGGCGTTCGGGATGTCCACCCCTACCTCGATGACCGTGGTGGACACCAGCACGTCCAGTTCCCCGGCAGTGAATGCCCGCATGGTCCGGTCCCGCTCGGCGGTGGCCTGCCTGCCATGGACCATTCCGACGCGCAGCCCCTTCAGCGGGCCCTCGGCGAGCATGGGGGTGATCTCCGTCACCGCGCTCAACCCGGTCCCGGCCTCCAGGTCCCCTTCCGTTTTGTTGCCGGAGATGGCGGGGCAGACAACGAAGGCCTGGCGTCCCTGCGCCACCTCCTCGCGGATGCGTTCCCAGGCCCGGTCCACCCAGTGCGGGTTGCGGGCGGTGTCCACGAAAACGGTCTTCACCTCCGCGCGTCCCGCGGGGCGGTCCCGCAGCTCAATGGTTTCCAGGTCGCCGAAGACCGTCATGGCCACCGAGCGGGGAATGGGGGTGGCGGTCATCACCAGCGTGTGGGGTTGGTGCTCGGACTTCGCCGCCAGCGCGGCTCGCTGCTCCACTCCGAAACGGTGTTGCTCATCCACCACCACGAAACCAAGATCCGCGAATCCGACGTCCTCCGACAACAACGCATGGGTGCCGATGACGATTCCCGCTTCCCCGGACGCAACGGTCTCCCGCGCCCGGCGGCGGTTGGCGGCGGTGAGACCTCCCGTCAACAGCGCCACCTGCGTGGCGTGCGGGTGGGCCTCCAGGGTTCCGGCCACCCCGAGCCCACCGAGCAGCGAGGTGATGGATGCGTGATGCTGCTTGGCCAGCACCTCGGTGGGGGCCAGCAGCGCCGCCTGGCCTCCCGCATCGACGACCGCGAGCATGGCGCGCAGGGCCACGAGGGTCTTTCCCGAACCGACCTCCCCCTGCAGCAGGCGATGCATCGGGCGTTCACTGGCCAGCTCCTCGAAAAGGGTCTCCCCCACTTCTTCCTGACCGGCGGTCAACCGGTACGGCAGGGAGGCGTCGAAGGCGGAGAGGATCCCATCGTCGCGGCGGGGCCTGGGCGTGGTGGTGCGCCCGGCCAGAGCGGCCCTGCGCGCGGCCATGGCCAGTTGCATCCCGAATGCCTCGTCGAACTTCAACCGGGCGATTCCGCGTTTCGCATCGAACACGTTGACGGGTTCGTGAACCTCACGCAGGGCGTCCGGGAGGCCGATCACCCCTGCACGTTCCACCACCCAGCCGGGCAGCGTGTCTCCCAGCGGCAACACATGGGGCAGAGCGAGCGCTATCGCGTCTGCGATCTTCCAGGTGACCATCTTCGCGGTGGCCGGGTAGAGACCCACCAGCCGGGCCCGCTGGATCACCTTGACCATCGTGGCCTTCGCGGTGGCCTTGCGGCCCGTGATTGCGCCGAACTCGTCGATGATGACGTAGTCGGGATGGGTGAGCTGAAGCTGCCCCCTGAACTCCCCCACCTTGCCGACGAAAATGCCGCGGGCGCCCGGGACGAGCTGACCGACCCAGTACTTCGCGTAGTTCGGGCGTTTGTCGGGAACGAAGAAGGCCGCTTGCAGCTCCCCGTGGCCGTCGGTCAGCACGGTCGCCACCCGGGTGGTGCGACCGTCCACGATCCTGGTGGCCACCACTCTGGCGACAACCGCGACATCCTCACCGGGACGCAGGGTCCGGAAGTCGCTCATCTCGGTGCCTGAGAGATACCGGCGCGGCACGTGTCTCAGAAGATCACCCAGGGTGAACAGTCCGAGCCTGGCCAGCTCCGAGGCGGAATCCGCGCCTACGATGTCACGCAATCCGCGATTCAACTCGCGATGGATCGGGGTCCGGAATCGGCTCATGGGGCGAGCCTACCGAGGGGAACCGACGAAAAACGGCTCGCGGCCCCAGCCGCGAGCCGTTGCCCGGACCCCTCGTTCAGCGGGTGACCTTGCCTGCCTTGAGGCAGGAGGTGCACACGTTGAGGCGCTTGGGGGCACCGTTGACGGTCGCGCGAACACGCTGGATGTTCGGGCTCCAGCGACGGTTGGTCTTCTTCTTCGACCAAGGCACGTTGTGACCGAAGCCGGGTCCCTTGGCGCAGATATCACAGACGGCAGCCACTGGAATCTCCTTGTTGCTTGGGCCAGACGCGCCAAAGCAACGCCTGGTTCGATCATTGGGTTCGCCCGCCGAAGCGGGCAACCGGTAGATGATAACCCGATACGCCACCAATCCTCAACCCGTGTTTCCCGGAGCGCATTCCCTACCCTCAGGTGGCGACCACCACGGGCACGATCATTGGGCGACGCCGCAGCCTCCTCGACACCCAGGCTCCAATGGTGCGACGGATCACCTGC
This sequence comes from Arachnia propionica, assembly GCF_900637725.1. Classification (GTDB taxonomy): domain Bacteria; phylum Actinomycetota; class Actinomycetes; order Propionibacteriales; family Propionibacteriaceae; genus Arachnia; species Arachnia propionica. The sequence continues at coordinate 1,394,656 of NZ_LR134406.1, read as the reverse complement.
TGCAGGCGGTAAACGTCATCCACGCCGTCGTCCAGGGCCTGCTGAAGGTCGGCTAGGATCTGCTCCCGGACCGCATCGAAGACCGACGGGTCCTCCGCGAAACCCCTCGCGTTGATGTCCAGGGCGCCGATGACGGACCTGGTGTGGAGGTTGACCACTGCCACCACGGAGATGAATCCCTCCTCACCGAGGATGAGCCGGTCGCTGATCGATTCGGTGATGTCACCCACGATCGAGCCGTCCACGAAGATGTAGGAGGCGTCGACGCGCCCGACCTTGCGGGCCCGGCCGTCCACCAGGTCAACCACGTCACCGTCCTCGCACACCACGGCGTTCTCCGCCGGGACCCCGGTGGAGATCGCGAGTTTCGCGTTGGCGATCAGGTGCCGGATCTCGCCGTGCACCGGCATGACGTTGCGCGGTTTCAGGATGTTGTAGCAGTACAGCAGTTCACCGGCCGAGGCGTGACCGGAGACGTGGACGAAGGCGTTGCCCTTGTGCACCACCTGCGCCCCAAGTTTCGTCAACCCGTTGATGACCCGGTAGACGGAGTTCTCGTTCCCGGGGATCAGGGAACTCGCCAGCAGGACGATGTCACCGGGGCCCAGTTCGATGACGGGGTGTTCCCGGTTCGCGATCCGGCTCAGCGCGGCGAGCGGTTCGCCCTGGGAACCGGTGGAGATGATCACCACCTCGTCGTCGCGGTATTTATCGATGTCCTTCATCTCGATCAGGACGTTCGCCGGGACGTGCAGGTATCCGAGGTCCCGGGCGGTGGCCATGTTGCGCACCATGGAACGTCCGACATAGGCCACCTTGCGGCCGTGCTTGACGGCCAGGTTGAGCACCTGCTGCACGCGGTGCACGTGGGAGGCGAAACACGCGACGATCAGTTTCCTTTCCGCCTGGTCGAACACGCGAGCGATGGAGGGTTCGATGTCCTTCTCCAAGGGTGTGAATCCCGGGGTCTCCGCGTTGGTGGAGTCGGGCATGAACAGGTCCACCCCCTCGTCCGCGAGACGCGCGAAACCACGCAGGTCGGTGATGCGCCCGTCGAGGGGAAGCTGGTCCATCTTGAAATCCCCGGTGTGCAGGACCGTGCCCGCCGAGGTGCGCAGGGCAACCGCCAAGCCGTCGGGAATGGAGTGGTTGACCGCGAAGAACTCGAGCCCGAAATTCCCCACCCGGTGCTGTTCGCCCTCCTTCACCTCTATCAACCGGTAACCACGGATGCGGTGCTCCTTCAGTTTGCTGGCCACCAGGGCGAGGGTCAGCTTGGAACCGTAAACGGGAATGTCGGCCCGTTGCTTGAGCAGATAAGGCACGGCACCTATGTGGTCCTCGTGGCCGTGGGTGAGCACCAGGGCGCGGATGTCGCTGAGACGATCCGACAGCAGGTCCAGGGCGGGCAGGATGAGGTCGACGCCGGGGTGGCGGTCCTCGGGAAAGAGCACACCGCAATCGACCAGAACCATTTCGCCATCGATCTCGAAGGATGCGCTGTTCCGGCCCACGTCGCCGAGTCCCCCCAAAGGTGTGACACGAAGGGTTCCGGGTTGCAGGGGCGGAGGCGTACGCAGTTCACTCACCCGCAAAAGGCTAGTGCAAACAGCCGCCATCACTACACTGACAGACATGCCCATTCCCGACTCCGTGCGTCTCGCCATGCCCGTCGAGGCGGTGGACATAGCCAGGCTCCAGCGGAAGTCCTGGTCCCGGCAACCCGGCATGGCGGCGGCGCTCGCGGCCATTCCCGCGGATCAGGCGGTGCGCACCTGGCACGAGGCCATCGTCAAACCCCCGCTCGCCCACTGCCGGGTGCTGGTGGCCCTCTCCCGGGGACGGGTGGTGGGTTTCGTGGTGACCGGGCCGAGCAACGACCCGGACGCCGAGGTGACCGACGGTATGGTCGCCGAGTTCGTCACTGATGCGGACGTGCTCGACGACCACGCCTCGCGCCTGGTGAACGCCGCGGTGGACACGCTGCGCGCCGACGGCTACGAGACCGCCACCTGGTGGGTCCGCAGCGACGACGACGCCCTGCGTGGTTTCCTGATCGAGTGCGGCTGGGCAGCGGATGGCGCCCACCGAAGCCTCGGGACCGAGGACGGGGCGGAGACCGTCAAGCAGGTCAGGTTGATGACCCGGATCACGGATCGGGGCCCCGCCACGGACGCCGGCTGATCCACGGGCCCCTCTCAGAGGCCGATGATCGTTTCGATTCCCTCGGTCAGACCCGGGTGATCGATCACCCACCACACCCCGGCCAGCACTCCCGGCATGAAACTGGCACGGTCGAAGCTGTCGTGCCGGATGGTGAGCGTCTCACCGTGGGTGCCGAACAGCACCTCCTGGTGGGCGACGAGCCCCTGCAGCCGCACCCCGTGGATGTGGATGCCGTCGACGACGGCACCGCGGGCCCCGGCGTCGTGCACCGTAGCGTCCGGGACCGGCCCCATGCCTGCGGCGGCCCGGGCGGCCGCGATCTTCCCAGCCGTGGTAGCGGAGGTTCCCGACGGGGCGTCCGCCTTGTTTGGGTGGTGCAGTTCGACGATCTCGGCGCTCGGATAGAACGGAGCCGCCTTCGCGGCGAACTGCATCATGAGAACCGCTCCGATGGAAAAGTTCGAGGCGACCAGTACCCCCACCCCCGGGTTGGCCGCGCACAACTCCCGGACCCGCGCGAGTCTTTCCTCGTTGAACCCGGTGGTGCCGATCACCATGTTGATTCCCCGCGGAACGCACCATTCGATGTTGTCCATCACCGCGTCGGGATGGGTGAAGTCCACCGCCACGGCCGCGTCCCCGATCCGCTCCCGTGGTTCACCGAGATCGGCTCCCCCGGTGACCTCCATGTCCTCGGCGGCCGTCACCGCACGGCGCACCTCGCTGCCCATCTTCCCGCCGATACCGAAGATACCAACCCCAAGAGTGCTCATCCTCAACTCCTTTTCGTCTTTGTCCATCAGTTCTACCCAACCGGTGAAACCCGAAGGGGCCGACCCGCAGAACGGATCGGCCCCTTACCGGCTTCGCGGTTCAGGCCTCGTCGGCCTCGGCTTCCTCCTCGAGCACGGGGATCAGGCTCAGCTTTCCGCGGTCGTCGATCTCGGAGATCTCCACCTGGAGCTTCTGCCCCACGGAGACCACGTCCTCGACATCCTCGACGCGTTTGCCGCCGGCCAGCGCCCGCAGCTTGCTGATGTGCAGCAGGCCGTCCTTGCCGGGCAGCAGGGAGACGAAGGCACCGAAGGTGGTGATCTTCACGACGGTGCCGATGAAACGTTCGCCCTTCTCCGGCATGTGCGGGTTGGCGATGGCGTTGATGGCGGAAACCGCGGCCTCCGAGGCTTCCCCGGTCTCGGCTCCCACGTAGATGGTGCCGTCGTCCTCGATGGTGATGTTGGCGCCGGTGTCGTCCTGGATCTGGTTGATGACCTTGCCCTTGGGGCCGATGACCTCACCGATCTTGTCGACGGGGATGCGCAGCGTGACGATCCGGGGAGCGTACGGGCTCATCTCGTCGGGGACATCGATGGCCTCGCCCATCACCTCGAGCAGGGTGTGCCGGGCCTCGCGGGCTTGCAGCAGCGCCTTCTGCAACTCCACGGCGGGGATGCCGTTCAGCTTGGTGTCGAGTTGGAGGGCCGTGACGAAATCACGGGTGCCGGCCACCTTGAAGTCCATGTCACCGAGGGCGTCCTCGGCCCCCAGGATGTCGGTGAGCGCCACGTAGCGGGTCTCACCGTCGATCTCCTCGCTCATCAACCCCATGGCGATGCCCGCGACGGGAGCCTTCAGCGGCACGCCCGCGTTCAGCAGGGCCAGGGTGGATGCGCACACCGACCCCATCGAGGTGGAACCATTCGAACCGATGGCCTCGGAGACCTGGCGGATCGCGTAGGGGAACTCCTCCCGGGTGGGCAGCACCGGAACGATGGCGCGTTCCGCAAGCGCCCCGTGGCCGATCTCGCGGCGTTTCGGGGAACCGACGCGCCCAGTCTCACCGGTGGAGAACGGCGGGAAGTTGTAGTTGTGCATGTACCGCTTGGTCGACTCCGGGGAGAGGGTGTCGATCTTCTGCTCCATGTCCAGCATGTTCAGGGTGGAGACCCCCAGGATCTGGGTCTCACCACGCTGGAACAGCGCCGAACCGTGGACGCGCGGGATCACCGCGACCTCGGCGGACAGGGTGCGGATGTCGCGCGTGCCCCGGCCGTCGATGCGCACACCCTCGGTCAGGGTGCGGTGACGGACGATCTTCTTGGTCAGCGACTTCAGGGCGGCCGCGATCTCGTTGCCGCGCCCCTCGAAACGCTCAGCGAGGGCCTCGGTGACGTCCTGTCGGATGGCGTGGGTGGCGTCGTCGCGGTCCTGTTTACCCGGGATCCGCATCGCCTCGGAGACCCGGTCGGTGGCCAGCTCCTCGACGGCGGCGTAGACGTCGTCCTCGTAGTCGCGGAAGACGGGGAAGTCGAAGGTTTCCTTGGGCAGCTTCGCCTTCAGCTCGGACTGGGCGTCACACAGGGTCTTGATGAAGGGTTTCGCGGCCTCCAGGCCCTGCCCGACGACCTCCTCGGTGGGGGCGGTCCTGCCAGAACGCACGTTCTCCCAGGTGGATTCGGTGCCACCGGCCTCGACCATCATGATCGCGACGTCCCCGTCGGGCAGGACACGCCCGGCGACGACCATCTGGAACGAGGACCTGGTGACCTGCTCGACGGTCGGGAAACACACCCAGGTCTCGTCGATCAGGGCGACGCGAACCCCACCGATGGGACCGGAGAACGGCAACCCGGCCAGGGTGGTGGCCATGGATGCGGCGTTGATCGCGACCACGTCGTAGTAGTGGGCCGGGTTGAGGGAGAGGACGTCGACGATCACCTGCACCTCGTTGCGCAGCCCCTTCACGAAGGCCGGGCGCAACGGGCGGTCGATCAGTCGGGCGGCCAGAATGGCGCCCTCCCCGGGGCGTCCCTCGCGGCGGAAGAAGGAACCGGGGATGCGTCCCGCGGCGTACATCCGCTCCTCGATGTCAACGGTGAGCGGGAAGAAGTCGATGGCGTCCCGCGGAGTCTTCGCCGCGGTGGTGGCGGCCAGCAGCATGGTGTCGCCGTCGAGATAGACCGCGGCCGAACCGTCCGCCTGCTGGGCGAGGATGCCGGATTCGAAACGGATGGTGTGTCGGCCGTACTTGCCGTTGTCGATGACGGCTTCGGAGAATTCGAGACCAGGTCCTTCCATGGACAAAGCTGGCTCCTTTCGGTGGGTTGGCTGCCCGCAGGGCGCGGCACGCCGCCAGTGCCACCGGTCTTCGATCGAGACCCGCGGGGCTACAACTACCCGAAGGTCACTACCGAGGACCAGGTGAGACCCCCTGGCAGGCAGGAAATACGTTGTGGTGATTGAGTTTTGCGCCAATCCTACCGGCTGGGTTCCGGACAGGCGCGGAGGACAGCCCCGCGTGTACGGGGCTGTCCTCCGATTCAGATCGTGTGAATGACGACGCCGGTCAGCGACGCAGGCCGAGTCTCGCGATGAGTTCGCGGTAGTGCTCGATGTCCTGGCGGGCGACGTAGTTGAGCAGACGGCGGCGCTGGCCGACCATCAGCATCAGGCCGCGACGGCTGTGGTGATCCCCCTTGTGGACCTTGAGGTGCTCAGTCAGGTGAGCGATCCGCTTGGTCAGCAGAGCGATCTGCACATCCGGCGAACCGGTGTCGCCCGGCTTCGTGGCGTACTCCTCGATGATCCTTGTCTTCTCGGCAGCATCCATGTCTGGACTCCTTCCGGTTCGCTGCACGGCGCCCCGGTGGCGGGTGCGGTTGGGGCTCTTGTTGGTCCGTGGCCGATCGACGGCAACTGTGGGACCCTACCACCGGTCCTACCGGGAAACCAAACCCGTCGAATCAACTCCGCCGGGTGAGGATGCGGCGGCAGTTCTCGATGTCCTGGTTCATCTGGGCGATCAGGCCCTCGACGCCCTCGAAACGCACCTGCCCGCGCAGCCTCTCCACGAAGTCGACATCAATCTGGGCCCCGTACAGCTCCAGGTCGTTGCGGTCCAGCACGTTGCTTTCGACCCGCCGGTCCGCCCCATCGAAGGTCGGGTTGGACCCCACGGAGATGGCTGCGGGCATCGGCTTCCCCCCGGCCGGTGTCAACCACCCTGCGTAAACCCCGTCCGCGGGAACAGCCAGTTCCGTGGGAACGACCAGATTCGCGGTCGGGAACCCGAGTTCGCGTCCCCGCTGATCCCCCACCACCACGACACCGCTGAACCTGAAGTCGCGGCCCAGGTGCTGTGAAGCCAGCCGCACGTCACCATGGTCCAGGGCTTCTCGGATGAGGGTGGAGCACGTGGTCCGGGCATTGACGGCCGACAGTTCGAGTGTCCGCACTTCGAAACGCCCCGCGGCCAGTTCCCCGAGGGTCCCGACGTCCCCCGATGCGCGATGCCCGAAGCGGAAGTTCTCTCCCACCACGACCACCCGAGGGGCGAGCGGCACGACGAAACGCTCGACGAACTCGGCGGGGCTCATGGCCGCCACCTTCTTGTCGAAACGCACCACCCTCACCTCGCGGGCCCCTGCTTGTTTGAGCAGGTCGATCCGGGTGGGCAGGTCGCTCAACAGGCGTGGGGCGTGTTCCGGCGCCAGCACCGACAACGGATGGGGCCAGAAGGTTATGACCGCGAGTTCGCCATCGCCCCGCTCGGCCTGCAGCACGCGTTGATGCCCGAGATGCACTCCGTCGAAGTTGCCGATGGCCACTACCCTGGTTCCGCTGTTCACGACGGACAAGGTTAGCGACGGGCGGCGCGGTGCGCATCCGCCGGACGAGCGACCACCCGGTACCGGCCCCGTCGCCGGGCCCGGTACCGGGTGGTCGTGTTCCTGGTCGTCAGTCCTCTTCGAGGATCACGAACAGCTTCCGGGGGCCGTGCACGCCCTCCACGCGAGACAATTCGATGTCACTGGTTGCGGAGCCACCGCTGATCCAGGTGATGGGTCGTCCGGCCTGTACCGATGCCTTGAGCCGGTGCACCGCCTCCGGCACGTCGGAGACGACGCTGTCGGCGGTGACCACGCACACGTGGCGGTCGGGCACCAAGGTCAGGGCGCGCCGCCCCTGGTCCTCGGCGTGATCCAGGCAGATGGTGCCCGTCTCGGCCATCGACACCCGCGACCCCGTGAGGACCGCGTCGATGGAGTTCAACTGCTGGTGGCTGAGGTTCTCGTCGCGAATCACCTCGAGACCACCCGCGGTCACCGCGTTCACCCAGGCCGTGGGCGCCCCGTCGGGCACGACCACGGTCTGCGCGCCGAGTTCCTTCAGGGCGGCGACGATCGCATCCCCGGTCGCGGTCGCCGGGGTGCGCACGATCTTGGCCTTGTAGTCGAGGATGTTCTCCACGAAGGTGTCAAGCACGTCATCCAGCGGGGTTGGCTGGTTGTAGGCCCACGTGATGGGCACGTCCTTGGCGGGGTCCTTCTCCTGGATGTCCTCGGTTGCGGCCCGGACACGGGCCAGGATGTCGTCGCGAGCGCTGCTCACTTGGAGGCCTCCTCTTTCTCTCGCTTGGCCCACCACTTCCGGAATGATTCCTTCGGCGGCACCGGCAGGTCACGGGACCGGCTCCAGGCGGATGCCGGGAACGGCATCGGACCGAAATGGGTGCGTTTCTTGAAGATCCGACCCGCCAGGCGGGAGAAGAACTGCACGAACGCGAGGTTGCGGCCGCGGGCCATGACCCAACCCACCAACTTGAAGATGACGGACTCGATGGTGGGACGGTGCGCGGTCTTCTTCTGCACCACCTTGTTGCGCATGTGCACCAGGATGTCCGAGATCGGGATCTTGACGGGGCACACGTCGTTGCAGGCCCCGCAGAGACTGGAGGCGTACGGCAGTGACTTGTCGACCTTCGACGCGACCCCTCGCAGCTGCGGGGTCAGGATGGCGCCGATCGGCCCGGGGTAGACGGAGCCGTAGGTGTGGCCGCCGACCCGCTCGTAGACGGGACACACGTTCATGCAGGCGGAGCAGCGGATGCAGCGCAGCGCCTCGCGACCGACCGGGTCGGACAGCACCTTCGTGCGGCCGTTGTCCAGCAGGACGACGTGCAGGTCCTGGGGTCCGTCACCGGGGGTGACGCCGGTCCAGATGGAGGTGTACGGGTTCATCCGCTCCCCCGTGGAGCTTCGGGGCAGCAACCGCAGGAAGACCTCGAGGTCCTCCCAGGTGGGCACCAGTTTCTCGATGCCGACCACGGAGATGAGGGTCTCGGGCAGGGTCAGGCACATGCGCCCGTTGCCCTCGGATTCGACGATCACGAGGGAACCGGTTTCCGCAACGATGAAGTTGCCACCGGAGACCGCCACCTTGGCGCGCAGGAACTTCTCACGCAGGTGGATGCGGGCCGCACCGGCGAGTTCCGGCGGGTTGTCGCTGATGCCGTCGGGAGCGGGAGCACCCCACAGCCCCATCTCCTCCTTGAAGATCTCCCGGACCTCCGAGCGGTTCCGGTGGATGGCGGGAACGAGGATGTGGGAGGGACGGTCGTGACCGAGCTGGACGATGAGCTCGGCGAGGTCGGTCTCCCACGCCGCGATCCCGGCGTCCTCAAGGGCCTCGTTGAGGTCAATCTCCTGGGTGGCCATCGACTTGATCTTCACGACCTCGTTGGTGCCCTTGGAACGGGCGAGGTCGATCACGATCTTGTTGGCCTCCTCGGCGTTCCGGGCCCAGTGGACGGTTATCCCGGCGGCGGTCATGGCCTTCTCGGCCTGGATGAGGTACTGATCCAGGTGCCGCCCGAGACGATTCTTGATCTGTTCACCAGCAACCCTCAGCTCCTCCCAGTTCCTCACCTCGGAGGCGCGGATGGCCCGCTTGCTGCGGATCACGGTGGTGGCGTGCTTGAGGTTCCGGCGAAGCTGCTGATTGTGCAAGGCTCCCTTGGCCGCCTTGGGGAAGGCGGGCATCCCGAGGTAGGTGCCTGTGGGGGGAGCCGGGGTCAGGCGTTCGCGTGTGGCGGTCATGCTGCGGCCTCCTCGGTGTGGGCCAAGATCTCGGCCAGGTGGATGGTTTTCACGCCCATGTTCATGCGGTGCATGATTCCGCCGATGTGCATCAGGCAGGCGTTGTCGCCGGTGACGAGATACTCGGCCCCGGTCGACATCACGTTGCGTGCCTTGTCGGCACCCATCGCCACGGACACGTCGGAGTTCTTGACACAGAAGGTGCCACCGAAACCGCAGCACTGGTCGGAGTCGGGCAACGGCACCAGGTCGATGCCCCGCACGGCCTTCAGCAGCTTGTAGGGCCGGTCACCCACGTGAGCGACACGCACGGAGTGGCAGGTGGGGTGGTAGGTGACGCGATGCGGGAAGTAGGCCCCGACATCCGTCAGCCCCAGCACGTCGACGAGGAACTCGGTGAAATCGTAGGTGCGTTTCACCAGTTCCTCGGAAGCCGCCTTGAGGCTCTTGTCCCCGACGTGTTCGGCCAGCATCGGGTGCTGGTGCCGTACCGCGCCGATGCAAGACCCGGAGGGGCCGACGACGTAGTCGTAGTCCTCGAAGGCCCGCACGTAGCTCTTGACGGTCGGCACGGCCTCCTTGAAGTATCCGGTGTTGGTCAGCATCTGGCCGCAGCAGGTCTGCTCCTTGGGGAACACCACCTTGCAGCCCAGTCGTTCCAGCACCTTGACCACCGCGATGGGGGTGCCTGGAAACATGGTGTCGTTTATGCAGGTGGCGAACAACGCCACCGTCTTACCCGTTCCGGGTGCCATATCTCTCTCCTTCAAACAGATGAGGCATTCCTGTGGTTGGCCGACCCTGCCACCGGGTCGGCCAACCACGATTCAATTGTCGGTGCTCAGCCCAGCATTGGTGAAATCAGCCAGCTCAGCACCGGGGTGGACATCAGGCCTGCGAGCAGGCAGAGCAGGAACAGCAGGACAAAGCTCCAAGCGATGATCCGGCGTAGGATGGCCGATTCGCTTCCCGCCAGGCCAATGGCGCTCGAGGCGATGGCCAAGGACTGGGGCGAGATCATCTTGCCCACGACACCGCCGGCGGCATTGGAACCGACCAGCAGCTGCCGCATGCTCTCCACGGTGAGCGTTGCGGTCCCGCCGCCGATTTCCTGGCCGACGCTCGACTGGAGCCCGGAGAAGAGAATGTTGGCGGAGGTGTCCGAACCGGTCACGTAAGTGCCGATCCAGCCGAGCACCGGGGCCAGGAATGGGTAGATGACGCCGGCTCCGGAGATGAACTTTCCTAGGGCGAAAGTCTGGCCGGAGTCGCCCATGACATAGGCCAAGGCCACGACCGCTCCGATGGTGAGCATGGCGAATTTCATCTTCACCACATTGACCCACAGCTCCTTGAAGGCATCCTTCATGGATACCTTGTAGATGAGAGCGGTCAGGATGGCCACGAGGGCCAGCAGGATGCCCGGGGTGGAGGCCCACTGGAAGGTGTAGTTCTGGTGTGAAGACGCTTTCCCTGCCGTGTCCATCATCTCCGACAACCCGGGCCAGGCGAATTTGACGTCTCCCAGCTTCAGGAAGTTCTTGACAGCGTCAATGGCCGCTACTCCGAAGACCACTATGACCAGCAAATAGGGGACGAGGGCCATGAAGATCTTGCTACCGGTGAGATTGGATGTGTCGGCGGCCTCCGTCTTGGTGGTCGCGGTCTCGAGTTCGGGATCGACCGGGCGGCCGATGCGGGCCACGATCTCGGCGTCTCCCTTGGGCTTCCAGACCCTGGTGAAGGCGATGGCCACCGCGACGCTGACCACCGCGGCGATGAGCTCGGTCAGGTTGAACAGCGGGGTGGCGGAGACGATCCACTTGACGATGCCGAAGGTCACGCCGACCACCAGGCCGAAGGGCCAGCACTCCTTGACGCCCTTCTTGCCGTCCATGACCGCGAGGAGCAGGAAGGGCACCACGAGGCACAGAATGGCGGTCAGCCGCCCCGTGGTCGGGGAGATGGAGAGCACGTTCTCAAATCCGCCCACCGCTGCAGCCTGGATGACGGGCAACCCAACCGCGCCGAAGGCCACGGGAACGGTGTTGGCAAGCAGGGCGATGAGTGCCGCACGAATCGGTGAGAAACCAACCGCCACGAGCATGGCGGCCGCGATGGCGACCGGGGCACCGAAGCCGGCTAGGGCCTCGAGAAGGCCGCCGAAGCAGAAGGCGATCAGCAGGCCGAGCACGCGCGGGTCGTCGCTGATCAGGAAGAAGGTGTTGCGCAGGTCCTCGAACCGGCCCGAGATCACGGTCACCTGGTACATCCAGATGGCCATCAGCAGGATCCACACGATCGGGAAAAGGCCGTATACGAATCCCTGGAGGCTCGATGAAACGGCCATCGTGACGGGCATATTGAACGCCAGGATGGCCACGACGAAGGCCAAAGCCCAGGACACGGCCCCTGCGATGTGTGCCTTCCAGCGCAGCGCTCCGAGGGTGACGAGCATGCACACGATGGGAATGAAGGCCACCAGAGCCGAGAGCCATTGTGCCCCGAGCGGATTGGGCCCTGGTGTGAACTCTAGGAGGGATGACATGTCGGGAACTCCATCGTCCAGTTTTCTGGGCCCGGGCGGGCCCTTGGTTGGTCCGACCATAGCACATTGTCGCGACGGGGTGTCCAGCCATTTTCGACCCGTTTTCAGGGGGTAAATGCCCTCCAGGAAGTAGCACTTCCGGTGCCCCTCAGGGCAGCCGAGCGAACACCACCACGTCGTCGAACCAGCGGAAGATGTGGGTGGTCTCGACGAACCCCGCGGCCCGGAGTGCGCTCAGGTGGAACTCCAGGCTGACCTTCACGGTCGGGGACTTGTCGGACCAGCGTTCCTCCCATTCCTTCGCCTCGGCCTCCCAGCCCGGCACGGAACGAGCCGCCTCCCACCAGGCCTCCCAGGTCATGGCCCCGGAGTCGATGGCCGCCAGGCGGAACTTTTCCCGCTGTTCCTCCGCGACCCCTTTCAGGAAAGGCTCTGTGGCCCCGTCGAAGTAGAGGTGATCAGCATTCAGGAACACCGCTCCCGGGTTCAGCACCTGTGGCAGGGCCACGTACAACCCCGCCAGCTTGTCTGGGTTGAGCCAGTGCAGAGCCGTTGCGCTGACCACAGCGTCGAAACGTTCCCGGCCCACCTCGTGGACCCAGCCCGGAGCGGTGAGGTCGAGATCGAGAAGTCTCATCCGTTCGCCGTGCCGGTTGGTCTCCCGCCCCAGGCGCAGCAGGATCGGGTCGCGGTCGACGCCAACCACCTCGGCGTCGGGGAAGCGATCGGCCACGGCGTCGCAGAGGGAACCGGGACCGCATCCCAGGTCCAGGACCCGCAGGGGCCGGCCCTCGGGGTGGGCTGCCGCCAGCATCTCCAGCATCGCCTTGACGCGCTGGTCGCGGAACTCTATGAAAGCGGTCTGCTGGATGTGCCAGGCGGCGAGCAGTTCCTCCGGGGTCATTCGTTCTCCTTCGGTTCGGTTTCAGGGCTGAAGATCAGGTGGGGAAGGTTCTCGTGCGCGAGACGGTGCACCCGCAGGTGATAGATGGGTTCCAGGATCTCGGGGGTCAGGACCTCTTCCGGGGTGCCACTGGCAACGACCTTCCCGTCATTGATCACGAGCAGCCGGGTACAGAACCGGGCCGCCAGGTTCAGATCGTGCAACACCATCACGACCGCGCAACCGAGTTCCGTGACCAACCCCAGCAGAGAGAACTGGTGGTGCAGGTCGAGATGGTTGGTCGGTTCGTCCAGCAGCAGGTGACTGGCCCGCTGGGCGATGGCCCGGGCCACCAGCACCCGCTGGCGTTCGCCGCCGGAGAGCTGGGTGATGAGCCGGTCGGCCAAGTGACTGGCCTCCACCTGTTCGAGAGCGTCGTTGATGATCACCCGGTCGGAGGCATCCCCATACGCCATGAGGGTGCGGCTCGCGAGCCGGCCGAGACCGACGGCGTCACGGACTTTCAGCGGCAGGGCCGTCTCGGTGTCCTGGGCCACCACGGCTATTCGGCGCGCGATTTCCCTACGTGGGAGCCGGGAGAGGTCGTCCCCGTCGATCACGACGGTGCCCCCGCTGGCGCGGAGGGCCCGGTTCAGGGCAAGAAGGAGAGTAGTCTTCCCGGAACCATTCGGGCCCACCACCCCGACGACCTCACCCGGCTCAGCGGTCAGGTGGGCCCCCGCGAGCACCACCCGACCGCCACGGGCCACACTGAGCTGATCGGCTTGAATCACTTGTTAGCCATTTTCTTCGCCAGCGTGGCAGCGCCCTCGACAGAGAGCACGTTCGGTGGGTCCGTCAGCACGAAAGGGATCACGACGAGATGGTCATTGACCACCGCCTTGAGTTGCTCCGCCCCGCTGAAGGACTTGAAGGTCTGGATCGTCTCCTCGTCGCTGGCACCCGACGAAAGCAGCACGATCCAGTCGGGGTTGCGGGCCAGGAGATCCTCCATGGAGCCGTCAAACACCCTGGTGGTGTTGTCGCCATAGACATTGGTGAGGCCGTTAGCATCGAGGATGGGCTGGCTCATCGACGAGCTTCCATAGGCGCTGAACCGGGTGGATCCCGCGGTGATGTAGAGAGCCGCTCCCGTTCCCCGGCCCGAGGGCGCATCGGCCTTCAGTTTGGCGGTCTTCGCGTGGATTTCGGCGATGACGGTGTTCGCCTTGTCCTCGACCCCGAAGATCTTGGCCAGGTTGTTGATCTCGTTGTCGATCAGCTCCCAGGATGCCTTCTCGACGGAGTACTTGGGGCAGTAGGCCTCGGGAGAGTAGAGCTGGACCCCTCCCTTGGCCACCTGCTCCCGTTCGACTCCCTTGTCGTAGCCGATCACCAGATCCACGTGCGAGTTCAGGATCGTCTCGGTCGCGATTTTCACCCCACCGGTATCGGTTTTGCCCGCTTCCACCGATTCGATGGCGTCGTGCTTGGCCTGGAGTTCCGGAGCGGCCGATCCGAAATGGGCGTTTCCAGCCCGCAGGTTGATCTTGTCCATCAGCCCGAGGGCGTCCATGTTTGACACACTGGTGTCCCCGAGAACGAGCACCCTGGACGGCGGCGCATCGAAGTGGAGTGTCTGCCCGCAGCTGACGATGTCGACGGGATAGTTACCGCCTCCGGACGCGGCGGCGCTGTTGCTGGCGCTCTGGGCGGCGCGATCGGCCGCTGAGGTGCCGCAGGCGGTCAGCAGGAGGGCCGCGGCGCCCGCGAGAGCGATGATTCGTCTCATGGCTTCCCTTTCAAGGCTGTGCATTTAGTTGTTTGCCCCCATGTTGTGCCGGATGCCCCACTCATCCGGTCACAACGACTTAACGCCGACCCCGGATCAGCTACCCGCGATCTCCTGGGACAGCTGGGTGGCTCCCTTGACGGACAGGGTTGTCGGCGGATCGGTCAGCGAGAACGGCAGCACCACCACTTGGTTGTTGGTCACCGCCTTGAGCCGATCGGCCCCGTTGAAACTCTTGAAAGCCTCCAAGGTCTGCTCCTTCGTCGCCTCAAGGGAGAGCAGCACGATCCAGTCGGGATTCCGCTTCAGGATGTCCTCCATGGAACCGTCGAAGACGCGGGTCGTGTTGTCCTCGTACGAGTTCTTCAACCCGTTTGCCTCGAAGATCGGCTGGACCATCGAGGAGGTTCCGTAGGCGTAGAAGTTGCTCTGCCCCGGGGTGATGTAGAGCGCGATCCCGGTGGCGCCGGCGGCTTTGCCCTTCGCATCGAGGGCATCGACATCCGCCTTGCGTTTCTCGATCACGGATGCGGCTTTGTCCTGGACGCCGAAAATCGAGGCGAGGTTGTTGACCTCGGTGTCGATGAGATCCCAGGTGGCGTGTTTGACCGAGTAGTTGGGGCAGAAGGCCGCCGGGGAGTACAGCTGCACCCCGGCCTTCTTCAACGCCTCCCGGTCAACGCCTTCCTCGTAGCCGATCACCAGGTCGACCTTGTTCTCCAGGACCACCTCGGTGGAGACCTTGACGCCACCGGTTTCGATCTCGCTGGAAGCGACCGCCTGAATTGCGTTGTACTTGGCCTGCAGCTCCTCCTGACCGGTGCCGAAATTCTTGTCCCCGGCCCGCAGGGACAGTTTGTCCACCACCCCGAGGGCGTCGAGATTCGGCAGGCCGGTGCCGTTGAGAATCAGGACCTTCTTCGGCGCGGAGTCGAAATGAAGCTTCTCCCCACAGCTGTCAACCTCGGCTGGGAAACCACCCTGCTGGGCGGCGCCCGGGGACGCCGTGGCGGAGGCACTGGCACTCTGGGATGCCCGTTCGGCCGCGGAGGTGCCGCAAGCGGTCAGGGCGAGAGCCATCGCGGCGATTGGGACAAGAAGTTTCTTCATGAATTTCCTGTTCTTTCCGGATTCACAGGCTGTGGCCCTGACGGCGGACCAGCAACACGAGCCACGGAGCCCCGACGAGCCCGGTGACCACACCAATCGGGACCTCGGCCGGGGCGAACGCGAGGCGCGCGAACGCATCGGCCCAGACGAGGAAGAGACCGGCCGCCAGAGCGGAACCGAGCACCAGGAATCGGTGGGCGGGACCTATGAAGGATCTGACCAGGTGGGGCACCACGAGGCCGACGAAACCGATGCCGCCCGCAGTGGCGACGGCCAGGGCGATGGCTGCGGACACCGGGATCAGCAGCAGGATCCGGGCCCGGGCCGGCTCGACACCCACTGCCTGGGCGGTGCGGTCGCCGCTGGCCAGGGCATCGAGGATCGGGCCGCACAGCACCATCAGCACCGTGAGCAGCAACGCCGCGATCGTGATGACGGGTACCGAATCCCAGCCTGCCCGGGCCAGCGACCCGAGGGTCCAGAACATGACCGAACGGGCGGTCTCCGGCGAGTCGGAGGAGAAGATTATGAGATTGGTCAGGGCCTGGAAACCGAACCCGACGCCCAATCCTCCAAGGATCAGTTGCAGCGGCGACTGGGTGCGTCCCGCGATTGCCAGGACCAGTAGGGTGGCCAGCAACGCCCCCGCGAAGGCCATCACCCCGACGACGGTGGCAACGGAAGTGCCGACGATGATGATGGCGAAGGCGGCGCCGGAGGACGCACCGGCGCTGACCCCCAGCACGTAGGGTTCGGCCAGGGCGTTGCGGACCACGGCCTGCAACACCACACCTGACACCCCGAGGATCACGGCGACCGCCACCCCGGCGATGATCCGGGGCAGCCGCGTGTCCCAGACGATGGCGTCTATGGAGCGGTCCCAGGTGATCTGAACGTCAAGTCCCGGTATGTGGCTGGCCAGGACACCGATGACCTCATCCAGGGGCACGGCCGCAGCCCCGATGACAACCGTGAGGGCCGGTGTGAGCAGCAGCGCCAACGCCAGCACGACGAGGCGCAGTCCGACCCCGACACGAGACCGGAAGCGGGCGGTGCGGAACATTAGGTGGCTTTCCGTTAAGGGCCGTTGCGCGCGGCCAGGTCGCTCGTCCCAGCCAGCATTCGGACTCGGGATTTTTCCCTCACCGTTGCGCGTCAGTCCCGGACTCCCACCGGATTCCCTGACTGAGACGGGTCGATCGTAACAGAAGCCGTTAATGGCCGACACACCGGGGGTGCCTTGATCAGGCCTGTTGTCCGGCCCGATCGTCCGAGCCCTGTTCCGGTGAGACAATGGTTCCATGTTGCAGGGAGACGACCGCAAGGCGCATCGGGTAGCGCTGGATCACATCGAGGCGTCGCTGCTCAACGGGAAGTACAAGGTAGGGGCGAAGCTGCCCCCGGAACGCGATCTGGCCAAGGAATTGGGTGTGAGCCGCGGTGCGGTCAGGGAGGCCATCCGAGTGCTGCAGGCCCAGGGAATCCTGGAATCCCACCCGGGACCGGGACGCGGCACCCGCATCATCGCCGGACACACGGCGGCGCTGGGCCGTCTGTTCCGGCTGCACCTGGCGTTGTCATCCACGTCCGCGCTCGACCTGACCGACACCCGGGTGGCACTGGAGCGTTCGACAGCGACGCTCGCCTCCCGCCACTGGGACGACGAGGCGCTGAACAAGCTGGGGGACCTGGTGGACCGGATGGACCGGGAAACCACGCTGGACGAGTTCAACGCCCTCGACACCGACTTCCACGTGGAGATTGCCTTGACGGCCCACAACCCGTTCATCGGGGATCTCAGCTCCGCCATCCGGCAGGCCATGCGTGCCCCGATCCGGGACGCGTCCATGGCCGTTGACGACTGGCAGGCACTCAGGAACACCCTGTGCAAGCAGCACCGGCAGATTTTCGAGGCCATCGAGAAACGCGACGGAGACTTGGCCGCCGTCCTGATGGAGGAGCACATCCGAACCGCCTACCAGGCCCTCAAACTGGGAATCTGAAACTGGGAATCTGAAAAGTTCACACCAGCACCGCCACGGGCTTCGCGCCGTCACCGTCGGGGCGGTACAGGGCGAGCAGTTCGCCCGCCGGGGAGAGAATCCCGGTCACGTCGGCAGGCACGGTCATGTCCAGGCGGCGTCCGAAACCCACGTCCGCTGCCCTCCCGAGATCCACCGTGACGCAGGGAAAGCTGCGCTTGGCAGCATCCGCCATGGACATCATCGTGGGGGGATCCTCGCCCAGTTCGACGGCCACGGACAGGTCGTAACTGCCGATCCGTGTGCGTCGGAGGGCGGTCAGGTGCCCACCGACCCCGAGGGACTTCCCCAAGTCGCGGGCGATGGCGCGCACGTAGGTTCCGGAGGAACATTCCACGTCGATGTCCACATCGAGGATCCCCTCCCCGGGGTGGGAGGCCAGTACGTCCAGGCGGGTCACCTCCACCTCTCGCGCCTTCAGTTCCACCTCCATCCCGCGCCTTGCCAGGTCGTAGGCGCGTTTGCCATTCACCTTGATCGCTGAAACCGCCGACGGCACCTGCTGGATCCTGCCGCGCAGCGAGGCGAGCGCCGGTTCCAGGTCGCCCGGGGTGATCCCGGATGCGTCGGCCACCGCGGCCACCTCACCGTCGGCGTCATCGGTGGTGGATCCCTGACCGAGACGTACGGTGGCCAGGTAGCGTTTGTCGTGCAGGGCGAGATGCCCCAGCAGCCGGGTGGCCCGGTTCACACCGAGGATCAGCACCCCGGTGGCCATGGGGTCGAGGGTCCCGGCGTGCCCGATCCTCCGGGTGCCGAGCAGCCGGCGGAGGCGCCCCACCACCTGGTGTGAGGTCACCCCCGCCGGTTTGTCGACCACGACGACGCCGGATTCGGCGCTCACTCGTGATCGTCGCCCGTGCGCGGTTTCCTGTAGGGATCGGCATCACCCGCGAAGGACTTCCCCACCGCCTCGGCTGCGGCCTCGGCATCCCGGGCCTGTGCCTTGGCCAGCAGGTCCTCGATGCTGCGGGCCGCCTCCGGGGTGGCGTCCAGCACAAAGGTGAGCGTCGGGGTGTGTCGCAGCTGGAGCTGCGACCCCACTGCCGTGCGCAGCATGCCCGTGGCCGACGCCAAGGCTGCCGCGGTTCCCGCCCTGGCCGATTCGTCGCCCATGACCGTGTAGAACACGGTGGCCTCCCGGTTGTCGCCGGTGAGTCGCACGTCCGTGACGGTGACGAACCCCAGCCGGGGATCCTTGACCCTTCTCTCCAAGGTGGAGGCGAGGATCACCTTGATCTGATCCGCCAGTTTGGCGTTCCTGGGATTTGGCATCTGTCAGCTCCTGTCAGGACCGCTCGCGTTCGACCATCTCGAAGGTCTCGATGACGTCGCCGATGTGGATGTCGTTGTAGTTGTTCAGCGTCATACCGCACTCGAAGCCCTCACGGACCTCGGTGACGTCGTCCTTCTCGCGCCGCAACGAGGCGATGGAGGTTTCCGCCACCACCACGCCGTCGCGCAGCAACCGGGCCTTCTGGTTCCGCTTGATGGAACCTTCGGTGATCATGCAACCCGCGATGTTGCCGAACTTGGAGGAACGGAAAATCTCGCGGATCTCGGCCTGGCCACGGATCTCCTCGGCGAAGATCGGTTTGAGCATGCCCTTGAGGGCGGACTCGATCTCGTCGATGGCGGCGTAGATGACCGAGTGGTAGCGGATGTCCACGTTCTCGCGGTCGGCGAGCTGGGCGGCGTGGGCCGTTGCGCGGACGTTGAAGCCGATGATGACGGCCTTCGACGCAGCTGCCAGCGACACGTTGGTCTCGGTGATGGCGCCGACGCCGCGGTCGATGACGCGCAGGCTGACCTCGTCGCCGACGTCGATCTGCGACAGCGCGTCCTCCAGGGCCTCGACGGAACCGGCCCCGTCGCCCTTGAGGATGAGCAGAAGTTCTTGGGTTTCGCCCTTCTGCAGCTCGTCGAACAACTGGTCGAGGGTCTTGCGGCGGCTGGTTTTCGCCTGCTGCGCAGCACGCATGCGCGCCTCGCGTTTGTCGGCGATCTGCCGGGCCATCCGGTCGTCCTCGACGACCAGGAAGTTGTCGCCGGCCCCGGGAACCGAGGTCAGTCCCAGCACCTGCACGGGCATCGACGGCAGCGCCTCGGTGACGTTTCCGCCCTGGTCGTCGATGAGTGCACGCACGCGGCCGTGCGCCGAACCGGCGACGATGGAATCCCCGATCCGGAGCGTCCCACGATGCACCAGCACGGTGGCGACCGGGCCACGTCCCTTGTCGAGGTGCGCCTCAATGGCCACGCCCTGGGCGGGCATGTCCGGGTTGGCCCGCAGGTCGAGGGCCGCGTCGGCGGTCAGGATGATGGCCTCGAGAAGACCGTCCAGACCTTCGTGGGTGACGGCGGAGACGTCGACGAACTGCGTCTCGCCGCCGTACTCCTCGGGCACCAGTCCGAACTCAGAGAGCTGGCCGCGGACCCTCACCGGGTCGGCGGTGGGTTTGTCGATCTTGTTGACCGCGACCACGATGGGCACATCGGCCGCCTTGGCGTGGTTGAGGGCCTCGATGGTCTGCGGCATCACACCATCATCGGCTGCGATGACGAGCACCGCGATGTCGGTTGACTTGGCGCCCCGGGCGCGCATGGCCGTGAATGCCTCGTGGCCGGGGGTGTCGATGAAGGTGATGGCGCGTTCCTCACCGTCGACCTCTGTTTCAACCTGGTAGGCGCCGATTGCCTGCGTGATGCCACCGGCCTCGCCTGCCACCACGTTGGTGTGGCGCAATGCGTCGAGCAGTTTCGTCTTGCCGTGGTCGACGTGACCCATGACGGTGACGACCGGCGGACGGGCCCTGAGGTCCTCCTCGCTGCCGATGTTCTCCCCGAACTCCAGGTCGAAGGATTCGAGCAGTTCGCGGTCCTCGTCCTCAGGCGAGACCACCTCGATGTTGTAGTCCAGCTCGGCGCCCAACACCTCAAGAGTGTCGTCGGCGACCGACTGGGTGGCGGTGACCATCTCACCCAGGTGGAACAGCACCTGAACCAGGGAGGCCGGCTCTACACCGATCTTCTCGGCGAGGTCCGTCAGGGAAGCGCCACGGCGCAACCGCACGGTCTGGCCGTCGCCCTTGCGGAGCCGCACACCACCGATGGTGGGGGCCTCCATCTGGTCGAACTCCTGCCTGCGCTGCTTCTTGGACTTACGTCCACGCCTGCCGCCGGCACCGCCGCGACCGAAGGCACCCTGGGTGCCACCGCCGCGACCGCGACCGCCACCACGGCCCGGACCACCGGCCGGGCCGCCCATCGGCGGGCCACCGAATCCACCACCGCCGGGACGTCCCTGTGAACTTGGGCGGCCACGCCCGGAGCCGCCGGAACGACCCGAACCGCGGACGGATGCCTGGCCGAGGGTGGAGTTCTGGGTCTTGGGCATCATCGCCGGATTGGGACGGGGCAGGCCGCCGGTGCCTCCGGGACGCGGCATCCGCTGATCGCCGCCCTGCCGGGAACCGGTGTCACGCCGCTGCGCGCCGGGGCGTCCGACCCCCATTCCCTGGGAGGCCGCGAACGGGTTGTTGCCGGGACGCGGGGTGCCGGGGCGGCGTGCCGTGGAACCCGGGGTGGGCGCGGAACCACCCGGGCGGGGTCCCGGCCGGGCGCCCGGACGGGGCGTGGAGCTGTCCGAGGCCTTGGACGTGGGCCTGGTTCCCCCGGGACGTGGAGTGACTCCGGGGCGTGAAGTTGCTCCGGGACGTGGGGCACCGCCGGGACGCGGGGCCGCAGGCTTGGGCGCCGCTCCCGGGCGGGACGTTCCGGATTTGGGGCCCGGACGGCCGGGGGAAGGTTTGGGTGCCGGACGTGCCGACTCGGACGGGGTGGGGGGAACTGCCGGGGTGGGTGCCCCAGGGGTTGCCACCGGTTTCGTCGCTGCGGGGCCGGAAGAGGTCCTGCCCCTGTTGGCTGAGGGACGCGGCGCAGGTTTCGCCGCGGAAGGTTTGGGGGCTGCGGGCTTGGCCGCGGGGGTTTCGGGTTTGGGTGCGAACGCTTCGCGCACCTTGCGCACCACTGGCGCTTCGAGGGTTGACGAGGCGCTGGATACGTACTCGCCCATTTCCGTGAGCTTCTTCAAGAGCTCCTTGCTTGTGATCCCGATCTCTTTTGCGATCTCGTGGACGCGGGGCTTGGCCACTACTCTCCTTCGTAAGGGCCATGAGCGCACGCGCGCGCCACTGGCCCACTAGCTGATTTGCTGGGTCATCTCATGTACTCATCGAGTGGTCATGAGCGTTAACTCACTTTCTGGGGGACGCGACCTTGGGGTCGCGCGTCAGGAATGGCCCCGTGGGTGCACGCGGGCCAACGGGGATTCTACCGCCCCCGCCGCTTCAGATGCCAACCGGAGGTTTCTGTGACAACCGGATGCGCAAGGAGTCTGCCAGCAGGGCGCCCGGTCCGAACGCGCGACGCAGGGCCTGGCGTTTCTCCGCGAGCCTCAGGCAACCCACGTGCAGGTAGGCGCCACGCCCGGGAAGACGGGGTCGGGTCGCGTCCACGATCTCGTCGCCGATGCGCACCATGCGCACCATGCGGGACTGGAGA
The DNA here is from genome assembly GCF_900637725.1 of Arachnia propionica. Taxonomy (GTDB): domain Bacteria; phylum Actinomycetota; class Actinomycetes; order Propionibacteriales; family Propionibacteriaceae; genus Arachnia; species Arachnia propionica. Next base: position 1,372,674 of record NZ_LR134406.1, on the reverse strand, counting down.
TCGCGGTTCCGGCATCCGATGCAGGTACGTTCCGGTTCCACACCTCAAGCCTGTCACAACATCTCCCACGGTACCCGCAGGTTCACCACAGCCTCCTGACAGCCGGTCCCCCAACCCTTGTCCGGTGTGGCCGGAGGAGCCGGCCCGGAAAGGGAAACCAACGATGAAGAAACTTGTCATCGGGGGCGCCGCCGTCCTCGCCACCGCAGGGATCGGTCTGGGCCTGACGCAGCTGGCCAACGCGGATTCGCACTCTCCGAAACCCACCGAGAGCTCCAGCGTCTCCGTGGCGACGGGACAGGCGGGCAACCAGCAGGGCAACTCCATGGATGGACAGCACGGCGGCCCGGGCGGCGGCATGATGGGGCTGCGGGGTATCGACACCGCGACGCTGGCCCAGAAGCTCGGCGTCGAGGAGTCCAAGCTGAACGAGGCGCTCCAGAGCATCCAGCAGTCCCAGGGCCCCGGGGGTGCTCCCGGTCAGGGTAAGCCGTCCGGTAACGGCACCGGCCAGGCGGCCGAGGGCGGCCAGGGCCAGCCCCCGGCCGCCCCGCCCGGCGAGTCGGGATCGGGTGACAGGGACTCGGAGATCGCGAAGGCCCTCGCCCAAGCGCTGGGGCTCGACGAGTCGACGGTGACCACCGCCATTCAGGAGGTCAGGGCCGAGGCGAACAAGAAGGTCCTGGACCAGGCCGTCTCCGAGGGGAAACTCACCCAGGCGGAGGCCGATGCGGTTGCCAAGGCCGCCACCGCGGGAATCGCCGAGATCCACGGCGCGGGCAGCGGACCTCGGTGATCTCTGGAGTCAGGAGTCGGTGGATTCGACGTCGGGTTGGATGTCGATCCGCCACCCCGTGAGTCTCGCCGCCAGTCGCGCGTTCTGCCCCTCACGCCCGATTGCCAGCGAGAGCTGGTAATCGGGCACTATGGCGCGGCAGGCGTGCGCGGCCTCGTTGGTCACGGTGACGGACAACACCTTCGCGGGAGACAGCGCCGCGGCGACGAAACGCCGGGGGTCCTCGGACCAGTCGACAATGTCGATCTTCTCGTCGCTGAGTTCGTTCGTGACGGCCCTGACCCGCTGCCCCATGGGTCCTATGCAGGCTCCCTTGGCAGAGACGTCGGGATTCTTGCTCGACACAGCGATCTTGGAGCGGTGACCGGCCTCGCGGGCCACTTCCTTGATCTCAACGACGCCTTGGGCGATCTCCGGCACCTCCAGGGCGAACAACTTGCGAACCAGGTTCGGGTGGGTGCGTGATACGACCACCTGCGGACCCCGCAACTCACGCCTGACCGAGACCACGTAGACCTTGAGCCGTTTGCCGTGCGGGTACTCCTCCCCCGCCACCTGCTCCGCCTGCGGCATGATGGCCTCGAGGGAACCCAGATCGACCCGGACGGCGCGGGAATCGCGATCAGCCTGGATGACGCCGGTCAGGATGTCGCCCTCCGTGCCGGAGAAGTGCCCGTACTTCTGGTCGTCCTCGGCCTCCCGGATCCGCTGGAAGATCACCTGGCGGGCCGTAGCCGCGGCGACCCGTCCGAAATCGGCAGGGGTGTCGTCGTAGAAACCGATGACGTTGTCGTCATCGTCGAACTCGGGTGCCAGAACCGCCACCCGCCCGGTCTTGCGGTCGATCTCGACCTTCACTCCGCGAAGCGGGTTGTCGGTTTTCTGATAGGCGTTCAGCAGGGCGTCCTCAAGAGTCTTGATGAGGTAGTCCATCGGGATTTCCTTGTCACGCTCAATGGCGCGCAGGGCTGCCAGGTCGATGTCCATCTCAGGCCTCCTCCTCGTTTCCGGCTTCCTCGCCCGGCAGGGCGAATTCCTTCGGGGGGTTGAGCTCCACCTCCACCTGCGCCTTGCGCACCCGTTCGAACGAAACCTCGCGCTTCGTGCCGTCGACGTCCAGTTCCACCCCGGTGTCGGTGACACGCAGAACACGTCCCGTGCACTCCCCCTCCATCAGACTCAGGCGAACGAGCCGGCCGCGGTTGCGGCGGTAGTGCTTTGCCTCGGTCAGGGGTTTTCCGACGCCCCGGCTGGTCACCTCCAAGGTGTAGGGGGCATTACCGACAGCGTTGGAGGCGTCGAGGGCAGCCGAGATTCGCGCCGATGCGGCGGAAATGTCATCCAGCACCGGACCACGCCCGTGCGGTCCATCGCCATCGACGGTGATGCGCAGCAGGCGCCGCTTTCCGATTGGGGTCACTTCGATGCTGTCCAACTCCAGCCCGGCTTCTACCAGGATGGGCTCGACGAGCACCGCGAGCTGTTGTTCTTGCATGAAGGCTCCGATTCGGTTGTGGGCTCGGTTGTGGAAGCAATCCTACGCGGCACGGAGGCTAGACTTCGGCTCATGCCCCTGACCCGCCGTCATCTGTTTGCAGGACTGGGAGCCTTGGTATTCACTTCCTGCGCACCTGAACCGGTGGTGGACAATCCCATCGCCTCACCCAAACCCTCCCAGGATCCGGGCGTGTCGGCGCTCTCAGCAGCGGTGACAGAACTGTCCGGGGCGGTCTCCCGGCAGTCCGATCCGTGGCGCGCCGCTGCCCTGGCTCAGACCTCCGCCTGGCAGGGGCGCTTGCTGGCAACCGATCCCCTCGTCGGTGGTGAGCCCGTGTTCCCGGAGGCCTCTCCTTCTCCCTCCGTCTCGCAGAGCAGCGATCCGGGCGTCGGTCTTACGGCCGCCACGCAGCTGGTGATGGATGCCGCCACGAAGGCGCTTGAAGAGGCACAGCACCAGCCCATGAGGCTGCTTCATCTCTCGGTCCTCCTGGCCGCCAAGGGCCTGACGAATCCAGACGCACTTCCCGGCGAGGTCACGAACGAGCCGTACCAGTACCAGGACGTCGCAGACAAAACCGCGCTCGGTACCGCGCTCACCCATGTCTGGGCGCTGTTGCAGGCACTCGAGAAGGGACTGGGCCTCACGCCACCGAAGGACCCCCAGCACGCTGTCCTGCTGGCGCGGCACACCGAGCTGAAGGACCTCCGGGACCGGTTGATCGCGATGCTAGGAACCGACCGACCCCGCCAGGACGGTCACTACGAACTGCCTTCCATCACCGACGCCGCATCTCTCCAGGCCGCCCAGACGGTATTGGAACTGAAGCTGCTGGACGGCCTCGCGGGAGCGGTGGCCGCGGCCGGTGAGAAGGACTGGCTGAACGAGGCTCTGGCCCAGGTCCCCCACGTCCAGGCGCTGGGTGGAAAGCTTCCTGCCTGGCCGGGCTGGGTGCACTCCTGAGCCGGACACGTTCAGTCTCCGGCGAGTTCCCGGACCGCAGCGACGGCGTCGGCCACCGACACCTCGCGTTTCTCCCCGGTGCGGCGGTTACGGATCTCGACCATCCCATTGGCCAGGCCCCGCCCGATCACGACGGCGACAGGCATTCCGAGCAGTTCCGCATCGGTGAACTTCACTCCGGGACTGGCCTTGCGGTCATCGTAGAGGACGTCGAGCCCGAGATCGGAGAGCTTCCCTGCCAGGTCCTCGGCGGCCTGGAACATTTCCTGGCCCTTGCCGGTGACCATCACCTGCACCTGGTAGGGAGCCAGCTCCACCGGCCACGCGAGACCCTTGTCGTCGCAGGTGGTCTCCGCGACGGCGGCGACGATGCGGGAGACCCCGATCCCGTAGGAACCCATGGTGACGGTGACGAGTTTGCCGTTGCGGTCCAAGACCTTCAGGCCCAGCGCCTCGGCGTATTTGCGGCCGAGCTGGAAGATGTGGCCCACCTCCATGCCGCGTTCCAGGCTGAGCGGACCGGAGCCGTCGGGCGCGGGATCTCCCTCACGCACCTCGGCCACATCGATGACACCGTCGGGGGTGAAATCGCGGCCCGCGACCAGGTGCATGACGTGACGGTCCTGCTGATCGGCGCCCGTCACCCATTCGGTGCCGGTGACCACCCGGGGGTCGACGAGGTATCTCACCTTGGAGGGTGACTTCTCCCCCAGCGCGCCAGGACCGATGTAGCCCTTGACCAGCGATGGATGGGCGGCGAAGTCGGTCTCCTCGAAGGGGGCTGCCTCGGCGGGGGCCAGCGCTGCGGCGAGACGTCGGGCATCGACCTCGCGGTCACCCGGCAATCCGATCGCCAACGGCCAGATGCTCCCGTCGGGCTCGGTGACCTTGAGCACCACGTTCTTCAGGGTGTCGGCGGCGTCCCATTCCCGGTCGCCGCGAGGGTGGTTCGTGTTGAGCAAATCCACCAGGGATGAGATGGTCGGGGTCCCGGGGGTGTCGACGACAACAGCGTCGGGCACGTCATCGGAGTCGACGGCGGGCGGGGACGTGACCGTCACGGCCTCCACGTTCGCGGCGTAACCTCCAGGTGAACGCACGAAACTGTCCTCCCCAGCGGACAGCACGGCCTGGAACTCCTCGGACGCAGAACCGCCCATGGCCCCGGACGTGGCCTTCACGATAACGTACTCCAGCCCGAGACGGTCGAAGATGCGAATGTAGGCGTCCCGGATAGCCTGGTAGCTGGCCTCCAGGCCCGCGTCGTCGACGTCGAAGGAGTAGGCATCCTTCATGACGAACTCGCGTCCCCGGAGCAGACCGGCGCGGGGGCGGGCCTCGTCGCGGTATTTCGTCTGGATCTGGAAGAGCATCAGGGGCAGGTCCTTGTAGGAGCTGTACAGGTCACCCACCAGAAGGGTGAACATCTCCTCGTGGGTGGGGCCGAGCAGCATGTCATTGCCACGGCGGTCCTGCAGCCGGAACAGGTTCTCCCCGTACTCGGTCCAGCGGTTGGTGGCCTCGTAGGGATCCCGGGGCAGCAGGGCGGGGAACCGCACCTCCTGGCCCCCTGCGGCCTCCATCTCCTCACGGAGAATGCCCTCGACCTTCTGCATCACCTTCAGACCCAGCGGCAGCCACGAGTACACCCCCGGTGCGACGCGACGGATGTATCCTGCCCGAACCAGCCACCGGTGGCTGGCGACCTCGGCATCCGCCGGGTCTTCACGCAGGGTCCGAACGAACAACTGGCTGAGGCGCGTGATCACAGAGGTTCCTTCCTGTCCGAGACGGGAGAACTCTACCGCCCGGTTGCCCCGATCCGGTCATGCTCCGGAGCAACAACCAGGACGCCGCATCAATAGTGAACCGTTGACAACGACCCGATCTCCTGGAAACCCAATCGTTCGTAGAGCCGGATGGCGGGGGTGTTGAAATCGTTCACGTAGAGACTGATGACCGGATGATGTTCCTGGGCCTGTGTCAGCATTCCGGACAGCAGCGCCGCTGACTGTCCCCTACCCCGCAGCGACGGGTCCAGCCAAACCCCTTGGAGCTGCGCATGGTCCCCTATCCTGGGACCCAGGTCCGCCTTGAATATCACCCTGCCGTTGTCCACCACACCCCAGGCGTCCCTCGCCCTGAGGCGGTCCTTCACGTGGGCGTCGTATCCCGGTCCGTGTTTGTAGGGGGAGGCCCCTATCTCGTCGGTGTACATGGCGATGGATGCCGCCAGGTAGGAGTCGAAGTCCCGGGTGGTCAGTTGCCGCACACGCGGGTCGGGAACCACCAGAGGCGGACCCGTGAGCGCCATCAGGGGCTGGCGCTGCCTCACGTTCACCACGTTCATCCAGTCACCGCGGAATCGGGTGGTCAATCCCAGGTACAGGCCGAGCGCCATCATGCTCGGGCCGAGAATGGACGCGCAGTGGCGCCTTTCCCCGACCGCACTGACGAAGGCGGGAATCGCCTCCGGGTCGATGCCTGCGGGAAACAGCGTGCCGCCGTCCATGCAGACCGCGGTCAGCTGCCCGTCCCGCTCGAAACCGTGGAAGAAACCGAGCGCACGTTCGTCGACACCGTACTGGTGCAGTTTGTATGTCAGGAAAAGGTTCTCGACGGGGCGCTGCAGAAGGAACTCCTGAATGGCCCACAGATCCCGGGGGCCAAGAGTTCGCAGCCTCGTCGCCATGTCAGGAAACCGACACCTGGGGCTCGCCCACCTCGTTCATCTCAGCCGCGATCCGGTGGGCCTCGGCGAGGAGGGTTTCCACGATCTGATCCTCCGGGACGGTCTTGATGACCTCACCGCGCACGAAGATCTTGCCCTTCCCGTTGCCGGAGGCCACCCCCAGGTCGGCCTCGCGGGCTTCGCCGGGACCGTTCACCACGCATCCCATGACGGCCACCCGCAGCGGGGCCTTCATACCCTCCAGGCCCTTCGTCACCTCTTCCGCGAGGGTGTACACGTCCACCTGGGCGCGTCCGCACGATGGGCAGGAGACGATGTCCAGTTTCCGGGGCCGCAGGTTGAGGGACTCCAGGATTTTGGTGCCGACCTTGACCTCCTCGGCTGGCGGAGCGGACAGGGAGACCCGGATGGTGTCGCCGATGCCCTCGCTGAGCAGCGCCCCGAAGGCCACCGACGACTTGATGGTGCCCTGGAAGGCCGGACCCGCCTCCGTCACGCCGAGGTGCAGCGGGTACTCGCAGGCCTCCGCGAGCAGTTCGTAGGCGCGAACCATGACGACGGGATCGTGGTGTTTCACGGAGATCTTGAAGTCATAGAAACCCACCTGTTCGAACAGGGACGCCTCCCACATCGCCGACTCGACCAGCGCCTCCGGTGTGGGCGCCCCGTACTTGGCCAGCAGCCGCTTGTCCAGGGAACCGGCATTGACACCGATTCGCAGCGACACCCCGGCATCGGTGGCGGCCTTGGCGATCTCAGCGACCTTGTCGTCGAACTGTTTGATGTTGCCGGGGTTGACACGCACCGCGGCGCAGCCCGCGTCGATGGCGGCGAAGACGTACCGGGGCTGGAAGTGGATGTCGGCGATCACGGGGATCTGCGACTTCATGGCGATGATCGGGAGCGCCTCCGCGTCGTCGGCGCTGGGAACCGCGACCCTGACGATGTCGCAGCCGGCAGCGGTGAGTTCGGCGATCTGTTGCAGTGTGCCGTTGATGTCCGTGGTCTTGGTGTTGGTCATCGACTGCACGGAAATCGGTGCGTCGCCTCCCACGTGGATTGACCCGACCTTGATCTTGCGGGATTTCCTACGGGGCGCGAGCACCTTCGCAGGTGCTGCGGGCATGCCAAGGCTCACAGTCATGGGGCCAGATTACTAACGACTGGACAATGGGGTTGAATGTCCGCGTGAAGACCCTCATCCTCGGCGGCACCAACGAGGGCCGCGACCTGGCAGAGCTTCTCGTGACGGACGGTCACGAGGTCATCACTTCCCTGGCCGGGCGGGTTCGCAGGCCGGCGCGCATAGCGGGTGAGGTGCGGGTCGGTGGTTTCGGTGGCGCGAACGGGATGGCCGCCTGGCTGGTGGGCAACGGGATCAACCGGGTGGTTGACGCCACCCATCCCTTCGCCGAGCAGATCAGCACCAATGCGGTGGCGGCCTGCCGGAGTACCGGGACACCGCTGCTGCGGATCTCCAGGCCAAGCTGGGCCTCGCACCCGCTGGCAGACACCTGGACCTGGGTGGCCTCCCACGACGAGGCGTCCCGGGAAGCCGCCGGATACGAGAAGGTGCTGCTGACGGTAGGCAAACAGTCGCTGGACCACTACCGGAACCTGCCGGACGTCGCGGCCCGCATGGTGGAACTCCCCGAGGAACCGCTTCCCGGCTCGTGGCGGCCGCTGCTGGAACGCGGCCCGTTCACCGTCGACTCCGAGAAGGAACTGCTGCGCGACCTGGGGGTCGATGTGTTGGTCACGAAGGACTCGGGCGGTTCCCTGACCGAGGCGAAACTGACCGCCGCCGCCGACCTGGGGGTGCGGGTGATCATGGTGCGCCGCGTCCCTGTCCCGAAGGACGTGCCGCAGGTGGCGACCCCGCGGGAAGCCCTCGCATGGGTCAATGAAGTGCCCGCATGACAAAAGTCCCGGGGAGGGCACGGGGCATGTGCTGAGAGGACACGCCGCCATGAGCTTCAACACTCGGTTTGCCCTCACCGACCAATATGCGCATACTTATATTCATGCCCAGCAAGAATGTGTACGTCGCCGAGTCCGACCTGCCCATGTTCGAGCGGGCATCTCACCTGGCCGGTGGGATGTCGGCCGCCGTCGCCGCGGGTTTGAGGCTGTACCTGGCGCAGCATGAGAAGAACCGGGAAGGAGCGGGCATGGAAACCATTGAACTCAAGGTGGACGACGGTGGCGTCGTGAGAACGAAACGCTTCTCCGGTCGGCTCCTGCTCCGCCGGAAGCAGAACGAGGGACTGCGCACACGCACCTTCAGCGTCTACGCCACGGCGCGTGGGCAGTATGCCGTGCACACACGCGACGAGCCGGACTGGTCCAGGATGTCCGCCGAGGACGACAACTCCCCCCTGTGGGAGAACCAGGAAACCTGGGAAGGCGAGTGGTGGAACACGAAACACCGTGAGCTGCACGTCTTCCGGGACATCACCGGAATGCGCGGCGAGATGCCTGACTACCTGATCGACGAGATCGAGCGAGCGGAATCCCAACCCATGGTCGAGGATCTGGACATCTGACCGGCTGTACCGACCGGAGACGGCCTCGGCGCGTTCCTCAGGCCCCGAGGCCCGCGACCTCCCCGATGATCGTGACGGCCGGGGGACGCACTCCCTCCGCCTTCGCGATCTCCGCAATCTCACCGACGGTGGAGCGCAGCACCCGCATCTGGGGCAGGCCGGCGTTCTCCACCATGGCCGATGGGGTCTGCGGATCCAGCCCGGCCTCGATCAGGCATTCGGTGATCCGGGGCAGGTGGAACACCCCCATCATGATCACGAGGGTCAGACCGGAGCCGGCCAGGCCTTCCCAGTCGACGTCGCAGCGTTCGTCGCCCGGGGGAACGTGCCCGCTGACCACGGTGTAACCCTGCGTGATGCCGCGTTGGGTGACCGGGATCCCCGCCAGCCCGGCACCAGCGATGGACGAGGAGACACCGGGCACGTAGCTGACGGGAACGCCCGCAGCGACACAGGCCAGCCACTCCTCGTAGCCGCGCCCGAAGACGAACGGGTCGCCGCCCTTGAAACGCACCACGACCCTGCCCGCCAAGGCCTGCTCGACGAGGATCTCGTTGATCCTTTCCTGCGGGGTGAACTTGCCGCGGGGAATCTTCCCGACGGGAATGATCTCCGCCCCTTTCCCGGCCTCGGCCAGGAGGGCCTCCGGAACCAACCGGTCGGTGACGATCACATCGGCTTCGCGCAGGGCCTTCAACCCGGCAACCGTGATCAGGTCCGGATCTCCCGGACCGGCACCAACGAGAACGACACGACCGCTCATTCCATCTCCTTGCCCAGCGCGTCGATCAAACGGGCCCGAAGCCCGGGTTCAGGAACGCGCACCCTGAACCATTCGGAATCCAGCCCCGGGAAGGTATCACCTCGACGCACTCCGAGCCCACACGCCCTCAATTTCTCACGCAACCCGGTCGGTCCTTGGACCAGCAGGAACGGAGCATCGGAATCGACGACGTACAACCCCAGGGCCCGCAGATCCGCGGTCAGGGCGTCACGGCCGTCCCGAAGTTCTTCCTGCCAGCGTTGCGTCTCGGAGCGCGCCCTGTCGGAGCAGACCGCGCGGATGGCCGCCAGTGCGGGACTCGATACCGCCCAGGGCGTCTGAATCCGCCGGAGAGCCGCGATCAGGGTGGGCTCGCCGATGATGTAGCCGACCCGCAGCCCCGCCAGCCCCCAGGTCTTGGTGAGCGAGCGCAGCACGAGCACCCCGGTCAGGTCGCCACCGAGCAGCGACTGCGACTCCCCCGGCACCGCATCCATGAACGCCTCGTCGACCACCACCACCCGGCCCGGCCTGATCAGTCGCCTGATCTGATCGGCGGGATGCAGCACCCCGGTCGGATTGGTCGGATTCCCGACGAACACCAGATCGGCCGTCTCCGGGACCCGCTCCACATCCAACCGGAACCCGTCCTCCGGCCAGAGCAGCACCCGTTGCGGCACCACCCCCGCGGCTCGAAGCGCGGCCTCGGGTTCGGTGAACTGCGGATGGATCACCGCGGGATGCCGGTACCGCAACCCGCGGGCGACGAGGGTGAACGCCTCCGCCACCCCGGCGACGGGCAGCACGCATTCCGGTCCGGTCCTGTGCCAGGCGGCGAGCACCTCGATGGTCTCCCCCGTTTTCGGATAGGGAGCCAGCTCCACGGCCCCAATCTCTGCCAGCAGCCACTGCGGAGGGGACGTCAAACGGACGTTCACGGCCAGGTCCTCGATGCCATCCGCGAGTTCCGCATCGCCGTGGTGGTCCAGGTCGAAGTCCCCCGGGGAAGCGGCACTGCGCGACACGATTCCCGCGCCTGCGGCGGGGTCCGGCCGGTGGGCGTGGACCGCCTCGGCGAACCTCTGGGCCAGCTGGGGATGCCCGGCCCAGTGAACGTGAAGATAGGAGGCGTGCACGTTGCCCCGGGCCCAGCCGTCGGTCCTGGGACCGTCGGGGGTCTCCCACTCCCAGCCGGGTTCGCTGCCGGGAGGGAACTGGGTCGTGGTGCGGTGGAACTCGTGCCCGGTGATCTCCTCCCCGGCCCGCGCGTAGAAACCGTCCCGGGTCGTCGTGGCTCTCCGGTATCCGAGGGTCAGGCGCGGACCCATGGCCGCCACCCCGGGAATCGCACCGACCATGCCGGTGGCGTCGACGCTGCCGGACAGGTACAGCATTCCTGCACACTCCGCCACCACCGGTCCCCCGGAGGCAACGAAGTCCGCGATCTCCTGCCGCAGATCGGCCCGTGAGGCCAAGGCTGCCGCGTGAACCTCGGGAAACCCTCCCCCCAGATAGATGCCCGCAGTGTTCTCCGGCAGCCGGTCGTCGACGGCGGGGTCGAAGACCTGCACCCGGCAGCCCGCGGCCTCGAGCAGTTCCACGGTCTCCGGGTAGCGGAAGGTGAAGGCTCTGCCGCCCGCGACCGCAACCACGGGCCGGCATCCGCTTGGGGGTGTGACCTCAGCGGCCGGGTCCCACGCGGTGACGTCCAGTTCCGGGGCGGACCGCGCCGCCGCAATCAGGGCGTCCAGGTCGATGTGCGCGCTGACCTGGGAGGCCAGCCGTTCCATGGTCGCGTTCGCATCGGCCCGTTCCTCCACGGGAACCAGCCCGAGATGCCGCGAGGGCGCTTCGATGGCGGCATCGCGTGGCAGCACCCCAAGGATCGGCAGCTCCATTCCCTCCAGGGCGGACAGCACCTCCTCGCGATGCCTCGGGGAGGCCACCTTGTTGATGATCACCCCCGCGAAGTTCAGGGCGGGGTCGTAGTGGGTCAGGCCCAGCGCGACCGCCGCCACGGAACGCGAGGTGTGGGAGGCATCCAGGCACAGCACTATCGGGGCGTCGACGAGTGCGGCGACGTGCGCCGTCGACCCGAACCCGCGGGTACCGAGCTGCCCGTCGAACAGGCCCATCACACCCTCGATCACGGAGATCTCGGCTCCCCGGGCACCGTGGGCCAGCAGGGGCGCCACCCGGCGCTCCCCCACCAGGAACGGATCCAGGTTGCGCCCCACCCGTCCCGAGGCGAGCGCATGGTAACCCGGATCGATGAAATCGGGACCCACCTTGAAACCCTGGACCACCATCCCACGGGCGGCCAGCGCCGCGATGATCCCGGTAGTGATGGTGGTCTTGCCCTGCCCCGACGCGGCTGCGGCAATGACGAAACGGGGAATGTTCACCACTCGATGCCCTTCTGACCCTTCTGACCCTCGTCGAAGGGGTGCTTGATCTTGGTCATGTTCGTGACCAGA